>CAVERH010000161.1:0-2020 GCA_963618065.1 bacterium | reverse complement strand
ACCTCATGTGGTTACTTCGCCATATAAAATTGCTATTCTGTATGAATGCAAGCATAAATTCAAAAATGATTCACTGGATCATTTTCTCATATGCATGGCACCAGAAAGCAATTTTGCATGGCTCTGAATAGTTACCCAAATCTTAGAACAGGAGTGTAAACAATGGATTTAAAAGGATCCCGGACAGAAGCAAATCTGATGTCAGCATTTGCAGGAGAGTCTATGGCAACAAACAAGTATACTTATTTTGCTTCAAAGGCAAGAAAGGATGGATACGAGCAGATCGCAGCAATTTTTGAAGAAACTGCCGGAAATGAACGGGAGCATGCCAAGCTCTGGTATAAGATTCTTCACGGAGGAATCGGAAATACACTTGAAAATCTGGGGCATGCAGCCGAAGGAGAAAACTACGAGTGGACCGATATGTATGATCGTTTTGCAAGAGAGGCGAAAGAAGAGGGGTTCGATGCCATTGCCGGGTTATTTGAAAAAGTAGCGGCAATCGAAAAACAGCATGAAGAACGATACCGGAAGCTGATTCAGAATATCGAGCAGGGAATGGTATTTTCCAGAGACGGAGACACCATATGGATCTGCAGGAACTGTGGGCATGTTGTCATCGGAAAGCAGGCCCCACAGGTCTGCCCGGTATGCGGTCATCCCCAGTCCTTCTTTGAAATTAAGGCAGACAATTACTAAAATCTTTCAAACAGGTGCGAAAATCCAGTGGATTTAGCACCTGTTTTTCGGTATAATGTAAGGAGCCCCAGAGGAAAGCAAGCGCCACTGAAGTGGCATTTGCTTTCCGGGGCTCCTTAACGAACATGCGTCTGACGACAGTCAGACAGGAGTGCGGAGCACGGGCATGTGAGTGATAGCTACTACAAGAAAAGGAGGCAACAGGAAATGAATGAAATTGAGCAACTGAAAAATGAATTTATAAAGCAGTTATCTCCTGAAAAAATATATTTATTTGGTTCCTTTGCAACAGGAACCCTGTGGAGAATGAAGTATACAAAAAAGGAGTATTAGTTTATCAATCATAAAAAGAAGGAGGACACTATTATGGAAGAAACCATGAAGGATTATGAGAAGGAGTTAGAAGCATCCTTCCGCAAAATCAGAGAAGGAGATGTGATCAGTGGCACAGTAATTGATGTCAATGAAGAAGAGGTCACACTGGATCTGAAATATTACACACAGGGAATTATCAAGGCAGAGGACATGAGCAACGATCCAACCTTTTCTCTTCTGAATGATGTGAAAGAGGGAGATGTCATTGAAGCAACGGTCGTCCGTATGGATGATGGACAGGGCAACATTCTTCTTTCCAAAAAGGAAGCCAATGAAGTACTTTCCTGGGACGTTTTAGAGCAGATGAAGGAAGAAAAAACAGATGTTACGGTAAAAGTGTCCGAAGCGGTTAATGGTGGTGTAGTAGCGTATGTAGAAGGAATTCGCGGATTTATCCCGGCTTCCCAGCTTGACCTGAATTATGTAGAGGATCCATCTGCTTATGTAGGAAAAACATTGAAGGTTCGTGTGATCACCGTAGATCAGGAAAAAGAAAAGCTGGTGTTATCTGCCAAAGAGATCCTGAAAGAGCAGCAGAAAGAAGAGCATGACCACAAAGTAGCGATGATTGTACCGGGAACGATTCTGGAAGGAACCGTAGAAAGCCTGCAGACCTATGGAGCATTTATTGATCTGAAGGACGGATTAAGCGGACTGGTACATATATCACAGATCTGCCAGAAGCGTATTAAGAAGCCGTCCGAGGTTCTGAAAGTAGGGGACAAGGTCAAGGTTAAAGTACTCAATACGAACGATGGCAAGATTTCCTTAAGTATTAAGGCCGTAGCAGAAGAACAGGAAGCTTCGGAAGTAGAGGATTTTGATACGGCTTCCTTCAGTTCTAACGAAAGTGTAGGGACAAGCCTTGGAGATTTATTTGCAAAGTTGAAATTGTAACTATTCAGAGCCATGCAAATTATGGCAGTATGGACGATGAATGCTTGCA
>CAVERH010000160.1:0-2257 GCA_963618065.1 bacterium | reverse complement strand
CAGGTGTACCATCGTAGGGCATCAAATTCAGTCTTGCATGAAGGTCGGCACGGCTTCTGAGCAATTCCTGTATTTCACTATATTCTGCTGCCATTGTCTTTCCTCCTTTGGGGAACAATTATTGAAAATATTATACCACAATGCTCCCCAATAGCCAATGAAGAATGGGGAACAGGATCTGTATGAATATGGATTGTAACAGCTTAAGCCATATTCATCTTACGAAGGATGAGATGTTGAGTCCATATGATTGGAAGGGCAATATGGATTTGCTGAATATCGTTTTAGTTGGAATTACGAATGATATTCCAGATCATGAGGAAAAATATGAAATGCATCGTTTGATTGGTGCACTTCTCTCAAGCGAATTGAAAGAGCAGGAAAAACTGGATATCATAGAGCATGAGTATAATATCCCAATCAACAGTGAATTAAGAGAGGATGTGAGAATTATGTGTAATCTGAGTACAGGAATTGAGGAAAGAGCTACAGAAAAAGCAACCGAGAAAACAAGCGAAAAATTTATTCTGAATATGTATAAAAAAGGTTATACATTAGATCAGATCGCAGACGTGGCAGAAACCAGTGTGGAGGTTGTGGAAGCAATCGTCAAGAAGAAAGAACCTGTGATGGCATAAGTAACAAGTAAATACCAAAGAATCAAGCAGTAGATCAGTAGATGATTTGCTGCTTTTTCTTTTATCCGAAGGCAGTCCATAGTGGCTGCCTTTTGTCAAATAATAAGAAATTTTGCGTACTGTGAACCTTGTGTTCATTTGGAAGTTTGGGTTACAGTTGCTTGTTGTAAAATCGTGATAATCGGTTATAATATATTTAAAGATAAAATAATGATAAAATAATGATAGAAAATGCAAGGAGGTTTTTATGATACAGATTAGACCAGTTTCTGATTTAAGAAATAAGTTTCCGGACGTAGAGAAGGCAGTTGCATGTGGTGAACCGGTATATTTAACAAAAAACGGATACGGTGCAATGGTTGTGCTTAGTCTGGAAGCATATTCAAGATTAACAGATGGCATTGAAGCAGCTCTTGATATGGCTGATAAAGCTGCGGAAGAAGATGACAGAAGATATACGCATGAAGAAGTTTACTCTAATCTTAGAAGGAGGGTAAATGGCTAATACAAAGTATAAGCTGCGATATTTACCACTGTTCTATAGGGATTTAGAGGAAAAGGTTGTATATATTGCAGAGGAATTACATAATGAAAAGGCTGCAAATGATTTGTTAGATGAGGTTGAAAAGGCAATATTGGAGCGTCAGCCGGTGGCAGAATCATTTGAACCATATCGTTCTCTAAGGGAACGACGCTATCTATATTACAGAATTTATGTGAATAACTCTGTTGTCTATTATGTTGTAATAGATGATGAGGGAGACGACAAGATTATGGAAGTGAGAAGATTTTTGTATAACAAGCAGAATGTAAAGCGTTTGTTGTAGAGGCTAAGTGAATAGGTATAATTAATGACACTCCAGATAGAAAATCGGGAGTGTTTTCAGGAATCACCAAGAAACTGGTGACCACATCTCGGTCCAAAATAAACTCCCATGCGTGTTTCAGATTTAAAAAATTGATGTCAATGTTTTTCAATGTAAATGCAATATTTACTGTTTGTCATAGTCATTGCAATTACATAGTTGCAGTAGATTAGAAAAATTCCCTTGCTGCTTTTTTCGTCTAAAATTCAGGGTTGTTTCATGAAGGCACACAAAAAAATAATTTCATTACTGTAGACACATAAGGCACATAAGCCGGGCTTTTTAATAAGCCCGCACCTAACAAAGAAACCTACCACAGCTGATGAAGCCCGGCTTCTGCGCTAACAGAGCTTCCTCTTTGGGATGGGAGGAGGCTTTCGCCTCCGAGGGCGAGTTAAATTGAAAAAAGCGTAAAATACCCCTCTTCGGACTTTTACACTTCTAAAAAATTTTATATTATGTTATTGGATCGCCACCAAAGGTCAGTTTAAACTTTCCAATGGTTTGAAAATGCTAGCTTTGAGAGGTCTTTTCGGAAGTTACACTGTCAAACTCCCGGCCGTACGAAGCAAGTGGTTCGAATACCAACAGAAAAGGCTTTTTAGAAACAGGCAATATCATATTATAAATACAAACTGTTACTGGAAGAAAAGTGTACATATGTGGTATACTATATATAACTATAAATAGAGATGAGCAAAACGCATTGATTTAAATATAGGATTCGGCAGTTGTTTTCTGCAAATTGAAAAG
>CAVERH010000159.1:0-2401 GCA_963618065.1 bacterium | reverse complement strand
TTTTACTCATGTGGTTACTTCGCCATATAAATCATGGCATATGTCCGCTTGAATGCAAGCATTCATTGTCCATACTGCCATAATTTGCATGGCTCTGAATAGTTACATTTTATGATTGAAAAATGAAGGTAACAGGAATATAATAGTTAACATAAGTTTACAATAAGTGAGGGAGAGGTTTGATGGCAACACAGAATGGAACAGGAAGAATGGTCAGCAGAGAGGTGGATTTCTGCAGAGCCTATAGCATGGAAGCGAAGGAACAGCTTGAAAAATTATTTTTAAAGAATCGGATTTCTTACTTTATTGAATGGCAGGATCGTTCCTTATTCTCCCGATTATTTGGAAAGAATGAAAAAGGAAAGAGTATTTTTACAATTCGAATTAATGAAGCCGATGTTGAAAAGGCAACCGAGCTTGTCAATGGAATTGACTCCGTGAAAATCCGTAAAAAGAAAGAAAATGAAAGATAAGGTACAGGGTGCTCGCTGGGCACCCGTTTTTCTTTTGTGCAAGCCATACCTGTGCACTTAATGAGAGCAAGTCGGAGACGCTGCACGAATTTAGTGCAGCAGGTAGTGCAGAGCGTTTGGGGAAACAAGCCAAAGGTGCAGCTTGAGCTTAGTGCAGTAGTTATATTGGAGATTCCGTATGGGATGTAGGTATAGAACGGAAAAGCTGCTTATAATACTCACATAATAAAAGGAATGTGGGCATAGGAAGAAGTAATGTCAGAAAATACCCATTGAATTTTCTTGAGAAGGGTATAAGAGAGAAAAATATAGTGAGATACCCAAAGAAACTGATCGGTATGGGTATGAGAGAGAAAAGTTAGACGAAGTACCCAGAGAAGCTGATCGGTGTGGGTATGAGAAAGAAAAATGAAATGAAATACCCAGAGCAGTTGATAGGCGTGGGTATAAAATAGAAAAAGAGTTTACAATACCCTCATAATAAAAATCGCGAGGGTAAGACGATGAAAAAGTTTTCTATACCCACAAAAATATGAAACAGGATAGTATAAAGAGCAGAAATATTGTCAGGTGAGTAGATCACAGGTTAATTTAAATATAAAGTTGAATGGGGTCAATAGGATCGACCGAACAGATTGAGTAGATTTTTATAAATAAAGAAAGAGAGTACGAGAAAACCACTATGAGTATGGAGCATAGGAAATATCAAAATAGTAAGCAGAAGATTGATAAGAAGCAAGAGATAAAAAAGAAGCAGCCCAATACGTCTTCCATGTGTCCGGTTGAAAAGAAATGTGGAGCCTGCAATTATCTTTCTATAGATTACGATAAGCAGCTTAAGAAGAAACAGAAGGACTTAGAGCAGCTATTACGCCCTTTTGGTAAGGTTGAGGGAATCATTGGAATGGAAAATCCCTATCATTACCGCCATAAGGTGCATGCGGTATTTGATCGTGACCGTAAGGGAAATATTCTGGCAGGTGCTTATCAGGAGAACACGCATCAGGTGGTTTCCACAGAGGGTTGCCTGATCGAAAATGAGAAAGCCAGTGCGATTATTCAGACGATTAAGAAGCTGCTTCCTTCTTTTCGGATTAAAACCTATGATGAAGATACTGGTTATGGTCTGTTGCGTCATGTATTGATTCGTGTGGGGCAAGCGACAGGACAGATCATGGTAATTCTGGTATTAGGTTCTCCTATTTTACCTTCCAAGAATAACTTTGTTAAAGCACTTCGCAAAGAATATCCGGAGATTTCAACAATTGTTGTAAATGTAAATGACCGGAAGACAAGCATGGTTCTGGGAGAAAAAGAACAGGTAATATATGGACCGGGTTACATTCAGGATCGTTTGTGCGGACTTACCTTTAAAATTTCACCGAAGTCTTTTTATCAGGTGAATCCGGAACAGACGGAGAAGTTATACCGAAAGACGATGGAATATGCAGGCCTGACAGGAAAAGAAAAGGTGCTGGACGCTTACTGTGGAACCGGTACGATTGGCATGGTAGCAGCCAAACATGCGCAGTCCGTCATTGGAGTGGAACTGAACAAAGATGCTGTGAAAGATGCGATTATCAATGCCAAGCAGAATGATATTCACAATATCCGTTTTTACAATCAGGATGCCGGTGAGTTTATGGTGGAGCTTGCAGATAAAAAAGAAAAGATTGATGTCGTGTTTATGGATCCACCGAGAAGCGGCAGTGGTGAGAAGTTCCTGTATTCGCTTGTGAAACTACAGCCTGACCGTGTAGTCTATGTTTCCTGCAATCCCGAGACCCTTGCGAGAGATCTTAAGTATCTGACAAAGAAGGGATACGAGATGAAAAAGGCAGTAGGATTTGATTTATTTCCGATGACGGTGCACGTTGAGACGGTATGTCTCTTAGTGCGGACAAATAGTCTACATATCGACATCGATG
>CAVERH010000158.1:0-2795 GCA_963618065.1 bacterium | reverse complement strand
GTCCTGCCCATCTGCTCACAGATCGCATCAAGCGAAACCCTGCGGTCGCATTCGATGATGAGTTCATCATGAACGTGAGCCACGATACTGCAGCACCTGAGTGTCTGCATGGCATACATGAGGATATCCCTGGCAATTGCCTGTACCGCATTCTCGGTGAACTTCGGACCGTAAGATTCCAGACGCTCCCACTTTTTCGTGGCGCCGACACCTTCATAGGTGACAGACTCACTTCCAAACTGATTGACACCCATTCGTGGTTTCACATAGGCAAGCCGTCTGCCGGAAGGAAGTGTCATAAATAAAAATCCGCTCTTGTAATCAAACTGCAGGCAATGTACCTCTGTATGGATATGCTGCTTTACCGTAGTTTTCACGGCACGGTCAATATCCCACCAGAGCATGGTTATCATGGGATTAGAATCTCTCCAAGCATTCACAAGGGGCTGCAATTCCTCCTCAGTAAGCCCCATATCAAGAGCGCCCATCGACTTCAATGCACCAACAGAGCCGCCAAATCCAAGAGCCAATTCCGCTATTTTACCTTTCTGCCTTAAATGCCCATTGATGCCATGCTTTTCTACAGGCACTCCAAACATCTGGCTGGCACTGCTGCAGTAAATGTCTTTTCCTTCTTCAAATACCTTCATGCGCCATCTCTCTCCTGCAAGCCACGCAAGCACACGAGCTTCAATCGCAGAAAAGTCGGATACGATAAACTTTCTGCCCTCTTGCGGAACAAATGCCGTTCGGATCAGCTGTGACAAGGTATCCGGGATATCCTCATACAAAAGCTCCAATGCCTTATAATTACCGTCACGAACAAGGCTTCTGGCTTCTGCAAGGTCCGGCATATGGTTTTGCGGAAGATTCTGCAGCTGTATCAGCCTTCCTGCAAATCTGCCTGTGCGGTTGGCACCGTAAAATTGGAACATCCCTCTAGCCCTGTCATCCCGGCACATGGCATTCTCCATTGCCTGGTATTTCTTCACCGAGGACTTTGCAAGCTGTTGTCTGAGTGACAGTACCTCCGTAAGATCTGGAGGAGCTGTCTTGATCGCAGCTGCTACTTCCTTTTTCCCAAGACTATCCATCTGCAGTCCGTTATCCGAAAGCCACCCCTTCATCTGCTGCACAGAGTTTGGATTCTCAAGCTTTGTCACGTTCTGCAACGCAGATGTCAGCTGCTTTCGGCTCTCCTGATCAATGGCAATTGCCTGCCTTACCAGTTCCCGATCAATGCCGATTCCTCGGTCATTGATCTCTTCGCTCAGATGATATTCATCCCATATCTGCTCCGGCACAGGAAAACATGACAGCTTATCCTGGATGCTCATCTCTGTTTCCACATCACGTTTGTTATATTCCTTAAACAGCTGCCACTTCTCCATATCATGCTTTGGCAGATTTCGTGTGCGGCCGCCATTGCTCTTTGTCGGTGAGCAGGGGACGCAGAAATATCGGATAAGAGCCTTGCCTTCTGTCAGCTTCTGCTTTTCAAGTCCAAGAACGGCACCCACGCCTTCCAGGGATAATGGCAATCCCAGAGTTGCCGACCATACAAGAGTGCAATGCCAGCTTTCCGGATCTAACCACTCCCCAAGATAATTTGACAGGCAGACACGCTCAAAGGTCGCATTAAATGCCCACTTGATTACAGATTCGTCTGAGAGTGCTTGTATGATCTCATCTGGTATCTTCTCGCCACAGGCAAGGTCTACTACCTTGACTTCACCGCCATCCACGGAATATCCAAACAGCAATATCTCAAAATCCTCGCTCTGGGCATATTTATACACACCGCATTTCTGCAGGTTGACCGAGGAGTATGTTTCCAAGTCTATTGATAATGTCTTCATCGCATTTCCTTTCTATGACAAAGGCGGCAGGAGAAGTACCTCTGCCGCCCGCCATGATTTATTCTGTTACATCTTCCTTCTGCTCTTTCGCTTTCTTCTTTTCCCTGTGTTTCTTGATCCTGCCACGGATGAGCATGACTCCATCCATAAACACACTGATAATTCCATACCATCCCGCTCCCAGAATAATGTAGAAAAGAACCATCACATCAACCATTTTCATAACTTCGTATAATTCGTTCATATCGTTTAACCTCGTATTTCGTAATATTCATATAGGGCAGACGGTGGTATTTCACACCGCCCGCCGGGGACTTTCAGTTAGGCAAGGAAATCGTCATCATCCACAGTCGTGAAATCATCTGCTGCAGATGTACGTCCGCCAAGATACTCGCCATCACGGATCTTCTGGATGTTGCCAAGACCGCAGGCAACGCCCTTGTTACCGTTTGAATTAAACGCATAGAAATTCAGTGATACACGTGCGTAGCATCCGGAATATACCTCATCACGGTCAAGGATAGGCTTTACTGCCTTGTCCACAATCTGAGGAGCCGTTGTGCTGTTGGCATTCAGGAAATAATGTCCCTTATATGCCTCATCGTCACGCTCCACATCACCATCTCTCAAAGGAAGCTTGATTGCAGCCTTATTCGGCTTCTTGCCTCCGAACTTCGCAATACCTTCTTCGATGGCTGCATCGATAGCAGCATTGATGGCATCCACAGTTTCCTTATCGTCCTTCGGAATCAGAACGGATACGGAATACTTTTCTGCACCACCGTTGATGGATGTCGGCTCCCAGCCGTGGAAGTAAGAAAGACGTGTGTTCTTGCCAGTGATAACCTTAGTTTTAGAAATAGCCATGATATTAATCCTCCATAATAAAATCGTTTTTAGCGTCTGATATGTTCATTGCCTGCCTCTTGTCCGTGA
>CAVERH010000157.1:1952-2836 GCA_963618065.1 bacterium | reverse complement strand
CTCACAATGTTCATTCATAAATTCAATCATTCGATCCTGTGTAATTTTCGCATAATCAGAACCTAAATCTTCATATCCATGTGATAATATTGCAACAGTCTTCGGATAATAAACCAGTTTACATTCTACTCCCAGTTCCAGTAATTTTGCATTCATTGCAAATGCCTGATCAAAGAAACTTCCACTGTTACCATCCGAAATCAGCGTTGGAGGATAATTTTCGCTAACATTATCAATAACATTTGAAAGTCGTGAAGCCTCTTTATCATAAACCAGTTCGTTTGTGTTCAGATAAACACGTCCTGCCCAATAAAACATATAGTCAATGGCAATATTATGTGTCATACCATACTGTGAATTATCGAGTAATGCACTGATAAATACCACACCTTTAATATCCTCTGGATTTAATGCAGATGTAATCCCCATTTCATCTGCATACTTTGAATTTGTCTGGAGATTTGCCATAACACCAGCCAGATTTCCACCAGCAGAACCACCGGACAGAAATACTGCATCCATATTTAAGTTCAGATTATCCGCATGATCCTTAAGATATTTCAGACCACTGTTAAGCTGGATAATCGCATCTGGGAAAACATGCTCTGTCATCAGGCAATAATTAAACTGTACCACATTATAGCCTTCATTCAATGCCCGGTATGCCAATGAATCTCTGTAGTCAACGTCACCGGCATTCGGATCACCACTGCTCTTATCACCGTTTGCGTAGCCTCCGCCATGAATAAATAACAGTGTCGGTGGATTGTCAGACTTAGGCACAGCAGTATAATAAACATCTAAAAATCCATTTGGGTAAACCGTATCATACTGAATATTAGCAACCAGATGTGCGCCATTCTCCAATGTATCTTCATATGATT
>CAVERH010000157.1:0-1942 GCA_963618065.1 bacterium | reverse complement strand
CAAGAACAGCAACTACAGAAATGCCGATCTGGAAAATAAATCTGAAACTTTTTTTTGATTTTATTTTTATCAAAGACCATACGATAAAAATAATCCCCATCAATGTAGTTATAATTCCAAGTCCTGAATAAACAACCCATCGATCCGATATCAATCCGATAATATGAATACCTGCAATTCCAAAAATTGAATACATCTGCCATTTAGGAAGTTTTGTATTTTTTACTTTGATACCAATGAGCAGAATTATCCCTGCTGCCAAAATAACTCCCGCCATAATCCTGCTTTCGTTTACTAAAAACTGTTCTAATGTGCCAAGACAGATGCTAATAATACCGATCATCCAAATGATCATGCTTGCTCCTCCTTTAAACTCATGCTATAATCATTTTGCAACTCATGTTGCGTTATAATTATAAGAAAAGCATTAAGCTAAATCAAGAATACGACTTCTAAAATGAACAAATTATAAGGAAATGTTGCGTTATGAGAACAAATAAATTTTCAAAAAAATGTTTTTTCAATGCCCTGTTAAAACTGTAAAGAAGCAGGATATAACAGAAGCACTTTCTATCGCATCTATCCCTCAAAAGAGGCTCTGTTATTAGATGGTTTTAAAAATGAATATGTGATGAATTATTATCACACAATCCCACCTTTGACTACTGGATATGGAGAAGAATACATTCATAATGTAGAACTTCTTTTCTCGTTCATACGAAAAAATCCTGATTTTTTCAAAATGATGCGTGACGCACATCTGTTAAATGAGATGTTTCTTCTGTTTCGTGAAAACTTTCCTCATATCCAGAACGAAGATGAAACTGCGTTCTATTCCAGAAATTTTTTATCAGCCGGCTATCTTGCCATTATTTATCAGTGGCTCAACAACGACATGAAACAAAGTGATATTGATATGGCGCATATTGTTGCCAATGTAATTGAAAATGCTTCTATTTATAAAACCAGTCCCTGAGCTTTTGGTAATAGTACCGATTATTAGAGAACGTGTCCTGTTCTTGTCTGCACGACGCTCCATATATAGATAGACCGCCATAGCCTTGTGTAGCAGATTTGTTTCATAAATTTCTTTTTTAGTTACCGTACCTACCAATCCTCTGTCCATAAGGTCTGCCGCATCTTTTTCATAGCAATTGAGGTATATGTTTTCGGACACATGCTTGGAGAAGTCGGAGTAATCCAGTTCCTCTTTAATGTTCAACAAAAAAGATGGTAGTCAAAAGGATATTTCCTAATGACTACCATCTTTTTATTCTGCTGCTTCTAACACTAATTCCGCAAATTGTTTCTCAGTCATGCCTTCTAATTTTCCCAATACCTGCCCGGCAAGATCTTCCATATCACTGTCCTTTATATGTGGCATTACCCGTTTGATTTCTTCCAGCATCTTCATTCTGTTCTGTGCCTCAAAAACACACATGAAATTGATTTCTTCTACTGTAAATAGATTCTTCATATTCCTACATCTCCCTATGCGAATTTTTTGATTTTTCCTGTTCCTTCGTATCCTTATTGTTTCCATGTGCCGCTTCCTTCTGTTTGGCTGCAAGACGCTCTTTTAAGGAAGAACGTGCCTGTGGCTTTTCCTGCTGTTCTTTCTTTTCTTCTTCACGATTAAATTTCTCCACGCCATTGTTAAGCACATTATCAATCATGTTATAATTCTGCTCCTCCAATTCCTCAATCTTAGCAAGCGGCTTGTACTCAGCGATTTTTGCAAGATACTCCTTAGATTCCCGGTCATTCACTTCTCTGTCCGGAAATGCTACAATCAGTTTTGCAACTGCTTCCTGTACCTTTGGATTATCACGCACCTCTGGTAAATAATTCAAATAATCTACATCTATATATTTTCCTGTAAGAACATCCGCCTGCTCATCTTCCCATTCCTCTGTTCCCTCGATGTGCATATTCACACCAA
>CAVERH010000156.1:0-2878 GCA_963618065.1 bacterium | reverse complement strand
ATTCAGAACTCCATTCGCAAAATCGCTGCTATGCAGCTTTCTTTTTGCTCATGTGGTTACTTCGCCATATAAATCCTGTCAAATATGACTTGGAATGCAAGCATTCCATTCATATTTTGCCAGGCTTTGCATGGCTCTGAATAGTTACAATTACTTAATAATTTCAAAAATCGGCTTGCAGGCAGGATAAATCTCCTTGAACTGCTGATAACGCTCTTCATACTTTGCTACAAGCTTCTCATCCGGCTCTACGGTATCAATGATCTTCACAAGCTTTGCGGCTGCTGCTTCCACGCTTTCAAATTCACCACAGGCAACGGCTGCAAGCATTGCACCACCGAGGGCGGGACCTTCTTCGCTCTCGATCACATCCACCTTTAAATTCAGGATGTTCGCAATCATCTTTTTCCAGAGAGGGCTCTTCGCTCCACCACCGCAGATCTTGGTGCGTTCAATCCTGATTCCAAGGGACTTCGCAACCTCAAAGGAATCACGGAGTGCAAAGGCTACCCCTTCCAGAACTGCCTGTGTCATATCAGCACGGGTGCTGTCCATCGTAAGTCCGATAAACGTACCTCTTGCATTCGGGTTGTTATGAGGAGAACGCTCTCCCATCAGATAAGGCAGGAAATAAACATGATTCTCACCAAGCTTGTCATCCGTAATCGGCTCCTGCTCCTTCGCATATTCCTTCGTTCCGATAATTTCTTCCATCCACCACTTGTTGCAGGAAGCAGCGCTCAGCATACATCCCATCAGATGATAATGACCGTCTGCATGTGCAAAAGCATGAAGGGCATTATGCTTATCCACACCGAACTTATCAGAGGAAATAAAGATCGTTCCACTGGTTCCGAGGGAAATGTTACACATTCCGTCTCCAACGGTTCCGGTTCCGACTGCGGCTGCCGCATTGTCACCGGCACCTGCTGCCACTTTAACTGTCGCAGGAATTCCAAGTTCCTTCGCAACTTCTTCTGTGACACAGCCAACGCATTCATAGCTTTCATAAAGCTTCGGAAGCATTTCTTCGGAAATACCACAGATCTCACACATTTCCTTCGACCACGTACGATTCTTCACATCCAGAAGAAGCATACCGGAAGCATCGGATACATCCGTGCAGTGTACTCCGGTCAGCTTATATGCGATATAGTCCTTCGGGAGCATGATCTTCTTAATCTTCCTGAAGTTCTCCGGCTCCTTGTTCTTTACCCACAGAATCTTCGGTGCGGTAAAGCCGGTAAAGGATATATTCGCGGTATATTCGGAAAGCTTGTCCTTTCCGATCACATTGTTCAGATAATCACATTCTTCGTAGGTTCTGCCATCGTTCCATAAAATTGCAGGACGGATCACCTGATCCTGAGCATCCAGAATGACAAGACCATGCATCTGTCCGCCAAAGCTGATTCCGGCAATCTGGCTCTTATCGGCTTCCGCAATCAGTTCCTTAATGCCTGCCATGGTCTGCTCATACCAGTCCTCAGGCTTCTGCTCTGACCAGCCCGGATGCGGGAAATACAGCGGATATTCTTTGGATACGATTTTGTGAATCTTACCTTCTCCATCCATCAGAAGAAGCTTCACGGCACTGGTTCCTAAATCTACCCCTATGTATAACATCATAACCCTCCTTATTGTTTTCATATTTCGTCACGTGCTCCAGTGTAAAGCCTAGTACAACATTTACAAAATAGATTCTGTGTAGTATTTAACCTGTCAGAAGCCGGTACGCATTTCAAGTTGAACACGTGTTAAATTTCCTATATTTATATTATCATTATACCATTCCCCTGTCAATAAATACCACTCGAAAATGCATCCAAAAATACGACTTCTTTTTAATGCAAATTGCTGAAAACAGCAGAGGATAATTCCCCTGCTGTTTTTAATAATTCGTAACTATTCATTATAAAAAACATTGTTCTAAAATCAAATGGCTGTTTTGGCAATATCCTGTCTTTGACAGTCTTTTAGCGAAAAAAGTCCCGCAGCCCGCTCTACAGGCGGCTTGCGAGACTTTTATTAAATTTACGAATGCACGTTACACTGTCAAACTCCCGGTTGAATAAGGAAAAATAGACATTTCAAATCATTGGTCTTTTGAAATGGTGCATGGTGTGGTACAATCAATATAGAAATGAATAGAAGGAGGGATACAATGCCGGAACTTAGCAGATTTGGTGGAATGGTTATTTATATGTTATTCATGGATACGAAACAACATAATAAGCCACATGTACATGTGTACTATGGTGATTATGAGGCTGCCATTGGAATAGATGGAGAATTATTGGCGGGTTCCCTTCCCAAAAAGCAATTAAAAATGGTAGTCGGATGGTTGGCATTTCATGAAGAGGAAGCGTATAAGGCATGGAATTTAGCTGTCAGAGGAGAGCATTTTGATAAAATTGCCCCTATGTAAGGAGGTGTTATAGATGTATATTATTGATGATGTTTGTTATGCGGGAGAAGCAACACCGGATATCAAGGTGAAAACGGCTAGCGTGTTAAGAGGTGGTATGCTTTTGCTTACATTCTCCACGGGAGAACAAAGATTATTTGATACAACATTATTAACGAGTTCTGCATTTGAACCTTTAAAGGATGAAAAAATCTTATCTGAGTTCAAAATTTTTCATGGCGTCATGACATGGATGAACGGTGAGATTGATATTGCACCAGAAACCATGTATGCAGACAGTTATCCGTATACAGCACAGAATGTAAGCTTTGCAGTGGGATAAGTTGTAACTGTACATTAATCTGTGAATCGAGTAGGAGGCGGTGACTAACCGCCGTCCTCTCACACCACCGTGCGTACCGTTCGGTACACGGCGGTTTCAATAGTTGACGTGCACAGACTGATAGGCTG
>CAVERH010000155.1:0-3024 GCA_963618065.1 bacterium | reverse complement strand
GACTGGAAGGTTGCAGCCATGGTGCGTCTGATGAAGCTTATGACCGGAGATTTAAAGAATCCGAAGGGAACCTCCATGCTGGAGGATTATACCTATAACCTGGTAAAAGGAAAGGAAGGAATTCTGGAGGCACACATGTTAGAGATCTGTCCGAGTATTGCAGACGGACCGATCCGTATTAAGTGCAATCCGTTAAGCATGGGTGACCGTGAGGATCCGGCAAGACTGGTATTTACTTCCAAGGAAGGCCCTGGTATTGCCACCTCCTTAATTGATTTAGGAAATCGTTTCCGTTTGATTATAAATGATGTAGAATGTAAGAAAGTAGAAAAGCCGATGCCCAAGCTCCCGGTTGCAACGAACTTCTGGACTCCGAAGCCGGATATGTACACCGGTGCGGAAGCGTGGATCCTTGCAGGAGGAGCACATCATACGGCATTCACCTATGACCTTACGGCAGAACAGATGGGTGACTGGGCCGCAGCAATGGGTATTGAGGCAGTTTACATTGATCAGGATACCAAGATCCGTGACTTTAAACGTGATCTGATGCTTGGAGAGGTATTCTATAAGTAGGCACAGAGAAAAACAAGCGACTGCGAAGCAGGCATTTGAATCAAACATTACAGGAGGTATTGCAATGGACGCAAAACAACTATTAATTGAGGGAAAGGGTTACCTGGGTATTGAATTTGGTTCTACCAGAATTAAAGCCGTTCTGGTGGATAAGTCAGGAAATGTATTGGCATCCGGTGGACACAGCTGGGAAAACCGTTACGAAGACGGGGTATGGACCTATTCTCTGAATGATATCTGGGATGGCTTACAGGATTGTTATAAGGAGCTTAAGGAAAATGTGAAGAAGGAGTATGGCGTTACCTTAAAGCATTTTGATGCCATCGGGTTCTCTGCAATGATGCACGGATATCTGGCATTTGATGAGAATGATACGATTCTGGTTCCGTTCCGTACCTGGCGAAATACGATCACAGAGGAAGCAGCTTCAAAGCTTACTGCGGAATTTGACTATAATATTCCCCAGAGATGGAGCATTGCACATCTTTATCAGGCAATTCTGAACGGAGAAGAGCATGTTCCCTATGTGGATTTCTTTACAACACTGGCGGGTTATGTTCACTGGAAATTAACCGGCAGAAGAGTGCTCGGTGTCGGTGATGCGTCCGGTATGTTCCCGATTGACATTCACACCGGAGATTATGATCAGGCGATGATTGAGAAGTTTGATAAACTGGTTGAAGATAAGAATTACCGGTGGAATCTCCGCGATATTCTTCCCAAGGTGTTATCGGCAGGAGAAGAAGCAGGTATTTTAACGGAAGAAGGAGCTGAACTCCTTGATCCAAGTGGTGATTTACAGGCAGGCATTCCACTTTGTCCTCCGGAGGGTGATGCAGGAACCGGTATGGTTGCAACGAACAGTGTTGCAAAACGAACCGGTAACATTTCTGCCGGAACCTCTGTATTTGCCATGGTAGTTCTGGAAAAGGAACTTTCCAAGGTATATCCGCAGATCGATCTGGTAACCACACCGGATGGTGCGCTGGTTGGTATGGTACATTGTAATAACTGTACCTCCGATATTAATGCGTGGGTGAACCTGTTTAAGGAATTCGGTGAAATGTATGGTTTGACCTTTGATATGAATGATCTGTTTACGAAGCTTTACAGTGTTGCATTAGAGGGTGATCCGGACTGTGGCGGTCTGATTTCCTATAATTATTTCTCCGGAGAGCCGGTTACCGGATTTGATGCCGGTGCACCGTTATTCGTACGTGATGCCGAGAGCAAGTTTACACTGTCCAATACCATGAGAATGCATCTGTATTCCGCACTTGCAGCCTTAAAGTCCGGTATGGATCTGATGCTTAAGGAAGAAGGCGTCCAGGTAGATGAGTTATTCGGACATGGCGGTTATTTCAAAACCAAGGGTGTTGGACAGAGAATTGCGGCAGCAGCAATGAACGCACCGGTATCGGTTATGGAAACAGCAGGTGAAGGCGGCGCCTGGGGGATTGCTGTTCTGGCTGCATTCCTTGCAGAGAAGAAGGACGGACAGAGCCTTGGTGAGTTCTTGAATGAGGAAATTTTTGCCGGAAACAAGGGTATCAAGATGGATCCTGTGGCAGAGGATGTCGAAGGCTTTGAGAAGTTCATGGAGAAGTATATGAAGAATCTCCCGGCTGAGAAGGCTGCTGTTGAGGCACTGTAGACATATTTTAAAAACATGTAGATGCTGATAAATATTTAAGGATAGCTATAATAACGATAAGATAAACATCTCAAAGTAAGAGATAAATATTGGAAGGAAGGTTCTGTTATGTTAGAAGAATTGAAACAGAAAGTGTACGAAGCGAACATGCTTCTTCCGAAATACGGTCTGGTGACATTTACATGGGGTAATGTCAGTGCCATCGACCGTGAAACCGGATACTTTGTCATCAAACCAAGTGGTGTGGACTATGACATTATGAAACCGGAGGATATGGTGGTTATGGATCTTGAAGGAAACCGTGTGGAAGGAAGGTACAAGCCGTCCTCCGATACGCCGACTCATCTGGAGCTATACAAGGCGTTCCCTGAAATCGGCGGAATTGTGCATACCCATTCTTCTTATGCAACGAGCTGGGCGCAGACCGGAAGAAGTATTCCCTGCTATGGTACAACGCATGCAGATTATTTCTATGGGGAAATTCCCTGTGTAAGATGCTTAACGAAGGAAGAAATCAACTCTGCTTATGAGGAAAATACCGGACATCTGATAGTTTCAGAATTTAAGCGCATGAAGAAGGATGTTTCAGCGGTTCCTGCAGTACTGTGTAAGAATCACGGTCCGTTTGCCTGGGGCAAGGATGCCGGGGAAGCTGTCCACAACGCGGTGGTTCTGGAAGAGGTTGCCAAGATGGCATATCGTACGGAGCTGATCCACCCACAGGTTGCTCCTGCTCCGCAGGAATTACAGGATAAGCATTATTTCCGTAAGCATGGTGCGAATGCATATTATGG
>CAVERH010000154.1:0-3084 GCA_963618065.1 bacterium | reverse complement strand
ATGCCTATATGCCGCTTCGCTGTGCAGGCTATGATGGTGCTGCTTACCGATCGCAGTATCAGCACTTGGAGTGCGGTGTTTATCCAGTTATTACACTGGTTTTGAATTGGAGCAGGGAACCATGGAATACATCCTACTCTCTTATCGGATTATTCCGATATAAGCCACATCCTGCTGTAAAAACCTACATCAATGACACTTCGCTTCATGTATTTGATATGTGTTTTCTTAAGAAGGAACTACGTGAACTGTTTCAGGGTGACCTACGCATCATCCTTGACTACTTATGTGACCGTGAAAGCCTGTTGAAGCGGAACCAGACTATGAAGCACCCGGAAGAGGTGATCCGGATGCTTCATGCCCTGACCGGCGATGATCAATATTTAGACTCTATTCCACTATTCACTTCACCTGCTAAGAAAGGAGAATCTACTGTGTGTGATTTAATTAATTCTTATTATAACAAAGGACATAACACTGGACTTGTCGAAGGACGCAATTCCGGGCTGATCGAAGGTCGGAATCAAGGCATTCAGGCCCTGATCCTCGCCTGCAAGGATTTTGGCTGTAACTTTGAAAATACACTCACCCGTATCAAAGACAGCTTTTCCTTATCCGATGACGAAGCTCTGGAAGACATGAAGCTATACTGGTAGCTTATACTTTTCTGCCATATGTAATCATCATTCCTTCTACTTTAATAATCAGAGGATGGTTTCCTGCCTTTATGTATTGCTCGATTTCTTTCTGCTGCCAATAATAATCCTTTGCTTCCAGCAGACTCATTCCGTGCTTCATAAGGTTGGATACCATCTCCTTTTCTGATACATTTCCTGTCCATTGTTCCAATTCTGTTAAGTTTTCCAACTCTTTAACATATTCGGAACTGTCCGGATCCAGATATAGTACTTTATCGTTCATCCGACAATCAATATCCTTGAGCCCACACTGCTTCATATATTGGGGAAGTTTCATAGCAATCGCATAATCTCTTCCCTGCGTCTGTAACTGATGTTCCCACAAACTGCTCAACCCTGAATGCTGGCACAAATTCCTATAATCCATTCCTTCTATATACAAACCATCTGTCTCAAATTCACGATTACATTCCATGCAGATCAACCAGCCTCCCGGCTTCAAAAATTCCACCATCCTTTTTAACATCTTATTTGCATGATTTACGTGTCTCAATACACACTGACAGATTACAAGATCATACCTTTGCTCTGCAGGATAATCCATAATATCTGTTAAAATGAATTTTACTCTTTGATCGTTCCCTCTATATCTCTTTTTCGCTTCCAATAACATCTCTTCCGAAAAATCAATCCCCGTATAAGTGCTTTCATTCGGCAGCATGGGCAGGATTCTTTTACCCAATCCACCATATCCACATCCGCAATCCAGTATTTTTACTTGTTCATGGATTTTCCATACATCCCGAACAAGAAATTTCAGATAATCCTCATTCCATCTATTCTTTTCACGCCTTTGCAAATATAAAACCTGTTCTGACCAATATTCCTTTTTATCTGTATCGGATCCTTCATAACTGATATCCAACGGTGCAATTCCTAATAACATATCTGTTGTCACTCCAAAATATTTCGTCAGTCGAAGAATCATCTCCAGATCCGGATAGGTCATACCGTTTTCCCACTTACTGATTGTCTGTGGTGACACCAGTAAAATTTCTGCCAGTTCCTTCTGCGTAATTCCGCTTTGTTTTCTCAGTTCCGCTAACTTAAAGTCCATCTCCTGCCTTCCCCTCCTTTGTTGTTACCTAAACTTTATCATAGTTTTTGTTCGCTGTATTTATCAAATACGTAGAAGGAGCTCTCTTATTTTGAGAATATTTTTCATTCCCTATTGCATCCCTTTTCTTTTCGTGCTATTTTATAGAAAAGCATACAACTTCTGTGGTATCTTATTAAATTCTTTTTCAGAATTCCAGACATATACCCCCAGTATGAATTTGAGGTTTCAAATGATTGCAGTGTGGATCTATGCAATATTGACACTTACAGTGTCGTACTCACGATCTGTGTTACGATCTGCGATCTATTCAGTTCCATTTGCGGTATCTGCATTTTAGGAATTCATAACCACCCATTCAGAACATCTATGCTTTTAAATTCCAGTAACTTTCATTATTTAAAGGCAGAGGATTTTCAGTTCTGTCTGACCACATCAGAAAAGGAGTACCAATGGGAGAAAAAGATCATACCCAGAAAATGCTGATTGGATGCCGGGATGTTTTCGCTGAGCTGATCAACGTCTTAGTCTATTCCGGTGAAAAAGTTTTGAACGAGGCCGACCTATTAGCCGGCCCAACGGAAAGTCTTTATATAGGAACGGACAAGCAGACCCACCAGCAGTTCCGGGACTGCAGCATGTACGAACTGCATAACGGAGAGATTCATACGCTTTATAATCTCGAAAACCAAAGCACCATAGATGCCTACATGCCGCTTCGCTGTGCTGGCTATGATGGTGCTGCTTACCGGCTACAATGTAAAGACCGGAAAAACGCATATAAAACTTATCCTGTATTTACGTTTGTCCTAAATTGGAGCAGAAAGCCATGGAATGAAGCAACTTCTATCCTGGAAGCTCTACACTTTAAACCTAATCCGGCAGCATATCCATATTTCAACAATAGTAAAATGCCGGTGTTTAATATGTGTTTTCTCAGCAAAGATGTCCGTGAGAAATTCCAGTGTGACCTACGCATCATCCTTGACTACTTATGTGACCGTGAAAGCCTGTTGAAGCGGAACCAGACTATGAAGCACCCGGAAGAGGTGATCCGGATGCTCCATGCCCTGACCGGCGATGATCAATATTTAGACTCTATTCCACTATTTACCTCACCTGCTAAGAAAGGAGAAACTACCGTGTGTGATTTAATTAATTCTTATTATACCAAAGGAGTAACCGAAGGACATAATTCTGGTCTAATCGAAGGCCGTAATTCTGGCCTGATCGAAGGTCGTAATTCTGGTCTAATCGAAGGCCGCAATTCTGGCCTGATCGAAGGTCGTAATCAGGTTATCCAAGCTCTCATCAGCAACTGTAAAGATC
>CAVERH010000153.1:0-3114 GCA_963618065.1 bacterium | reverse complement strand
CCCTTAGCTTTCGCTAATCTACATGCATCCCAAATAATCAATTCTGAATATGATGATTCCGGATTTGCTGTAATCTGTTGTCTATTCAACCCATATTCATACATATATGGAAGATAGCTTTCTATCATTTTTCGATTCCAATATGTACCAATATTCCAACAAATTACAGCATCAAACTCATATCCACTTACCAATTTATTTCTCGTTTCATCAAATGCAACATCTCCTATTACAAAAGTTACCTCACCGTTTATATATCCTTTTTCCCTAAGTAAATCTTTTGTCTTTTTCATGCATTCTGGATTTTTGTCAACTGCTATTACCTTATAGCCGCTTTCCACTAAAGCTAACGTGCTATATCCTGTACCGCAACCTATCTCTAAAATAATTTCATGCCCCTCAAGCTTATTTGCCATCCATAAATAATATCCTGCATCATAAAAATATTTTGCACTTACATTCCATTGTTCCGAATATATTAACTCATCATTCATTTTACTTTTCCTCGCATATTCAAATTTTGATGAATATAATTATATCAGAATGATGCCTACTTTTCTACTTTTGGTCACAATGTCCAAAAGTTACCAAATATCATTATTTCAAAAAAATAGTATAGAGCTTAGCTTCAATCTTTCCGTCCTGCAGCACCACATCATCCAGCAACAAACAATGTGCCAACACCCTTACATCTTTCATTTCCATAAGCTGATTCACTTTAACAGACACACCGTGTCCCTGCTTTGCCCGATCTGTGGCAAAATCTCTCCTTGCTTCCCTGCAATACTTATAAAGTCCCAAGATATATTTATTCGATAACACAAATCCAAACGTATCTTCATCTTTATATTGCATCCTGCATTTTTCCCACTGATCCTCTGGAAGCGAGAAAATACACTTTGCAGTTTCTATATAACAATCCCCATCATAATTCGGCTGTAACTTTTTCTCCTGCCGCAACATCTGATGATATATTTTTTCCCTGTCAAAAATACTCCTTGCTCTCGTAAAATCCGGCGTATTCATTCTCATATAGGTATATACATTATTTATAACCATCTTATTCGCATAGGTCTTATATTTTCCTATCCTGTGAAGATATTGCAATACCTCAAGAAATTTTTCTCTTGAAGTAATCTCCTGATAGCAGGTTTCATCAATACTGATTTTTTCAAATCGGAGCGATGTACTTCCCTTTTTGATTTCTTTTTCCATAATCCTTCTTGTATCACGCATTGATTCCATAATCTCTCCTTCCCACTTCTGGTCACAATGTCCAAAAGTAAAAAATGGCAGCTATAAGATTTCTCCCATAACCGCCCTACCGCTGTTCATCTCAATTATTCCATTTCAGCCGCCTTTGCAAAATATGCTTTCCGGTCTGTAAGTGCTCTCTTCTCCTGTTCAGACAGACATTGGAATATCTCACTATATCCCATTCCCTCCATGGGTGTATCCTTTGCCAGTAAAAACAGTTTTGTATCAAACCACTCCTGCCACAAATTTTCAAACATACTTCGACTGTCTGTGAAGGTAATTACATCCTCAAACCCCTGTGGCGGTCTGTAATACTGCAATTTGACAAACCCATATCTCCCGGCATCCAACACCAGTATATTTTCAATTTCATACAGTTCGGCAAAGGCATTAGCAACTTTCCGGCATTTTAGCTGCTCATCCTCTGTAATATATGTTTCTTTCATACAATGACATCCTCTCCGTTTTTTACATTATATCTCTACGATCACACTTTTGGACATCGTGACCAGAAGTACCTACAATCATCTTTATTATCTCCACAAATACAACAGTCATCCTTGCAATTACGATGATACCACCTATCAGACCACCAATGATGCCGTTAAATGCCAACACTCCGATGCTCCCGGCAATTCCAAAATTTTTAGGGATGAGGAACATACACATTTTCCGAATCCCATAGGGAAATCCTATCATAATCCAGAAAAGGAAATAATCAAATCCGTTTTCCTTTTTACATACCGGATAACACATCAGTATCCATAAACCAAGTATCAATACAGGAACGATAATCTTAAACAATACCCTTTTCATGCCAACCTCCCCCATACATATCATGCTGCACTTCCTGCTGATAATAATGATTTATTGTTGATGGAGCATTATACAGTGCCGTAACCATGTACGCCTTGATATTTGAAATTTTTGTTGTTGTGTCTTTCATGCAGCCCATCACATATTCCAGATGATTACTCCTCAGCTTTAAGAATTTTGACTTTACAAGCTCATAGGGATACTCCTCCCCTGCAATCCGTATCGTAGTCCGCTTTACACATACAACCTCACAGATCAATTCAAATAATTCATCATACAATTCCCTGTCATTTGTTCCATCATATTTCATGTGATGATCGTACTCAATATTTTCTTTGATAATCTCTATGTACGCATCTGCTCCATCCATCCTATCATCGGTCTGTTTTCCTTCACCGGATGGATAGATTGGATTGGTATAACTCATATCAGTATAATTTATATCAGTCTTATTATAGTTAGTATAAATAGGGGCTAAATCCTGAACTTCTGCAAGTTCAGTTTCTGAACCTCTTGAAGTCTGTTTTTTATACTTCTGGCGGTTCAAATTTTGTACCTCCTGAAGTTCAACTTCTGAACTTCTTGAAGTATCAATATTAGACTTCTTGAAGTTCAAATTTTGAACTTCTATGGATTTTCCAGTATTCTCAGGCTCTTTTACCTCCTGTTCTGCTGACATTGTGGCAAAATTTTTCACATAGATAATATCCGGTTTGCCAAGACCTCTGCGCTTTTTTTCAATCAATCCAATCCCTTTTTCGCAATCCAGCTCTTTCATAATCTTGACACAGGTTGCTTTCGCACATCCCAAATCTTCCATAATCGCATCCACCGTATAGATGATATACGCCCTGTTTTCCTCGTCCAGCCATCCATTTTTCATAGACAGCGACATCCGATCGAGCATCAAGCCATACAGGAGCTTGGCATCGCTGCTAAGCCCCTTGAATCGCTCATCTTTAATCAACAGCCGGGGGACACGATAAAAAGAGAACTGGTCTGCTTCAATTCCATAGTAGTAATCAAATTTTGTATTCTCGT
>CAVERH010000152.1:0-3150 GCA_963618065.1 bacterium | reverse complement strand
GAAATTTTTTGACAAACGGGATACAAAAAATTGCATTAATTAGGAAGAAACGCAGAATTGAGAAAAATGTCAAATTACTATTGACATCGGTACAGAAACCGTTTAAAATGGCGGTTAGATAAAAATTGCATTATTGTATACAGGATAAGACAAAGGAGTCTGTTGAGGGACAAGTGCCCTCTGCAGGCTCCTTAAATATTTATTTTATTGTTTTTTTATGATTTTAGATATAAGGGTGAAACGAAAGGAGAACAATTATGTTTGACACGAAGAAAGAGCTTCCGCAGCCTGCTTTGTACCGGTCTTCATTTGAACATGACAACTGTGGTATTGGTGCAATTGTAGATATGAAAGGAAGAAAAACGCACAAAACA
This sequence comes from bacterium, assembly GCA_963618065.1. Lineage (GTDB taxonomy): Bacteria > Bacillota > Clostridia > Lachnospirales > Lachnospiraceae > Suilimivivens. The sequence goes on along the minus strand of CAVERH010000152.1, from coordinate 2,776 downwards.
GTATCGGATGCGTTGAGCATCGTAGAAAACCTGGAGCACCGTGCAGGTAAGGATGCTGAGGGGAAAACAGGTGACGGTGTCGGTATTTTATTGCAGATCAGCCACAAGTTCTTTGTAAAGGCCTGCAAGGAAGCCGGAATTGTACTTCCGAAGGAACGGGAGTATGGTGTGGGAATGTTCTTCTTCCCACAGGATGAATTAAAAAGAAACCAGAGTAAGAAGATGTTTGAAATCATCGTAGAAAAGGAAGGACTTGAATTCCTGGGATGGCGTGTGGTTCCGACCGTACCGGATGTACTCGGACAAAGAGCGATCGACTGTATGCCATACATTATGCAGGGATTTGTCAGGAAACCGGCAGAGACAGAAAAGGGCATTGATTTTGACCGAAAGCTGTATATCATAAGAAGAATTTTTGAACAAAGTACAGAGAATACCTATGTAGTAACGCTTTCCTCCCGAACGATTGCTTATAAAGGAATGTTCCTGGTAAAACAGCTTCGTACCTTTTATCCGGATCTGCAGAGCGAGGATTATTGTTCCGCAATCGCGCTGGTGCATTCCAGATTCTCGACCAATACGAATCCGAGCTGGGAAAGAGCTCATCCGAACCGGTTCATCGTACATAATGGTGAGATCAATACCATCCGCGGTAATGCGGACAAGATGCTCGCAAGAGAAGAAACGATGGAATCTGAATATTTAAAGGGAGAATTATATAAGGTACTTCCTGTGATTAATTCTTCCGGTTCCGATTCCGCAATGCTGGATAATACACTGGAATTTCTGGTCATGAGCGGTATGCCGCTCCCTCTGGCTGTGATGATTACGATTCCGGAGCCGTGGGTAAATAACCGTACCATGTCCCGGAAAAAGAAAGACTTCTATAATTATTATGCAACGATGATGGAGCCGTGGGACGGTCCGGCGTCCATTCTGTTCAGTGATGGAGATATTATGGGAGCGGTGCTTGACCGTAACGGACTTCGTCCTTCCCGTTATTATATTACGGATGATCATCAGCTCATTCTTTCCTCTGAGGTTGGTGTGCTGCCGGTTGCTCCGGAGCATATTTTAAGAAAAGATCGTCTTCGTCCCGGTAAGATGCTGCTTGTCGATACGGTAAAGGGTGAAATGGTAGATGATGACGCCTTAAAGGAACGTTATGCTTCCAGACAGCCTTATGGAGAATGGCTTGACAGCAATCTTGTGGAATTAAAGAATCTGCATATTCCGAATGAAAAGGTACCGGAATATACCTATGAAGAGCGTCAGCGCCTGCAGAAGGCATTTGGTTATACCTACGAGGATTACCGCAACAGTATTTTACAGATGGCAAGAAACGGACAGGAATCCATTGCCGCCATGGGTATTGATACCCCACTTGCGGTGCTTTCCAGGCACCATCAGCCGCTGTTCCATTATTTTAAACAGCTCTTTGCTCAGGTAACCAATCCCCCGATTGACGCAATCCGTGAGGAAATCGTTACTTCCACCACCGTATTCATTGGTGAGGATGGCAACCTGTTAGAGGAAAAGGCAGGCAACTGTAAGGTATTACGTGTCAATAACCCGATTCTGACCAATACGGATCTTCTTAAGATTAAAAATATGAAGGAGGACGGCTTCCATGTGGAAGTGGTTCCGATTATTTACTATAAGAGCATGAGCCTGGAAAAGGCGATTGACCATCTGTTTATCGAGGTGGATCGTGCTTATAAAGAGGGTGCCAATATTCTGATCCTGTCAGACCGCGGCGTGGATGAAAACCATATGGCAATCCCTTCCCTGCTTGCGGTTTCTGCATTGCAGCAGTACCTTGTTGCAACGAAGAAGAGAACGAGCGTTGCCATGATCTTAGAGTCCGGCGAGCCAAGAGAAGTACATCACTTCGCAACCCTGTTAGGCTACGGTGCCTGTGCGATCAACCCGTATCTGGCACTCGATACCGTAAAGGAACTGATCGAAAATAACATGCTTAACAAGGATTACTATGCAGCCGTGGATGATTATAATTCCGCAGTGTTACATGGTATTGTCAAGATTGCGTCCAAGATGGGTATTTCCACGATCCAGTCCTATGAAGGCTCCAAGAACTTTGAAGCCATCGGTATTGATTCTTCCGTAATTGATAAGTACTTCACGAATACAGTCTGCCGTGTGGGCGGTCTTACCCTGAAGGATATCCAGAAGCAGGTGGAGGAGCTGCATACCGAGGCCTTCGATCCGTTAGGACTTGAAAATGACCTGACGCTGGACAGCCCGGGAAGACATAAGATGCGTTCCGGAGCAGAAGAGCATCTGTACAATCCGCAGACGATTCATCTTCTTCAGGAATCTACGAAGAGAGGAGATTATTCCTTATTTAAGCAGTACACCTCCCTTGTCAATGAAGAGGACAATGTACGGAACTTACGTGGATTGCTTGATTTCAATTATGCAGCAGAGCCGGTACCGATCGATGAAGTTGAGGATGTGGATTCCATCGTGACCCGGTTTAAAACCGGTGCGATGTCCTATGGTTCCATTTCCAAGGAAGCACATGAGACACTGGCAATTGCCATGAATACTCTTCATGGAAAATCCAATTCCGGTGAAGGCGGTGAGAGCATTGACCGTCTGACGATTGGTAAGGATGGACTAAATAAGTGTTCCGCAATTAAACAGGTGGCATCCGGACGATTCGGTGTAACCAGTGAGTATCTGGTAAGTGCGAAGGAAATCCAGATTAAGATGGCACAGGGCGCAAAGCCCGGTGAAGGTGGACATCTTCCGG
>CAVERH010000151.1:0-3249 GCA_963618065.1 bacterium | reverse complement strand
ATATAAATTGCCTATTCAGCAATTATATTTTCTTACCGATCCACGTTCCATATATTCCGGCATAAAGTTCTGCGTCATAACCCTATTATTTGTCCTGTGGTTCATCCACTCCAATAATTCTGTTGCTATTGTTTCGCCCAGAATTAAGGCCGGAACGTAATAGCAATCAATCTTAGGAAGTATCTGTGCACCTGTATTTTTCACATGCTCAACACTGATAATGGATATATCATCGCCAAGCTTTTTGTCCATACTGGTAATGATTCCCTGCACCTTCGTCAGAATCCTCATATCCTCACAGATCATTGCCGTTATGTGTGCTTCATCCAGCATATATTTCAGGATATCTGCCAGAAATTCTATTTCGATATCCGAGGTGACATCTGTTATATTTACTTTTAATCCCTTAAATTTGGTCTCCGCTTTATATTTGAGCTTCTGATTGGTATTGCTTCTGCTCTTTAAGGGAAGAAAGGCAATACGCCGATGTCCCTTCTGATAGAGCCGCATAATTCCATCCATCATGTACTCTTCATAACAGGCATAAACATTGATTCCTTTTTCATTAAAACGCTTACCGATATATCCTACCGGAAAATTTTCTTCGATAATTGCACTCAGTGCACCCTCCAGCCGTCCGTCTGACGGAATGGATAAGACGATCAGACCATCAATGATCTTCTGGTTGACATATTCAACAAACTTGGGTTTGGCCTTTGTATTATTCTCATAATGCTTCGATTCATTAATCAGCAGCAGACCATAGGGGCTTTCCCTGATGATATTGTCAATGCCTCTTAAGCATTCCATCAAATATCCGTTCTCAAACATACAGCCATCAGAAATAGGTGAATATACACCAATAATCATGGAATTACCGGTGACCAGACCTCGTCCAAACTGACTGGGCTGATAATCAAAATATTCCAGTGCCTCGCGGACTGCAGCCGCCTTACTTTCCTTAACTCCGGCTGATTTATTAATCACTCTGGAAACCGTCGATATGGATACTCCTGCTCTTTTTGCCACATCATGAATCGATACTCCCATGAAATCTTAATTACTCCCATTCGTTTTGAAAGCGTTTTCATTTCTTGATACAACCATAGCATTTAACTTTACCGTTTGCAATAGTTATTTTTCACATATTTCGTCCTTCAAAATTGGTAACTCTTAATAACTCCCCGTCCAATTCCATCACCGTCTGATGTTGTCCGCAATTTGTACCATCCGTTCAAGGCATGCATCAAAAAACACCCGATAACTCTCGCAAAAATAGTTCTCATATTCACCACTACAAAGGTCAAGGTCGCGATTACGCTGACAACCGCCTCTACAGATCGAATAATAGGTGCATTCCCTACATTCCTTCTTAAGCTTACGGGAACGCTCTAAAAAACCGATCTCATTTCTTCGGTCATTGATCTCATCAATCCGGTTTACGTTAAAGTTTCCCAGTCGGTATTCATCAAGCATATAAAAATCACATGGATATACACTGCCATCTGCTTCCACGACATTCTGTATCCCGCAGCAGCCTCTCTGATCGCAGGCCTCCGGCTGATATCCCAGCAGAATTCCAATATAGTTTTCAAATTGCCGGATATAAGGCTGTGAGCCTTTTTTCCAGTCCTCATACCATAAATTGAACAGCTCTGTCAGAAAGCTTCCATATGTCTCCGGACGCAGAGAATATGCACTCCTGGCATGCTCTTCATCAAGTGGATCCAGACACGCTATGTATTGCTGAAAATTCCAGCCTCTTTCTTTATAAAAAGCATAGATTTCTTTTATATGGGAAGCAACCTTCTGGTTCACAACTGTCAAAATATTATAGTCTATTCCGTACTGGTCCAGAAGCTGTGTTGCCTGTAAAACACGGTCATAGGCTGACTCTCCCGATTTGGTATGTCTGTAGCAGTCATGCGTTTCTTTTATTCCATCTATGGAAATACCGATCAGGAAATTATTTTCTTTAAAAAATCCGCACCATTCCTCATTAATCAGAAGCCCGTTTGTCTGCAATGCATTATTGACCTGTATTCCGTTCCTGTTATATTGACGCTGATATTCTATCGCCTTGCGGAAGAAATCTATCCCCCGAAGTGTTGGCTCACCGCCCTGATAAGCATAGCTTACCATCCCCTCAGCACGAAGCATCGTTTTGCGGATTACGTTCTTCAAAGTCTGTTCTGACATGAATCCATAGGATTCCTGAATTCTTTTCTGAGCCTCATCGCAGTAAAAGCAATAATCACATGACATATTGCACATTCCTGATGAGGGCTTCATCAAAACGCTGATTGCCGGCATTTTAGATCCCCTTTCCATAGGCTTTAGGGAAATGCTGATTTCATCAGCATTCCCTTAGAACTGCATGAATTTAATCACATTATATATATTAATCAGTATCATCACAACCATTAATGCTATGAATAATCGATCCACTGTCCTTGCGTCGATTTTTTTATTAACAGCACGTCCGCAGATTCCTCCTGCAATACCGCCGATCGCCATTAATATAAGTATCCCGGCAGAAAATTCCGGTACGCTTCCTGTCACGATAGAGGAAAGGAGACTTGCAATCTGGGAAAAAAAGATAATATACAGGGAATTCTCTGCTGCAACCTTCGTTGTCATGGAAAAAAAGAAAAACAACACGACCAGATTAATGGGGCCTCCTCCAATTCCAAGAAATGAAGATAGCACGCCCAGAAAAATCCCGATCAGTACACAGATCACAGAGCTTTCAACTTGACAGGTTTTAATTTTATCCTTATATATGGTATAGATCAATGTGCCAATCGTGACAATCAGAAGACATATTGCCTGAATAGCGCCAACATGATTCAGGTCACTGCTTGCCGCCTTCACAAAGGAAAAAAGCTCTTTACCGAGCAGGCCGCCCACGGCAGCTCCAAGAGCAAGCGGAAAGCCTGTCTTAAGTGACACATTGGAGCTGCCGCTTAATTTATTATGAATCACTGAATATGTCGTCATGGACAAAACGGTACATCCGGACAGAAAACTGATGGCTGCAACATCAAGAACACCAAAGGAATCCAGCACCGGCTTAATGATAACACCACCGCCAATGCCGCATATTGCTCCCACTACGGAGGCCAGAAAACATACTGCAAAAAAAACAGCATAAATCATATTGTAACAACTTCCTTCCTTTAAATTTTTATAACTATTCGATATAATTTTATCAGGAAGGTTTCCATGCATCTATTCTTATGTTATTAT
>CAVERH010000150.1:0-3354 GCA_963618065.1 bacterium | reverse complement strand
CAGTGGATGCGATAGAACGGCTTCTGGAAGAATATGAAAAGAAAGATGCTTCGGTTCTGGTCGGAATTGATGGAAGGTGCGGAAGTGGAAAAACAACACTCGGGGAATATCTCTATGGAAAGTTTGATTGCAATCTTTTTCATATGGACGACTTCTTCTTGCGCATCGAGCAGCGCACACAGGAACGGATAGCGGAAGTAGGCGGAAATGTGGATTATGAGAGATTTTTTGAGACCGTACTGCTCCCTGTTATTGCGAAAAAAAATGTAATCTATCAGCCGTTTTCCTGCCGGGAGAAAAAGCTTATGGACGAGTATGGGATTCCTTATAAAAAATTGAATATTATAGAGGGTTCCTACAGTTTTCATCCATTTTTTTTCCTGCCGGGAGAAAAAGCTTATGGACGAGTATGAGATTTCTTATAAAAAATTGAATATTATAGAGGGTTCCTACAGTTTTCATCCCTTTTTTGGGAATCATCCATATCAGTTGAAAATTTTTATGGATATTGATCCCGATGTTCAAATGGAAAATATCATCAAACGTAATGGAGAAGAACAGGCACGGGAATTTCGTGAGAAATGGATTCCAAAAGAAGAAGCATATTTTGAAAAATTTCATGTACAGGATGGCACGCTTGAGATTCAGTGGTGAAACGAAACCAATGATTTCCTCAAAACTGGCTAAGAAAAGGAGACAAATGTATGAAGGTTGATTTCGAGTATGGACAGGGAACGATGTCCGCAGAGTTACCGGATAGTACGGATATTTTTATTCCGGGTGAAACGGTTAAGGATCCGGATTATATTCCGGAGGATAAGTTAGAGGCGGCTTATCTGGAGAGCCTTGCTCATCCAATCGGAATGCCTGCTTTGACAGAGCTTGCACACAAGGGAAGCACAGTTACATTTATTATTCCCGACCGTGTAAAGGGTGGAGAGCAGGCAACAAGCCACAGAAAGCTAAGTATTAAGTATATTTTAAGAGTGTTATATGCGGCAGGAGTCGAGAAGAAGGATATTCTTTTCATTATCTCCAATGGATTACATCCAAGAAGCAAAGAGTCCGATGTAAAAGCAATTTTCGGGGAAGAATTATTTGATGAGTTTTGGCATACAGGACAGATCATCAGTCATGACAGCGAAGATCAGGAGCATATGGTGTATCTTGGAACTACGCACCGAGGAGATCCGGTATACATGAATAAGTATGTGTTTGACTGCGATATCCCGATTCTGATCGGTCATGTACAGGGCAATCCCTATGGTGGATATTCCGGTGGCTACAAACATAGTGCAACCGGTATCACAAACTGGAGATGTATCGCAAGCCATCATGTACCGTCTGTCATGCACAGAGACGACTTTACACCGGTGAATGGCGGCAGCTTAATGCGCAACAAATTCGATGAGATCAGTATGCATATGGAAGATAAGATGGGACATCCGTTCTTCTGCTGCGATGCGGTACTTGATACCTGCTCCAGACAGATCGGTATTTACTCCGGTTATGCAAAAGAGATGATGCCGGTCAGCTGGAAGCTGGCAGATAAGAGAACTTATGTGCACTGGGCTGAGAAGAAATACGATGTATTGGTATTTGGTATGCCACAGCAATTTCATTACGGAGATGGAATGGGAACCAACCCGATCATGATGATGCAGGCATTAAGTGCACAGGTATTAAGATTCAAACGCGTTATGAGTGATAACTGTGTTATTATCTGTTCTTCTATCTGTAATGGATATTTCCATGACGAATTATGGCCATATTTAAGGGATCTTTACACCTTGTTCCAGCATGACCATATGAATGCATTACCGGATATGAACCGGTACGGTGAGTATTTTGCAACCAACGAAGAATATATCCGTAAATACCGTTACACCAACGCATTCCATCCATTTCATGGCTTCTCCATGATGTCTTGCGGACACATCGCTGAGATGAACACAAGTGCAATCTATATTGTAGGTGCAGAGGAACCGGGATATGCTAGAGGAATGGGACTTAAGACAAGAGCTACCTTTGAAGAAGCGTTAGCGGATGCCGAAAAGAAATATGTAGGAAAAAATCCTAACATTTTAGCTCTTCCTATGACATTTAAGAAAGCAGCAGTTCATCTTTGTATGAAGAATCCGGAGGATGATTGCATGGATGCATATGGACATCGCCACAATCACGGTGGATGCGGATGCTGTTAATCATTTGACGATTACTTTACCAATCATATACCCCCAACCAGAGAAAAGCGAGCTGTTTTTAAATGGCTCGTTTTTCTTCGCATTCATTTCATAAAACATGACAAAGGAGGAGTAAAAGAAATGATATATCTTGTATTTTTGATAGTATGCTTTGGTGCATCGATTGTTGGTGCTATCTGCGGAATTGGTGGCGGTGTGATTATCAAACCGGTTCTGGATTCTTTTGGAGTGATGGATGTAACGGCAATCAGCTTCTTGTCCGGATGTACCGTTTTATCAATGACTACATATTCTGTGCTTAAGCATAAGATCAGTGGAGAATCCCATGTGACAATGAGGACAGGCTTTCCGCTTGCGATCGGAGCAGCAGCCGGTGGACTGATGGGAAAATGGCTGTTTTCTTATGTGAAATCATTAAGCGCTGATCCGAACAGAGTCGGAGCGGTTCAGGCATTCTGTCTTCTGATCGTGACGTTTGGAACATTAATCTACACAATTTACAAAGAGAAAATTAAAACTTATCAGGTGGAACATGTGCTTGCCAGCCTGCTGATCGGTGTTTTTTTGGGAATCATGTCCTCATTTCTTGGAATTGGAGGAGGTCCGGTCAACCTTGTCGTATTATTTTTCTTCTTCTCAATGTCGACCAAGCTTGCGGCAGAAAATTCACTGTACATTATTTTCTTTTCGCAGACCGCCAGTCTCATCTCTACGATTGTGACGGGAAGTGTACCGGATTTCCGGACCGGAGTGCTGATCCTCATGGTTGCGGGTGGTATTGCAGGTGGAATCTGTGGATGTGCGATCAATCAGAGGATTGATGAGCGAACGGTTGACAAGCTGTTTATCGCGCTGATGGTGCTGATGATTCTGATCAATATTTATAACATTTATAAATTCATCTAAGGTATCGCTTGGCCATCAACTGCAAAATGTTACTTTTACAAACCAGATGCTTGACAGCTACCGGATATGGGGCTAAACTATTTTATTATAAAATTACAATAACTGTTCAGAACCAACCTCCAAAATGCTTCGCATTTCGTCGGTGTGGCGTATCCGCCAAATAAAATTCCATAATCAGCCTTAGAAATGCAAGCATTTCACGTCTGATTTATGAAATTTTGCTTGGCTCTGAACAGTTACAAAT
>CAVERH010000149.1:0-3674 GCA_963618065.1 bacterium | reverse complement strand
GTTCTAATCGTAATATAACACATATTATTAGCACTGTCAAGAGGTGAGTGCTAATATTTTTGTGAACTTTCTGTGAACTCAAAAATGATCCACTGGATCATTTTCTCATATGCATGGCAACAAAAAAGACGCAAGCCACATTTCTATGACTCACGTCTTTCTCTATTTATCTTCCTTTTGCAAATAATTGTTCGTGTCCATGCAATATATAATATTTCGCAATTTCTTCATCTGTGTCAGAACATAAAATAATACCTGATCGCGCAGCTTTCGAACACCGACAGGGAATTCCGCAAAAATGCGGTCATGGACAAGGAATTCCCTATTTCTTGTAACTATTCAGAGCCATGCAAAATTGCTTTCTGCGAATGCTTGCATTCAGGCAGAAAAGCAATTTTATATGGCGAAGTAACTACATGAGCAAAACATAAGCTGTGAAACAGCGGTTTTGCGAATGGAGTTCTGAATAGTTACTATTTCTTTAAAAAAGAAAAGAAGCCTTCCTTCTGATAGGGTTCGCTGCTGATACCGTTTAAGGTATAACCGGTGTTCTTAATGACTTCGGCAAGCTTTGTCTCATCAAGAGCCTCCTCACTGATAATCTCGGTTTCACCCTTTGCATGGGAAGAAGATACCTTCTTTACTGTAAACGCATTGCGGATCGCATCATTTACATGAGATTCACACATTCCACACATCATTCCATCAATTTTTAATACAGTCTTTGTCATTTTCTTTTCCTCCATTTTTTTAATTTCTTTTGGTAACTCTTTTTTAACAACTCACTTTGATAACTATGGAAAGATACCTCTTTCTTATGAATTTCAGATACCATAAAGCCTGTTAGACATCTTTGCTTCTTAATTACTTAATGGATAATACTTTGTATCCTGCTTCGTCTACCACCCTTTTGATCTGCTTTTCATTGATTGCACCTGACATTGTCACAACTGCGGTTCCCTCTTTATGACTGACAACCGCTTCCGAAACCTCCGGAAATGCTTCCAAAGCAGTTCTTACATGATTTTCACAGTGTTCGCACATCATGCCTTTGATTTTAACCGTCACGGTCGATCCTGTTGTACCATCTGTTGTTTCATCTATTACACCGTTTTTTCCACTCAGCTGTGCAGATCGATTTTCTGCTGCTTGTAATACGGCTGTATTTTCGTTATTTTCCATTTCCACTTTTGCACCATGCTGTGACTGTGGCGATTCGTTTGCATTGACCGTTTTGGTCGTTTTCTTACGAAGCGGTCTGTCATGGGAACCGTCATGCACCTTACACAGATTCAGCCGCAGAGCATTCGTTACCACGCAGAAGCTGGAAAGGCTCATAGCCGCGGCACCAAACATTGGATTTAAGGTAAGACCGAACGCAACAAACCATCCTGCTGCCAGAGGAATTCCGATAATGTTGTAAATAAATGCCCAGAACAGGTTCTCATGAATATTCCGCAGGGTTGCACGGCTGAGGCGAATTGCTGCCGGCACATCGGACAGGCGGCTCTTCATCAGCACTACATCAGCTGCATCAATCGCAACATCAGCTCCTGCGCCAATCGCAATTCCCACATCCGCGCGGGTAAGTGCCGGAGCATCATTGATTCCATCACCAACCATGGCGGTTACGCCCTGTTCCTTCAATCTGCGGATCACGCTTTCTTTTCCATCCGGAAGCACACCTGCAACGACTTCATCCACGCCTGCTTTTCTTCCGATCGCATTGGCGGTACGCTCATTATCCCCGGTCAGCATAATCACACGGATTCCAAGCTTCCGTAATTCCTGAATGGCTTTCGGGCTGTCCTCCTTCATGATATCTGCTACAGCAATCATGCCCATCGCTTTTCCATTCTTTGCAAATAAAAGCGGTGTTTTGCCATGCTCTGCAAAGTCTTCTGCCTGCTTGCGAAGTTTTTCCGAAATGCCGGTCTGTTCACTGATGAACGTAAGGCTCCCTCCCAACAGCGGTTCGCCATTGCAACTCGCACGAAGTCCGTTTCCGGGAAGTGCTTCAAAGTCTGTAACCTCAGCCGGTTCCATGGAAAGTTCCATGCCACGCTGGATCACTGCTTTTGCAAGAGGATGTTCGCTCTTGGCTTCCAAAGCAACAGCCATCGCAAGGAGCTGATCTTCCGTTACATTTTCTGCCGGGATCACATCGGTAACCTTCGGTTCCCCTTCGGTGATCGTTCCGGTCTTATCCAGTGCAACGATCTGTACTTTTCCGGCATTTTCAAGGATTGCAGCGGTCTTGAATAAGATACCGTTCTTCGCTCCCACACCGTTTCCGACCATAATCGCTACCGGTGTTGCAAGTCCTAACGCACACGGACAACTGATCACCAGTACGGAGATTCCTCTTGCCAGCGCAAAGCTGAATTCTTTTCCAATCAAAAGCCATACGATAAAAGTCACCACCGCAATGGAAATGACTACCGGTACGAACACACCGGAAACTTTATCTGCAATCTTGGCAATCGGCGCCTTGGTTGCTCCTGCATCACTCACCATTTTAATAATCTGGGAAAGCGTCGTATCTACGCCAACCCTTGTCGCTTCACAACGAATGAAGCCGGACTGGTTAATGGTGGCTGCGGACACGCCGTCACCCACCGTTTTATCCACCGGAATGCTTTCTCCGGTAAGCGCTGCCTCATTGACGGCACTGCTTCCTTCTAAAATCACGCCATCCACCGGAATATTTTCTCCAGGACGGACTACGAAAATATCTCCCTGATGCACCTGCTCAATCGGAACCGTAACCTCCTGCCCGTCACGTACAACCGTTGCATTCTGCGGTGCAAGCTTCATCAGACTCTTTAAGGCATCGGTCGTTCTTCCCTTGGACTTGGCTTCCAGTGTCTTACCGACGGTAATCAGGGTCAGAATCATTGCCGCCGACTCAAAATAAAACTCATCCATGTACTGCATGACGGCGTCCATGTCTCCTACCGTCTGCGCCTTTGTCATCATGAACAGTGCATACACACTCCAAAGGAAGGAAGCCGAAGATCCCAACGCTACCAGCGTATCCATGTTGGGCGACCGGTGAATCAGCCCCTTAAATCCACTGATGAAGAATTTCTGGTTAATCACCATAATAATCACCGTCAGCAGAAGCTGTACCAGCCCCATTGCCACATGATTTCTGTCAAACCAGTGGGGCAGCGGCCAGCCAAACATCATATGTCCCATTGAAAAATACATCAATCCCAGAAGAAATACCACGGATGCAGCCAGTCTCTTAAGCAGAACCGGTGTCTCGTGATCTGCCAGCGCATCCACATCGTTCTGCGCTCCTCCTGCCTGATTTCCTTCTCCTGAACTGCCGCCCTTTTTACTTGCTCCATATCCGGCCTGCTGTACCGCCTTAATAATGGCATCCTGCGCTGCCGTTCCTTCCACTGCCATGGAATTGGTCAGGAGACTTACATTACAGACGGTTACTCCCGGCACCTTGGCTACTGCCTTTTCCACTCTCGCCTGACATGCAGCACAGCTCATACCTGTTACATTATATTGTTCCATTACTCGGTCACCTTCTTTATTTGATCTTTTATTTATGTGAAAATATTGTTGTAATTATTCAGAACCCATTTGTAAAACCAAATGTCTGCTTCGCAGGATATTTGCTCGTTGACCTCACCGAAAACCAAATGTCTGCTTCG
>CAVERH010000148.1:0-3905 GCA_963618065.1 bacterium | reverse complement strand
ATAATAAAGCCTCTACCTACTGCATATACAGTAAGTAAAGGCTTTCATCCCTTTAAACTCAGACCGAAATTAGTCCTGAACGTAAGGCATCAGTGCTACGTGACGTGCTCTCTTAATTGCTACAGTAAGAGCTCTCTGATGTTTTGCACAGTTGCCGGTGATACGTCTGGGAAGGATTTTTCCTCTCTCAGATACATATCTCTTTAACTTAGCGGTATCCTTGTAATCAATTACATTGTCCTTACCACAGAATACACAAACCTTTTTTCTTCTACGCATACCGCCTTTTTTTCTAGGAAAATCAGACTTCTCTGCTTTATTAAATGCCATAGTGGTTACCCTCCTATTCATAGTAAAAAACTTACTTAGTTAAACGGTAATTCCTCATCAATTCCATCGGGAATATTCATGAAGCCATCACCTGCATCCTGCATAGCAGGTGCATTGTTATTTCCGCCTGTAAAGCCCCCATTGCCTGCGGAAGAATTGTTTTTGCTTTCAGCGAATTCCTGTTCTTCAATAACAACATCTGTCGTATATACACGCACACCGTCTTTGTTTGTATAGCTTCCTGTCTGGATACGACCGGTAGCTGCAATCTTGGTTCCCTTACGAAGATACTTCTCAGCGAACTCTCCATTACGTCCAAAAGCAACACAGTTAATGAAATCTGCGCTCTGCTCATCATTATTACGGTTAAATCTACGGTCTACAGCTAATGTATATCTGGCAATTGCTGTTGCATTCTCACCCTGAGAATACCGAACTTCAGGATCTCTTGTTAAACGTCCCATAAGGATTACTTTATTCATACCTGCCTCTACTTTCCGGCATAGTGGTCATCTTATGCCTCGTCCTGTCTTACGCATAAAAATCTGATAACATTGTCCATAATGCGAACACGGTTTTCGATTTCGATCGGTGCAGTAGGCTCAGCGTCAAACTGAATGAAGTAGTAATAAGCTTCTTTCATCTTCTGAACTTCATAAGCCAGTCTCTTCTTGCCCCAGTCGTCAACGTTTGTGATGGTTCCACCGAATCTTTCGATCAGGGCCTTGCACTTGTCAACTACTGCTGCTCTTTCCTCGTCTTCGATTTTCGCACTAACAACAACGGCTAATTCATACTTGTTCATGCTAGTTACCTCCTTTTGGTCTCTGGCCCCTGTCCTGAAACAGGAGCAAGGATTTGTATGTCTTTTTACATACCACGGATATTCATAATATCATGTATTCCATAAAACTTCAAGCATTTTCTTGCTTTTTTCATATTTTTGTGCAATTCCGTTTATATGTGTTTTGTATAATAACTGTCATGTCTTTTATATCACTTTACAACTAGCTATAAATCACTATATAATAATATAAAAGATAGTGTATATGTTACTGTAAATCGTACTCCGGAAGTGACTATAGAAACAAACTTCTCCTGTATGCATTCCCCTAAGCTTATAACCGTTCAGGAAGCAACACCCGATTCGGACGCCATTACTGCAGAACAATGTGAATATTGTAATGAGATTTTAGAATATGGCATAATTCCCGGTACAGCCTGTGCCTCTTTCCTCAAAAATACCGCCGATGCCATTCTTCACACGAAAAAATCAGAGGTTGTTGCAGAGACTTCCATATGGACCTGTTTGGACAGACGTGTTACGGATGCTCTCATGGCAAGACCTGATGTATCTCTTACCTTAAATTACACCTATCAGGGAATACGCTATACCGTAACAATTCCTGCCGGTACCAATGCATCAGAACTTCTGGATGCCAATGGTTATTGTGGATTTCGTTATCTGGACTCCCTGTTTCATGGTTCAATCCTTACAGAGTAAATAAAATATCGTTTTATAAAAATATCCGGGAATTCCTATCGAATTCCCCGGATATTTTTTTCTGCCTGACTTCGTGCAATCATAATCTGATGTCCACACCCCATGCATTTTAACCGAAAATCTGCTCCTATTCTCAGCACCTCCCACTCATAACTCCCACATGGATGTGCTTTTTTCATTTTTATAATATTTCCCACCTGAATGTCCATACTGTTTTCTCCTACTATATCTGAAATATCAGATCCTTACACACACCGACAAACTCCCGCAGCATATTATTGGGAAGCAGGAACCAGTATCCACGTGCGGCAAATCCGGATACCTTCCGGTACCCCTGGAGTCTGGCAATTCCGACTGCCCGGAACACATGAAAGTTATTGGTTACAATCAGAACCTCATCCTTTTCCTTATCAAAATATTGTGCAGAAAAAAACAGATTCTGTACCGTATTTACCGACTGATCCTCCAGAAGGATTCGGTCTGCTTCCATTCCATGCGCAACAAGATAATCGTACATTCCCTGTGCCTCGCTGATATGCTCATCCGAACCCTGTCCACCTGATACAATCACCTGACATTCCGGATGATCTGTTAGATAAGCAAGCGCGGCATCCAGCCGGTACTGCAAAACCTTAGACGGACCGTCGGGTTTCATCTGCGCTCCGAGAACCACCAGATACTTCGCATGATCCGAGCCTGACATTCCGAATCCACTCAGGATAAATCCTTCCACAAGCAGAAAGAAAATTACTCCAATCATTACCACACACCAGAAGATTCTACGCACAAGTAACGGCACATGCTCCTGCCAGATTCCCCTCTTCATACAAAAAGACAATCCCAGTGCCACAGCTCCCAGAAGCAGCCAGACAAAGAAAAAGTTCGTTCCATGACCGACAAACAATGAAATACTCAGAAAATAAATGACACAGATCCACCCAATTACTGCCAAAAAGATACTCATTTTCCCTTTTTCCTATCCTTACAACTGTGAAAAGATCTCCCCGATCGCTCCCTGAACGACCAGATCTGCAATTCCGTCACGCGCGGTTGCCGTCTTATTAATGAGAATCAGCTTATTACCCTGATAATAGTCAATGAGACCTGCCGCCGGATATACGACAAGCGACGTTCCTCCCACAATTAATACATCCGCTTCCTTAATATAATGAACCGCTTCCTGCAGCGTGTTCTGATCAAGTCCCTCTTCATAGAGCACGACATCCGGCTTCACTCTGCCGCCACACGCATCACATTTCGGAATCCCTTCTACATGCAGCATATACTCTGCATCAAAGAATTTTCCGCATGTTTCGCAATAATTCCGAAGTACACTTCCATGAAGCTCTAATACCTTTTTAGAGCCTGCTTTCTGATGAAGTCCGTCAATGTTCTGGGTAATAACTGCTTTCAGCTTCCCCTGCTGTTCCCACTCTGCCAGCTTCCTGTGTGCTGCATTGGGCTTGGCCGTAAGACAAAGCATCTTATCCTTATAAAAACGGAAGAACTCTTCCGGCTTCTGCCGGTAAAAGGTATGACTCAAAATGGTTTCCGGTGAATAATCATACTTCTGATGATATAATCCATCCACGCTCCGGAAATCCGGAATTCCGCTCTCTGTAGACACTCCGGCTCCACCGAAAAATACAATATTATTACTATTATTAATAATCTCACGCAGCTGTTCTATAGGGTTCATACTCTTTCTCCTTCCTTCACAAGTGTTTATCATATCTCAATTTTTACATATTTACTTAATTTACATCCATAGCATCATCATATCATCTAAGATTGCACATTTCAAACCAATTCTCGATACTTAATGGATTTTAAAGCACAAAAAAGCTTGAATCACTGATGTATCAATGTTTCAAGCTTTTCTTAGAGGCGTGAGCCGGATTTGAACCGGCGATGACGGTGTTGCAGACCGGGGCCTTACCACTTGGCTATCACGCCATACCATATAAATTTAAAATTTACAGATTACCATATCTTATGCATCATAACCTGTAAAAATGACTCCGACGGGAATCGAACCCGTGTTACCGCCGTGAAAGGGCGATGTCTTAAC
>CAVERH010000147.1:0-3986 GCA_963618065.1 bacterium | reverse complement strand
GACACAGTAACAATTATTTTTTCAAATTTACTGACATCTACCTTGACAACGAGCGATACTAGAGGATTACCATGTCTTATTTTATTATACCCTTGAGATAATGGGTATAATAGGGTATAATTTTATAAAGAATAATTATTATGGGAGGTGTGCTATGGAATTATCCGAAATTCAGAATCGTGTGGCAGAATTGGAGCAGCAAATTTCAAATCTGCCTGCCGGCTCTATTACGAAGAAAACCGTTAATGGGAAGGAATACTTCTATCATCGTTGGACAGAGGATAAAAAACGGAAAGAGAAATATATTCCTGCAGATGAATTGGAAAATTTTCACATTCAGATTGAGCAGCGAAAAAAACTGGATCAGGAGTTGAAGGCGCTGAGAAAGCAGCTGCCCAAAACAAAATTCATGGATGCCTCTATGTTTACCACCAATGTCCGCACCGGGGAGACACTGCGTTCTTTTGCAGCATCCGTCCGAGATTACCGCAGGCGTGAATGCTTCCGGCAGCTACATGATTATGTTTATGGAAATCCACAGGATAAAGTATTTATTCTTTACGGCCTGCGCCGGACAGGAAAAACCACCATGATCCGACAGATTTTTGCGGAGATGAGTGACACAGAGCTGGTCAAGGCAGCATTTATCCAGATTACAGCAAAGGATACACTGGCGGATGTAAACCGTGATCTTAAAATGTTGGAGGCACATGGTTTCCGTTATGTATTTCTTGATGAAGTGACGTTGATGGAAGATTTCATTGAGGGTGCGGCATTATTCTCTGATGTGTTTGCAGCATGCGGCATGAAGATCGTACTCTCTGGTACAGATTCACTGGGCTTTCTTTTTACAGAGGATGAACAACTTTATGATCGCTGCATCCTGCTGCATACAACCTTTATCCCTTACCGGGAGTTTGAGTCTGTACTTGGTATTCATGGCATTGACGAGTATATCCGCTATGGCGGTACCATGAGTCTTGGCGGTATCCATTATAATGAAAACTCCACATTTGCCAGCAAGGAAAAAACGGATGAATATGTAGATACAGCCATTGCACGCAATATCCAACATTCCCTGCACTGCTATCAGTATGAGGGGCATTTCCGTCATCTGCGGGATCTGTATGATAAAAATGAACTGACCAGTGCCATTAATCGTGTCGTTGAGGACATCAATCATCGTTTTACGCTGGAGGTGTTGACGCAGGATTGGAAGTCCCATGATCTTGGTATTTCTGCCAGCAATCTACGCCGGGATCGTGAGAATCCTACAGATATCCTTGACCGTATTGATCTTGTGTCGGTGACTGATAGTCTGCGGAAGCTGCTGGAAATTCGCAATAAGACTGAGCAGACTGTAGAACTGGATGATATTCATGTAGCGGAGATCAAAGAGTATCTGGATCTGTTGGATCTGACGCGGGAGATCGATGTGTTACACCTGCCGGATGTCAGTATAAAATTCAGCCGTACGGTGATTGCACAGCCCGGACTGCGCTATGCGCAGGCAGATGAACTGATCCGCAGCCTGCTGTTGGATGAAACATTTAGTGCACTGTCTTTAGCAGAGCGCACTGTTGTGCAGGAACGCATTCTGACTGAAATCAAAGGACGGATGTTGGAGGATATTGTCCTGTTGGAAACTAAGCTGGCAAATCCCAAGAAACAGGTATTTGTTCTGCAATTTCCTATAGGTGAATTTGATATGGTAGTATTTGATCCGGAAACAGGATCTTGTCGGATTTTTGAAATTAAACACAGTAAAGAAGCTGTCTCGCAACAGTATCATCATTTGATCAATGAGGAAAAATGTGCCCAGACGGAGCACCGCTATGGTCCAATTACCGGAAAGTTTGTTCTCTATCGTGGGGAGAGTCAGATAGTAGATAAGATTCAGTATCAGAATGTGGAAGAATATCTGCAAAATTTAGGCAATAATCATTTGAAGGAATAGGGAAATACGCTTTCATATACTATAAAATTTCCAAAACAGGATAAAAATCGAAGTTTTGGAAATTTTATAGTTTCGTGAATAAGAGAAATAGGATTACAATAAAAAAGGAAGCATATAAATTGGCTGGAACTTTATACCATGATCATTGGAAACATCTTTTTGGGAAATCAAATATTGTTCCCCTACATACTGGGAGTATTTTTGAGCAAACTGATCCAGTGAAGCATGTTTTTTTACAGAAGAAGACTTTACTTCTATAGGAACAACTTTATGATTATGGATCACCAGAAAGTCAATTTCATAATGGTGGCTGCTATCTGTTTTTTTCCAGGTATGATAATAAAGATCCCGGTCAGTTGCTGTCAGAATCTGGGCAACAGAATTTTCAAATAAATATCCCATATCCGTATCCAGCTTGTCACTGAGAAGCTTCTTATAGATGTCACTATGCAGACCATCATCATCATGAAAAAGCATAGTGGTAAATAATCCTGTGTCAGACATGTAGAGTTTGAAGTTTTCATGATTTCTGGTCTGGGAAAGAGCAAGGCCTGGTTTGGTAACATCATAACAGGGAAGAACGATTTTAGAATCAATCAGATCAAATAAGCGTTCCTCATCTTTCTTTGTCCGCTGTTTACCGGTTGCTGCCGAAATGACAAATCTCTTTTTCTTTAATGCCAGCTGACTGGGAACGGACTTATAAATATCTGATAATCTTCCGGATCCATCAATTTTTTTCAGATCTTCCAGATACAGATTAATAATGCCTTGCTTTACTCTATCAATAAAATCAAAATTTTTATTATTTACATAGGCCTCTACTGCCTGTGGCATTCCTCCGATTGCCATATAAATGCGAAAATCACGGATAAGTTTTCGATTTGTAGATTCACCAATGGAAATGTTTTTATTACTGATTGCACGAATCAGATCCGGATTTCCACCGGTTGCCCATAAAAACTCTTCATAATCCATAGGGTAAACGGGAATTCTGTATTCTTCAGAAGGGATTAAAATATCCTTTACATTTTTTCGGATGGAAATTAGGGATCCTGTTTCAATATAATCATATTTTCCGTCTTTTACCAGATATTTAATAGCCTGTCTGGCTTTAGGATAAAGCTGTATTTCGTCAAAGATGATAACGGACTTTCTTTCTATCAGAGTAACGCCGGTTTCAGCCTGCAGGCGTAAGAAAAAAAGATCTGGTCTGGAGATATCCTTAAATACATCCAGAAGTTCATCTGTTATGTTAGCAAAATCTATTTTAATATAGGATTCATATTCATTTTGAGCAAAGTATTCTGCTATTGTAGATTTTCCGACACGTCTGGCACCTTCCAGAAGACATGCATAAGTACCGTTATATTCTTTTTTCCAGTTTAGCAGACGATCATAGGCTTTTCTTTTAAACATGAAACGACCTCCCTGTAAAAGTATCATTATTTCAAGTTTATTTTATAAAAAAAGTATCATTATTTCAAGATATAATAATAAAAAAGTATGATTATTTCAAAATAAAATTATACAAAAAGTATAGATATTTCAAGTAAAATCAATGTTAAAAGTATCATTATTTCATGTAATAGTTCCGCTTTGCACAAAAAAGCTGATGCATAAATTTACATCAGCTTTCTGTCAGATCAGCCTGTTATTGTATGGTTATCTGTTAAATATTATTTATTCCCTATCTGATTCAGAGGTGAAATTTTCACTGTCTGTCTGAGAGGTGTCAGATGAAGTATAGTCTGACGCCTGTTTACCATAGAGCTTTCCACCAATCATAACGTCCACTCTTCCCGATGGGTTATTCGGTATAATTTCAATTGTTCCATCATCATAAGCCATCGCTATTGATGCTTTTTACAATAATAATCTCTCCCTTTTTGGTTGCCTGAAGCATCTTCTGATAAGCAGGTCTTTCAAAGTTTTTTCCGGAAGCCTTGTCCAGATACATATTTTCGGGACGTATACCGTATTTTTCAAAAGCCGCACTTTGTCTTTCCGGGTTCTGATCCTTAGTAGA
>CAVERH010000146.1:0-4229 GCA_963618065.1 bacterium | reverse complement strand
CGATCCACTGCGGTTCCTTCGTTGAGAGCATTCCTTCTGCATAGATATACTGTGAATAAGGCAAGATGGCTACAAAAACGACGATGGTCATAATCTCACCGGTAAGAGGATCTGTCACGGAAAAGGTCTGTCCAGCAAAGTCAACTTCTATCTTTTGCGCGACAACAGCATCAAAGTGGGCGGTCTCATAATTCTCTTCACACCACTTGTTGTAGAGCTCACAATACTGGCTGTATTGATAGAAACGAGCACCTTCTTCTTCACACTTTTTCTTATAGCGGTTCCAAAGAAACATGAGTGTCATGTTTTTACGAGTAGCCATAAGCTTGGCAGCCTCTTCATAATCAGGCAACTCGATGTTTCCATTTCGACCTCCTGATCCAGGTACAGATCCATACACTTTCAGGGCAATACCATAGTTAGTGATGCCTGCTAGTAATGGATAGCTCAGATCTTCGCACTTCTTGAATGCTCTCAAGAAGTCATTAACACCAGACTTGCTGAAACCAGTCTGACGAGCTATTTCGCTACCGGACATTGATAGCGCGTAGTGTTTGATAATGATGTCCTTGTAATCCAACTGCATACATTATCCTCCTCAAAATGATGTATTCACCATCCTTGGGATGGCTACTATCATTATAAGGATTGGATTACACAGGCAGGTAGCAAATCGGCTGTTCAAAAACGGAATGCGGCCGTTTAGCTCCGTAATATGCATGTTTCGGGAAAATTTGATTACCTTACGGAAACTTCATAACGTATCACAGGAGCAGCTCGCTGAAAAGATCGGTATCAGCAGATAGACACTGTCAAAGTATGAGACAGGGGAGTCGGTACCGGATATTGATAAATCCAAAATGATTGCGGATTTTTTTGGTGTCTCATTAGATGACCTTGCAAATTATAATTCGGCAGAAAATAAGGGAATGAAGATTCCACCCAAGGGTAAGCATATGTTTGGATCTGTTAATCATGGCAAAAGAAGAAAAAGAAATTTAATGTTTTTATGTGGGATGCCGGCAGACAGTTGACAATGAAGTTAGCGTATACTAACATGAAACTGATCTTATTGTTGACAGATTTTTGAAAGTGATGCTGGAGGAAAAGACATGAAAAAACAATTTTTTGAAACAGAAAAAGATGGCTTTTATGGAACATATTATGAAAATCCCAAGGGTTCCGATTGCGTGGTTATCGGGCTGTTTGGTGATGATCCGAATGATTATATGGCAAAGTGTGGAGCGAAATGGCTGCATAAAAATGGAGTGAATGCGCTCTGCATGTCTCCAGGTAAGAAAAATTACAGTCATGTAAATTATCCGATGGAAAGAGTTGAAACAGCAATTAAGTGGCTGAAAAATAATGGAAACCGGAAAATCGGAATTATGGGAATGAGTACGGCAGGCATGGACTCTCTTGTTGCAGCTTCTCTTTTCCCGGATATTACCCTGACCTTCGGACTTACACCCAGTGATTTTGTGTGGCAGGGATTTGAACAGGGGAAAAAGGATGGATGTGGGGAATGGCCGATTCCGGGCGCTTCCACTCTTTCTTATCAGGGAAAGCCCCTTCCTTATATGCCATTTGTATATGAACATCCGGTGTATTGGCAGAAGGTTCAGGAAGAAACGAAAGGCTCTGGAGACTTTGAACGCAGTACCTGTCTGTTTATTGATTCCGAAAAGGCAAGAGAACATACCGAAGAGGAAATGATTAAGGTTGAGAATATCAAAGGAAAGCTGTTTCTTGTAGGTGCAGAGGATGACTCCTTCTGGGAGACCGGAAAGTATATTCACCGTATGGATCAGCGTTTAAAAGAGCATCCTCATACCTGTGAATATGTGCCGCTTGTGTATGAGCATGGAACACATTTTGTGCTGCCGGAATCCCTGCTTCGTAAGGCATTGCCCGTAGGGCTTAAATTTGTGCTGCGGTTTGTCTTTAAGGCTGCAAAAGATTATCCCAATGAATGCGAAGCAACCAGAAAGGATATTGACAAGAGACTATCTGCTGCATTAAAGGAATGGCGGGAAGAATAATTGCGTAACCGAAAGGATAGATGATACAATGTTAAAGTATGGAATTTATGCAAAGGCGGTAGAATTATTATGCTTTAAATCCGCATTGGCAAGACTTTCCGTTTTGTGTCCGGATATGGATATGCCGGAATATAAGAAGAAAGTAAAACAGGAATATAAGGCGATGCTTTTAAGGACACCGGATATCGGGGGCAGTTCGTTAGAAATGAATCTGTATATTGCTGCGTTTGTTTTTTCTTTACATAAAGCAGCACCGGACAAAATCAATCCTGCTATCGTGGATGAAATGGTAACGGCGGTTTTTGATTCGCCATTTATGATCAAGGCACATAAAAATAAGAAGTGTACCCTGTTTACAGACAAGGTACAGGATCAGAAGGTAAAAGAAAGTATTGCAAGCCAGACATCGACCTATGAGCTTGATTGGAAGTTTCATTATGAAAAGGGAGTCGATGAATTTTACAATACCTACACGGAATGTGGTATCTGTAAGCTTGGTAAGCGGGAAAACTGTTTTGAATTTGTTCCGTGTCTGTGCAATATGGATGAGCGAAATTATCGGAATGAGGGCGGACAGCTGCACCGTACCAAAACACTGGCGCAGGGAGATGAGTGCTGCAATTTCCATGTTACAAGAATAAAATGAGATATATCAATGGGCTTATGTGAAGGGGAAGTATGAAAATCAGAACAAAGGAAAAGAGTTACGAAGAAGTAATGGCATTGCCGAGAGAGAAGCATGAGAATCCGATGAGGCAGTCTGGGATCATCCGGAAGCTTTTGAAAGCAGTTTCTTATTTTGACTTAAAGGCAGTCCACTTTTCTTATGAAAAGACAGGGATGGAACAGTTAGGGGATAAAGAGCCCTGTCTTGTACTGATGAATCATTCCAGCTTCATTGATTTAATGATCGCTGCAACACTGCTTGCTGACAGGGAGTATCATATTGTCTGCACATTGGATGGATTCGTCGGAAAGAAGTTTCTGATGCGGCTTTTAGGCTGTATTCCTGCGAAAAAGTTTATCAATGACATTACTCTCATTAAAGATATGCGGTATGCAATCCAGAAGTTACATGCCTCTGTCCTGATGTATCCTGAGGCAAGTTACAGCTTTGATGGAACACAGACGCCGCTTCCCCACAGTCTTGGAAAATGTATTAAACTATTGAAAGCTCCGGTTGTTATGATAAGAACCAATGGGGCTTTTTTGCGTGATCCACTGTATAATGGGCTGCAGTTACGCCGTACAAAGGTGTCCGCAAAAATGGATTACCTGGATTGAAGAGGATCCTTCTTTTATTAATTGATAGTAACAGCTGCTTTCTTTATAATACAAATAAGTTATAAATGAAAGCCGGGAAATACATCTTCTTCCGTTCTCTTTTTGGAACGATCGGGATCTTTGCAAACTTTTATGCAATCGGCAAGCTGTATATTGCGGATGCGTCAATGCTTCTTAATAAGCTGTCACCGTTTTTTGCCATTATCTTTTCCTATATCCTGTTAAAAGAAAAGATTAAACCATATCAGCTGATCTGTGTTATTGTAGCATTTACCGGGGCATTGTTTATCCTGCGTCCGGGCTTTGACAATGTTGCAACTTTTCCGGCAGTTATCGGTCTGATTGGCGGAATGGGAGCAGGACTTGCTTATACGAACGTGCGGATTGCAAGCAAGCATGGAGCTCCGGGACCGTTGATTGTATTCTGCTTTTCGGTGTTTTCCTGTGTATGTGCCATCCCGTTCATTATCTGGAATCCCCAGCCGCTTGCGTGGTGGCAGCTTGGATCCCTTTTAATGGCCGGACTGTCTGCAACACTGGGCCAGTTCTCGATTACAGCGGCCTACACCTATGCACCGGCCAGTGAGTTGTCGGTATATGATTATACACAGATTGTATTTGCTGCATTGCTTGGCATGATTTTCTTAGGAGAAGTACCGGATATGATCAGCATTCTCGGGTATTTCATTATCTGTGGTGCAGGAGTTGCGATGTTTCTCATCCGCAGGAAGAAGGAAATGAGAGATAATTGAATTAAGGTATAGGAGCTTCCTGTATACTTTAAAGTGTAAAGGGGATTGACCAAAAAGAATACCTCAAGTAAATTTAGATTATTACTGACCCTGCAAGTTGGTAAAATCTAAAAACACAAGAGGTATTCAAGATGAATGTTAAAACAAGAAA
>CAVERH010000145.1:0-4287 GCA_963618065.1 bacterium | reverse complement strand
CTTGGAAAGACAGATGTAAAAGATTCGGTATCGGTTTTGAAGGTATAAACAAAACTTTTAAAAGGATTTTACGGAGTTTACGTTTGTAAACTCTTTTTTTGTAGAGCACTATATGGAAAATATAGTTGTCTGATAATTGAATCTATGCTATAATTTGGATTACAGAAGGTCTTAAGAATGAGGTGGTATATATGGATACAAAAATTCTTCTTGAAAACGGAACGAATGAACTTGAAGTATTGGAGTTTGAACTGGATGGAAACGCATACGGAATTAACGTAGCAAAGATTAAGGAAATTATACCTTATCAGAAGGTTACTCCCGTACCGAATTCCCATCCGAGTATTGAAGGTATTTTCATGCCAAGAGATACCATGATTACAGCAATTGATTTGAAGAATTGTCTGCAGAGAGGTGTATCGGAAGAAGGCGGTTTGTTTATTATCACGAATTTTAATAAGCTCGATATTGCATTTCATGTTGATGCAGTAAAGGGAATACATAGAATTTCCTGGGAACAGATTATTAAGCCGGGAGCTACCGTTTCCACATCCGAAGACAGTATTTCAACTGGCATTGTGAAGCTGGACAACCGTCTTGTTATTATTCTCGATTTCGAGAAGATTGTTTCTGATATTAATCCGGAGACAGGACTTAAGGTCAGTGAGATTGAGGGTCTGGGAGTTCGTCAGAGAAGTAGTGTGCCGATTCTGATTGCAGAGGATTCTGTATTATTAAACAAGCTGATCGTCGATTCCTTAAAGAAAGCGGGATATGACAATCTGATCCACACACAGAATGGTCAGGAAGCGTATGATGTGATCCAGACCTGTAAGGCGGATGGAACATTAAAGGATCATGTACAATGCGTCATAACTGATATTGAAATGCCATTGATGGATGGACATCGTCTGACGAAGTTAATTAAATCCGATGATGCAACGAAAGATATTCCGGTTGTCATCTTTTCATCACTGGTAAACGAAGAAATGAAAAAGAAGGGCGAAGCACTTGGGGCGGATGCACAGTTATCTAAACCGGAAATTGCAAACCTGGTTCGAATTGTTGATGATTTAGTGAAGAAGTAAGAGAATGAGGAGCCGAGCTGATCGGCTCCTTTTTTAGATGATAAAACAAAGAACAGGGAATGGGTTTATGACAGATATAAAAGAAAAAATTGCCGGTTCACAGATGGTTCTGGTTGGATTGGGCGAGGAACTGGATCTTTATCGAAAAGCAAGAAAATCACCGGAGTATCGGGCGGCCTGTGAAAAAGTAGAAAATGCTGCTGTTCATCCGTATCTGTTATATTATTTTTTACAAAAGGAATTAAAAGGGAATAAGGAGATTTATCAGTGTCTTGCCAGAATATTGGAGCATAAGAATTACTTTATAGTTTCCCTATGTCAGGATGGAAGTATCCAGGATTCCGAACTGGATCTGAACCGGGTGGTTACGCCATGTGGAGATCTGAGGAGATTCCAGTGTGAGGATGGCGGGCACACGGAGCTTTATCCGGTGAAAGAACTGTATCCGGAGCTGGAAGCAGAAATGGAAGCCCTTATTATGGGACAGATTTCAGAGACCGAGCTGCATCTTCCTGTTTGCCCGCAGTGCGGGAAGCCCCTTGACTTTAATTATGTGGAAGCAGCAAATTATGTAGAGGATGGCTATCTTTCCCAATGGTCTTTGTATATGAAATGGCTGCAGGGAACGTTGAACCGGGAACTCTGCGTATTGGAGCTGGGAGTTGGTATGGCGTATCCGACGGTGATCCGCTGGCCATTTGAGAAGACAACCTTTATTAATAATAAAGCGTATATGTACCGGGTACATAGCTCTTTGTACCAGATTACGGAAGAAATTGCCGGAAAAGCGGAGGGAATCTGCCAGAACCCTGCAGACTTCCTAAAGAAATTGTCGAAATAATATTAGTGTGATAAACTATCTCTGTATGAACTGGAGGGGCAGATATGGGCTCGGAAGAACAATATTTAGATGATTTGCTGAAATCCATGATGGATAATGAACCAAGATCCATGGAAGAAGCAATGCAGGATATGAATAAAGCAGAAAGCAAACCGTCGGATTTTTCGACAGAGGATCTTAGCAGTCTGCTAGAGGATTTAGAACATATAGAGCCGGACCGGCCTGTTGATATGGAAGAAGCTTCCATGAAACCGGAAGAGGTTGTGGATGCAGGGGAGGAAGAAATCATTGGAGTACCTGTGGAAGAAACAATTCATAGGCCGGAGGAATCGGTAATTGCTATGGAGCCTGATGAATTGATTGAGGAATCGGAAGAAGAAGTCAGGGCAGATCAGGCAAGTGAGGAAACATTTGACGATGCCGCAGAGGAGATAGAACAGGAAACGGTCGAAGTAATGCAGGCTGGAAATGGCGATGATTCCGGCTGGCTTCCGGTGGAGTCAGCAGAAGCGACAGCAGATACTGAAGAATCTGAGCCGAAGGAAGCTTGGAAGTCGGAGTTGGATGAGCTGCTGATGTCCATGAAGGAGCAGGATGGAGAACAGGAACCGGAGCTACAGGATGCAGAGGGAAAGCTCACAGAAAATCTTACAGTGGATGAGAACAGGGAATTGGAAACGAATCAGTCTGAAGAGGATGTCACAGGACTTCTTGATCAGATGGCGGGTACGGATGAAGATCTTTCCGACATCAATGAGATGTTAAAAAAGGTGGATAACAATGAAAGTCTGGATACCAGTAATGCGGATATGTTAGTTTTCCTGGAAGGAATCAAGGAAGCGCCTTCAGAAGATACTTTTATTACAGAAGGACAGGATGGAGCAGGGGATTCCTCAGAAAATCTTAGAGCAAAAAAGAAAAAAGAGAAAAAGCTCAAAAAAGAAAAGAAAGAAAAAAAGCCCCATAAGAAATTATTCGGAAAGTCCAAGCCAGCCCCGGAAGAATCAGGGGAAGGAGAAGCCGGTCAGGAATCCGGAGAAGCGGCGGATGAAGTCGGTTTCATGACTGATGAAGGTGCAAAAGTGCCCCTTGATGATGCGTTAGACGGCATTCGGGATAAGAATGCGGAAGCCGGAACGGAAAATAAGCCGGGACTTTTTGCGAGACTCTGGCAGTTCTTAACGGAAGAAGCAGAGGAAATTAAGGATGAGGTAGATAAGGGAGCCGAGAATGCTACCGGTGAAAATGCTGAAATCATTAAAGAACTGGATGCGGAAGACTCGGATAAGAATAAAAAGAAGAAGGAAAAAAAGAAAAAGAATAAAAAGGCGGACAAGGCAGCCGCAGAAGGAACAGAGGGAGAAGAGGGCGAGAACGCCGAAGAGACTCCTGCAAAGAAAAAGAAGAAAAAAGAAAAGAAGGAAAAGAAAGAAAAAGAAAAGCGTCCGTCGGAACCGAGGATTCTCACCAGAAGGACGACGATTGTACTTGTTGCATTCTGTGCAACATTGATTGCGGCAATCACCTTTTCGAGCAGTTTCCTTCCGGAATATGCAGATAAAACCGAGGCAAGAAGAGCCTTCTACGCGGGAGATTATCAGACGGTTTATGAGCAGTTAAATAACAAAAAGCTGGGAAGCAGCGATAAAATTATGTATCAGCGTGCAACGGAGATTCTTTCATTGCAGCATAAGCTGGATTCCTATCAGAACCGCATGGCTCTTGGCGAGGATATGGAGGCATTGGATGCACTTTTTCAGGGAGTAAATCTGTATCTTGAACTTGCAGGTTCCGATAAGAGTGGTGCATTGAATGAGTTGACGGAAATCTATCAGCAGATCTGTACGATTTTACAGAATGATTATGGGGTATCCGCAGAAGAAGCGGTTGAAATTAATGGTTATGATAATGTGACTTACACAAGAAAGCTGGATTCCCTGCTTCGCGGAACAGAATTTTATCTTCCGGGAGAGGAACCGGTAGAAGAAATGCCTGCTGTTCCGGAGGATGTGCTTCCGGATGAAGAAGCTTTTATTGATATGGGAGACAATGTATGATAGCAATAATTGATTATGATGCAAATCTACCATCACGGGATCCGCATAAACACTGGGCTTATCCGACATGATAAGTACGTTTTCACCGGTTTTACTAATTATTTACTAAATACGATGCTTTGAATGACTACAATGAGGGTATCGAAAGGATCATTTAATACGATTCAATCGATACCCCTTTTAACTTTTATAATTCACTGAGGATAATACATGATCTTTGGAGACGATACCATCTGTCCCGATTGTGGGAATGAATTGAAATATTACGACAGCGTTGAGCGAATCGTCAAAGGGCGATCAA
>CAVERH010000144.1:2755-4304 GCA_963618065.1 bacterium | reverse complement strand
GTGGTGGAGTAGGAGATGTGGCATACAGTCCCCGATTTACAAGAGGTGTTCCCGGATCAGCAGGCCATTATTATGTGAAAACCATGGAAGAGGCATGTGCACTTGCGATGAAAGAAGGTGAGGACATGTCCTGTGGAAGTGAACATCAGCACTGGCTGATGAATGCAGTGGAACAGGGATTGGCATCCGAAGAAGATATTGATCGCGCCTTATTGCATATTTTTACAACCAGATTCCGTCTTGGATTATTTGATGAAAAAGAGAAGGTGCCGTATTCCTCTTATGGCAAAGAACAGATTTGCAGTCAGCATAGCAATGAACTTGCAGTAAAAATGGCAGAAGAAAGTATTGTTCTTTTGAAAAATGAAAGAGGCCTGCTGCCGCTTGATAAAACGAAGCTGAAAAAAATTCTCGTGGTTGGTCCCGGTGCAATTTATCGCGAACTCGGAGGTTATAGTGCCGGAGTCCATAATGTTTTAATTGATACAACGGTTAATATTATGGCATTGGATGGAATTAGAAATGTCCTTGAAGGAAGCGGCGTGGAGGTTCTTTATGAAAAAGGCTGGTGCCGTAAAGATGAAAGCGTGGCAGGAACAACGCTTGCTATGCTTCCGGGGGCAGATAAAGAAGAGATGTTTGGAAAGAATCCGGATGAAGAGGCATTGAAGGCCGCATTCACCAGCAAGAGAAGACATGCTCCGGTAGATCCGGACAGAGGAGCGGACGATGCAGTTTTGTTTGCCAGAGCGCTGGAGGCTGCGAAAGAGGTGGATTATGTCATTATTATTGCCGCTACAGATAAGGACACAGGAGGAGAAAGCCACGACAGAACTTCGCTGGAGCTTCCTTATGATCAGAATGAAAAGATACAAAAACTTTTAGAAGTAAATGAAAACAGTATTGTTGTATTAACGACTCTTGGAAGTGTTACCGGCAGTTTCCTTGAAAAAACACATACATTGATTAATGCACACTTTGCGGGACAGGAACAGGGAACAGCAATCGCCCGGGTTTTATTTGGAGAAGTAAATCCAAGCGGCAAACTGACAACTACCTGGTATAAAGATTTAGCTGAACTACCTCACATTAATGATTATGGCTTGAAGCATAACGATACATTGGATCGTAAAACCAGAATATACTGGTATTTTGATAAAGAGCCGTTATTTCCTTTTGGATATGGATTAAGCTATACATCATTCCAATATTCGAATTTGCACTTGAAAAAAGAACAGTTTGATGCAAATGAGACGATTCATGTATCATTTGATATCAAAAACACAGGTGATCGGGATGGAATAGAAATTGTGCAGCTTTATGTGGGAAAAATTATTACGGAAGAACTGTGGGATATAAAGCCTTACAAACAATTGAAGGCATTTAAAAGAGTTTTCATCAAAGCAGGAGAAAACAGAACTGTAGAATTTGATGTTCCGGTTAAAGAAATTACGTTTTGGAATAATTTCCGGAAATGTATGGTGGTGGAAAGCGGCAGTTATCATCTTGAGGTTGGAGGAAATTCAGCAAATGTTTCCTTGAGTAAGGA
>CAVERH010000144.1:0-2745 GCA_963618065.1 bacterium | reverse complement strand
GATATTATTATTCAAGGAGAATGGGAAGCAGGATTAAGGACGGTGTATCTGGTTTCTGACAAGATGATCCTGAAAAAAGGTGAAACTGCAAGACTTACACTTACAGCGACCTTAGAAAATGCACTTCACCTGAAGGAGGACAGTTACCGAGTTCATTATACTGTATCAGATCCTTCCGTGATTGCTATGGATTCAGAAAATCAGGTAAGGGCTGTTGGAGAAGGAACAGCAAATGTCACTGCTTCGGTTGAATATCTTGGCACTACCAGACAGATGAGTTTGCCTTTTACAGTAAAGTAATTCAGGGGGCTATATGCAGAGAATTTCACTTTCTCATGATAATTCGGTTATTATCCATACCGGAAATGAAGATAAGAAAATAGATTTTAATAAAAAATATCAAGGATATTATCCCCCAAGTATATTTTCCTGTGCGGATTATATTGAGTCGTTAGGCTATCTGATAGCTGGAATGAATGATCAGGGAGAAGCCGTTGCGTTCCAATCTTTTAATGGGGATGTGTGGAAACCGTTGAATTTAAAGGCATTTACCCTATATAAAGGAATGCTCAATGTACATAGTAATATCGTGGAGATGTATTATAGCAGATTAAATGATAAATTATATCTTTTTTGCGAAGACGGGCATATCATTTTGCTGCCGGACTGTCCGGTATGTGTGAAAATTTATGAGGAAGTGACATGACATGTAAAAAAATACAGAGTGCAGTTAAAAGCATCTGTATTTATGGGATAACAAATTACTATTTATGATGTCTGTTATGCAGGCAGAAGGGAGTAAAAATGAAAAGAAAAAGTATGAAACAATTTGCTGCGCTGATGTTGGCAGCAGCTATGGCACTTACTGGTTGCGGATCAGCGACCGGTTCAAAGACAGAAGGAAGCACATCCGATGAAACGGCCGTGACCACCGAAGATAAAGCTTCCGGTGAAGTAACAGGAACTATGGAAGCCGCAGACGATGTAGAACTGGCGGAATATCCGAAAGTAGTAGTAGGGTGTAGCTTTTCCGGAATGCAGAGCTTAGCACCGTTCCGTAATATTTCCGGACAGAGAAACTTATGGTACAGATTATTATATGATCGTCTTGCAATGGTGGATGACCATGGAGTTTATCAGCCGCAGGCGGCAAAAGAATGGAATGTTGCAGAGGATGGCAAGACATGGACGGTTGTATTGAATGACAACATTGTGGATACCGCAGGAAACAAGATTACTTCAGATGATGTGGTATGGTTTATTGAAGAATATATGAATAATGGTTTAAAGCCATGTTTTAGTAAAGTTGATTCCGTAAATAAGATTGATGATTATACGTTTGAGATTGTCATGAAAGAGAATATGGCGGATATGTTTGAAGTTATTCTGGAAAGCACCTTCATTGTGTCCAAGAAGGCTTATGAGGAAAGTGAAGATGGAATGGCAACAAAGCCTGTAACAACAAGCCCTTATATTGTAGAATCCTTTACTCCAGGATCTTCCATGACATTAATTAAAAATGAAAATTATTGGATGACAGAAGAACAGCAGGGAGATATTTTCCAGGCCAATGTAAAAGAAATTGAATTTACTTCTATTACGGAAGCTTCTCAGCAGCAGATTGCACTGGAAACAGGAACGGTAGATATGATATCCAATATTGATGTTACTGTAGCAGATGCTTTTAAGGGAAATGATCAGTTTAATATGGTGATTTCACCATCGAACAACAATTTCTTTATGATGTTCTCCGGAGCAGAAGACAGAGAGATTGCAACGGACTTAAATCTGCGCAAAGCCATCTGTTATGCGGTAGATCCGCAGGCAATTATTGACGGTGCATTAAACGGATATGGGGAACCGGCTTATGATATGATCCCGAGAGTCAGTGGTGGATTCCAGGAGTCCTGGGAATCGGAGGAATATTATCCGTATGATGTAGAAAAGGCCAAGGAATGTCTGGCACAGTCGAATTATAAGGGAGAAACCTTAAGTCTTTTATGTGGTACACATCAGCAGAAATGGGCAACTATTGTTCAGGCAGAATGTCAGGCAGTGGGTATCAATATTGAATTAAATGTTCTGGATACTGCGTTATATGTATCTTCCTGGTATGATGGCCGCTTGTATGATATTACATTTATTGGATCCGGTAATGGAGGTGCTAATATCTGGTCACAGATGATTGATGGGGACGCGTATGAACATGGTGATGCCATGGCACGAAAAGATCAGACCTTAACGGATATGGTACAGTTTACTTCAAAGGTAGAAAATTATACCCCGGAGAATATTGACAAGGTACATCGTTATGTTACAGATAATGCCTATGTATATGGAGTATATCTTGGCTACAAGGTTGCAGTTGTGAATGATAAAGTACCCATTGTTGAAACCGTAATTGATAACGAGGGTGATCTTGATATTGCTGCCTGCAAATTTGCAAAGACAGAGTAAGTAAAACGGAACTGGGGACAAAATCTCTTTTGTCCCCGGAACCTTAAATAATGTGGAGGTAGGTTATGCTAAAATACATAATCCGTAGAATATTCTGGCTGATTCCTACAATTTTAGTAGTTGCTGTGCTTGTTTTTACAATGATGACATTTTGTCCGGGAGATCCGGCACAGATTATTCTTGGAGGTACAGCAACAGCAGCGGAAGTGGAATATCAGAGGGAAAGCATGGGATTAAATGATCCTTATATTGTAAGATTAGGCCGCTTTTTAAGTGACACATTTATAC
>CAVERH010000143.1:2798-4415 GCA_963618065.1 bacterium | reverse complement strand
GGATTGTGGTATCTTTCGTAATCTGGATCGGTGCTGTATATTTCGTGGACTTCACAGTAGGATCCGTTCCATCCAGCGTATAATAAATCACCGCTCCTGCTGTTTCACTTGTCAGAGTAATCTGTGTGTTCTTAGCTACTTCACCGCCTGCTACACTTGCCTTAGGTGTTTTTACTATATCTGTTACAGTTACTGTACAGGTCCTGGTATAGCTATTTACTTTTACAGTAATTTTTGCCGTTCCTTTTGCAACTGCACTGATTTTACCGGTACTATCCACGGTCGCAATTTTTTCATTGCTGCTCCGGAAGATTGGAGTTTCCAATAATGCATTTGAAGGTTGGGGAGCCACATCAATCTGTGCACTCTCTCCTGCTGCAAGTTTTACAGCTGTAGGATTTATTGTGATTCCTGTTAATTTTACCGTACTGTTTTTAACATAACCGATTGCATGTTTTTCACTAAATACAGAATTTCCTTCGCTATCTTTGGCTACTAAATCATATAGTCTATCAGGATCCGGAAGTTGATCTACAAATGCCTGAGGGAAACTGATATATGATCCCCCATTTGTGTGTTTGCCACTATAATCATTTGCCGTAAAGGTGGCTACAGGTTCTGTATCATATGGTAAATATGCTGTTATTGTAATTGGACATTGCCAACCATTTGCCTCAAACCGACTAGTCTTCTTATTACTTTGTGAGAAATAAGAGCTGGCCTGATACAAATTTACAAAAGATCCCTTTTCATCTGAATAAAACTCTTTATTCGTGTTATTCAATAAATAAGGATCACCAAGGTCCGAATGAGAAACCTTAATCCAATATTTTCTATAAGCGTTTTCCCTATCTAATCCTGTAATTTTCAGGTATACACTGGAAGAATATTTTCTTAAAACACTGGTATGAATTCCTTCAACTTTATTTCCATAAGGATCATACATTTCAACCTTTAGTTTATCAGCGCTATTTGCATTGGGTGTACTCAAGTATATCTGCACAGTATTTTCTTCTTCAGTAATCCACTGCGCCGATTGTGATGATACTAAAAATTTTTCTTCTTTAATCACCTCAAAGGTATACTTTGATAACTGCTCCTGATTGTGCATAGCTGCCAATTGATAGGATCCACATTGTAAACCGGAAAAAGCATCTTCTGAAGTATACATAATCAATGTACGGTCATAATATCCTACTTTGGCACCTACCTTCCGTATCTGATCTCCTGCAGCATTTAATAACACAAATTCATACTCGTCACCTTTATATTTTTCAAACTCCAGTGCTGTATAATAATTAAAGGAAATATCCTTTGTCCCTTCTATGAACTTGCTGCTACCATACCAGGTATTTATATTTGATGTATTATAAACATAAAAATAATCAGAACTTGATGTACTATCATCATTCAAATTTACTCGAATTTCATATTGTCCAGGAAGTAAGCTTGTTATAACATTTTCACTTTCATCTTTTAATACAATAGAAGCATAATTTGCACTGATTGATGTTGTCTCACCTGATCCAATCTTTACATATGTGCTTGAATTATCAGTTCCTTGCTTTTTCTGCAATTCAACCTGAATTTTGGTCACATTGACATCCTGAGTTACTG
>CAVERH010000143.1:0-2788 GCA_963618065.1 bacterium | reverse complement strand
TTTGTTTCATTCCATTTTACATAAAAAATACCGGAATTTATAGAAACAGATGCCTCTGTTTTATTTAATATAACTTCATATCCATCTTGAGCACTAATTGTAACTTTGATTTGAGCATCCTTGGTTACACTCCAATCAACCTGTCGTAATTTCACTACATAACCACTATATGTTTTTTTTGCAGATACATATATTAATGCATGGCTTCCATTTTCATCAGAAGCAGTATACTGTAATCTCGACGGATCCAAATTACTGCCATTTACTACAAGATACAAATACCCCTGTGTATTATCATATCCACCGCTTGAATATATATCTTGAAGTATTGCCTTATTTTTACCGGCAACCTGAATGATATCTTTAATAGTTTCCTCTGTATTATCCCCATAGATCAGCTTAAGATCATAAGATCCTTCAGGAGTAGAGCTACGATAAGCTTCAAGCGAGATAAAATTATTGTATATCGCATATTCTGATCCAACGTTAAATCCGGATCCCTCTCCTATGGTTGTGTAGCTTTCCTCATAATTACTGTAATATGATGAAATATTGGAAGACGTTCCATACACCTTACCGGTGCTATCAATCATTTCTGCCTTAACAATATTCAGACTTTGTGCAGTTTTCATGGAAATATTTCCATATTCCCATGAGGATGAGAAATACTGCGTTGAAAGTTCCCTTTCCGCTTTCTTCACCACACTAAAATCAATAGTCTCTTCCTCTCCACAAGCAGCAACTTTGAGTGTATGATCTCCAACTGCCAGGTCTATCTGTGAAACATAATAAACTCCTCCATACTGTTGTTGATAGGAATAACCGGTTCCGTCTATTTCAAATGTGATTTCATTATCAAACTGGTTACTTCTTATCCCTTTTATTTTTACAAAAACAGATGTCTTTCCATTAACCTGATAATACCTGGGCTCTGCAATAAAACTTGCCCCATTAACACGTTGATTGTTAAAGTATCCTTTACATCCTTCAGGCAGGTAAATCTGTTGTATCTTTTCTTCTGAAAGTTTATTCTCCTCAAATCCAATGCTCTTTAATGTATTCACTTTAGAAAGATCAAATGATTCTGCAACATCATTTCCCGTCAAATATAAACTTTCTAACTTCGTTATCTTTTCCCATGAAACATTATTAATGTCTGTAATTTCATGATTATAAAGAGATATGTATTTCAGATTAGATAAATACTCTATTCCCTGTAAACTTTTTACAGCATCCTCAGAAGCTCTCTGCCGTGTATCATATATAGATGTTACTTTCTCTAATTGACTTGTTTTAATCTTCTCTGTATTGCCACTTATATATGCTTGATTTGCAATTATCTTACGTAACACCTTATCGGGTATAATTTCCTCAAAAGTATATTCTGTATCTTCTTTTGTTTGAAAATCAGGCAATGCTATTTTCTGTTGGAACACTCGTGTCCCGTCTTTATCCTCTATATAAATCTCCATCTCAGCCTGATATGTCATATTTTCATCCAGGTCACTAAAAGTCACCTGGCCAGCCATACCCTTGTCATATACATATATAGAATTTGTTTTTTCAACCGTCTCCGCTCCGGAAGGAGTGCAATACAACGTTACCCGAAAGCTTTCTCCAGCAGAGATTTTATATCCGGTTACACTCCAATCATACGTCACATTTCCTGCACCACAGGCTGCTGGTGTTACCGTAAATACCGGATTGCTGCCATTTTGTGGTCTGTCATATAAATCTGACGCAAACTGAACATCATTTCCATCTATTTTTTCTGTAACTACAATTTGAATCTGCTTCGTATCATTCTGTAAGACATAACCATACCGGCTAATTTGACATTTACCATTGTTATTCCACATATAGGAATAATTTCCTGTTTTAATTATATCTCCTGCAGCATTCAGTTCCTGTATGGAATAGCTCAGATCCGAAGATGTTACTTCACTATTTACAGGGATATAATTCAAATATATATCGACACTATAAACTCCCCACTCCATATTTTCATCACAAAAATGATCTTCATCTGAGGTCTGCAATGCATTCCCGACAATCCCAGGTTCCGCAGTCGGTGAGGGCGATGGTGTCACCAGTACTTCGGGAGTCTCTGAAGGCAATGGTGTTTCAGTAACTTCCGGTGTTCCTGCCTCCGGCTCTTCAGAAGCTGCAGGAATTTCCGTCATTTCCGGGCTTGCCGTTGTCTCCGGGCTTGCCGTTGTCTCCGGACTTGCCGTTTCCTCCGGGCTTGTCGTTGTCTCCGGACTTGCCGTAACACCGGCATCCTCTCCCTCTTCTGTAGTGGGAACAGATTCCTCTACGCGATTCTCCTCATCCCCATTTTCCTGTGGTTCTGTAGTACTGTCCACAATACTTTGCACATCAGTCTCCGCTGCCATTACTACCATAGATGAATTAGGTATCACCATTGCAATTGCCAACATCCACGCTAATGCTGCTTTTCTAAATTCCTTCCTTTTCACTTTGTTTCACTTTCTCCTTTCATCCTCATTATGCTTAGGTACACATAGTACTATTTTACCCCCCCCCGTAAAAAATTGTAAATAGACAATATATCCAAATTTCCGGTCTTTTACTGTGCATATTTAATTTCACAAAACTTCTTCCAATATATTCTTTTACATCAACCTGCAAGCGCTCTCTTATTTCTAAAATACTATATTGATACCATTCGGTTCCATAATTTTCTGAACCAGCTCTCTACTGGTCATTGAAATCTTATCATCAACACTCAGGTCGAAAGCAGTTGTACCCATTACAACTATTTTCC
>CAVERH010000142.1:0-4443 GCA_963618065.1 bacterium | reverse complement strand
ATTACTATATTTTTACCGAAATATACGTTATAATGACAGATAAGAGCAATCGGACCGTTCATGTCGGTCACACTTATGAGGAAAGGTGGTACTTAAATTATGGCAAATGATTACAACAATCTTCCGGACGAATATCGTCCCATCAGTATGTGGGGATACTTTGGCTATGAGCTTCTGTTTTCCATTCCGCTCATAGGTCTGATCCTGTTGCTGGTATTTTCTTTCGGCGGCACGAAAAATATCAACCTGCGCAATTTTGCCAGATCCTATTTCTGCTTTCTGATCCTGATGGTAATTCTTGTAGCATTAATCACCATCATCACAGGGGCTGCAATAGGTGCAGCAATGTACTGATGAATGATCCGGATAGCAGCTGCTCCGAATCCTGACTTTGAATACTGATCCGGGCATAGTTGACACAGACAAAGGAGAATCACTGCTTTTACAGTGACTCTCCTTTTTATTTTAACAAAAATATTTACATACTGGCACGCCTGGATTCTGTTCCGTTAAGTGTTCTCTCCAGCTTCCTTCTGACATAAAAGTATGCCGGAAAAAGGAAAAGATCTGCCATAATCCATGCAAGCGGACTTGCAAAGCAGGCTCCCGTAAATCCCCATACCGGTACAACAAAAATACCAATCAGCGTTCTTGCTATCATTTCAAACACACCGGATAAAATAGCGAAGGTACTGAAGCCCATTCCCTGAATCATATACCGGATAACATTTACAAAAACAAGCGGCACATAAAAGGCTGCATTAATTAACAGAAATTGTCTGGAGCTGTCAAGCAGCTCATGACTGGCATCCGTTACGAAAAGTCCGCACAGTATTCCGCCTGCAAAGTACAGGATGGCAAATGCCAGAACCGAATAAACAATACCGAACATGCTGCAGGAAAAGAGTCCTTTTCCCAGACGATCGAGTTTCCTGGCTCCTACATTCTGTCCGCCATAGGTTGCCATGGTTGTTCCGAGTGCATCATAGGCACAGCAGAAAAACATACTGACCTTGCCTCCGGCGGTAACCGCTGCTACAGCAGTTGCCCCAAGAGTATTGACAGAGGTCTGCAGAATAACAGAGCCGATTGCCGTAATGGAATATTGCAGTCCCATCGGAACTCCCATAGCACACAGCGTTCCGATATGGGGCATACTGAGCTTCCATTCCTCTCTGGTAATGTGAAGAATTTCGAATTTCTTCATCATATAAATCAGACAGAGAATACCCGAAATCAACTGGGAGGCTACTGTTGCAACTGCTGCTCCTGCTACTCCCATATTCAGATTGATAATACAGATCAGATCCAGCACAATATTAATTGCAGAGGAGATGATCAGGAATACCAGCGGAATCTTACTGTTACCCATAGACCGCATGATACCGGACAGAATATTATACAGATACGTCGCCGGAATTCCCAAAAAAACGATAAAAATATACTGATACGCATAATCCATAATATCATCCGGTGTCTGCATCCAAACCAGAATCTGCCGGCACAAAATACATACAACTACCGTAATCACCAGAGACATTGCAATTCCCAGCCAGACACAGTTGGCGGCATACTTACGCATATCCGAATAATCCTTGGCACCAAAACGCTGTGCGATCGGGATTACACATCCACCACATACCCCCATGACAAATCCAACGATCAGAAAGTTAATGCTTCCCGTTGCACCAACCCCGGCCAAAGCATTCATTCCCAGGGTTCTTCCCACGATAAAGGTATCCACAACATTGTAAAACTGCTGGAAAATAAATCCCACCAGTAACGGCATGGAAAAGCTTAAAATCAGTTTCATGGGAGATCCCACGGTCATATCCTTTGTTGCACTCTTTGCCATATCTTACTCCTTTAACCTTACTGCAAGTACTCTATTTGTCCCTCTCACTCAAAAATGATCCTCTGGATCATTTTTTCATATGCATAGCAACTAAGCTCATGCTTCGTCTTCGACTCGCATTT
The DNA here is from genome assembly GCA_963618065.1 of bacterium. GTDB lineage: Bacteria > Bacillota > Clostridia > Lachnospirales > Lachnospiraceae > Suilimivivens. Next base: position 2,466 of record CAVERH010000142.1, on the reverse strand, counting down.
GCTAAGTGTTCCGGACTGGTTCGCACTAAGTTCAAATTTCGCCTCTGGCTCATTTTCACTAAGTGCTCTACGCAAAGCAAGCGTGAATATACTATACAATATAGGTCTATTCAGAATAGTTGCCTATATTGTAGTATACTCACGCTTTGCCTGATTTCTAGTAAATTTTCATCTGATAACTGTACAAATCGACATTTTCGTCCAGATCACTTCTTATGCAAACGGATTCTCGGACTTATAAAGCATTCCCTTCGGCTGGTTGAATCCGATGCTCTTAACGCCTAAGAACTTGAATACTTCATACATTAACTTTCCGTAATGTCCAAATGCTACAGCTCCATGATGAGGGAATCTGCCTTCTACAAGTACATGACGGTAGAAGCGTCCCATTTCAGGAATAGCGAAGATACCAATACCACCGAAGGATCTGGTCGGTACATCGAGGATTTCACCTTCTGCGATGTAGGAAACCAGTTCTCCATCGGAATTGCACTGCAGACGATAGAAGGTAATATCGGAAGCTGCAATATCACCTTCCAGAGTACCTCTTGTGAAGTCCGGTTCAGAACCAGCGGGCTCAAGAAGTCTGTGCTGGATGAGCTGATATTTTACGGCTCTGGTGGAGCACATCTTGCATTCCGGTGTATTTCCACAATGGAATCCCATAAAGGTATCGGTTAATGCATAGTTGTATTTGCCAGCGATGTCTTCATCGTAAATGTACTTCGGTACGGAGTTGTTGATGTCAAGCAGGGTAACTGCATCTTCAGATACGCAAAGTCCGATGTACTCGCTTAATGCTCCGTAAATATCTACTTCACAGGATACCGGAATACCACGGGAAGCTAAACGGCTGTTTACATAGCAGGGCTCAAAACCAAACTGTGAAGGGAATGCAGGCCAGCACTTGTCAGCAAATGCAACATACTTTCTTGCTCCCTTGTGGTTCTCTGCCCAGTCAAGTAAGGTAAGCTCGAACTGAGCCATCTTTGCGTTGAGGTCTTCGTAGTAGCATCCTTCGCCCATTTCCTTAGCCATGTCTGCACATACCTCCGGAATACGGGGATCGTTCTCATGCTCCTTGAAAGAAACAAGGAGATCAAGCTCAGAGTTCTCTTCGATCTCTACACCAAGTTCATATAAGCCCTTGATCGGTGCATTACATGCGAAGAAGTCCTGCGGACGGGGACCAAAGGTAATAATCTTAAGATTCTTAACACCGATGATGGCACGTGCAACCGGTACGAAATCACCGATCATCTTTGCAATGTCATCTGCGGTTCCAACCGGATATTCCGGGATATATCCCTTAAGATGACGCATGCCAAGGTTGTAAGAGCAGTTCAGCATACCACAGTATGCATCGCCTCTTCCGTTGATCATATCGCCGTCGCCTTCTGCCGCTGCCACGAACATGCATGGGCCGTCAAAGTCCTTTGCAATCAGGGTTTCCGGTGTTTCCGGTCCGAAGTTTCCTAAGAATACAACAAGTGCATTACACTCTGCCTTCTTCACGTCCTCAACTGCCTTCAGCATATCCTGTTCATTCTCAACAGTTACCGGGCACTCATATAAGTCACCCTTGTATGCTGCCTTGATTGCTGCACGTCTCTTCTGGGATAATTCGATCGGGAAACAGTCACGGCTGACTGCCACGATACCAAGCTTTACTACTGGTAAATTGTTCATGTTTCTTTCCTCCATTTTCTTAATAAAATCATATTGTTTCCGCAGAGTAGCATCTTCTGCGTATTCTTTTTATAAAAGATCTCTGTAAAAATTTTATAAGGATAAGTTCTCTCCAACAAGTCCCATCGGGCTTCCTTCCGGGAGTCCTCCTTCGGGATGTCCGAGAAGCCACTTATTTACTGCGGTTAAATGTCCGTCTTCTCCATCGGCATGCCTGGACTTCAGATCATAATTCGTTCCCTTCGGAAGCACAATCGCTACCTTAAAGCCATTGCCGTCTACGCCGCACGGTGCATAATGCAGTGTGGTTGCAAATACTTCCACGCCGGTTCCCTTCGGTACAAGGAATGCTTCTACCTTGGAAGTATCATAGGTGAAGTCAGATGTAATATCTGCTTCTAAGCCAAGCATTAAAATCGCATCAGTTGCTGCTACATTGATCTCGGAATCACGATGATATTCCAGTGCATTCAGCATATGATTGTGTCCATTGCAGTAACCGATCTGAATCGGCATTTCCCCATAGGTCTTCGTAGATAATTCCTGCATGACCGGGAGTGCTTCCAGCGCTTCACAGCCCGGAACATACTCTACACCTTCCGGTAACGGAGTTTTCTCTTCCAATGCTTTCACAAGCTCTGTGAAATCCACATTGGAGATCACTTTGCCATATTTCTTAAAACGTTCATCGGTAACCTGATAAATCTGCATCTTCTTTTCCTCCTGATAAAATTCTCTAAACCTTGCTATCTTAATCTTATTGTAACTATTCAGAAC
>CAVERH010000141.1:0-4611 GCA_963618065.1 bacterium | reverse complement strand
TTGGTGTGAATATGCACATCGAGGGAACAGAGGAATGGGAAGATGAGCAGGCGGACATTTTGAGTGGAAAGTGCATTGATGTTGATTATCTGAATTACACACCGGAGCTTCGTGACACTCCGAAAGTGCAGGATGCACTAAAGAAATTGATTGCAGTCTTTCCGGAGAAAGAGGTCAATGATCGGGAAACAAAAGAGCAGAAAATACAGGCACTTGCGGCAGAACTTGATCAGTTATCTTATGAGATTGATACGTATGGATATAGAGATTCGGTATCAGACAGAGAATCACAGATACAAATGATTGCTGATGATATAAGAACTGGAAATGTGAAACCTCTAAGTATTTTTTTACAGGCATCTATTGACGAAGGGATAGACGAGGATAGTGAGAAAAGGGCAAAGGAACTGCTTGTGAAATTGGCAGAGTACAAACCGCTTGCTAAGATCGAGGAACTGGAGGAGCAGAATTATAACATGATTGATAATGTGCTTAACAATGGCGTGGAGAAATTCAATCGTGAAGAAGAAAAGAAAGAACAGCAGGAAAAGCCACAGGCACGTTTTTCCTTAAAAGAGCGTCTGGCAGCCAAGCAGAAGGAAGCAGCACAGGGAAACAATAAGGATACGAAGGAACAGGAAAAAACAAAAAATTCGCATAGGGAGATGTAGGAACATGAAGAATCTATTTACAGTTGAGGAAAGCAATTTGATATGTATTTTCCAGAGTGACAGCCGTACAAAGGTGATGGAAGATATTAACAGAGCATTGAAATATATAGATGATACGGATATGATCGAATTGTGTGAAAATGTGCTTGAGAAACTTGGAAAAATGAGTGATAAAGAATTTGAAACATTAGAATTAGAAAGCGCAGAGTAGAGGTGTGGAAGATGTAAAGTAGAAAGCAGCACATATAGAAGCATCGAAAGTAAGAGAAGATAAAATCAGGTAGATATTGGGACACTGGGAGAAATTCGGTGTCCTTTTTTAATGCGGATAAATATGATAGATGTTATAATGTGACAAGATAAATGTGAAACACACTCTTTAAAAGCAAATGTGGTTAATAATTTAAAGGTGGGAAAAATTTGGAAAAAAGTAAAAAGACAAAAATACATAAAAAGATAGATGGTCAATTTTTACAGATGAACAAGAAGTTTAGTAATCTCAAGATGAAACAGAAGGATAAGATTACAGGATGGGTGTATGAAGAATACAAAAAGTATGTAACAGAGCATGATAAAGCACCTGATTTACGGGCAGATGATCAGATTGTTGAAGCTGTACTTGATAAGATAAATGAGGCACAAATCTGGATACCAGATGGAGAGATATACGATTATTATGGAAGAAAGAAACCACAACTTCAAAAGAGACTGGATAATGAAAAGGTAATTAAGTTTAAATCCTATGTCAGCTTTTATAAGAGTATTGTTGATCAGGACAGGGCATCCGTTGTTATATGCAATCTCAAGCATGAGATTATTTACATGAATCCGGCAGCTGTTACCAGCTATGAGAAGCGAGGTGGCGATAAACTTATTGGGAGAAGTTTATTAGATTGTCATAATCCGGAATCCAGGGATAAAATACAGCGAGTTGTGGATTGGTTTGCAGCAGATGAAAGCCATAATATCGTTTATACTTTTCATAATGAGAAACAGAATAAAGATGTTTACATGGTGGCACTCAGAGATGAGGGTAAGCTGATAGGATATTATGAGAAGCATGAATATCGAAATGCAGAAACTATGAAACAATACGATTTATGGTAATATTTTGATATGGATTAAATAGGGAATAAGTAGATATTTTATACTCTACGAAGCGTAGAATCCGCATATATTCACCATTCTCTACGCTACGTGGGTGTGAAGTGTCTATTTTTTATACTACACTTGGGGCAGAAAGGAGGAAAACAATGGATCAGGTGAAAATTGGAAAGTTTATTTCTGATGAAAGAAAGGCAAAAGGGTATACACAGAAACAATTATCTGAATTGTTGGGAATCAGTGATAAAACAATATCGAAATGGGAGTGTGGAAACGGCTTTCCGGAAGCATCACTGCTGTTACCATTGTGTAATGAATTAGAAATAACAGTAAATGAGCTTCTGACTGGAGAAAGAATTTCCCAGCAAAATTATATGAAAAAAGCGGAGGAAAATATGGTGAATATGATAAGAGAAAAGGAAGAGAATAAGCAAAAGATATTATTAACAACAATGATTGGTGTAATATCAACAATTACGTTTGTGACCTTACTATTAGTGGTTTGTTTTTACACAGATGTGATTGCATTACCAATTAAGATTGTGCTTATGATGATTGCGTTAAGTGTGTTCGGTGTTGGATTATATGTTGCAATGTGGGGAGACAGGAAGATAGGATATTTTAAATGCAGGAATTGTAATGAATTGTTTACTCCAACATTTATGCAATATAATATGGGAATGCATATTGTGAGTACAAGATATTTAAAATGTCCTCACTGTAAGACAAGAACATGGTGCAAGAAAGTCATGACCAAAGAGTGATAATTAAATCATATAGACAGAGTATGGCAACAGCAGGTTGCTTTTCAGAACTTAAATTTATCTATATGATATGGTTATGGAGGTGACGACTATGGAAACGAAAAATATTATTTTGAAACTTCGTACTGAAAGAGGAATGTCACAAGACGAGCTGGCAGATAAAATTATGGTAACAAGGCAGGCAGTATCACGCTGGGAACATGGTGATACCATTCCAAATACTGATACACTTAAGCTCTTATCGAAAGAATTTGATGTCTCGATCAATACACTTTTGGGAGAACCCAGAAAGCTGATCTGTCAGTGCTGCGGGATGCCAATTGATGATGATTCCATATTGGGACGTGATAAGGATGGCACATTAAATGAAGAGTATTGTAAATGGTGCTATGCAGATGGAACATACACATATAATGATATGGATGAATTGATTGATGTATGTGTAAAGAATATGGTAAATGAAAGCTTTACCGAAGAACAGGCACACTCTTATTTGAAGGAAATGCTTCCAAAGTTAGATTACTGGAAAAGATATGATGAACTTAGTGACAATGGGCAGTTTGAAGAGTTTAAAAAGCAATTGATAAGCGAAATAAATGATCTGCATATAGACGGACTTCCAAGGGTAGACAAACTAAATGCACTTGTGGGGAAATATGTGAATCTGGAATATACTCTGCCTAATGGTCAAAAAGTGAAATTCCTTGATGATCAGAAAACCTATCTGGGGAATCAACTGGAGTCTGAATTTGGAGGAGACAGGTGCTTCGGTATTCTGGCAGGTATGGATTTTATTCTCGTATGTACATATGAGAAGGATGGTAAAAATCCGGAGCTGTTGATTTATAAAAAGAGATAATATAAGCAAAAAGAAAAGTCTTGACAAATAAACGACCGTTTACTATTATTAAGGTGTAAACGGTCGTTTATTTATTTTGGAGGAAATGTGCATGGGTAATAGGAAAGAGGAAATATTAATTGTGGCACTGCATCTGTTCGCCAGAGATGGTTATGAGGCTGTCTCCGTTAGCCAGATAGCAGGAGAACTTGATATGACAAAAGGGGCATTGTACCGACATTACAAAAGCAAAAGAGACATTTTTGACTGTATTGTGCAGCGTATGGAGCAGCAGGATGGCGAACAGGCAACAGAATATGATATGCCACAAGAGGATAAAGAGAAAACGCCTGAAAAGTATGAGACAGTATCATTGGATGATTTTGTGGAATACAGCAAGTCTATGTTTGAATACTGGACAGAGGATGATTTTGCATCATCGTTTCGGAAGATGCTGACCATAGAGCAGTTTCGCAGTGAAGAGATGCAGAATTTATATCAGCAATATCTGGTATCCGGACCGGCAGAATACGTGAAGGATCTGTTCAAAAATATGGAAATAAAAAATCCGGAAGAGAATGCAGTTAAATTTTATGCGAATATGTTTTTCTACTATAGTGTGTATGATGGAGCAACAGATAAGACGAAAGTAAAATGTCAGTTTGGACAGATGTTGGACAAAATTGTCGAAGAAATGAAGTAGTAATTGTATTTTGAGTAAAGGAATATGAAATGGGATTAGAGCAATGGGGAGCAAGTGAGCAATATTATAAAATTGCTTCGGTGTATCCGGAATATGAACTTGGAAGAGTGATATCACAGGAAAAGGATTTATTTCGTGTGGTCATGGATAAAGAAGAGTGCATGGCAAGAGTTTCGGGAAAATTCAGATATAATGTTTCTGCAATTTCAGAATTTCCATCCGTAGGAGATTTTGTTCTTGTAGAATATTCTTTTAAAGGTAATGTGGCGGTTATTCACAAAGTACTGCCGAGAAAAAGTGTTTTTGTTCGGAAAGCTGCTGGAAAAAATTGTATGGAGCAGGTAGTAGCTGCTAATGTAGATATCGTATTTTTGTGCATGGCATTAAACAGAGATTTTAATATAAGAAGATTAGAGCGTTATCTGTCCGTAGCATGGGACAGTGGAGCTGTTCCGGTCATAGTTCTGACAAAAGTAGATTTGTGTGATGATTTGGAGAAAAAGAGATTTGAGATTGAAAACGTAGCGGTTG
>CAVERH010000140.1:0-4620 GCA_963618065.1 bacterium | reverse complement strand
GTATTTTCTGAGCGCAACACTGGCAATCTTTATCTTTTGAGCCAATTTAACATAATCCAAAATCTCATTTTTATATATAACAGCTGGTTCTGTATAACCGTTTTCTGCCCATTGCATAATACGCTCAACTAATGAGAACATAAATTATCCTCCCCTCTACCCCCAATATATTTATACCAGATAGCCTAACTTTGATCGTAATTCTTACTATTTATGTATAATCTTTGAGGCAATGCCCTCAACTGCAAATTTTTGCGTTCCATTAAATACCAATTCTGTATCAAAGTTTTGAATAACCTGAAAATTATCAGCCAGCAATCTACCCATACTATCAACCGAAAAATATCTTTTTTTCTTTCCATTTTTCGTTTTATAATAATCTTCCTCTATACAACTAAGAATATTATCTTTATTTCTCTCAAATTCTCTATAGTTATTCACTCTATAGATAAAATATCCCTCTGGCTTTAGACATCTATATATGTCTTGTATTATTGCTTTTGTCTGCTCAATATCAAAATAATGGATACTTAGACTAGCAACTATAACCCCTATACTATTTTCTTCATATGGGATTCCTTCCCGCATATCAAATTTTTTCACATTTATATCAGGATATCGATGTTTTATTCTCTCTAATACCACTTGGGAAAAGTCACTCGCCACCACATTATATCCTAAATTTCTATAATATAATGCATTTGCTCCCTCCCCACAACCTAAGTCTAAAAAAACATCCTCACTAAATGATTGTACATATTTATTGTATTTTTCAAGCCATTTTCCTTGATCATACATATCATCTTTATTAATCTCCTTTGAATATATATAATTCCATATATATGATTCATTCATTGTCTAACTCTCCTTAATAAAAAACTAATTCTATTACGATTACTTATTTTAAATATTTTTCAATCATTTTCAAAACAGATCCTATCGTTTCAAAATTTTCGCCAATTAGATCATCATCTTCAATAGAAATATCTAGTTTATCCTCAATACGCACTACCATTTCCATCATTTGAAGTGAATTGATCCCAAGCTCCTGTAATTCTGTCATTTCATTAAATTCTTTCGCAATCCCCATTTCATTGATAATTTCTACAAGATATTTCATTATTATCCTCCATTTCATATGTATTTTTTAGTTCATGTTATTATCTATTTGAATAGTCTTATCCGTTAACGCGATCAACGACATCCTATGTGTAACTAAAATCAATGTCGTTTCTGTCAAATACTCTTTCAGGTTAGAAATAACCTTCCTCTCCGTTATGGGATCCAAAGCCGAAGTTGCTTCATCCAATATCAACACCTTGGGCTTCCTTAAGATTGCTCTGGCCATACAGATTCTCTGCCTTTCACCGCCCGATATTTTCAGCGACTGTTCACCCACAAATGTCTGAAGTCCTTTCGGGAGCTGCTCAATCCATTCTTTTAAACATACCACCTCTAGTACTTTCTGTATCTGTTCATCCGACGCTTTTTCTTCATGAAAAAGTATATTATCCAAAATACTTGCTGCTCGCAGGGACACAGTCTGCGGAACACAGACCATGGTTTTCCGCAGCCACTCTTTACTCATATCATTTACCTTAATACCTCCAAGCGTAATCTCTCCCTTCACCGGCTGTTCAAACCCCAGCAAAAGATTAATCAATGTACTTTTTCCTGATCCACTTGCTCCAATAATAGAAACACACTCACCCTGTTCTATGGAAAAGCTCAGATCTTCCAATACAGATCTGTCTTCATAGTTAAAACAGATATCTTCTGCTTTCAGCCGGAGATTTCCTTTGGGAACCACATCTGTTTTCTGCTCTTCAACCGGATAAATCATCCTGTAAATTCTATCAAGACTCGGTGCAATCTTCTTAGATCCTATGTACATACTCTGATAGCCAAATATTGCCGGCTGTATCCAGACAAACAAAGAATTTATTGCAACCAGAGCACCTATGGTCAACTGTCCCCGGATTACCAGAAATCCACCTCCCAGATAAATTACCAGATTCGTCAGACACACAAAGAGCGTAGTGAATATGTTCCTGCCTAATTCAATCTTCCTTTGTTTCATCAGAATCTTATATTTTTCTTCCTGTACCTTCTCTACTTTATGGTACTCTGCCATTTCTGATGCAGTGGATTTAACAAACTGTATCCCGGATATTGTTTCCAGAACCCGGTTCGTAAGATCCACTTCATTCTGAATCAGTTCCCTCGAATTTTCTTTATGCTTCTCCCCCAGAATGTTCGTAATATATACCTGAACCAGAATAATGACTAAAAGTCCAAGAGTAATCATCCAGCTTCTTGCAATCATAAGGCTCAGTCCTGCAATAATAGTGGTATTGAACCATATGATACTTCCAATTCCAAAATATCCAAAATTTGTGATATCTTCCGTTTCATCCAACATACAGTTGACAATGTCACCTAATTTTGCTTTTTTCAGCCATTGCAGAGGCCGGTACTGGATTCCATTATAAATATCACATCTTAATTTACTCATGATCTTTAATATGTAACGGTCTATAAACAGATCTACTACAATCAACAACGAGACTGTCACCGGAATAGCAACCAGCAATACTGCATATATTAGCAGAAGCGAAAAGGAGCCCTGTGGTAAAACCACATCTATGATCTGCTGGGTGACAACCGATGGAAGAAGCAGAATAACTCCCCTTATAACCACAATAAGCATGGAGATCATCATCCTGAATTTATACTGGCTCAAAATGCCGGACAGCCATTGTTTATAGTTTTGGGCCTCACCTTTACCTGTCATATTTCGTTCTTCCTTCACCCCTCATTTTCCCTCCATAAATTATGATAATATCCATTTGCCTCAAAAAGAGCGTTATGTGTCCCCTGTTCCTGGATTCTTCCATTCTTTAAAACAATAATATGATCTGCATCCACCACCGTCTCCAGACGGTGTGCCGTATAAATACATGTCTTTTCTTTCATCATATGCATGATTGTCTGATGAACTTTTCTCTCACTCTCTCCGTCCAGCGCCGATGTTGCCTCATCCATCAGCAAAACGTCCATCGGCCTTAATAATGTCCGCACAATTCCCAGCCGCTGTCTTTGACCTCCTGAAAAGTTTGCACCATTCTCTCCCATAACCGTCCGATAGCCGTCCGGCAGATCTGCTATGACCTTCTGAAGGTCCACCTGTTCTACAAGTCTTTCAACATCCGGATCATCTGCCATGGGATTCAGATATTTAAGATTATCCTCCACACTTCCGGAAAAGATAAACGTATCCTGTAAAATATTCCCCACCCGGCTCCTTAGTCCGGAAATGCTCATCGTCTGCAGCGGTTTATCATCAATATAAATTTCTCCTGATGTCGGCTCTATAAGCCGGGTAATTAACTTTAAAACCGTACTTTTCCCGGAACCGGTAGCCCCTACCAGCGCCACATGCTCCCCTGGATGAACCACAAATGAAATTTGGTCAAGAATTATTCCCCTCTCATTCACCAGGCTGACATTCTTAAACTCAATTTTTCCATCCAGCCTAAGGGCCGGGCTCTTTTCAACGCTCCTTTCTTCCTGTGGCAGTTCCATGTACTCTGCCACTTTATTCATTCTTGCCCCGATATCCTTAAGCTGAAAATAAATGCTAGTAAACGATTTTATAGGTTTATTAAGATATGGCAGATATACCGTTATGGCTACGAGATTACCAATCGAAAGATTTCCTATAAAAAGCTGGTATCCTCCCACCATAAATACGATTGCCGGAATCAGAGCATCCAACACACGTGGAAAAGCCCGTCCACTCTGATCAACCACATATTTTTTCTGAAGACTCTTTCCCCAGTTTTCCTGTTCCAGGCAGATCTGTGAATATTCTGCTTCTTCTGCCCCGTATATTTTGATCTGTCCAATATCCTTGATTCTTTCAATAACCATTTCTTTTAATTTTGCACTTTGATTTCGTAAGATATTGGAATATTTTTTCAGCAGCTTCCCCATATACCGTGTAGGAAGAAGATACAGACCATATATAATAAGTCCCGTTACCCCAAGCGGCCAGTAAATATTCAGGACGGCAATCATGGAAAAAACAGCAAGTACCGCATCATACCCAAATCCAAGAAGCGTATCCAGTTGAATATCCTGCAATGCTTTCAGGTCTTTTGTAACTCTCTGCAAGATATCTCCACTCTGATTCTCTGTAAAAAAACGATACTGTGTATGTAATATGTTCCCAAACACTTTTCCTGTCAGTGAAATACCAAACTTTGCAGTAACTGTTGCCGATAAGTACTGTCGGACTGCTATACAAAGATTGCTGACCATAAGAAACACAATCAGGAATCCGACCAGCTGTCCCAGATGCCGGATATTTTCATCCGCTAACGCAACATCAATAATCTCTCCTACCATGTTGGGAACCAGACTGGTCACAACGGCCCCTGCCACAGTAAGGGCAAACATTAAAAAAATACTGATTTTATATTTGGATAGTTCCTGTAATATAAGCTTGTACATTGATTTTTTCATTTATACACACACCATCTGCTAATTATTTTATCAAAGCATTCCTAAACGTTAGAATTTCATTCCTGAACGTCATAAAAAGGTGGAGAAAACAAT
>CAVERH010000139.1:0-4652 GCA_963618065.1 bacterium | reverse complement strand
CGATACCACGAAACTTCAGACTGCCCTAAAGGGAGTCAATTCAGAAATAAGAAATGGTCTGCACAGTGCTGATCATCCATCCAGCACAGGATATTTTCTTATAATTGCATCCAGAAACTTCACTCCCAGTCCTGAGGATGCCCCTGTTATAACTGCTATGTTCATCTCATCACTCCTTCAGATTTTTACATTTGGGTTAGTATACTGTCCGTGGTTTCTTGTCTTATTTCCGCATTGTATAGCAAACTTCGGGCATCGATGCAGGCAGCCTAAGCACATCACACATTTTTTCTTCACCCAAGCAGGTTTTCCACCCTGCATTTGAATTGCCTGTACCGGACATTTTTTCGCACATAATCCACAGCCAATACAATTTTCATCCACAAAGAGCCTGCTGGTAAGTCTTGCTTTCCGGTTATAAATTGGCTGTGCAATTCCTTTTACCACAAGAGCAGACGCAGAATGCTTCATTCCTTTATTATGGTATCTTTCCTGAACTAACTTTATAACCGTTTCTATTTCTGCTTCTGTATTTTGGACAAATTTTCTCTGCCTCTCCTTTGTAGAAATATCAAATATCGGGGTATAGGTATCCACCATACGAACAGAGTAACAAGCATCAATATCTCGATTGCGGATTGCTTCCTTTGCCAAAGCTCCTGTTGCTCCCGGAGTCGTGCCGTAGGTCGCAATAAAATACAGATAATCTGTATAAAACTCTGCCTTTTTCAGGAAATCGCTTACTATGCTCGGCATACCCCAGAAGTAAGTCGGAGTTATGATTCCTATCTGCTTATCCTCAAATGAATGCTTATTTTCTGCAATACAGTCCGCAATTCCTATCATTTCATCATGAATTTCCTCTGCGATACGTATCGCAACATATTTACTGTTACCCGTAGCTGAGAAAAATAAAATCATCTGCTCATCTCCTAACTATAGTTCACTTCTGTCTGGAAGCTGTGTCATAATCTTTGTCATACGTTCCACCAGTGACGAAAGTAATGTAATCTGATTATCGTCCGGGTCAAGGTAATAATATACAAAGGTGCCTTCCTTACGCGACTTCACAATGGTGAACGATATGTATGCAGAGAGTGGAAATGACGATTACAAGGGATATAAGGAAATCGCTACACAGAAGGATTTCGATGCGTTTTAAGCTCGTTCCCCCCCCATTTGATAATGACAGCGTGTTGACATCTGCTGCATTTTTTCATATAATGTTATTGAATGGAGGTGTTCTGCATGGCAACGACAAATTTGAATATCAGAACAGATAAGGCCATCAAAGATCAGGCTGAAGAAATCTTCAATGAACTCGGCCTTAACATGACAACCGCAATTAACATGTTCCTGAGAACCGCTATCCGTGAACATGGAATTCCTTTCGATTTGAAGCTGGATGTACCTAATGACACTACTATCGCCGCTATCGAGGAAGGCAGAAAGTTGATGGCGGATCCCACTGCTCCTAGATATTCCAGCATGGACGATCTTAAGGCAGCGCTGGAAGTATGAAATACGATGTGCAATTTACCAATCAGTTTAAAAAGGATCTGAAGCTTGCCAAAAAGCAAAACAAGGATCTTGATAAGCTGTTCGAAGTAATCGATATTCTGGCGAATGGCGGAACGCTGGAAGCAAAGTACAGAGATCACGATCTCACCGGTAACTACAAAGGTACACGTGAATGTCATATTGAGCCGGACTGGCTTCTTGTTTATGAAATTCAGAACAACGTGCTTGTGTTGATGCTCTATCGACTCGGCACACACTCGGAACTGTTTAAAAAATAGTTTCTATCCAAAACACAATATTTATTCGGAAGCATCTATCAGCAATGGTAGGTATAAGTATCCATCCCAGCAAGGTTCCTTATCACCGCTATTCACATAAGGTATAATGTAATCTGTCTTTGCTATTGCATCTTCTATTGCACTAGTAGCCAGTTTTTCAATATCCATACCCATCTGAATACCTCCACAAAATTCAACTTCTTACAAGCATAACTCTCCCCATACTTTCAAGGCTATTGTATCATATATTGTTTGTTTCGGAAATTTCTTTCCTTTAAAAATGGGCAGAATTAAACCTCCAAATCTTTATAGGACTTGGAGGCTTGATTCTGGTCATTTTTCATTCATAGGCCACATTTACAATATATGACTAATTTTTATCTAAGTTTGATATTATTTGGCTATCGCTTAACTCATTTTCTTGGCGATAACAAAAACTAATAGTTTCATCACTACCAATCCTTTTAAATAAAGATTCCCTAAGCAATTTTGTTTTGGCAGTGTTTTTTGCAGAACGATATATTTGTTCTCCGTTTGCTTTCTTTCCATTATGCCGCGCTTTATAACAGCAGAAACCTTCATTGTGTTCTCTCTTGTCAATAACTGCAAGAACCGTGCGGTAATATTTTTTCTGCAATGGAGAATATTCTGTAGGCATTATTTCGTTTAACTGACCGTATAATGTCAAAATGGGATTTCCATAACTTCTATTTCCCCCGATTCTGAAATATTCTTTTATTTCTTCATCATTAACTTGAAAATCAAAAGAATTGGCATATGTTTCAAGTACGCATTCTTCATCATGCTTATCTATAAACGTGAGCATAACAGCATAATATTTTGTCCCTCTGTCAATCTCTCGCAAATCCTCAAAGACAACAACATATTCATATCCATTATATGAAAAATCAAATGCTGTTATATACCAATCATTATCTCTGAGACTTTTCAATAATTCCTTAACATTTGATAAAGCCAATGACATATTTTCTCTCCTCGTAAATTAGCACCCTTACTGTTTGGTTATATACTTCTGCAACCTACTCTGCGGTTTCTCCGGTATTGTATATGCCAGCTTACCCTTTTCCAATAATGGCTTAATATAAGTTCTTGTCATATAGGTTAAATTCTTATAACCTATATATTCGGAAATCTCTTTCTTGGTTCTTGCTGTTTTACAAAATTCAAGTATCTTTTCTGTAACTGCATCATTCCCGACTTGGTCACTGACTTGGTCACTGACTTGGTCACTAACTTGGTCACTACTCTTTGGGCCGGACTTCATCGTAGCTGTTTCATTCAGCGGAATTACCGTTTTAAAAACATCTCCTTCAATAAACTGCGGCACTCCACCAGAATACAACTTGGTAAATTTATAAGCATTCCGCATGCCAGAGCCCAACTCGTCCGCAAGACCAATTTCTCTAAATACCTTAGAAATTGCAGGATTCTTAGGAAATGGCTCAAATCAACCAAAATGATTTCTTTCTTCGCTCGACGGATCATATCTGTCAGCAGACTGAATGCATCAAAGATCTGCCCATCATAAAAAATCTTCTGATTGTCTTCCTCATGATCCGCCATATATGCAAAAATCCTCCCGAATTTCTCATCCGTATCCTTTTGATATTCCAGCTGTCGCAGCTCAAGGCCGTTAATTCTCTCAAACATGAGCGCATTATTGGCAATAAAATGGCGCATTTCCTTAAAAGCACGCATGATGAATATGCTCTGCTGTTCAGCCAGTTCTCCTCTGAGCACTGTAGCGAGCATATATATTCCCTGTTCCGTAAAGGCATATGGCATCTTTTTTATATGCATACCACGTTTATTTCCGTTATCGTTTAAAGTCGCAAATTGCGACTTTAAAGAATCCGGAATCTCATTTTCAACCAGTTGGAACATAAAATCTTCCGGAAATCTGCTAATATTTCTTTTGACTTGCTCATTTAATCGTTTCACCTCATAACCGTATATTTTTGCCAAATCATAATCCAACATAACCTGCTGTCCACGAATCATATGAACCTTGTTTTTAATGTCCTCAACCGAGGAAATCACTTGTATTTCTGTATCCATGCAGCATTCCTCTCTTCCTTCAAAGTCGCATTATGCGACTTTAAAAGTACTTCTGTATAATTATGGTGTCAGAACATCCTCACCACTATGAGGTCACAATATGCGACCTCAAAATATGCTTTTGGATATTGCAACATCAAAAGCCTCTCCATCATGAAATCACAATTTGTGATTTCAAGTTCTCCCTTACTCGCTGTCGTGAAGTCGCAAATTGCGGCATCACGGTATAAAATCACAAATTGTGATTTTATAACCTTCTACATCTCCTCCAGATTTTCCAGTTTCATCAGTGCTTCCATATAAGCCAGAAGCCGTTTCTGCTGTGTTTCCTTAAGACCATGGAAATCCTCAATCATACGAATATCCTGCGGTGTAAACCGGCTCTCCGGAGCTGCAGCGGCAATCTCTTCCTCATCCTCGATTCCCTTACCGGTAAGAAGCTGTTCCGGGGTAATCTGCAGTACATTACAGATATCCATAAGCTTTTCGGCTGTCGGATTGGTTTTCTTTTTCTTCCATTCGCTGATCGTACTGTTCCCAATCCCCACCTTTTTGGCAAATTCGGTCTGTGTCATGTTCCTTTCCTTCATTACTTTCAGAATTCTCTCACTTATTATCATATAACCGCCCTCTTCTTTAGAATGAATTTCGCATTTATGAATTTATCATATCACAATCTTCATCCTGTTAAAAGCCTTTTTTTCTTGGAAATCCGAATATAAGTTTTGTAAGCATCAAATAGATCTCTTTTCATCAAATACTGATCCGGATCCG
>CAVERH010000138.1:0-4801 GCA_963618065.1 bacterium | reverse complement strand
TTCAGCCTTGCAGATTGATGATACCGGGGATTGGACATAAAGAGCATATGTGAACGTAATATGTCCAAATTTAGTAATGAAGTCAACCCTAATTATTGAAAAACAGTATAAAATTGGACTTATATTGAGAAAAAAGAAGAAAAATGTCCAAAAGAAAGACGGTGCGGAGCGTAAAACCACAAATAGAAATAGAAAATTGGACATAAAATGAAGAAAAGTAGGGAAAAAGTCCAAAATGAAGCTTGTGATGAGTAAAATTTGAGAAACCGAGGAAACCGATTGGACTAAATTGCGAGAAAATAATCAAATAAATCCAAAAAGTTATCTCCCACGATGTTACGGTCATCTTGCACATTCATTTTTGCATGGCTGAACTGTTACGACACAGCTAAAATTCTTTATCAGAGAACATCTGTATCTGTTCAGATGTAGACTGCTGTAACTGTTCAGAAGTTTGACTTGACATAAATCCGATTTCGGATTAAGATATCGGATGAATGAATCCGATTTCGGATTTACAAGACGGAATGACATGAAACCGAGGTAGAGAGCTTATGATTGAATTGCGGAAAGAATTGAAGGAATTGAATAATCTGTATCGTGAAACAGACCGGATTTATCATGAAATCAGTATGAAGGAAGGTCTGTCGGACAGTGCTTTTATGATTTTATATGCGATTGTCGAGATGGGCGATGGCTGCCAGCAGAAGGATATTGCAGATGTTTACCTGTTTAGCAGACAGACGGTTAATTCCTCGATACTGGGTTTGCAGCAGAAGGGAATTTTACAGCTCAAAAAGGGAAATGGAAGAGGACAGCATATTTTCCTGACAGAAAAGGGACAGCAGTTCGTGGAGGAGAAGATTTATCCGGTCATGGAGGCAGAGAACAGTGTCTTTGATGAATTGACGGAGCAGGAGGGAGAGCTGTACCTTCAGCTGATGCGTAAAACGATCCACCTGTTCCGTGATAAGGTAAAGAAATTGTAACTAATCAGAGCCATGCAAATTATGGCAGTATGGACGATGAATGCTTGCATTCAATCGGACATATGCCATGATTTATATGGCGAAGTAACCACATGAGTAAAACCTGAGTTGCGAAGCAACGGTTTTACGAATGGGGTTCTGAATAGACAGTTACAGAAATTGTCTAATCAGAGCCATGCAAATTACTGTTCTGAACAGTTACAAATCTGAGCAGATACAAAATACTAAAAGAGGGTAAGGAAACATTATGAAAATACAATTATCAGATCATTTTACATATAAAAGACTGCTGCGGTTCGTACTGCCATCCATTCTGATGATCATCTGTACATCGGTTTACAGTATTGTGGATGGATTTTTCGTGTCGAACTTTGTTGGGAAAACGCCGTTTGCTGCTGTGAATCTGACGTTTCCGGTGCTGATGGCGGTAGGATCAATCGGCTTTATGGCAGGCACAGGAGGAAGCGCGGTCGTATCAAAGACGCTGGGTGAGGGAAAGAAGGAGCTTGCGAATGAGTATTTTTCCATGATCATTGTGGCGTTATTGATAGGCTCTACCGTACTTTCCGCAATCGGGTTTGCATTCGCCAGGCCAATTTCCATTGCATTAGGTGCCAATGAGGAGGAGCTTCTTCGAAACTGTATTATTTATATCCGGATAGGATTCCTTTCCATGCCGGCATATGCTTTGCAGTTTGCCTTCCAGAGCTTTTTTGTAGCGGCACAGAAGCCGGGCTTAAGTCTGAAAACCAATGTGGCAGCAGGACTCGTTAATGGCATTCTGGATTACGTTATGATTGTAATTTTCCATTGGGGTCTGGCAGGGGCAGCGATTGCAACCTCCATTGGGCAGCTGGTTGGAGGACTTATCCCGATTATTTATTTCATGAGAAAGAATGACAGCCTGTTACAATTCAGACATTTTCATTTCAATATGCGCATGATTGGACAGGTCTGCGCTAATGGCTCCTCGGAAATGGTGACGAACCTCTCTTCATCCATTGTTAATATTCTATATAACTTTCAGCTGATGAAGCTTGCAGGTGAGGACGGAATTGCTGCTTATGGCGTAATCATGTATATTAACATCATTTTTATGTCTATTTTTCTGGGTTATTCCGTTGGATCTGCGCCCATTGTCAGCTATCATTACGGAGCAGGGCATGATTCCGAGTTAAAGAATCTGTTCCATAAAAGCCTGTCCTTCCTTGTGATATCGGGTGTACTTCTGCTGATTGCATCGGAGATCTTTGCAAGACCTCTGGCAGAGATCTTTGTCCATTATGATGCTGCATTGCTTGAGCTGACGGTCCGGGGTTTTCGGATATACTGTCTGGCCTTTCTCATTATGGGCATCAATGTGTGGGGCTCTTCCTTCTTTACAGCATTGAACAATGGACTGGTATCAGCGCTGATCTCCTTTTTAAGAACGCTGGTTTTCCAGATTATTGTGATTACGGTTTTGCCGGCATTGCTTGGCGTGGACGGCATCTGGCTCTCTATCGTAGCCGCAGAAGTGATGGCATTGTTTGTGACGCTGGGATTTCTTTTCACAAATCGCAGAAAGTATCGGTATTAAGCTATGGAAATGCTGATTGAAGCTCCTTCCCATGTATACGAACCCCATAAAATGTGGTATACTCTCCTTAGTGCAGCAAGAAACAAACGCTGTACGTCAATGTAAGAATAAGGAGAGAGTAACATGTCCTGTACAACCATTTTAGTAGGAAAAAATGCATCCTTTGATGGCTCAACCATGATCGCCAGAAATGACGATTCCGGTTCGGGCCATTTTATGCCTAAGAAGTTTGTTGTGATACATCCGGGGGAACAAAAGAGAACTTATCAGTCCGTAATTTCGCACGTGACCGTGGAGCTGCCGGAAGATCCCATGCGTTATACCGCCATGCCGAATGCCATTGAGGGAAAAGGCATCTGGGCAGCCTGCGGTGTGAATGAAGCGAACGTTGCCATGACGGCAACCGAAACCATTGCCAATAACCCAAGAGTCCTGGGAGCTGACCCGCTGGTAGAATATGTCCCGGCTGAGGATGGACAGGAAGAACAGATCGGAGGGATCGGGGAAGAGGATATCGTCTATCTGGTGCTTCCTTATATTCATAGTGCACGTGAGGGAGTGGAACGTCTTGGGAGTCTTCTTGAACAGTACGGAACCTATGAGATGAACGGGATTGCATTTCAGGATGTGAACGAGATCTGGTGGCTGGAAACGATCGGCGGTCATCACTGGATGGCGAGAAGAGTGCCGGATGATTCCTATGTAGTCATGCCGAATCAGCTCGGTATTGATTTCTTTGATCTTGAGGATGCTTATTCCGAAAAGAAGAACTTTATGTGTTCTGCGGATCTGCGTGAATTCATGGAACTGTATCATCTGAATTTATCTTTGGATGAAAGCTGGAATCCGAGGGATGCGTTTGGAACGCACGATGATTCCGACCATGTTTATAATACTCCGCGTGCCTGGTTTATGGAGCGTTACCTAAATCCGCATACGAAGGTCTGGGATGGAGAACATGCTGATTATACACCATTTTCGGATGACATTCCGTGGTGTATGGTGCCGGAAAAGAAGATCACTGTCGAGGATGTGAAGTATGTGCTTTCTGCACATTTTCAGGGAACACCGTATGATCCGTATGCATCCTATGGGGACAAAGCCCTGAAGGGTGCATTCCGCTCCATTGGAATTAACCGGAATGATTTCGTTGCTGTGCTGCAGCTTAGAGCCGGTATGGAGACGGACAATAGTGCTGTGGAATGGATTGCCTATGCCTCCAATGCCTTTAATACGCTGGCTCCTTTTTATCCGCAGGTGGATGAAACACCGGAATACCTAAGCAACACCACAGGGGCTGCGTCCACGGAGAATTTCTATTGGACGAGCCGGATGATTGCGGCCATGACAGATGCGTCCTATAGTAAATCGTTGTTTCATGCGGAACGTTATCAGGAGAACGTGATGGCAGAGAACCACCGGCTCTTGAACCGGTATGATGCGCTCCTAAATAAGGAAAAGGATCCTGCAAAGCGTCAGGAAATCCGAAAGAAGGCCAATGAGGAGGTGGCTTCCGTGCTGAAAAAGGAAGCAGGTGATACCTTAAACAAAGTATTATACGAACTCAGCAACCAGATGAAAAATGCTTATTCCAGATCCGATGCATAAGCGGTGGAATATACGGATAGAGGGAGACTATGGAAACATTTTATTATGAAGTGGTAAGTATTGATGGTGATTATGCCAACTTGAAGCGTACCGATATTGAATCGGAGGACTTAAAGCTTGTGGCACGTGCGCTGCTTCCAGCAGAGATCTGTGAGGGAAGCAGGCTCAAATATGAGTGGATGCAGTACCAGATGATTTAATATATTAATTTCAGAAAACGGCTCATTTTGATGTATAATGGGAGGAAGGAATTATGAAGAGTAATTTGATTGCAGATACTACGAAACAGGAACGGATTGCATTGATCAGACAGTGGATTCCGGATGACGATGGTCTGAATGACTGCGATATGGATCTTTGGGATATTTATGCCGATTATATTAATGGGATCCGTGAAATATCTGAGATTAATGCATCGATGACAGGAACCTTTTATACAGAGGATGATCTGTAAGCGTTAAGTAGAATAAGAAATAAAAGATATAGGAGCTTCCTGTATACTTTAAAGTGTAAAGGGGATTGACCAAAAAGAATACCTCAAGTAAATTTAGATTATTACTGACCCTGCAAGTTGGTAAAATCTAAAAACACAAGAGGTATTCAAGATGAATGTTAAAACAAGAAA
>CAVERH010000137.1:396-4976 GCA_963618065.1 bacterium | reverse complement strand
GACACGCCCTTCAATGAGGATGAAGTGGGGCAAAAGCACCACGGGAATCCGAATGGAAGTAGATTTCTCACCTCTCTATCAAAATCCAAAAATCGTCCTCTGCTATTCTTTCACTCCACCAAGTGTAATTCCCTTTACAAAATATTTCTGAAAGAATGGATATACAATCAATATCGGAATAATGCCGATTACTGCGATAGCCATTCTTGCTGTAGCAGAAGGCATTGACGATACAACCGTTCCTGTTGACTGCCCTGATGAAAGAAAATTGATATTCTCATTAATCGTATTCAATACAACCTGAATAGTATAATATCTGCTTCCGTTTCTCTGTGTCAGATAATATAATCCGTTCTGCCAGTCATTCCAGTAAGCAAGACCTGTCATAAGTCCTATCGTAGCCATTATAGGTTTGCTAAGTGGTAATACAATCTTAAAAAAGATTCTGAATTCTGATGCACCATCTATTCTTGCTGCCTCGAGCAAACTTGCTGGAATACTCGTTTTATAATAGTTTTTTACCAAAATGATATTAAATGCATTCATCAGTAGTGATGGCAGGATCAGTGCCCATATCGTATCTTTGACATGGAAAAACTTCGTGTATGAATAATATGTTGCAACCAATCCTCCATTAAACAGCATTGTAAAAACTACAAGAAAATTTATAATTCGTATACCCGGCAGTTCATCATTTGAAAGACCATATGCAAATAGACATGTAATTGTCACACTAAGTGCAGTTCCGATCGCCGTTACAAGAATTGTCATTATATAAGCTCTTCCTATAGTTCCAAGCTGTCCTGCCAGATACTTATATGCATCAAGGCTCCATTTTTTAGGTAAAAAACTAAATCCATTCGATATTGCCCAACTGTTATCCGTAAACGAAGCGATGATCAGCAGTAAAAAAGGTAATAGTGCCAATAAAGACACAATAACGAAAAATATATTCGCTATATTAGTGATTTTTCTGCTTTGTACCATTTTTTCCTCCTAAAATAATGCCTGTTCACGATTCACACGGCTTACAAGTTTATTTGCAACAATTATAAGGACAAAACCTATAACTGCCTGGAAAAAGCTTGCTGCCGAAGACATTCCAAAATCGTTATTTTTCATAAGTGCATTATATACATACACATCAAGAGTTCTTGTTACTCCATATAATGCACCGCTGTTTCTGGGCAACTGATAGAACAATCCAAAATCAGATCCCATAATATTTCCAAGGCTAAGTATAAACATCGTAATTACCGTTGGCTTAAGAAGCGGTAATGTAATATTTTTAATCTGCTGCCATTTGCTTGCTCCATCCAATGTTGCTGCCTCATAATAGTCATTACTGATACCAACTACACCTGAGAAATAAATGATCATTCCATATCCTGTAGATTTCCAGAGGTTAAAAAATACTATAATAAACGGCCAGTATTTTGCCTCATTGTACCAGTTGATTCCTTCATGTCCAAAACTGCTTAATACACCATTTACCATTCCTGATTCCGATGAGAGGAATGCATAACATATGTAACTGACAACAACCCAGCTCATCAGATAAGGTAAAAGGACCAAAGTCTGATATACTTTCGATGCGTGTTTACTTCTCACTTCATTTAAAAGGATCGCCATGGTAAGACCTAAAATAGTTCCTAATACAATATTGATCAGATTGTAACCAATCGTATTTCTGGTAATTGTCCATGCATCTGAAGATGAAAATAGAAACTTAAAATTATCAAGTCCACACCAGTCACTTTTCCATATTCCTTTTTGGAAATTCAACTTCTTGAATGCCATAACAACCCCAAACATAGGTATGTAATTGTTGATTATCAGATACGCCATTCCTGGCAATATCATAATATAAAACGGCAGCATTCGTTTTAAATCAAATTTTTTCTTTTTCATTAATTTTTTTCCATCCATTTATCAAGCTGATTCTGATTTTCATTGATTACGCTATCAATACCTGCATCCTCTAATGCCTGAAGAAATTCCGGTAACTTCTTCTCTGGATCTATAGATCCGGTCATAAGAATAGGACTATACTGTGCTATTACCGATGTCACAGCAGAATACTGACTTGATACAGAATCCACACTAAATACATATCCAAGCGCCGGTGATTTTTTGGTTACACCCTCATTGTAAGCCTCAAGTTCACTATTTGTACTTGTTGTGTTAGGACTCATTGCATACCATTTCAGACGATTTCCGAAAATTCCAAAATTCTGCCAATATGGAACTGTTGCCGTAGTCTGTCCGTCAACAGGCTCTATCACGGTTCCATTATCATCCTGTTCTACAATCTGATACGAAGTTCCTTCAATTCCGTACTGGAGAAGATTTGCAAGGTCACTATTCTTGTAAATAAGATTTAAAAACTCCATTGTTTTTTCAGGATTTTCACATGTTGTAGGAATGCTCCAGAGAATTGTCTGATATTCCTCACTTCTCTCAACAGGATCTAATGTTTTAATATAAGTCATATCCATGCCGCATGAATTTGTATATGATGACTTTGTTACATTAGCTGCATTTGAAACAAATACTCCAAAATAATTTCCTGCACTTATCTGTGCACTTGCGTCCTCTGTTGTTGTAGATGCATCCGGAGAGAAGAAGCCTTTCTTATTCCAGTCGTACATACGATCTGCAAACTCTGCAAATTCATCAGAGGCATATACATTTTCAATCTGTGTTGAATCTGATCCATCAAGAATAATTCCACCACTTGCAAGAGATGCTCCACAGTTATCAACTGCGTACAATGATCCGAATGGAAGCCCCACTGTAAATCCTCCTGCTAAAATATAAAAGTTATCGCCCTCTCCCTGTTTTACAGTATCAAATATCTGTTCAAGTTCATCGGCTGTGTATGTCTTCTGGGAATCAATCTGGATTCCATATTTGTCCAGAATATCTGTTCTGCAGATAAATCCCTGTTCTGCACCATTAACATATGCAACCGGCACACCATATACACCATCATTGTAGTTTCCGCCAGCCATCTGAATGCCGCAGGCATCTTCTATATCTGAACCATATTCATCAAGAAGATCACTGAGTTCCATAATACTTCCATTGTTTACCATTGTCCCTACACCACTATACAGGCTAAGACATAAATCCAGTTTATCTCCTGATGAAACTGCAAGGCTTGTCTCTGTCCCCAGATCAAAAGCTCCAACAGGCTGCAATGTTACTGTAACTCCAATATCTGCTGTTATATCATTCACAGCTTTTTCCACATCCTCTATACCAGATGGTGCATCACCAACTGACGGCCACTGCATAACTACGTTATACATTTTTTCATCTGATGCCCCAGCATTCTGTGAATCTGTGCCAGAACCATTACCACATCCAGATAATAATCCCATAGTCATTGTCGCTGTCATCAAAGCAGCAATAATTTTTTTCTTCATACCATTTTCCTCCTTGTATTTGGTAATTTCATTATAATTTGAAGTCCCTATTTATAACATTCAGTAATCAGACCAACACTTTTAAAAATACAACTTTTAAATTGTAAGTTTCTCCAATTTCCCTATTGCAATTGTAAGTTTTTCTGGTTCAAATGCAATAAATCCCATATGAGAAAGTTCTTCCAATGTATAAAAGCACCACTCCGGATCTTTTTGATCTGCCATCTCCCACAATGCCGGAACATATTCCTTCAAAATCTTCATTGCCTCTTCAGATTTAGAAAGCCTTGCCAGCGTAGACTTTCTGCCATACGGTCTACGATACTGATAATCCGGCATGTAACAATATTTATAATGTCCACTGACTAAGTGCATACATTTCTTTTCATAATAAGGCAGCTTCACATCAGCCTCACAGTTAAACGGGATCTCAATATCTATATCCAGACTTCCATCTTCTTTGATTTCCCAGTTGCATTGATACATTCCATACACAGAATCATACCTGCAATTTATTTTCGGAATGCGAATATCAGGGTGTGGATCGATAACAGCTCTCTTAAATCCTGGAACCATTGCACGGATTCCGCCTGCATATGCATACATAAATTCCATTACCGCACCATAACTATAATGATTTAATGAATTCATTCCTGTATTTGAAATAGTTCCATCCGGCAATACCGAATTCCATCTTTCCCATATGGTTGTTGCTCCAAGATTCACACTATATAGCCAGCTTGGGAAATCTTCATTTAACAGGAAATCATATGCCAGTTCAAACAAGCCTGCTTCTGCTAATACTGTACATAGTAAAGGTGCTCCTACAAAACCACATTTAATTTGATTTCCGTCTTTCTGTAATCTTTCTTTAAACTGTTTTATCAGACGTTCTCTGTCGATATACAGATCAAATTTCAAAGCCACTACATATGCAGCCTGTGTATCTACTGCCAATCTGCCATTTTGAGTAAAATATTCAGCAAATATTGCCTTTTTAATTTCTTCACTTAATCTGCTATACTTGCCAGCATCTTCTTGTTTTCCTAAAAATGCAGCTATATCAGAAACCATTTTAGCAGATCTGTAATAATAAGCCGAACCTATATATCCATCATCTGTTCCACCTTTATAGCTAGTCGGCGATAC
>CAVERH010000137.1:0-386 GCA_963618065.1 bacterium | reverse complement strand
TTGGCGATACTCCATCCAAAGCCAGCCAGTCTCCGAAGTGGAATCCAAAATCGAACAGATTCTTTTTTCCTCTTTCAGAATCTTTTTTTTCAATGTAATCCACCCAGTCTTTCATGAGTGGATAGCAATATTTCATTTCCTCTCTATTTCCATAGTAACAATATACTGTATATGGCAAAAATGTTGCAACATCTCCCCATACACTTCCGGCATCTTCTCTATGATGCAGATTGGGAACATAATTAGGAACAGCACCATTAAGAATTACCTGCTCATCCCGTAAATCCTTGACAAATTTATGATAAAATGCTCTTGTATCCATATGATAGCTTGCAGTTGGTGCAAATACCTGCGCATCACCAGTCCATCCCAGTCTTTCATTTCTC
>CAVERH010000136.1:0-5008 GCA_963618065.1 bacterium | reverse complement strand
GAAGCTGAAGTATCATCACTTTAATATAGCAGTTATTTATTATTCGATGTACTAGGAGCAGAGCATGGATGGAAAGTATACAGAAGAAGAGATCAGCATGATTCTGGATACCTACATGTATCTGGGATATCAGGAAACTTCTAATGAACCGGTGGAATTAAAAACGGTGATCGAGAAGCTTTCCGGTGTCCCGGAATATGGAGCAGGAGGCGCCTGCCAGAATGAATACCAGATTCTGAAACAGGCAGTGCAGGATGAGCAGATTGGTAATCTTAAGGTCTGTTATGCGAGCAGTACACTTGGTTTTGATCAGGGAACGAAGGCATGTGCATTTCTGGATGAAAAGAACGACCGTGTCTTTGTTGCCTATCGGGGTACAGGAGATGGTGAATGGCCGGATAACGGACTTGGTATGACGAAGGAAATCACGATGCAGCAACAGCGTGCCGTTGATTATTTTGACACCATAGCAAGAAAGGCTCAGCTTACAGAGAATCAGAGAATAATTGTAACCGGACATTCCAAGGGTGGAAATAAAGCGCAGTTTGTAACAATGGAAACGGAATTCGGAGATCTGATTGACCGCTGTTATTCTGTGGACGGGCAGGGAATGTCTGAAAAGGCGGATGCGCGGTTCCGGCGTAAATACAGTGAAGAGGAATATGAAGGCAGAATACAGAAGTTATATGGAATTCATGGAGAAAATGATTATGTGAGTCCTCTTGGAAATCAGATCATTCCGGAGGATCATGTGACGTATATCAGGACTCCGGTACAGAAAGGAAATTTTGCCGGATATCATGACATTACATACATGTTTGCCTCTCTTGTACTGGATCAGACAACTGGGAAATGGGTGACGCAATTTACAGGAAGAAGGAATGAAGAGGTTTTAAAGCAAGGCTCACTTGGAAAGTATGCATCAGTGCTTTCCAAAGAGATTATGAAGCTGCCGGAAGAAGAACGGGCAGGAGCAGCCAATGTTGTGATGCAGGGAATTGAATCAGCGGGTGGAGATTCGCATGGCCTGAATGGTGAGAAAACAACCTTAGCGGATGTAAAACACTTTTTATTTGCAGGGATTCCGGCGATCACGGATGCGACAACCAAAACCGCAGGGGGACTTATCTTCCTTGGAAAGACATTGTGGGAAGACTCTTATACGGAAGAAATACCAGACAGAATCTGTGTTGAGGTGGATTATGCAGCACTTGCTTCAAAGAGTGAGAGATTATCTGAGGCAGCAGAAGAGGCGTTAAAGCTGGGAGAGCAGATCCGGAGCTATGAAAAGGAAATGCCATTTTACATGCAGGGAAGGAATCTGGTGACGTTTCAGCTAAATCAGGTAGCATCTGAGGTAGAGTATCTGGGAAAGAAAATACAGAAGCTGGCTTCGTTACAGCTGGAGATTGCAACCTGCTATCAAAAGGCAGATGAGCAGACCGAGGAACTCTGCAACCGATGATCAGGAGAGATTTTCTGGGAAAAAGTTAGCATGAAAAGGCTGGAATTCCGGGTCCTGGTGAATCTTCTTACGGAATTCTCCAGGGGTACATTGCAGATACTGCCGGAACACTTTATTGAAATAACTGGCATTGTTAAAGCCAACCTGAAAGGCCAGGTTGGAAATGGAAGCGGCAGCCGGATCATTGTTCTGGATCAGGAAAGTTGCCATATAGATGCGGTATTTCATCAGATATTCGACCGGAGTCATATGCAGGCAGCGTTTGACACAACGGCAGCACTCGCTTTTGCTGATGTGTACCTGGGCTGCAAGTTCATCCAGTGTGATACGATCGGCATAATGGGTTTCAATATATTTCATAATTTCCTTTGTACGGATTTCGTCGGAGGTAAGAACCGCTGTATGCTGGGTTTCATTTGGAGTGAAAGGAAACTTTTTCAGTAGTTCACACCAAAGCTCACAGATACAGGATTTGGTTGCCAGTTCATAGCCCCATTCCTGATCCTTGTTTAATTGAACAATCCGGTAAGAAAGGGACAGGATATGGAACAGTCCCTCATCAGAAGAATCCAGACGAAGAGCCCGGAGACCTGCATGATGAAGCAGAGGGGTTACATATTTACTGGTAAACAGTGTATCCCCATAACCGAACAGGAAAGAAGGGTGAAAGGCATAGGAAAACAGTTTGCAGCTCTGGGACGGAGAAACAGAAAGAATGGAATGCATGACATTCTGATTGATAATAGCACCCTGCCCGACCTCCAGAGAAATCTGGCTGTCATCGTAATAAATAATGGCAGATCCTTCTTCTACCAGAAAAACCTCAATTTCCGGATGCCAGTTCCAGCCAATCCGGTTCATATAGGAGCGGTTTAGGTTCACATAGGTAACGTGAACCGGATACTCGGTTTCACCGGAAAAGCGGATGCGCTGGTCAGTCTGCTTTTGTACGTCTTCGGAATTGTTAATCATAATCGATCCTTTTCTGGTTATATTTTGTAAATTTCGTAACTCTGAATAGTTATTCAATTTTATTTTATCGGATCTGTCCGAGATATTCAATTCATTTCTTGCGTATATTGTAACAGTTCAGCTATGCATAAGGAATTGTACAATGCAGCAGTTTATGAATGACATGGATAAACTATTACAGGGATAGTAAATGAATGTGAGGGAAAAGAATGCAGAATCAGAAGCTGGAAGATGTATTAAATTTATCATTAGAAGCGACCAGGGAAGAAAGGGAAAAGTCCGGGCAATTGGATGTGGGATATCTGGAACAGGAGGAACAATGGGAGCTGATCGTGAAACACAACGGAAGTCTGCAGCCTCTGGCAGGAGATCTGATTCAGGTCGAGGAACTGATTGCAGGATATGCGATTGTAACGCTGCCGGAATCTTTGATTGAATCATTTGCGGAATTGCCGGAGGTGGAGTATATCGAAAAACCAAAACGATTGTATTTCTCGTTGCTGGCTGGGAAGCAGGCCTCCTGTATACCGGAGGTTACGGTGAGAGATCCATTCCTGTCGGGAAGAGGGGTATTAATGGCCGTACTGGATTCCGGAATTGATTATCAGAGTCCGGAATTTCAGGAAAGAGGAGGGAAAACAAGAATCCGTTATTTATGGGATCAGACATTAAATCCGAAAGAGGTGGATGCACTTATTTCGAATGACAATGGTGAATTTATGCAAAGCTTACCCCCGGAGGGTTTTGCACAGGGAGTATTGTTTTCGAAAGAACGGATTGATGCAGCATTGCAAAATGAGGATCCGTTGCGGATCGTACCGAGCGTGGATGCTTCCGGACATGGAACCGCCGTTGCGACGATTGCAGCAGGATCCGGGAATTTTATGGATGGAAGGTTTCAGGGTGTGGCACCGGAAGCAGAGCTTTTGGTTGTGAAAATGGGGAGCAGCAGACCAAATTCTTTCCCTAAAACCACAGAATTGATGAGAGGGCTTACCTTTGCTGTGCGGACGGCCTTGCAGCTTTCCATGCCGCTTGTGATTAATCTAAGCTTCGGGAATACTTACGGAGTTCATGACGGAACGTCCCTTGTAGAGCGGTTTCTTGATAATATTGCAGAGATCGGAAGAGGTGTGATCTGCGTAGGGAGTGGCAATGAGGGGGCGGCCGGAGGGCATGCAGCCGGAACGTTTAACAGGGATGCACAGGGAAATATACCGCGGACGGAGCTGGCGGTTGGAGAATATCAGACGTCATTCAGTGTGCAGCTATGGAAGGAGTATACGGACACCTTCCGGATTACCCTGCAGTCTCCCGGAGGGCAGATTATACAGCTAAATTCTGCTTTGAGCGGTGCTGTGCGATACCGGTTGGAAGATACGGAGCTTTTGATTTATCAGGGAGAACCTACTCCGTATTCTGTCAGGCAGGAAATTTATTTTGATTTTTTACCGGTTGAAAGTTATGTTAACCGTGGAATCTGGACCTTTGCAATAGAGCCGGTGCAGGTGGAAGGCGGAGGGTATGACTTCTATCTGCCAAGCAGTTCTGTGCTTAGCGGAGAAACCCGTTTTTTCCAACCGACATCGGAAAAGACATTAACGATACCTTCTACAGCAGCCAGAGTGATTACCGTTGGCGCCTATGATACCTATACCGAAGCCTATGCAGATTTTTCTGGAAGAGGAGAGAATATGTCTCCTGCATCGGTTAACATAAAACCGGATCTTGCGGCACCCGGAGTAAATATTGCAACGTTAAGTCCCGGAAATCTTCCTGTTACCGTATCGGGAACTTCCTTTGCGACACCCTTTGTTTCGGGAAGTGCTGCACTTCTTATGGAATGGGGCATTGTGAGAGGTAATGATCCTTTTCTGTATGGAGAAAAGGTAAAGGCCTATCTTCGCAGAGGTGCCCGTACATTACGAAGTGAAAGTGTTTATCCCAATAATCGTGTTGGGTGGGGAGCGCTGTGTATTTTGGAGAGCATTCCATAAGAAAAGCATTGGATATATTAAGGGAACATTAGAAGATGTTAGTTTATCGTACGGACGGAAGTAAAGGCATATGTACTTCAGAATACCGGTCGGGATTAGGTGTATCAATCTGTGAGAAAACGGAGTAAGGACGGATGTAGATGAAATGGAAAAATAGTTATTGAAAATAGAAGGATTTGATTGCTCTTTAAGGACATATAAGATAATATATTGTGTATAAAACTGGAAATATATCGTACATTATACAATTTGATGGTTTGAATGAGGGCAAACAAATGGGAGATACTACACTTAAAGAAAAGAACATTGAAGAATTAGAAAAGTTAGTGAAAATAGCTGAAGAACAAGGAAACAGTATTAATTTGAACCTAGTATATATGATCATAGATTCGGAAAAAATAGATTTTGCGGAAGCAATGAAATATTTTGAAAATAGAGGAATCACAATGATAGAAGGGGATGTTGAACCAGATATCACGGCATATTCATGTGAAGGTGAAAAAATTAGACCTTTTGATCCTTCTAAAATAAGTATTACCATGAAACCGATGACATTGGATGCATTAATAAAGAG
>CAVERH010000135.1:0-5045 GCA_963618065.1 bacterium | reverse complement strand
GTTTATAATAAAAAAAAAGTTTTTTCAACCCTTTCTTATCAGATTCGCAACTTTTTCCATTGCTTCGAGGTATCCTGCAAGCCCATGTCCGTAAATCTGCTCGTTGCAGACCGGTGCTGTTACGGAAATTTTGCGGAATTCCTCGCGCTGTGTAATATCCGAAATATGGATCTCGATCTTCGGCATGGTGACACTGGCAAGTGCATCCCGGATCGCATAGCTGTAATGGGTAAACGCCCCCGGATTAATCACAATTCCTTCTGTTCCGTCAAAGTAAGCATCCTGGATCCGGTCAATAATGGCTCCCTCATGATTACTCTGAAATACTTCAGCCGTAACATCCAGCTCCTTTGCCTTATCGGAAATCATCTGCAAAAGATCATCGTAATTCTGCGTTCCGTAAACTCCTTTTTCCCGGATTCCAAGAAAATTTAAGTTAGGCCCGTTAATCACTAAAATTTTCATATTTCCTCCTGTCCTGTACTATCTGTTCTGTACTGTACTGTACCATCTATACTGTACTATACTATACTGTACTGTACTATACTGTCCTATACTATCTGTTCTGTACCATCTGTCCTGTACTATCTGTACTATCCTGTACTATCTGTACCATCCTGTCTGTCCTGTATCTGCGCCAGCTTACGGATAATTTCATCCGCAATGAGCCATTTATTTTTACCCTCAACGGTGATGATCTCATCGGCACATTTTTCATACCACGTATCACGCTGCTGCAAAAGCTCCGTAATCCTTGCATAAGGATCCTCCGTCTGTAAAAGGGGTCTTGTCGTATCCCCCTTCAGCCGCTGGTAAACCTCCTCGGGCGTGATTTTCAGATAAAACACATATCCCAACTCCGCCAGCAGCTCCCGGTTCCGTTCTCCACGTAAAAGGGCACGCTGCCGTACTGCTTCTTCTCCATAAAGATTCCCGCCGATCGGAAGCCCTCCTCCCAGTGCGATAACCATGGCCTGCGGAGTTGCGATCAGTTCACGCAAGGCTTCCGTTTCCATATCCCGGAACACCTCCTCGCCCTGTATGGCAAAAATATCGGATATGATCCTTCCCTGCTTCTGTTCAATATAATGGTCGGTATCCAAAAGCTCCTGCCCACGCTTTTCTGCCAGGATTCTTCCGATGGTGCTCTTTCCGCATCCCATAAATCCGGTGAGAATCACCTTATTCTTCGCCATAGCATGCCTCCTTAAGCTTCTCATAAACGATGGCAGCCTGGTCTTGCGTAATCTCCACCTGATTCCATAATTCAAAAGCGATAATTCCCTGATAAAGAAGCATTTTAAGCCCATTATAGGCCTCTCCGCCATGCTCTCTCACAAGCTGCATGAAACGGGTATCGGCCGGCCGGTATACGAGATCGTAGCCCTTTGAAATTTTTTCATAAAAGGCTGGATCTTCGATGACTGCCTCATGGTCATGGGGAGCTAAACCTACGCTTGTGGACTGGATCACCAGATAATCCTTCCCCGGCAGCGTCTGATAACCCGAAAGCTCCATCGCCGTCATCTGCATGTATCCGATCTTCTCTGCAATCTCCTGTACAATAGCCTCTGCCTTGGAAACCGTGCGGTTTAACAGATACACATGGGAAGCTCCCTTCGAAGCGCATAAAAAGGCAACCGCCCGTGCCGCACCTCCGGCTCCCAAAATCAGAACCTCACGCCCAGCAATCTCCATGCCGTCACTGCACATCGCGCGGTAAAGCCCCGGCATGTCCGTATTATAGCCCTTAAATCCATCCCCCGTGCGCACCAG
Source organism: bacterium (assembly GCA_963618065.1). Taxonomy (GTDB): domain Bacteria; phylum Bacillota; class Clostridia; order Lachnospirales; family Lachnospiraceae; genus Suilimivivens. Next base: position 3,269 of record CAVERH010000135.1, on the reverse strand, counting down.
CGTATTCACTGCACCGATCTTCTCCGCCAGTTCATCACTCTCTGAAAGAAGCGGTATCACATCACTCTTATAAGGAACGGTTACATTCATTCCGTGAATATGTAAGGCAAACGCCCCCGGTACTGCCTCGGCTAATTTTCCCTGATCCACCAAGAACGATCCATAGACCAGTGAAATCCCGGTCAGCTCTGCAAGGGTATTGTGAATCAACGGTGATAACGTATGTGCGACCGGATTTCCAATGAGTCCGCACAGCTTCGTATGTCCATCAATCTGCATCCTTGTCCTCCTTATATAAAAAGGTTCTACCCTGCTTCCTGCAGGTTCTCTTATAGGAAGCAAGTACAATCTTTTCCAGATATCGTTTTAACACAATCTGAATCTCTTCATGCTTCGCAATCGGCTGTACCAGAATCGAATAAATTCCGCACCGTCTGGCTCCCCAGACATCCGTAAACAACTGATCGCCGACAAACAACGTGTTCCTTACATCACATCCCAGCTTCTGCATGGCCTGCTCATATCCGGCCTTTCCGGGTTTTCCTGCCTTAAACAGGTATTGCACCTTAACCGCATCGTTAAACATCTTCACCCGCGGCTCCTTGTTATTCGAAAGCAGCATGATGTGGAACCCCAGCTCCTTCAGATGCCGGAAAAGTGCAATGCTTCGCTCATCCGCAGGGGCGCCATGTTCCACCAGTGTATTATCAATGTCAAAGATAATTCCGCGGTAACCCTGCTCATAAAGCCGGTCAAAATTGATCTGGTAAGTGGATACGATGTATTTATCCGGATAAAAGCATTGAAGCATAAGATTTCTCCTCCAGATTGCATTCGCTAAATACTCTACTCTACCTGCTGCACTAAATTCGACCTGCGCTTTCGCTTGTTCTCATTAAGTGCACAGGTATGGTTCGCACTAACCTCATGCTGCGTCTTTCGACTCGCATTCGCTAAGTGCTCTACTCATAAAAATACCCCTTACATGGAGCAAGGGGTATGATTCTTTACAAATGAAAAAGTGTTTTCTTCCCTTAAAACCTGGGAATTACAACACCATCTTCTGACTGGAATGCAAAACTCTGTGAGCTTCCAACAAAATACTGGTATTCCTGTAACACTTCATCTTTACGCATATCAGAGACAGCCTTCATAACATCAAGATTCTCCAGTCCGCTCTCGCTTCCCAGATAGTCGAAGCTATCTGTCTTAATAAAAGTAAGAGAAATGTTCTCAAGATCAGCTGCCTTCGCTCTGCGATCCTGCGCCACGAGATCTGACATATGGGAATAATCCGGAGTACTCTGCTGCAGGGCTGCCTGCTGCTGTTCCTGATCCTGACGTCTTACTTCCTCTTCACTGACCTGCTTAATCTCCGGTCTATGATAATTTGAATAGGTTGAAAGACTTCCCATTCCCTGATAGATCTGTATGCCCATTACTCTCACCACCTTCCGAAACACTGTTATCTTAATATTTTACTACGATAATCTCTGTTTTGCAACAATTCTGCCGGAATATATCTAATAAATAGTAACTGTTCTGCCTTGCCCATTCATAAGCTGCCGGATTGTAAAGATTGTCATCTACCTAAGCTTCAACGTTTATATCGGACGTTTCATGCAAAACCTCAAGGGTGAGTCAGAAAATTCCGGCAGATTCAAGTAATTTCTTTGTATACGGATCCTTCGGTGCAAAATAAATATCATCGGGCGTTCCCATTTCCACGAACTTTCCCTTCTGCATAATCATCACATGATTACACATCTGATAAACGACTCGAAGATCATGTGAAATAAATAAAATGGATAAGCCCATCTCTTCCTTCAGCTTTTTCAGAAGCTCCAGTACCTGAGCCTGAATGGTTACATCAAGGGCAGATACCGGTTCATCCGCAATCAGGAGCTTGGGTTCCTGCATCAGTGCCGTACCGATACAGATTCTCTGCCGCTGTCCACCGGACAACTGATTCGGATAACGGTCGATCAGCTTTTCATCAAGGCCTACCCGGCGCAGCATGGCGATTACCCGCTCCTTACGTTCTTCCGGTTTCAGGGCATCGCTTCCCTGTGGGTTGCGCAGGCGCAAAGGCTCTTCCATAATCCAGCCGATGGTCTTAGACGGATTTAACGATCCGTAAGGATCCTGAAAAACCATCTGTGGAAATTTCGATGCATGGACGATTTCTCCGGTATAAGGAATGAGCCCCAGAATCGCCTTGGCAAGCGTCGACTTTCCACATCCACTCTCTCCGACCAGTCCTAAGATTTCGCCCTCCTTCATCTCAAAGGAAACATCCTTAAGGACATGCTGGTACGTCGTTTTACTGAATATATTTTTTTTCTGATTTTTGTAGGACACATTCACGTCCCTGACCGTCAGAATATTATTTTCCATTTCTTTCCACCTTTGGTATCGCCGCAATCAGATGCTGCGTATATTCTTCCTTCGGTTGTGCAAAGACCTCCTGCGTCGGCCCGGTCTCCACAATATAACCGCCCTTCATCACAAGCACCCGTTCACAAAGCTGCTTTACCAGACTTAAATCATGGGAGATAAACAGAATTGACGTCTGCTTCTCCCGGTTCATCCGCTTTAACAGCTCTACAATCTGTGCCTGGATCGTTACATCCAGTGCCGTTGTTGGTTCATCTGCAATCAGAATCTGTGGATTGCAGATCATGGCTGCCGCAATCATCACTCTTTGCCGCATACCACCGGATAATTCATGTGGATACTGCCGGTAAAGCCGTTCCGGATCCGGAAGCTCCACTTCCTTCATCATATCAATCGCTTTCTGATAACGTTCTTCCTTATTAAGCTCTGTGTGGATCCGCAGTGATTCTTCAATCTGCCATCCGATTCGTTTCACCGGATTTAAGGATGTCATCGGTTCCTGAAAAATCATACTGATTTCATTTCCCTGAATTTTACGAAGCTTAAAGCGCTCACAGGTTAACAGATCCAGTCCGTCAAACAGAATCTGTCCCTTCTTACGCATATCCCTGCGGCTTAACAGTCCTGCAATTGCAAGTGCACTCATGGACTTGCCGGATCCGGATTCTCCGACCAGACCGACAATTTCCCCAGGCTTCAGTTCCAGATCAAAGTCATACACTACCGTTTCCGGAATCAGATGGTCGTGGAATTCAATATTTAAATCTTTTACTTCCAATAATAAAGGCTCTGCCATTTCAACACCTGTCTGTTTCATATTGCATTACTGAATCATGTTCTTACGGTCTCAGCAGCAAATGCTTCGACCTGTA
>CAVERH010000134.1:4849-5279 GCA_963618065.1 bacterium | reverse complement strand
CTGTACACACAGCCCTTCATCAATCGTAAAATATTCTGCTGATGAGCAATCCAACTTTTTCTTTTTAGTTGCAGTCTCTACTGCCCATTCAAAATCCTCTTTAGATATAAAGTCAGGTAAACGAATAACAGAAATCCAGTTAAGCATAGATTTATTTGCATAATCCATTCCCTCAACGTCGTCTTGCCACCAAAAGCCTTCTAGCGGTGGAACAACATATTCAAAAAATCCTTCAATTTTATAATCCGTCTTATAACTCATTTTTAGTGTATATGCAATGGCATATAAAACACTGATTGCCTGCTGATACGCACCGTCTTTCTCGTTCGGATCACCTTTTCCTCTGACAGCAATATAGTTAGCGACCGAGACATTTACAATCTCTGGTTTATTCTTCGGCATATAAAATTCTTTGTATTCTTTCTTAAAA
>CAVERH010000134.1:0-4725 GCA_963618065.1 bacterium | reverse complement strand
AACTGATACTTATCAATCTAGCACAACAAGATCAGACTTTTCATAACGATTGTGTCCTTGCAAACTCTTTTTATATTTCCAACATGTAATAGCTTCATCCAAACTTCTTCCTTGATTATCTTTGAAGAAATCTCGGATGTATGTATTATACTCAAATTGCTTATCAATCGTTGTTTTACCCTTTTTCTTTTCTTCTAAAATCTGATAATATGCATGAATTGCACCTCCATAAGTTTTTCCAGCATTGCTCTTTAACCATTTTTGGAACAAAACATTAAAAGAAAAACTTTTACCTATTTTTTCTTTAAAAAAAGCTCTGTGCTTTTCAGAACATACTATATTTGATTCAATTCGTGTATTCTCTGTTATTAATCCAATATCAATCGTTGCTTTTCTTTTTACAGAAGTTTCTAACACCTTTCCCGTATCGAGAAAACAGGCAATCCTATCGGTAAGCTCAACCTTTCCACCTGAAACAGGCAGATTGTTTTCTCTACAAAAATCAACCAATTCTTTTTTCAAATAATAATAAGATCTAAAAGTTTCTCCATCTAATTTCTCATTCAAATCTAGTCTTTCACTCATTTGCATTCTCTCCGTCAAATCCCAATTTCCACCGAAATCCAATTCCCCGCACTGACTCCACATATTCCTTGCCTGATATTTCCCGCAACTTTCCTCGCAAATGACTAATGTGTGTCTTCAATGAATTTTCTGTGCAATCCGGAGTATCTAAACTAATACGGTCTAATAAAACAGATTTAGCGATTACCTGTCCCGGATTTTGTATCAATAATTTTAAAATTGCGAATTCCGTTCTTGTCAGGTTCACTGTTTTGTCTTCTAATGAAACTTTTCTTGATGTCTCATCTATATTTAACTCTCCATAGTTGTATATAGGAAATTGGGTTGTTCTCATGCTTTCACGTAACCTGATATTAATACGAGCCAGTAATTCTTTCGTATCAAAAGGCTTAATTAAATAATCTACCGCCCCTCCAAGCAATAAATTCACTTTACTATCTGCATCAGTTTTTGCACTTACTACGATTATTGGAATCCCTTGTATCTGTGACAGCACCTTCTCGCCAGACATTCCAGGCAGCATCAGATCCAGCAAGATCAGATCTGGTCTTTTTTGCTTCAAAAGTAATAATGCCTCTGTACCAGAAAATGCACGTTGTACCTGATATCCTTCCCTTTCAAGCAGCTCTTGTTCCATGTTTCCAATTGATTCATCGTCATCAATGACCATAATTGTATACATCGAATTTTCATCATCTCCATCCATCTAATTTACATTACCTCTTGCCATATCATGCACAAAGGAATATACCTTTTCTGACCACTGCCATACATCCAGCTTATCATGGCTCAGGCAAAACGCTCTGTCTGACAACTGTTCCGGCATAACTTCCATTATTTGTTCCTTGTATTCAGACGGAATGACAATCATATGCACATAATCAGCCAACTTCACTTCATCTTTTACCTTAATTGGTAAAAAGCCATCGTGTACAGCTTGCGGATGCTTATCTAAATCATCATACTTAAAATAAAATCGCACACCTGGCGTAAAGCCTGCACTCATCTCGTCTTGTGAAGGGCTTCTTCCAAGTTTTCTCTCCATTACCAATCTGTCCCCTGCCTGACAGTTTCCCCACGAAAACATTACATAATGGAAAAAATCTGTCGGATCATTTGCTGCATTTCTGTCTTCTTTCTGTAAAACAGTATCCGGAAGTTTCCTTGCATTTACAGCAGATAGTAAAGAACCACATTTCAAAATGGAAATTGCATTTTCTAAAGGTGCTGTATGGCACACCAAATCCGTCATACAACCTCCCCTTACTTTACATGCCGTACATTCTCTTATAATTTCAGGTCTGCGTACATCCTTATACTTCTTCGGATTAAGCATTTCTTTCTGAACATACCGTAAAATGTCCTCGCTATCAGCTTCTATCTCACATTGTCTTCCATTGATTTTCTCATAATTCACAAAATCAATAATGTCCTTCATTTCATTATCACTTACGTTCGGATAATCTGATAAGGCTTTGTATAAAACGCCATCCCATAATTCTGTGAACTCATGGTTTCCTATATTTATCTTCATATTGTTATCACCTGCCTTCATATACAAATCTTGGTCCCTCTTCTCCCATCTTTCCATTACTGACAAATCCTGATCGGAAAAGGACTTTCTGTGAGGCTATATTTTCTGCGTCAGTTTCCGCCTCCACCTGCTTTACACCGTCCTGTGACAATGCCCATTCTGTGATTGCTATTACTGCCTCTGTCATATATCCGTGATGCCGGTACTCTTCTTTCAGACCATATCCAATTTCAACCACTCCATCATCACCAAGTCCCTTAAAGCAAAAATCACCCGCTATAGTTTCCGGATCATTTTTCAATTCCATATTCCAGATGGCATACCATATTCTCTTATCAGGGTTAGAAAGACTCCCTTCAAGCATCTCCGTATAAGCCTGTTTCATCTCAGAATCAGATTCTTTTTCAATAACCAACCACATTTCTTCATCACTTAAAGGATAAAGATACATTCTTTCAGTCTCTACTCTCATGAAAACACTCCTAAAACATCTGTATAATTCTTGCGATCTCCATAACTACAATCTTTAGCATCACTCCGCTGGACATTACATAAAACCATATCTCACGCATATGCTGTGACTTTGCAATTGGTGTTGCTATTGCTGCAATAATTATGATTGCGGCTCCGACACATCCAACGATGTTTGGAACGCTCACAAGTGAAAATATTCCAGGATTACAGCTTCCATCTATCGTATACTGAATTGTTTTATCCAATCCGTCCCTTGCCGCTGCAAAGCAGCATATAACAAGACCATATGCCAAAACAAACAGGCTCCTTCTGCCCCAGAAATTAATGTTGCTTCTGTTACTGATTGAGTATCCAACAAACCCAACCAGTGATACAATCATAAGTGTAGTAACTGTTGTTACCATATTTCCAAAATAGAGTTTCATCCTTTTTTCCTCCTGCTAATTCAAACTTTTGTACCACTCAGTAACTGCCTTCAAATTCTGTAAAGATACTCGTTTTCCACCATTTACCATCACATCTAACATATCATCCTCTTCGGGCGTACGGTCGGTTTTATTTGCCAATCCCTTTCCGGCAGTTTTAACCATGACATTCATCATGAAACGATATGCTCCATGAAGCTTCTTCACATCAAAGTTCCCCTGTAACGTAAATAAAGGAATCCTCTGCGGAATAGCGTTTTTATCCCTGACCTCTTTTAGCTGTGTGCCTGTCTGTCCCATGCCGACACCACAGACTGCACGCACTTTATACAATTTTGCTGCCTCTTTATATCCTTTGATTCCTCCTGCCATAATCCAGCCGAGATAAATGATTTCACTGCCGGCAGGCACCTTATTTTTTGCCTGCTGTAAACTATGTACCGGAAGATTCAATTCATTTCCCAGTAATTGTGCATACTCCGCTGTGCTTCCGGTATTTGATGTATATATGATTGCTTTCATTCTTTTTTGACCTCCATAATATAAATGACGCAGTGCAAAACTGTAATATTACAATCTGCACTGCGTCTTAGCGTCTGGCTTCCTTTACTATAAATTTTTCTGCATCAATCAGGCTCTCTTCTTTACACTTTGGACAAAACAAAGGAAAATTTGCAAGCATCGTATCTTTCCTTAACCTCAATCTTGTTTTGCTTCCACATTTCGGACAAAGAATCCATTCCTGATGTTCTGATTCATCGTTCAAATTACTTCCCCCTTTCAACGTATCTGCATTTCCTGTAAAAAGTGATCCATATGCTCTTCCAGTAACTTTATCACATGACTTTTGTCTTCTGCTCCATCATATATGCTGTAAAGCAAAAAAATAGGTCCATAAAAATCAAGTGCTGTCTGTCTGGCTTTTCCTTCATCGCCCAGCATTCCAGAAAACAAAGCTTCCATATAAGTTAATGGTCCGCTTGCAAGATAATTCTGATATAGCTGTGCCATCTGTGGCTCTCTGTACTGTTCCAATGTCAACATCTTACGGAAACAGCATGAGAACTCTTCCTCTGTCCAATGAAGAAACTGCACCTTTGTGAACTGCTTAATCTTATCAAATGCCGTTTCTTTATACTCAGCTGTAACCTTTTCCAAATCACCCTCCGGCATTTCATACAGCTTTACTCTCTCAATATCCAATTCATTCATTTTTTCAATAATACTGTCCAATATCTCCTGCTTGCTTTTATAATGCTTATACAATGCTGCCTTGGTTACTCCAAGTTTTGAAGCAATATCATTCATGGATGTTCCCATATATCCACTCTGTGCAAATAACTTCAAAGCTTCTTCCAATATTTTTTCCTTTGTGTTCTTTTCCTTGCTTTCCATGTCTATCTCTCCTAATTTAAATCTGTTATCAAGTTACCTTTTGGTTACTTTAATTATAGTTACCTATCGGTCACTTGTCAACAGTTATTATTAGAAAATACAAAAGAACATTGCTATCTCGATCATCGTTTCTCGATAACCTGATCTATTAATCCATACTGCAATGCTTCTGTCGCTGTCATAAAGTTATCTCTTTCTGTATCCCTGCATATTTCTTCGATTGTTTTTCCAGTATTTTCTGCCAGAATACGGTTTAAATGCATATTGCGAAGCTAAACGGCCGGATTTGCGGAGCAAAACGGCCACATTCCG
>CAVERH010000133.1:0-5387 GCA_963618065.1 bacterium | reverse complement strand
GTATGGACGATGAATGCTTGCATTCAAGCGGACATATGCCATGATTTATATGGCGAAGTAACTACATGAGCAAAAGGAAGCTGTGAAACAGCGGTTTTGCGAATGGAGTTCTGAATAGTTACGTTTATTTTACAGTTTTGATATCTTAGTTGGCTGCTACTGCTCCGGCTTCGGAAATGATGTCTGCCGCATCAGCGGAGGTAACGTAATCGAAGAACTTCTGAGCCGTTGCAGATAATGCTATGCCATCCTTGGTTACGAGTACGAATGGACGCTGGATAACATAGGAGCCATCTTTTACGGTATCTTCAGTGGGAACTACACCGCCTACGGAAAGAGCTTTTACGGTATCCTTTACAGCAGCGAGGGAAGCATATCCGATTGCATCCGGATTCTGAGCTACGGTTGTAATCACATCACCGGTAGAGGTTAATTCCTGACGATACTGACATGCATCTTCGGTTCCGGTAATGGATTCAAAGCCATCTCGCGTACCGCTTCCTGCTTCACGTCCGATCAGTACGATCTCTGCATCGTTTCCGCCAACCTCGCTCCAGTTGGTGATTTCACCCTTGTAGATCTTAGCGATAGTATCCACATCAAGATCGGAAACCGGATTTTCCGGATTAACAATCATTGCAATTCCGTCGTATGCAAGTACGGTCTGGGTTAAGCCTTTTGCAACTTCTTCATCCTTTAAGTTTCTGCTGGAAAGTCCGATATCACATCTTCCTTCTTCCACTGCGGTAATACCTGAGCCGGAGCCTGTCGGGTTGTAGGTAAAGGTTACTCCTTCGTTCTGTGCCATGAAGGATTCTCCCAAAGCACCGATGACCTTCTCCATGGAGGTGGAACCATCGGTAGATACGGTTCCGTTATCCTCGGTTGTCTGTGCAGCTGCTTCTGCAGCCGTATCCTCTGCCGGTGCTGCATCTGCAGTAGTCTCTGTTGTTTCTGTTGTGGTAGTGTCTGCTACTGTGGTTGTGTTAGAACCACATCCGGCAAGAAGTGCTGCTCCTGCGAGAGCCATAACCAATACGCTTAATTTCTTTTTCATAACAAATCTCCTCTCGATTCACCCTTTGTTTTGATTCCGGTGATATTTTGTTTGTTTTGATCTTATGTATTTCATCATAAAGACCGCTTGTAAAATGAAAAAGTGCGCTTATGTAAAATGTTTGTCAAGGATGGAAAAGGAAATGTAAAAGGCAGAACCCATCTCTGAGTTCTGCCTTACTTAGTGCCACGGTTGCTATACCACCGCTCTGGCATACTTGTCATAGTACATCTTGGCCTGTTCTTTCGTTAGCGAAAACCAATGAACTAGCTTATCAATAATTATCTCCTCTGGTCGATGTTCTTCCATATTATCCAATATTAATTGTTCAATACGTCCCCTTCTCTCATACTGGTCAAATAATTCACACACTTTTATATCCTCCTCTTCTTTAATACCTTTTTCCTGTCCCTGATACAACGTTTCTGTCGGTGCCGCCAGGAGATTTTCCTGCTTGACTCTCTGCTGTCCTTCATGTAAGAATACATTCAGCAGATCGGCCGCCACATCCGGATATGCTTCAAAATCCTTCATCACAAGATCCTTGGTGTCCTTGTTTTTCATTCTTCCTCCTTTTGCAGGAGCAAAATGACACAACAAAATCTCCTGCTTATCTTTTGTTTTCTCTGGGAATAAGCATAGATCCTGGAAACGTAATATCTGCGCCAAGTTATTATTTGTGAATACTGGTAACGAAATGTTCCTTAATGATTTTTAGATTTCGATTCAAACAATTCTGTCATATGCTTAATCTGATTTGTGATTTCAATATAACAGAACATTTGTTAATTTTCAACATGTTTTTTAAATTTTTTACGTTTTTCTTTGGTGGTTTTCAACTTTTGCTTACACGTTCCACTACCTTTATCCTTCTTCTAAAAAGCCACTTGTAGAAAGGGCTGCTATGTCAGCAGCCCGATTAGACCTGATACTGTAATCTTCCAATTCGTTCACAATTCCTCTTCCACCCAATATCAGATCTTCTATACAAAAATATTTCTTAATTCTGTTTTTGGTGCTTTTCATTATTATGAAAAAACTTAAAAGCGATCCACCAGATCTTTTTTTCATAGGCAAGAAAATACAGGCAGAACCTATTTTTAAGTTCTGCCTGTATCCGCTCAAAACATTCTGCAAAATTATAAATCATTTGCATTGTTGTATCATATTCTTACGATCCAAGCAGCAAATGCCTCGACCTGTACAGAATAGTTGCGCTTTTTCTTTCTATGCATTAAAGCCTGTCTATTATAATTCTTCTATTTTCGCTCCGACTTCCTTGGCAAAATAGAAATAACCGTAAAAGTACACATCATCTTCCAGGAATTCTGTGTAATCCACTCCTGCCGGAATAATCATTCGGTATTTTTTGTACTGATACTCGAAAGTGATCGTAGTAGTCACATCGGCTCTTTCCTGAAGCTTCTTAATCAGGTAGTCGGAGATTGTATAGATTCTTCCCGAATCGAAGGATACCTCTCCATCCTTTGGTGCCTTACCAAGATTCTGATACAATTCATTGACATATACCTGACTTGCCGGTATGACACTGCTTTCCTTAACCATTCCACAGTCACATTTTAATTCTTCTAATCCATCCTGTGTTTTGCTGGCTTTCTGCACAGTTACCCAGCTAAAATTATGAGCATGCTGAGATACCGGATTTTTAACAGGTACATCAGGCTTCACACTTGGAGTCGGCTTTTCTGTCGGTGCCGGATCAGGACTTATACTCGGGGTTGGATCCGGTTCTTCACTTGGTGTAGGGTCTGGATCCACGCTTGGTGTAGGATCTGGATCTTCACTTGGGGTCGGATCTGGATCTTCACTCGGGGTCGGGTCTGGATCCACGCTCGGAGTCGGACTGGGATCTTCACTTGGGGTCGGGTCTGGATCCACGCTCGGGGTCGGGCTGGGATCTTCACTTGGTGTCGGTGTCTCTGTCGGTTCCGATGAAGGGATTACTTCCTTCTCGGTTACGGTAACACTACATGAAGCCTCATAATTTCCAACCTTGGCAGTAATTACCGCCATTCCTTTACCTACTGCCGTGACCGTTCCATCCGATACAGTAGCGATAGATTCGTCATTGCTTGTCCAGGTTACATCCTTACTGTCTGTTGTATCTGCCGGACTGTAGCTGACCGTCAATGTTTCTGCTGCTCCTTTTTCCAATTCCAGAGTTTCCTTATTTAATGTAATCCCTGTTAATGGCTTTTCTGACGGAACCGGCGTTACCTCTTTCTCTATTACCGTAACACTACAGGTTGCTGTATAACTTCCGCACGTTGCGGTGATTTTAGTCGTTCCTTTACCTACAGCAGTAACCTTTCCACTGGTTACTGTAGCTACAGACGCATCATCACTCGTCCAGCTTATTTCCTTACTGTCTGTTGTATCTGCCGGACTGTAGCTGACTGTCAGTGTTTCTGCTGCTCCTTTTTCCAATTCCAGAGAGTCCTTATTTAATGCGATCCCTGTCAGAGGCTTTTCAGAACCCGTAAGGTTTACTGTCTCGGACTTCTTTGTGCTTTCATTTCCAAATGTATCTACTGCTTTAATTGTTGTAACATAGCTTCCTGATTCGGAGGAAAAATCATCTGCACTAATGACAGCTTCATAAACTCCGTCCTTTGCGGAAACCGTATTCCATACTTCCTGTTTTCCATTTACAGATGTTCCGAATTGAACAGATTTAAGATTATCATCTGTCACCTTGCAGGATACTTTATAAGATGAATCGGAAAGCTTCGTAGTTGTTACATCTGAGATTGCCGGTGCATCACTATCAATACTAACTGACAAATGGTTTATGCTAGTAAGACCTGATACATTCCCATCTGCATCATAAGCTCTGATATCTGTCCAGTATTTACCATTTTCAGATTTCAGATCCTTGATATTAATTCTACATGTTGAAGTACCATTTACTACCGGTGTTCCCTCATACCAGACAATGTCATCTTCTGTTCCACCACTCTTCCATGATGGGAATTTAATCACAGTTACTCCCACATTATCCGTAGCGGTTGCTGTTACATTATATCCATCTTTATCACGGGATGTAATTTCAGCAGATATAACAACCGGAGCAGTTCGGTCTATGTTATATTGTGTATTTATCGGTGTCGATTCATTACCTGCTGCATCAAATGCAGCTATATCTGTATAGTATATCCCCTCTCTATTAGCAAAATCAGATGCTTTGATTTCGCAGGTTGCCACACCATTCACAATATTATCAACTTTATATGCTACCCAGTCTGTTTTTCCAGATGCTTCCGTGCATGTTGAAAAATACACATAGGAAACGCCAACATTATCGCTGACATTACACTGAAGGGTATAACCATCGCTGTTTTTGCTTACAAGCTTAAGGTTTGAAATTGTAGGTTTTTCTGTATCAGTATCGTTGTCATATTGTGTTTTAAAAGAGCGAACTCCGCTAGCATAATCCTTGCTATTAATTAATGTATAAAATTGATAATAATATGTCGTATTAGGCTTTAAGGTTACTTTCAGTTCAGAATTCATATCAAACCAAACCTGATAATAGCCTTTATTATTCAACTGATTGTATCCAGCTTGTGACAATTGTTCGCTGTAATTCTTTATACTGCCTAAATTATTCTCAGATGTGCCGATTTTAATGCCGACAGTAATTCCGGATGTCGTTCTGACATTTGTTGTAATATTGGCATCCAGTACAGCATTAGTGGATGATATATTATATTTTCCTGTAGACCCCGGCACAGCAAAAGTAACCTGAGTAACCGTTGGTTCTGTAGGAGTTGTACTGGTATTATTGATTTCATCGTAATTATATGCATGAAAAATTCGTATCAGGTAAATAACTCGCCTCCCCCAAAAAGTATCGCCACCTCTATCAGGTGGCGAGTCTTGATTATCTCTTCGGTTGTTTACAACAATCGGGAAGTGTTTTCGACCAGGGCATAAGTTCTGCCAGTTTATCTTCAGGTACATTATTCCTTGGGTATTCCTTAAGCTGATCCATTAGATACTGGAAATATTCAAACGGATTTAGTCCATTTGCTTTTGACGTTTCTGCAATGGAATACATCATTGCACTTGCTTTTGCACCGTTTTTGGATTCTATGATGTGCCAGCTGTGTTTGCCCACACAAAATTTCTTGATACTTCGCTCGGCATCGTTATTGTCCAACGGAACCTCCGGCTCTGTTAGAAAGGTTTTCAAATACTGTTCCTGATTAAAGGAATAGTTGAGGGCTGCCTTTATGGCTGAACTCTGATCCAAGCCCGGATTAGCTAACATTTCTTTAACCCACGCAAAATAAGCATCTACCAGAGG
>CAVERH010000132.1:0-5444 GCA_963618065.1 bacterium | reverse complement strand
TTACCCTGCATGATGCAGCTTCCGCTCTTCATGTGAGTCATGAATATTTCTGCCGGCTGTTCAGGAAACACACCGGACAGACCTTCTTATCCTATCTCAATGCTGTCCGCACCATGCACTTCCATGAGGATCTGCTACGTACCGATGCAAGCATTACTGAACTGTTACAACGACACGGCATCCAGAACTACAAGGTATTTTTAAGAGATTTCAAGGCCACCTATGGCTGCTCTCCTACGGAGCTGCGCAAAACATTATAAGTAACTGTTTTCTTTATTCCCAATATAGCGCCACCTTCTCTTTAGCCTGCTCCTCATTCAGATTGCAGTTCTTCATCAGCTTCTGAGCCGCCACTTCCTGATCCCCTCCCATTTCCTTACATATGGAAATAATAGATCGAATGGTATTCTCCCTGTTTTTATCCAGTTCCTCCTGCGCTCTCTGACGTTCCTCTTGTCTCCCGATCTCCCGTTCATCCCTCCGGATCAGCTCCATTTCACGTTCTTCATCATATTCAAAAATGCTCATCTTAACTACCTCAGCCCTTTGCTTTAACAAAAAATCCTTCAATATATCATGCCGGATACAGTACTCAATCGCAGCTTCTACCGCCTGTTCCAGCGGCATACCTGCACTGTTGTACCGAACCTGTTCTACATACTGGGTATATTGCTTTAGAATCGGACACTTTTCTTTCAATTCTTCATTCATCTTAGGATTAATGTTCAGGATCGTTACCTTTAATTCCAGTTCTGGATCTTCTGTAGGAACTTCAAATGCTTCTGATAGTCTCAGAATTCTTTTCTCAGGCTTACTTTCTACCACCCAACATAATAGTTCAGCCTTGCCATTCATAAGTTGTCGGTTTCCTCATAATCAATTAGATATATTTTTATTACCGACAACTTATTTCATGTCGGGCGTCTGCCCTATAGAAATGATTATCCCATCTGCCCTTTGTGAGCAAGCTCCCACGGTCATATTAGATAATCATTTCTGCATGGCTGAACTGTTAACCAAAATGTGGCGTTGGCAACTTAATTAATTTAGAACTGTATAATGACTGATCTTTCACATAAACCTGCAATAGCTCTGCTACATAAAACAGATCTCTTAACGGCATATTCAGATTGTAAGTAGACTGATGCTCGTACAGGTTGACTTCATTCATAATCAAAAACGAAATGTCATTCTGCATTCCCATATAGATTGCATTGTCTAACATATTAAATGTAATCTGTGAAGCATCCGTATAACTTGTCCCATTCAGTGCATTATATAGGGATAATGCATTCTCCGGCTCCCGGAACAACATCCGGCTTACCGTATCTTTATAATTTCTTTGTACTTTTGTTTCTCTTGTTATTTCTTTAACTGTTTTTCCTACTACTTCTGCTTTTTTTGTTACTCCCTCTGTCACTTCTTTGGTTACTTTTACTTCTCCCATATCTTCCTCCCTTTGCGGAAGATAAAAACGAACCGGTCAACGTTCCATATAAACATTCACCTAAGTCACACAAACTGACGTCTGTTTTCCTTCCTCCCGCCTTTTCAATTGTTTGAATGTGATTTAAAAGCATGGATTTCAGAAAACTTCTGTTTTCAAAACTAGAATAGATACCAAACAATATCACGTATCCCGATAGATACTGTTCTAAATGTTCCAATCTATAATATCTTAGAAATTCATCCATATCAGAAGTGGATGACTCGGATTCGATTATTTGAAATATATGCTTTGCAAAGAATATAACATGCGGAATATCGAATGTCAACTAGCAAATTCCTATTCATAATATGTCCTGTAATTTACATTGTTCTTTTACTTTATTAATTTCCATCAGAATATATGGAATGCATATGCAAATCAATTTTATTCATTATCGTATCCCATAAATCACAACTGCGGACAGCACAATCTGGATAATCGCAAAGCGGAACACGGTCTGGGTATTGGACCAGCCGCTTACCTTGCGGACATGGTCATGCAGCGGTGTCCGGATATTCTTCATAATATGGATCCTGCACACACGGATCAGGGTAACCTTCACAAGTCCCAATCCTCCATCCAGAATAAGGACAAGTGCCACCGGAATATACAGAAGCGGCGAGCCACTCTTCAATGCTGCAATACTGATAAAAATACCCATCGCACGGGATCCTGCATCCCCCATCATCAGCTTACTCGGTGTTGCATTATACCACAGATATCCTAAAATACAGCTCATAAACACAAGAATAACAAAAGAAAAGTTTCCCTGCGCATCAAGCTGCTTGTCCAGAATATAAAAGGTACCAAGTGTGATGAGTGCCAGTGTTCCCGACAATCCGTCCACACCGTCTGCACAGTTCGTCACATTGATGGATGCCCATACCAGAATCACAACCAGAATTCCAAAAATAATCTCCGGAATGGCAACCGTCTTATGAAGAAATGCCAGATAAATTTCATTGGAATTAAAGTTCAGGTAAGTGACTGCCACAATGATCGCAATGATAAGATCCAGAATTCCCTTCTTCCATTCTCCCCATGGCTTCTCCGATGCATCATCCATATATCCGGTAAGCATTTCGGCTGCAACCAGTATCAGATAGATGATCGTCTCTGTACTCAGCGGAACAAACAAAAGTGCGGCAATCGTAAAGACTACCACGAAAATAAGGCCGGCACCTCTCGGCTTTCCCGCGGACAGCTTGCCGTCGTGTGCAAATGCTCTTCCTCCGTCCTTCGGCAGACGGTCACAGAAAATTGCCGTGAACACAATCGTTCCCGCAAATGCGATCAAAAGTCCGATTGCTGCAAGGATCGGTTCATTTCGTCCAATCAGATAAGATACCATAACGAAACCTCTTTTCTAAACTTATTTGGTGACTACTCAGTCAATCCCCAATGCCTTTTTGGCAAGCTGATCTGCCAGATCATTATAATGATCTCCGGAATGTCCGGTCACCTTCTGAAAACGGATGGAAACCTCCTTCGAGGCTTCCTCATAAAATGCTTTATACGCTTTCGTACCTTCTTTATTCGTTTTCCAGTCCCCAAGGCACCACTTCGCAATGCCCTCGTAATCATGGTAAATCGTAATTGCCGGAATGTGTTTTTCCATGGCATACCGCATGGCCGCCTCCGCGCCCTTAATCTCTCCTGCCACATTGTGCATTGTGGCAAGCTCTTCATCCCGGTAGGACTCACAGAAGGTCTGCTCGCCTTCCTTCAAAAGAACAACCATGCCATAGGAAAACTCTTTCGTTACCTTGTTATAGCTTCCATCCACATAGATCGGAACCGCGTCCGTTACTTCTTCTGTGGAGGCTCCACCCTTCATATATGCTTCTGCTTCTTCCAGCGTTTTAAAGCTCTTATATTCTGCGCTGGAATAACCGTGGACATTCTTCTTACATTCTTCCCATGTACGGAAAATTCCAGTCACCGTACCTTTCCGCACAGCATAATACTTTCCTGCCATGCATTACATCCTTTCCGGTGCACTGAAGCCAAGCACATCAATACAAGCCTCCAGAATTTCCCTGGTCAGGATCAGAAGATTAAGCCAGCTCTTCTTCTTTGTCTCATCCTCTTCGGCAAGAATCCGGTTTTCATGGTAAAAACGATTCAATGCATTGGCAAGATCATAAATATAGGCACAGATCTTGTGCGGTGCAACCTCCTCATATGCATTTTCCATCATGGCATTGAAACGTGCAATCGTCATCATCAATGCCTTCTGGGAATCCGTATCTGCTTCTTTTAAGGTCAGATTCGTAAGATCTTCTCCCTGTTCCTTTGCCTTTGCAAGAATGGACTTGATCCGGACGATGGTATAAAGAATGTACGGACCGGTATCTCCTTCAAAGGAGGTGAACTTATCAATATCAAAAATATAATCCTTGGAAGCCTGATTGGACAGATCTCCGTATTTGATTGCGGAAAGTGCAATAATCTTTGCGGTATTTCTGGCCTCTTCCTCGTCTACCTCACGGCTTTCCACGATCTTCTGATACATCTTCTCATTGATTTCGTTGATCAGCATTTCAAGACGCATTACACCGCCGTCACGGGTCTTGAATGCATGTCCGTCTGCACCGTTTACCGTACCGAAGCCGATATGCACAAGTTCGGTATCTTCATCCACCAGCTTTGTCTTGCGTGCGCAGCGGAAAACCTGTTCAAAATAAAGATCCTGCCGCTTGTCGGTCAGATAGATCATCTGATCCGGATGATACTCACGCATTCTCTCCATAATGGTCGCCAGATCTGTCGTATTATATAAGGAAGCGCCGTCTGATTTCAGAATCATACAGGGCGGAATTTCCTTGGTATCGGTATCTTCCTTAACGTCCACAACCAGAGCGCCATCGCTGATATATGCATAGCCCTCCTTCTTCATGTAATCCACCATGCCGGGAATCACATCATGGACATCACTTTCTCCCTTCCACAAATCAAAGGTCACATTCAGGTTATCGTAATTGCGCTTCATATCCGCAACAGAGATCTTAATAATCTGTTTCCACAAAGCACGATAGCCCTTCACTCCGCTCTGGAGCTTAAAGGTTGCTTCCATTGCTTTTTCCTTATAGCCCGGATCCTCCTTGGACTTCTTGCTCGCGGTAGGATAAATCTCCTCAAGCTCTGTAACCGTCACCGGTGCTTCCTCCGGATATTCGCCGTCAAAGCTTTCATCAAAATATACAAGATCCGGGTAACGCTCCTTCATCTCAGTGATGACCAGTCCCATCTGCAGACCCCAGTCTCCCATGTGAATGTCACCGATCACCTTGTGTCCAATGTAACGGGCAATTCTCTTCACACTTTCACCAATGACTGCAGAACGAAGATGTCCGACATGAAGCGGCTTTGCCACATTGGGTCCGCCGTAATCCACAATAATCGTCTTCTGTTTCTCAGGAGCTTCCAAGCCAAACTTCTCTTCCTTCTCCATCTGTGTCAGATAGTCTGCCAGAAAGCTTCCCTTAATCTTTAAATTCAAAAAGCCGGGAGCAGCTGCCTGTACTTCTGCAAAAATCTTGCTGTCCGCACACTTTCCTGCAACATCGTTCGCTATCATGATCGGCGCTTTCTTATAAAGCTTCGCACCTGCCATTGCCCCATTACACTGATATTCACAAAGATCCGGGCGGTTCGACACGGTTACCTTCCCCAACTCCCTGTCATATCCGGCTGCTTCAAATGCCTGTTTCATTTCGTTTGAAATTAAGTCCAAAAATTTTTCCATTATGATATACCTTTCCCATTTTCTCTGAGGTTATAACGATTCAAGTATAACTGTTCAAATGTAACTATTCAAGTCTCTTTTCTATTACTGTTCACTCGTACCTCGTTCCAGTAACAGATTCGCAGGCTCATTTGAAGTTTTGCTTCGCAAAGGGAGCCTGCTCACTCCTGAATCATGTTCTTACGCAGCCTGACAGCAAGTGTCTGG
>CAVERH010000131.1:0-5449 GCA_963618065.1 bacterium | reverse complement strand
CTGAAAGTATTTCTATATATTTATGCAGTCCTCTTTCAAGAAAGTACCGGGCATATGGAGCAATTTTCAGTTTATAAAAGCTGGTATCCCTTCCGGACACCAGCTCCTTTTCTTTTAATTTCTGTTATTCCCATATGAGCTCTGCTTTTCCAGTCTGTACCCCATCTGCGGAAGCTGTAATGATGGTCTTACCTTTTGTTCCATCACTTCGTATTACTGCTATCAGTGTACCCTGATATGTGTCAAATTCATTTCCGGTATAATTCTCTTCTGTCACCGGATTTCCACTTCCGGCACCTACCAGATTTCCGTTTCCTTCCACCGATAAAATCACATGTTTATTTTCGCAATTCACAGTGTTTCCCTCGTCATCATTGACACATACCCTTACATAAGCAACATTTCCTCTGTCGGCAATATATCTGTCTTTTTCCAGTACAACTGAAAGTGCTGCTGCTTTCCCGGCAGTCACCAGACAATTCCGTGAAACCTCTTCGTCGCCATTATAGCTTACAGCTTCAAGCACCCCAGGAACATACTGCACATCAAACACCGCCATATACCTTTTCTCCTTACCGGCAGTCTTTTCTCCTATCAATTTCCCGTTCAGATACAGCTTCACTTTTTCAGCAGCGGTATACACATATACCAGCACATGTTTTTTTTCATCTCCATACCAGCTCCAGGAATCCTCAACTGCCGGAAACGCATAGGCATTCTTTCTTTTTACCAGACCATAATACTTTGCCGGAAGTACACTTATATGGGTTTCCCGGCTGCCCCATACAATGCGTCTGTATGCAACAGATGGCTTGAATGCACCTGTTATATCAATATCTCCACAGCCGGAAACTCTTGTAGGGTAGGGAATATTCATAGGAATAATCTCCATCTGGTCTTCCACCTTACGATGCTCTTCCTCTGTCAGATAACAGGGTACTCCTATCCCAGATTCACCCAGATAATCCCATCCGGTCCATACTACGTCTCCGATAATATTGGGATATTTTTTTACCTGTTCCCATGAAAGATCTATTCCACTGCTGAACATCTCTCCCGGTACTAGCGGCAGATGTGGGTATTTTTCTGCATCTATATAATTGCAGTTATGTACATAGTGCGGATTATAGCTGTCAAGCATTGATACATATTCTTCAAAAGTTTCCTCATCCAGTCTCATGGAGTCAAAGGGACCTCCCAGATCCAGAATGATCTCTGCATTATTTACGCCTGCCTTTCCGTAATCTTTTACAGATCGCTCTATCTCCTCCTTAGAAAATTTACGATTTCCACTTCCATCATTTGTAATCGGCCTGGTAGGATCAAGTGTACGCATCTTCTCCACAAGCTTTCTGGTGAGAATCATCCCGTCTATCGGATTTGCATGAAGCACATTTGAGATTTCATTTCCGATGGACCACATAATGATACTGGGATGGTTTCTGTCACGCATTACTGCATTCTCCATATCCTGTTCCCAGCAGGTATCAAAATTCAAATGGTAATCCGCATCATTTGTATTTACAGACCAGACATCAAAAAGCTCATTCATTACCATTATTCCCAGTTCATCACAGGCATTCAGGAACTCTGCAGAAGGGGGATTGTGAGCACAGCGGACCGTATTAAATCCTGCTTCTTTCATCTTCTGTACCCTGCGGTATTCAGCATCTCTAAAAGCTGCTACACCAAGGATACCATTGTCATGATGAAGATTTCCTCCTTTTATCTGATAAGTTTTTCCATTCAGCTGTAAACCGTGCAGTCCTGTCAAGGTCAGTGTACGTATTCCAGTCTGTACAGAATCTGTGTCCAGGATTCCATCAGCATTACTGAGTTCAACATCTACATGATACAGGGAAGGACTTTCCGGACTCCACAGCTTTGCCTGTTCTACTTCCATTCTTATAGAGAAATGGTCATTTCCACGGGTTAAAAATCTGCGGGTTTCCACCACTTTACCTTCCGGATCTCTGAGCACAAAAGTTATCCTTTCTCCATAAGTAGCTGTACCGCCCAGTTTTGCTTCAATCCGTATCACAGCATCTCCATTGATCAGGGTCTCTGTCTTTACCAAAACTGACCAGGGCTGTATATATCTTCTCTCAGATTCAAGAAGATACACATCCCGGTATATCCCTCCACCGCTGTACCATCGTGAATGGGGCTCCCGGGAGGAATCAACCTCAACGATGACTGTGTTTTCTCCAGGCTGCAAATACTCAGTAATATCATAGATAAAAGGGGTATACCCATAATTATGCACTCCTATCACGCATCCATTCACGGCTACCTGTGCATCTCTGTAAACACCATCAAAAAGCAATGCATGTCTCTTCTTCAAATCTTCTTTTTCAAACGGCAATGTCTTACAATAAGTGCCGGCATTTCCCTTATAGAAACCTGTAAAACGTCCTCCAACCGCATCAGGAGAAACATCCGTAGATATTACAAAATCATGTGGAAGATCAACTGATTCAAATTTTTCATGCTGTGTACCAACAAGCGCTGCTAATTTTCCCAAAAGCCCGTAGCTGAACTTCCACCCGTCATTTATCTTAGTTTTCTTCATATAAACTCTTCCTTTCCGTTTGTACTCTGCATGCTATCTTACGCTTTAAGCATGGAATTTTTCTTTTCAACATCCATTCCAAGATAGATCACCAATGTAATCACAGATCCAATCACCGGGGTCAGTATGTACAGATATTTAATCATTGATACTGCTGACGGAGCCTGGACTGCTGCCATTCCGTCAAACCTTCCAAGATCCAGAAGAATTCCGGTAAGTGCCGTTCCCAGTCCCTGTCCCAGCTTTGTACCTACAGATGAGCAGGAGAAAAACATTCCTGTCAGATCCTGTCCTGTCCGAAGCTGGATATTTTCATTCGCTGCGGCTGTCAGCGGTCCAAAAGTAGAAGTTCCTGGCAGAGTTCCTATACATTTCACCAAAAGTCCAACAAGCAATAATGCAAAAGAGAAATTTCCCCCAAACAGAATAATCACTCCACCGATAATGGATATTACGGTTCCTATCACACATGACCTTTGCATGCTGCCCGCTTTCCCTACTATCTTTGCCATAAAAGGCATAAATATGATCATCGGAAGCATACTTGCCATACTCAGCAGTCCCATAACAGTAGTATTTTTCAGCACATAAGTAGCATAGAAAACCATCACTCCGGAATTTACGCCCGACAGCAGATAATTAAAGAAATACACCAGCAGAATCAGTACAAAATATTTGTTTGTCAAAAGCAGCTTTATGGATGTAAAAAAACCTGTCTTTTTCTCTTCCATCTGATTCATTCCAGCCCGAGGTACCTCTTCCATCAGTTCGCTTTCCGGAAGCTCATGTACACAGAAGAAAGGAATTATCAGACCTACAAAAGCAATGATCGTATAAATGATTGATACCGTACGCCAGCCTGTCTGTCCGCCTCCAAAGGCATCAACCAGTCCTGATGTTGCGGATGTTATTGCTATAACACCAACCATCGCAAACATAAAACGGTAAGAAGACATCTGGATACGGTCTTTCTCATTTTTTGTAACCAGTGCTACCAAAGTAGAGTATGAAATATTACTCATGGTATAAAACACCGCTCCCATAAGTGTATAAACGATAAAGGTGTATACATATTTTCCATTAAGGCTCAGCACTGCAGGCACATTAAATATCAAAAATACACAAATAGCAGTTGGGAATGTACTCACCAGATACCAGAATCTGGCTTTTCCAATCCTGCTGTGCGTCACATCAATGATACGCCCCATAATCACATCACTGATTCCGTCAAGCACCCGTGAAAACGCCATCAATGTTCCTACCACCCCTGCCTGCAGGCCAACCACATTTGTAAAGTAAATCAGTACAAACGACACGACTGTTGTCCATGCAAAATTACTTCCCAGATCGCCTATTCCGTACCCGATCTTTTGCCACATTTTCAAACCCTTTTGTTCTTTCATGTTGTTCCTCCTTTGCGATAATTGTAAGGAATTATTTTGAATTTAAATAAATTGTAATTCTTTACAAGAAGGAATATAATAAAATCAAACGATTTGGATATAAAAAACCTGCACTTTTCCGACTTTCAAATATAAACCCTCAGGAGGAACCATGAATTCTCAGATGCTATGTCTGCTTGACACCTTTTCAAATAAAATAGAAAAAACTAAAGAATCAAACCTTCATTTATATGGCAGTTCCATTCTGTCAGTTGATGCACTCCACAAGTTTCTTTTCGGTTCCATTGATCCCGAAACTGCAAAAAAGATGTGTCCTGTAATAGAAGCCTATCGCTCTTTTACTCTTGTTGCCGAAACACATATTGCAGCTTCAGATATTGAACCTGCTCACCTGTTCCTTTCAATACCAGGAACAGAATATCCTGAACTCCTGTATGAAAACAGCCCAAAGCTCACCCATCTGCACCGCCATAATTTCTATGAGCTTATCTATGTTCCAACGGGGCAGTATGTGGTCGAAATTGAAGGAAAAAAAACATATATCCGCTCCAACGAAGTATGCCTTCTGGACAGCAACTGCAGACATACAGATATCAGTACAGAATGTACCGGTACAATCTTCTATCTCCAGATCGACCAGCACATAATTGATGATTACTTTATCAACAGTCTCCTGCCAGGAGACTGGCGCAATTTCATGATACAGTGTCTGCATGAAAAATCCTCTGCAAACTATCTTTCAAAACATCTGTCTGCAGACGATGCCGATCAGGTTGATGCTCTGTATGCCTCCATTTACAACGAAATTAATGCCGCCATGCTTGGACACCAGCGTGTAGTTCAGGCATATTTCCTGCGTATTATCCAGATTCTTGATCGTGACAGAAAGAATCAGCTTTCCACTGCCTCTGTTGCCGATCGTACTTTTGTATCCTTCAAAATTCTCTCTGAATTTATACATCTTCATCTTGCAACTGTAGATATCCCGATGCTGGTCAAAGAATTCCACTATCAGGAGGATTACTTTAACCGCCTGATCAAAAAGCATACCGGTCACACCTTTTCTGCCTATGTGCAAAATCTGCGGATCGAACGTTCAAAAGAGCTTCTCCTCACCACAGATCTTTCCGTCCGGGAAATTGCTCTTCAGCTGAATTATTCCTGCGAGTCCTATTTTTACCGGCAATTTAAAGACGCTGTTGGCATCACTCCACGGCAATTTCGTAAGAATTGCAAAGGCATATCTATTAATGCACGACAATGAAAAGCAGCCATATGGAAATTCTCCACATGACTGCTCTTAGTCCTTTTCTTTTAATTTCTATTTTATTTATGACTGTTTAGTCATAGCATTCATCGTCCCTATTGCCATAATTTGCATGGCTCTGAATAGTTACAAATTATTTATTGAGGTATTCCTCAATCACATCCCAGATATCCGAAGTTTCATAGCCAAGTCTCCAGCATGCTACGC
>CAVERH010000130.1:0-5465 GCA_963618065.1 bacterium | reverse complement strand
AATCCCATGACAGGCAAGCGATTTAAAAACAGGTCAGGTTAGGTGGGCAATAACATGCAGCCTCCCAGCATATGGCAAGCGTTGAACCTGTCGCACGCTTATTTTACAAAGCCTATTATCATTATGAAGGAAACGTCCATGAGCAGCCCCTTCCCATAAGAAAGGATATGTCCCCCAAATATGCAGACACTCCTTTGGAATTTTATCATGCAGGTTATGCAGATGAATCAATTTTAAAGCAAAAAGCCACCCGGAATATCCAGCTTTTACAGGAAGCCCTACAGGAAGATTCTGATAACCCTTATCTCTGGCAACAACTCGGGCAATGCTACTATGTTCAAAAAGATTATGAACATGCTTTACAGTCCTTTGATCATGGGCTTTCTTTTGATGTTGATCCCAAGCTGCAATATGTCCAAAATATGGTAGAAGCCTA
Organism: bacterium; assembly: GCA_963618065.1. Lineage (GTDB taxonomy): Bacteria > Bacillota > Clostridia > Lachnospirales > Lachnospiraceae > Suilimivivens. The sequence continues at coordinate 5,029 of CAVERH010000130.1, read as the reverse complement.
TGGATACTGTCTTTTAGAGCTCAAACAATATCCACAGGCTTTGCAATTACAAAATATTTATGACGAATTCTGCTGTCATGCAGACTTTGTCTTTCTCATGGGACTGATTTACATGAATAATGGTTTATTCTCCGAAGCAATTACGGAATTCTTAAATGCAACCACGATCACTAATCACTCTGTATCCGGCATCAATAGCTATCTTGCTTTTTATAATGCCGGCATCATTTACGAGTGCCTTGGTCAAAAAGAAGAAGCTCTCAAGTATTACAGAAAATGTGAAGATTACGAACCAGCTTTACAGCGAATTTCCTCTCTTATCGAACCATCATAACTTTATTAAAATATTCACTCTTGTCCTTCATGATCTGCAATCCATGGGCAAGTTCCTCAAATTTCAGCCTGTGTGTAATCTGCTTCTCCGGCTGTAACAGTCCCTGCTGCATAGCCTCCAGAGTTCTCGTCCAATCATCCTCAGCCTCTTCCGGTATAAAAGAGGAGTTCCACGTTCCGGAAAGCTGCAGCTGCTTACGAAGAATCTTCCAATAAACATCACGTCCGAGATTCATATCTCCATGCGGATTGCCAACCAGCAATACCTTACCACCACGTCTGGCAAGATCAAGACATTCTTCCAGTACTTCATTGAAACCGGTGCATTCAATAACCAGGTCTGTGCCATTTCCGTCTGTATCTTTTAAAATTTCCTGCACCACATCACAATTTCTCGTATGATAAAATCGTTCGAATCCAAGCTTTTCTGCCAGCTCTCTCTGTTTATCATTCGTTCCAACTAGATAAATCTCTTCTACTCCGAGGATCCTCAGCCACTGTGCAATCAACATTCCAATCGTTCCTATTCCAAAGACGGTTGCCGAACAAACACCATCGAGATCAATTCTGCGTAACGCATGAATCCCGACACTGGAAGGCTCCAGCATTGCTGCTGCCTCAAAGGAAATGGTATCCGGCAGTTCAATCAGGTTTCTTACCGGAACAGCCACATATTCTGCAAACCCTCCGTCTCTTCTGGATCCCAGATAATCATAGTGCATACACATTTCATACTGCTTGTGCCGACAAGGTTCGCACTCCATGCACGGAATCAAAGGAAAGACCCCCATCCGTTTTCCGATCAGATGCTGATCCTTAACATCTTTTACTTCTCTTACGATTCCTGCAAATTCATGTCCAGGAATCGTGGGGAAATGATAGGTTCCATTCACAAAAACACGGGGAATATCCGACCCACAAATTCCTGCCGCCTTTACTTCAAGCAGCACTTCCCCATCTCTTAATTCCGGTTTGTCAACCTCCATCAGATCCAGTTGTCCGACGCCATTCAGCACATATGCTTTCATTTCTTTATGATCTCCTCGAAGCGTGTCAAATCTTCCTTTGTTGTGATCTTGAAATTCCTCTCATCTCCCGGAATCATACGGATCTTCATCCCTGCCAGAATGGCAGGCTCTGTCGATCCATTGATCTGTCGGATCCGATCTGGGAACAAAGACTGATTGGCACGATAATAGCTTCCTATCCGAAACGCCTCTGGTGCCTGTCCCGCAAAGATCTGTTTGCGATCCAGCAGTCCGGAAATCTCCTGTCCATTTTCACTTAAGTATACGGTATCTTTCATTGGAAGTACCGGCAAAACACCGTCATACCCTTCCATTCCATTCAGGCAATCCTGAATCAGCTGCCCGGATAATAATGGTCTTGCTGCATCATGGATCAGCACCACGTCCTCTTCTCCGGCAAACTTCCGGATATCCTGCAATCCATTCCAGATCGATAACTGCCGGTTGTCTCCCGGAAGTGAAAATCCTCGGAATTTCAACTTCCAGCCAGAATCACTCCTGCTTTCAAAGATAAATTCCTGCCAGGATGGAGCTGCCACAATCTGTATTGCATCAATCTCTTCCTGTTGTGCAAGTGTTTCCAGACAATATGCGATAACCGGCTTTTCGCCAACCATCCGGTATTGTTTCGGAATATCACCGCCGAGCCGTGTTCCGACTCCTCCCGATAAAATAAGTGCAACATTCATCCTAGAACTTCAACTCCCTGATATTCTTTAACGTTTCACCATATGGCTGTTCCTTGCCAAATAAAAGTGTCGTTCCAAGGACAAAGCCATCCACACCTTTAGGAGCATACTCTAAGATTTTATCCGCACTACAGGCACCATCCCAGAAAATCTGGATATCCATTTCATCCTTCAGTGCCAGGAGCTTTGTTATTTTCTTTCCAACATAGGGAAGATACATCTGACCAGCATTTCCGGGATTCACTGACATCACAAGTACCTTTTTGACAATACGGAGCATCTCCATTACCGTCTCAATACTTGTCCCCGGATTAATTGCAATACCAGGAATCATCCCGGCATCAATGATACTTTGAAGTGTTGTGGAAGGATGATACTCCGCCTCCGGATGAATATAAACCGTATCTCCCTCTCTCAGATTCTTTAAGAATAAATTAATATGATTATTTGGATGCTCAATCATCAGATGAACATCCAATGGTTTCTTCGTTGCACTGGCTATGTACCGCATGTCATTCAGTGACATGGCAAAATTCGGCACATAACGTCCATCCATAATATCAATATGAAAGGAATCTATGCCTCCCTGCTCTAAATCCCTGACTTCCTTCTCCAAATTGCCATAATTCGCACACATCATGGATGCTGTTAATTCAAAATTCATTTGTTCCTCCCTGAAAATCAAACTGACCGATCCCTTATTCCCCGATCAGCACCTTCTTCCCTTCAAATGCAAAACCATAATGCCGGATCCGATCCTGCGAAATTCCACGGCCTTGAAGTTCTGCGTCATAGTTCTTCTCCTGAATCTGCTGTAATGCAGCTTTTACGGTATCCTGCAGGGAACCTTCCTCCTGCGGATCATGTACTTTAAACTCCATTACAATTGCATCATCCTTTTGGGACCGCGGAACTAGCATGACATCATATCTTCCATAACCACTTTCCCGGTTGGAACAAACCTCATAACGATCCCGTAATTCAACCAACAGTCCTAATACAAAACCATGATAAAACCGTTCCGGCTGTGTCCGCCCCGATGGATGATTCCCCACATCAAAGCTGCTAAAAGTGGTTAATGCCACATCATTCATATAGGCATTCATTTCTTTAAGCTTCCCGTCCAGCAATGCTTCCACAAATTCACTGTAATTAGAGGCTTCGTTCTCAAACCATCCTTTCAACATACTGCTGAACGCACTAAAGGTTTCCAAATTTGTAATCTTTAAATGATACCATGGCTCCAGCATCATTCCACGATACTCAACTTCTTCTGTCCGTAAATATCCTCCTGCAAGCAAAAGGCTCCAGATCGCATTCCTGCTCCGGTCCAGCTGGTCAAATACAATCTGTTCATCAAAACTTACTACAATCTCTTCTCCCTGCAGCAGTGATTCCATGCCCTCTTTAATCTCCGGAGAAGCCGTCTGAATCAATTTACTGACCAGACTATTGGAACTGGTAGAAGCCCAATAAGGACGTAGTTCCCTTTTATCCAGGAAATTCGTGATCGACCAGGGATTATAGATATCCTTTTTGTTTCCAAAGGTAAACCCATCGTACCACTTCTTCACGTCCTGCTTACGCTCTACCATCCCGAACAGTTCCAAAGCTGCAAAGACCTCTTCTTCCGTAAATCCAAATGCATCTGCATATTCCTTCGAGGTTGAGGTCACCACATTCAGATTATTCAGATCTGAAAATACGGATTCCTTGCTCACTCTCGTAATCCCAGTCATAATTGCCCGTTCCAGACAGGGATTCGTTTTAAAGGAAGCATTGAATAAGCTTCTAATAAAAGTAGTGAACTCTTTCCAATACCCCTGAACATAAGCTTCCTGCATCGGTGTATCATACTCATCCAACAGGATAATCACCTTTTTACCATAATAACGATTCAGATAAAGGCAAAGCCGGTTCAATGCAAGAGAACTCTCCGCATCACCCATATACATGGTAACCTTCTTGTATTCTTCCTTCTCATTCTCACTAAGAAGTGTTCCATCCAGAAGAAAACGATTATCTTCATAAAGGCTTGCTATCTGTGCCTTCAACTGCTGCTTGGCGTCTTCCAGATTATCTGCTTTTACTGCTGCAAAACTCAGAAACAATACCGGAAAGGTTCCCTGAAGCTTACGATATGCCTCTTCTTTCCAGATTGTAAGTCCCTCAAACAGATCCCCTCTGCCTTCGTATCGGTTGGAGAAGAAACAGTTCAACATACTCATATTCAAGGTCTTACCAAAGCGTCTCGGTCTCGTGATCAGCGTGATACTATCTCTCGCCTCCCACCACTCTTTAATAAATGCCGTTTTATCAATATAAAAGCTCTGCTCCTGACGAATGCTGTCAAACCCCTGATTGCCGATACTGATTACCTGATTCATACACTCACCATTCCATTCAACAATGTTACTAATTCGTTTCATTCCATAATATGTAACAGTTCATTCATTATCTATCAGTATAGCAAATTATTGGGAGATTGACTATAGGTGGTTCTAAATCACATCCTGTATGTTAGTAACTCTGTTAAAGAAAGGATCTTCTATCTTTAACTCTGTAAATCTGGGATTATTAAGTTTAAAACGATGCAACAACTTCAACAAGCTCTCATCAAGTGATTTGTTTATTATCCTTCTATAATCAGGACATATTGCCAAATAATCTCTCACATACTCCAAAATTCCCTGCTGTACATTCATAAAACATTCAATATCTTCTTTTTTTCGAGTTTCCTGTGCATAGATAGGTCTTCCTTTCCGATCGAACTCATTCACAGAAGGATCCGGAGAGGTAAGAATTGTTTCCAAAATATAATAGTCATCAAAAATAACACTTTTTTCCCTTTCACTCTCTGTATAAAATGGGATAATCTCTATGTCTTCCTTCTGTGCATATTCAGGTTCCAATTGTAAAAAATACAATCCCAAAAGTGGATTATCAACCAGTCTTCTGGTATAGGCCTGACATGTGCCT
>CAVERH010000129.1:3224-5517 GCA_963618065.1 bacterium | reverse complement strand
AAAAGTCCCCACATTCTGCTATAAAACAGACATTGTAGGGACTTCTCACTTGTATTTTACAATTACTTCACCCGGATGCTCACTACACTGCAGGGAGGTACAGTGAGTGTAACACCGTTCTGTGTCAGCTTCACATCTTCATAAGCTTCTTCCTTCACCACATCACCGTTCTCGAAGGTATTATGATCCTTCATATTACCTTTCAGAATAGATGCTTCTGCGCTCTTCGGTTCGAACTCGAAGAAGTTCACTTCCATCTCTTCGGCCTGATCCAGAGAAGCGTTGGCAAGTGTGATGGTATAGACGCCATCCTTGTCTACCGATACGGATTCGCTGATGGCTGGAACCTGATACTTCTCTTCCAGTCCCACAAGTCCATTCTCACTTACGCTGCTTTCCAGAAGCTCGGCATCCTGATGATATTTGAACATCCTGAAGATGTAGTATGTCGGTGTCAGGAGCATCTTCGCACCTTCCGTCAGGATAACAGACTGTAATACATTGACAAGCTGTGCAATACATGCCATCTTCACACGGTCACAGTGCTTGTTGAAAATATTTAGGTTAATGGCCGCTACCAGTGCATCACGCATGGTATTTTGCTGATAAAGGAAGCCCGGATTGGTTCCCGGCTCTACATCGTACCAGCATCCCCATTCATCGACCATCATACCGATTTCCTTCTTCGGATCGTATTCGTCCATGATGGTTCCGTGCTTCTCAATGAGCTCCTTCATATACCAGGTCTTTGACAGGGTCTTGTAATAGCTCTGTTCATCAAAATCGGTGGCACTTCCCTTATGACTCCAGTCATCCTCCGGAAGAGTATAGTAATGTAAGGAAAGTCCTTCCATATAACCATGTGCATTTTCCGGAGCAGGTGCCTTATAGCAGGTCGCAAGTACATTCTTTGTCCAGTCAAAATCTCCTGCATTCGCTCCGCAGCAGATCTTCCGAATCGGAGCACTGTTGTTGTAGTTACGCACATAGGTCTGGTATCTGCGGTAAAGATTGCCGTAATACTCCGGTGTCATATTACCGCCGCAGCCCCAGTTCTCGTTACCAACGCCGAAGTAATCGACCTTCCAGGGCTTCTCATGTCCGTTCTGCTTACGCAGCTCTGCCATCGGGGAAACACCGTCAAAGGTCATATATTCCACCCATTCGGACATTTCCTGAACGCTTCCGCTTCCCACGTTACCATTGATGTAGGTCTTGCATCCAAGCTGCTCACATAGTTCAAAGAATTCATGCGTACCAAAGCTGTTATCCTCTGTCACACCACCCCAATGGGTATTTACCATTTTCTTACGGGTTTCTTTCGGGCCAATGCCATCCTTCCAGTGATATTCATCTGCAAAGCAGCCTCCCGGCCAACGCAGTACCGGAATCTTCATCTCCTTTAAGGCATCCACCACATCCTTCCGCATACCGTTGACATTCGGAAGCTCCGAATTTTCTCCGACATACAGTCCTTCATAAATGCAGCGTCCCAGATGCTCTGAAAAGTGACCATAAATTTCGGGATTGATGTGTCCCTTCTGCTTTTTCTCATTGATAAATAATTTTGCCATACCTCTATACCTCTTCCCTTCCTTAAGTAAATTTGATGACTATTCTGAATAGACATAATTTGTAACTGAATACTTGGTATTTAACTAAAAACTGCATTACCCAAAGGATGGTCTAAGCAGCTTAAGTCCTATTTTAAGAAATCATACTGGGACATATACAGTTTATAGTATTCTCCCTTCTGACTAATCAGCTCCTCGTGTGAGCCCATTTCGGCAATGCCCCCTGCGTCGATGTACATAATGAAATCGGCATTTTTAATGGTGGACAGTCGATGTGCGATAATAAAGGAGGTTCTTCCCTTTAACAGCTCATTTAAGCCCTTTTGCAGAAGAATTTCCGTCTCGGTATCAATACTTGAGGTTGCCTCATCCAAAATCAGAATCTTGGGATCCGCAAGCAATGCTCTCGCAAAGGAAATCAGCTGACGCTGCCCCTGGGACAGACGGCTTCCGCGCTCATTGATCTGCGTATAATAGCCATTCTCCATTTCCATGATAAAGTCATGTGCACAGACTGTTTTGGCAGCCTGAATCACCTGTTCATCCGAAACCTCTTTATTTCCGTAGCGGATATTATCCATGACCGTTCCGGAAAAAATAAAGCTGTCCTGCATCATCACACCCATCTGCTTGCGCAGTGACCGGATCGTAACCCTGGAAATGTCAATTCCATCAATTAAAACCTCCCCGGAATCCACATTATAGAAACGGCTTAACAG
>CAVERH010000129.1:0-2761 GCA_963618065.1 bacterium | reverse complement strand
CCATCACTCAACCGGTTGAAGATACCGCTGTTTTCGTCCTCACGGACAAAGGACTGGGTCACACGGACTCCGTTGATGCTCTCTGCAATATAAGCATTCAGATTGGACTGCTTGTTGCTCTGGATCTGCCATGCCTTACGCTGCTTCTTTTTCAGGGCAATAATCACAACAGCCAGAACCGGAAGCCCGCACAGGCAGACCAGCGTAAGCTGCACATTAATGCTTAGCATAAAAGCAATGATAAAAAACAGGTTGCACAGATCAGTAATCGTGTTGATGATACCGTTACTTAACAGATCACTCAGGTTATTCACGTAATTTACAACACGCACCTGAATCTTTCCATGCGGACGTTCATCATAATAAGAAAACGGCAGCTCCTGCAAATGCTTGAATATATCGTAACGGATACTGTGTACGATATCCTGACCGATCTGTGTCATCAGCTTAATCTTAATCCGGAGACTCACGCAGGTATAAAGGGCAATGACCATCGTCATCACAGAATAAAACACAATGCTTCTCATGTCCTTATTGGGAATGGATACATCCATCACCAGCATGAAATACTTCGGAATCAGCATTCCCAACGCCGAGGACGACAGCATCAGGAACAGTACCATCAGCATCTGCCTCTTGTAAGGCCGGATATAGCCACCCAGTCGTTTTAACTGGTTCACATCAAATTTATCTTCCAGAATTTCGTCTACATCATATTTATTACGTGCCATACCCTATGCCTCCTTCCCTTCCGGCTGCGCCATGTGCTGTGCGTAGTCTCCGTACTGATGGTGGAAGGCCGTTGCATAATAACCGCCGGCACGGACAAGCTCGTCATGTGTGCCCTGTTCCACAATTCTTCCCTGATCCATAACCAGAATCAGATCCGCATCCTTGATGGAGGAAATTCGATATGCGATAATAAAAATCGTGCAATCCTTTTCAATCTTCTTAAGCTGGTTCTGGATATAGCTTTCGGTTTCCATATCCACAGCGGAGGTGGTATCATCCAGAATCAGGATGGACGGATCCTTAAGCAGCGCTCTTGCAAGTGAAATTCTCTGCTTCTGTCCTCCGGAAAGTCCAACGCCGCGTTCACCGACAATGGTGTCATAGCCTTCCGGCATCTTCTGGATAAAGAGGTTGGCATCTGCCATCTTTGCAGCCTTCTTCACATCCTCAAAGCTGCAGTTAGGACGGCCGTAAGCAATGTTTCCTTCAATCGTATCGGAAAACAGGAACACATCCTGCATCGCCATTCCGATGTTATCACGCAGATCATACAGATCAAGAGCCTTGACGTTCACCCCGTCTACTAAAACCTCACCCTCAGAGGTATCATAAAACCGGCACAGCAGGTTCATAATTGTAGATTTACCGGAGCCTGTCGAGCCAATAATTCCAACTGTCTGCCCGCTTTTTACCTTAAAGGATATGTCATGAATGATATCTGCATCATCCGCCTGGTAAGAAACATTTTTAAATTCCACATCTCCATGGAAATGCTTCCGCACAACGGGCTGCTGCGGCTCTTTGATCTCCGGCTCCTGACTGTAGGTCGTATAAATCTTCTCCGCAGAGGTCGTAAAACGGTGAATATCATTGATCCACCATCCGGCCATACGAAGGGGAACGGTGAGCATCCAGAGATAGCCATTTACCGTAACCAGATTGCCCATCGTGATTTCACCCTGAATTACCATATATCCGCCATACAGCATCAGAACAACAGTCAATATATTGGAAAGAAATTCAAAAATCGGCACATACTTTTTCCAGATGGCTGCGGCATTTAATTCCGAATCACGGTATGCATCGTTTTCTTTATTGAATTTCTCAATTTCAAAATCCTCACGTGCAAATGCCTTCACTACACGGTTACCACTGATATTTTCCTGCACAAAGGTATTCAGCGAAGAAAACTGCTGCCGGATTTTCATAAATGCCGGACGGACGCTTTTCGACTGTCCATAGGTTGTCAGTGCCGTAAAGGGCAGCACAACCAGCATGGCAAGCGCCAGCTTCACATTCACCGTAAAGATCATAATCAGCGCAAAGGATAATAATAAAATATTCTCATAAACCGAATAGATGATATAGGCAATAAAGTGCCGGATGGCATCCATATCACCCGTCTGTCTGGACATCAGATCACCGGTCCGGTTCTTATTATAGAAAGAGAAATCCTCCTGCAGGAGCTTACGGTATACCGCATCGCGCATACTGTAAAGCACACCCTGGGAGCAGATCTCAAACTCGACCTGCGAAGCATAACGCAGAATCCCCTTAAGCACCACAACCCCAAGCAGGCAGCCGATCAGAACCGGCAGAAGCTGATAGTTTCCTCCCGTAATAACATCATCTACTATTAGGCCTGATATGTACGGATTCACAATAGTCAACAACGCAATTCCCGTTACCATCAAAAGGCCTGCCGCCATCTTAAAGCGGTACTTTTTCAGAAAAGAATATACCCATTTTACCGGTGTCATATTGTACCCCCAGTTTTATATTTTTGAAACTATTCAGAACCGCATTCGTAAAACCGTTGCTAACGCAACTCGAGTTTTACTCATGTGGTTACTTCGCCATATAAATTATGGCATATGTCCGCTTGAATGCAAGCATTCATCGTCCATATTTGAGTAGAGCACTTAGCGAGGTTGTTTCGAGCTTAGTGCGAACCATACAAGTTCACTTGGCGAACCAAAGGTGAGTCTAGTGAAGCTTGTTGCCATAATTTGCATGGCTCTGAATAGTT
>CAVERH010000128.1:0-5774 GCA_963618065.1 bacterium | reverse complement strand
AAAGGACAGCTTTATCGTCATTTTAAAGGAAATCTGTATCGGGTAATGGCTATTGCAAAGCACAGCGAAACAGGAGAAGAACTGGTGATTTATGAGGCACAGTACGGAGATCATCAGGTGTATGCGCGTCCTCTTCCGATGTTTACAGAGATGGTAGACCGCATGAAGTATCCGGATGCCCGGCAGCAATACCGCTTTGAACCGGTACAGGAAGACAATCAGCAGGAAGCAGAAGAAATGAATATTGATCCTATGGTACTTGAGTTTCTGGAGGCAGATACTTTTGAAGAAAGACTGAACATTCTCCATGGACTGCACGCACGGATTACGGATGATATGATTAATACCATGGCTCTTTCCGTTGATCTGGAGATCAAGGACGGAGACCTCGAAGACCGTTATGAAGAGTTGAAGAATTGTCTTCTTACCTTCGAACGGTATGAATGTAACCGGCTCCGTTAATCCGGTCAGTATCTGCATCAAAGACATGCACAGATGCCGGAGTGCACTTGTACCATAATAAAGCAGAGGTAAGCTGGTTGACCGGAGAGAATAGAGGGTATATCAGCCGCCTGATGGAAGGATGGAACAGGAGGAGTACACGATGGCATATGATTTGGAACACCGGCTGGTAATCGGAGTATCTTCGCGGGCGTTGTTTGATTTATCCGTGGAGAACGAATTGTTTGAAACACAGGGAGTTGAGGCTTACTGCCGGTATCAGGTAGAGCATGAAAAGGATTATCTGATGCCGGGCAATGGCTTCCGGCTGATAGAAGCGCTCCTTAATATTAATAAAATTCCGGGACAGGAGGGCAGAGTGGAGGTCATTATCATGTCCCATAACAGCCCGGATACCTCACTGCGTGTATTTAACTCCATTGCGCATTACGGACTGCAGATTTCAAGAGCGGTACTGGCAAGCGGAGCATCACTGGCGCCATACTTAAATGCCTTTCACACGGATCTTTATCTGTCTGCGGATGAAGAGGACGTGCAGGCAGCAATCGATGGCGGAATTGCAGCCGGAATTATCTGCTGCGACCGGATTCAGGCAGTGGGAGAGAATGCGGAACCGATCTCACAGATCCGGATTGCATTTGACGGGGATGCGGTTCTGTTTTCGGATGAATCGGAGCAGATTTATAAGGAACAGGGACTGGAAGCCTTTGAAGAGAATGAACGGATCCGGGCGAACCAGCCGATGAATCAGGGACCGTTTGCCAAGTTCTTAAAGACGATTTCGGATATTCAGAAGGACTTTCCGCAGGATCAGGCACCGATCCGGACAGCTCTTGTTACCGCAAGAAGTGCACCGGCGCATGAACGGGTGATCCGGACTCTGCGCGCATGGAATGTGCGGATTGATGAAGCATTTTTCTTGGGAGGAATTTCAAAGAGCGATGTGTTGAAAGCATTTGGAGCGCAGATCTTTTTTGACGATCAGGCAGTACATACGAAACTGGCATCGCAGGTGGTGCCGTCTGCCAGAGTGCCCTATAAGAAGAAAGCCGAGCAGAATAAGGATCCATAGATATGAGTTCAATGTTGAAGGAAGAAGATAGAAGATAGCTTGTAACTGTGAAGGCACTGAACAGTTATGGTGGTTTGGAATCAATCAGACAGGATAGCAATCAATGAGTGATAACGAAATTTTGAAGCAGAGTGTGGAACCGCTTCTTGCATTTTATGACCGTGGACGAAGGATTCTGCCATGGCGAGAAGAACCGACACCATATCATGTGTGGGTGTCCGAGATCATGCTGCAGCAGACAAGGGTAGAAGCTGTGAAGCCCTATTATGACCGTTTTATGAAGGCTTTGCCGGATATCCGGAGTCTTTCACAGGCAGAGGAAGAAAAGCTTTTGAAGCTGTGGGAGGGACTTGGATATTACAATCGTGTGCGCAATATGAAAAAGGCAGCAGAAATACTGGTTGAGCAATATGGCGGCGAGATGGTTCCTTCCTATGAAATTATTCTTTCCCTTCCGGGAATCGGCAGTTACACGGCAGGAGCCATCAGCTCCATTGCATTTGGAATCAAAAGACCTGCAGTAGATGGAAATGTACTGCGGGTTCTGTCGCGTCTGCGTGCAGATGCAAGGAATATTATGCAGCAGTCTGTGCGGAAAGGAATCGAAGAGGAGCTTCTGGAAGTCATGCCAAAGGACCGGCCGGGAGACTTTAACCAGGCACTGATGGAGCTTGGAGCCATGGTCTGTACGCCGAATGGGGCGCCGAAGTGTGGAGAATGTCCGTGGAGGGAGCTGTGCAGGGCACATGAAGAAGAGCGTGAGACGGATTTTCCATGCAAGCCTCCGAAGAAAGCCCGCGTGATCGAGGAGAAAACAGTCCTGATTATCAAGGATGATCAGAAAGCAGCGTTAACAAAACGCCCGGAAAAGGGACTCCTTGCCGGAATGTATGAATTTCCAAGCGTTACTGGACATCTTTCGCAGGATGAAGTATTATTATTTCTAAAAGAAAAGGGTTTGTCCGTGCTGCGGATTGAGCCGCTTAGCCAAAGTAAGCATATCTTTTCCCATAAGGAATGGCATATGATCGGCTATGCAGTGAAGGTGGACGAACTGGCGGAAGCAACCGGAAACAGGGAGGATTCCCTGGTGTTTGTAGAGCAGCAGGAGGCACGCGAAAGGTATCCGATCCCTACAGCATATAAGGCATATCTGAAAGCATTTCTGGAAGAGCTGTAGCTGTTTGGAATGTTCTGAAGAGCTGTCAGCTATTACGGATAGTTGAGTACACATATAAAAACTGGAGGATGAAGAGTGAAATTACTATCGTTTGCAGTACCATGTTATAATTCCGAAGTGTATATGGAAAAGTGTATTGAATCACTTCTGATCGGGGGAGAAGAGGTTGAGATTTTAATTATCGATGATGGATCAAAGGATCGTACCGCAGAAATTGCAGATCGTTATGCGAAGAAGTATCCGACCATTGTAAAAGCAATCCATAAGGAGAACGGGGGACATGGTTCTGCTGTAAATACAGGAATTGCGAATGCAAGTGGTCTGTATTTCAAGGTGGTTGACAGTGATGACTGGGTAAAGCAGGAAGTCTATGAGCAGATTCTTGCAAAGCTCCATGAGCTTACCGGAGGGCAGCAGACACTGGATATGCTGATCAGCAACTTTGTTTATGAAAAGGCTGGTGAAAAGCACAAGAAGGTGATGCGCTATCGGCATGCGTTGCCGGTGGATCAGATGTTTACCTGGGATGACGTACATCATTTTCACAAGGGACAGTATATTCTCATGCATTCCGTGATTTTCCGTACGAAGCTGTTGCGGGAATGTGGAATTCAGCTTCCGGAGCATACGTTTTATGTGGATAATATTTATGTATTCGAGCCGCTTCCGTTTGTACGGAATATGTATTATATGGATGTGAATTTCTACCGTTATTACATCGGAAGAGAAGACCAGTCCGTGCATGAGAGTGTCATGATCAGCCGTATTGACCAGCAGATCCGTGTGAATAAGCTGATGATCGACTATATGGTTGAGAACCGTTCCGTGGTGAATTCCAATAAGAAGAGATACCGCTATATGTTAAGTTATCTGGATATTATTACAACGATTTCCTCGATTCTCTTAATCCGTTCCGGTACAAAGGAAAATCTGCAGAAGAAGCAGGAGCTTTGGGAGTATCTTAAGAAGAAGGACTGGGTATTATACAGGAGACTTCGTTTCGGTCTTTTAGGCCAGTGCATGAATCTTCCCGGCAAAAGCGGCCGTTGGATTTCCGTAGAAGGATATAAGATTTGCCAGAAGTTTTTTGGATTTAACTGAGAAAGCTGAAAAGCGCATAATGAGCGTACAGTGAATGAGATCAAATGATACAGGCAGAACTCCGGGATGTTCTGCCTGGGGTTTTATGTATAATCACGAAAAGCACCAAAGAAAGTTGCAAATTTAGTAAAAAACATGTTGATATTCACCAAACCTTCTGTTATATTGAAGTTACAAATCAGATTAAGCATATGACAGAATTGTTTGAATCGAAATCTAAAATTCATCAAGGGACATTTCGTTACCAATTTTCAAATTAGGAAACTATTCGAAAATCAAGGACTGCATTTCTAGAATCTATGCTTATTTCCAAAACAATATAAGAATAGGCAGAAGATTTTAGAAGTGGGGATATATAGGAATGGAGCTTGAGTTCTTTCAGTTCTGTGTTGTGCTGTTTTCTTCTGCAGAAGGAGGAAAAGTGGGAAAATATGATGGACTAATGGGAAGGTATTTCAGTAACAGAGAGCGATTTGCGGATTTGATGAACGGTATTATGTTTGAAGGAAGGCAAATGATTGATCCTAAGTCACTGGAACGGAAAGCCGGAGATTATTTGGAAACAGAGGGAAGCCTGGAGGCTGATCAAAACAAAGTAGAACAAAAGTCACAGAGAGGATACAAAGTCAAAAGACGGTATCGGGATTTGAAGATGCAAAGCAGGCAGAATGGTCAATTCCGGATATTTGCATTAGAAAATCAGAGTGTTGTGGATTATACCATGCCTCTACGTTGTATGGAATATGATTTCCTGGATTATCAGGAGCAGTTAAATAACCTGAAAGAAACGTATAAGATAAAGAAGGCTGCACTTCAGGGATCGGAGAAGCTATGTGGCATTAAGCAAAAGGACAGACTTTTACCGGTATATACGGTTTGTTTATATCATGGAGAAGAGGAATGGGATGGTCCAAGAAGTCTATGCGATATGATTCACATGGATGACGAGAGTGAGGACAAGAAAAATTTTTCAGATTATCAAATGAGATTATACTGTATCAATGAACAGCAGGATTTTCACGTGTTTCATACGGAATTACGGCAGTTTTTTCAGGCACTTGTTTATCGTAAAGATAAAGAAAGATTAAAAGAATTGATAGATAATTCGGCGGAATACCAGAATCTCTCAGAGGAAACCTTTGAAATGATCGTTAAATTCATGGGAATGCCAGAGTTATGGAAGATTAAGGATAACTTTATGAGCCACAATGATGAAAGGAAGGGATACAATATGTGTAAGGCAATAAGAGAGCTGCGAGCAGAGGAAAGAGCCATTGGACGTGAAGAGGGAATAAAGCTTGGGATAGAGCAAGGGGTTGAGCAGGGAATAGAGCAGGGAATAGAACAAGGAATCAGACAAATGGTACTTGAAAATCTGGAAGAGTACCGGACGGAGGAAACTATTATTGAAAAGCTGACTCACTGGTTTTCATTAACGAAAGAACAGGCGAAGATGTATTATGACAAGTATGTCAAAGTAGTAGTATAGCAATCAGGACTCAATAAGGCAGAACCTAAGAGCAGGTTCTGCCTGTAACTGCCATATATCCATAGAAGCTTTTGGTAGCAGGTTCACCTGAAACGAGAATTAAAAGGGCATCATATCTAAACTTTTGAACGGTTTAATAATTCGGCATATATCTGAAGATACCGATTTAACCGATTAAGTTCTTCTTTATCATCTGAATATAAAATCTCAACAATGGTATCCGGTATCTGTGACAATACTTTGTCAGTGGTTTTCCCGGTTACGATATAATCCAGACTACAATGAAAAATTTCACAGAATTGCTTTAAATTTTTGACAGATAAGCTTGAAGTGCCGCATTCCGTGTGGCTGATATGCTTCGGACTGACATCAAGCATTTCGGAAAGAGCTTCCTGAGTGACATTGTGGGAACGGCGGATATCTGCAATGCGCATACCCATGTCATAAGATAATTTGTTTTCCTCCATAAG
>CAVERH010000127.1:0-5868 GCA_963618065.1 bacterium | reverse complement strand
CACAGCACAGCACAGCACAGCACAGCACAGCACAGCACAGCACAGCACAGCACAAGAAGTGCACCCTTTTTTATACAATCATATAAGAAATGTAAGACAGCGTGATACAGGACATATTCTTGACACGTTGTTTTTTTATTTCATAGAAAACGTCGTTATTGTTACACAGTGCTGCTTGTCAGCATGATAAATATTGGGTAAACCTGTCGAAAGGCAGGGACACAAAGCCAAAGGAGCTAAGACCGAAGTATCTGGTTAAGCTAGCCGGTTGCCATCTGCTTTATTGATGTGGATAAGCGGGGGTACATAAGTTTAGTTTATAATGGTATTTACGTGGATGAGTTCAGGCACTTTTTAACAGTGGACTCTTTTTTTTGTCTGCGGGGGAATGAAATGAGGAAAAAAGCATTTACAATATTATTGGTCGGAAGCATGCTCCTGCTAAGTCTTACAGGATGCTCTGACAAAACATTAAACAAGGTAGAGGTAGTTGAAAAGAAAACGCAGGAAACGGTTACTCTGACCTTTTTCGGAAATAAAGCGGATGAGAGCAACGTCCATGTGATTGAAAAAATCATGAGTGAATTCATGACGGAGCATCCGGATATTGTCATTACCTACGAATCCATGAAAGGAACGGACTATTATGACACATTGATGAAGCGTATGGAAACGGGGAACGGAGACGATATTTTCATGGTGGATCATGATTCGACCATTACGCTTCAGGAAGAAGGGAAACTTAAAGATCTGACGGGGCTTTCAACCATTGACCGGTATACGGAAGATATGAAAGAACAGTTCATTTATGAGGATGGGATCTATTGGCTGCCGACAACGGTATCAGCATTCGGTCTATACTGCAATGTGGACATGCTGAAGGAGCATCATCAGACGGTACCGACAAACCGGAAAGAATTTGAAGCAGTATGTGACTATTTTGTGGAGAGAGGGATCACGCCTGTCGTTGCAAACAATGATATTTCTTTAAAGGTCTTGGCAATCGGAGCCTCCTATTACAGGCAATATCAAAACGGGCAGTCAGGACAGCTTTTTACAGACTTAACTTCAGGAAAGATTGAGTTTGGGGAGAGCCTTTCAGTCGGTATTTCACTGGTGGATGAAATGCTGCAGAAAAAATATGTGGATGCAGACACTGCAAGGGATACTCAAAAAACATCAGATGATCTGGCGGTATTCGCCAAAGGCGAAAATCCGTTCATGCTGACCGGAGTATGGGCATCGAACCGCCTGAAAAGCGACTATCATGCCGAATTTCATTATGAAGTAGCACCGCTTCCGATTCTGGAAGATGGTTCCCTGGTGGTAGTAAATCCAGATACCAGGCTTGCAGTGAATGCAGACAGCAAATATCCGGATGAGGCGAAGCTTTTTGTAGACTATTTTACACAGGCAGAAAATCTGCATGAGTTTTGTGAAGACCAGTGCTCGATATCACCGCTGAAGGATGGAGAGTCATCCTCTGCCAAGGAGCTTCAGCAGGTGCTCCAATGCTATCAGGAAGGAAGAATCGTAATCGGAGGCGACTATCGGTTAAATCTGCCAATCTGGGATTGGACAAAAAATGCGGCACAGAAGCTTCTGAATGGAAACTCAAAAACGGATGTGCTGAAGGAACTGGATGAGGAAGCAGACGAGTATCGTTCTGAAAATGAGTAAGGAGAATCCGTGTGCCAATGAAACGTATTTCGAGAAATAAAGGATATTCGCAGATTATAGCAATTGGGATAATGATTATGCTTGCGGTGATATTTTATGGGATCTATTACGTAAATAATGTTCGAAATGATCTGTGGGACAGTTCGGTGAATACGATTATGGAAAGTACAAACCGGGCAGGGAAGATAATTTCCGAGAAGATTGATTCGGAACAGTCCGTGGTCAGAAGACAAAAAGAAACGCTGGAATCCATGACTTCCTCTGATATAGATCAGATTGATGCGGTAATGGATTTATTCGCTTCAGATGAATATTCAATCGCTCTTGTTTTGGATAATACTGTTTATCCGAGGAGTAGTACTTATGTTTTTGGGAACATCCCTGATGAAATAGGAGAAGAAGGTGAAATCCTTGCGCCTTATATCAGTGATAACAGTGGGAAACGAGTGATTGCACTTGTGCATAAGATAACATTTCGGGATGGTGTGACAGGTACTCTTATAAGAGAAATCGCAGCTAACAGCCTGAATGAAGCTTTTTCTGTCAGCTTCCTGCGGAATCGGGGACATTCCTATCTGATTAACAGGAATGGGGATATTTTGTTCCGGTCTACGACAGCAAGAGGAAACAAGACTTCGGGTAATTTATTTACAATTCTTCGAAATGAAGATGAAAATGACGAGGCAGGGATAAATGAAATTGCCGAAATTGTGTCAGACGGAGATTCCGGCTGGGCTGTATTTTCCTATAACAGCGAGAACAATCTATATTATTTTTCGCCTGTGAAATCCACGGACTGGTATCTGGTATCCGTAGTGCATGAGGATGTACTCAATGTACAGACCGGGAATATCCTGATGAGGACATTTATTCTGGTCGGCATCATTATGCTGGGATTTGCAGTGCTGATCGGGCTGCTTATTTATCGGGAGCATCAGAACTTGAAGCTGTTGGATGCTGAAAATACATATGAAAAACAGATGCTTATTGAGTCGAATTCTGAAGTAAAAACAATCATACTTGGAGTGAATCCGGAAATGGATACTTATAAGCTTCTCTCATCGTCATCAGAAGAAAAACGCATTGAGACAGCGTCAGGACAAAAGTTTTCTGGACTGATATCCGTGTTTGCCGATGAGATAGATGAACAGTATCGTAAGGAATATAAAAATAAGTTTGGGACGCAGAAATTAAAGGAGCTGGAAAAACAGCAGCATCAAAATATATATTATGAATTTACGGTGAACAGAAACGGAGAAAAGCATTGGATAGGAGCTGAAGCAGTTGCGGTTCATTTGAAAAATCGGGACAGCGTGATCGTCTATTCCGAGAGAATCATTGATGAGGCGAAAAAGGAAGAACAGGAAAGGCGGCAGGTGCTGGAAGACGCACTTGCTATGGCGAAGCAGGCCAGCCACGCGAAGACAACATTCTTAAACAGTATGTCTCACGATATTCGGACACCTATGAATGCGATCATTGGTTTTACAGCTCTGGCAGCTTCGCATATAGATGATACGGAGCTTGTAATGACTTATCTCCAGAAAATATCCACATCCGGAAACCATTTACTATCGCTGATCAACGACATCCTGGACATGAGCCGCATAGAGAGCGGCAGCATAAAAATTGAGGAAGTGCAGGTGCATTTGCCGGAACTGCTCCAGGATATCAGAACCATCGTGCAGCCGGACATCGAAGCGAAACAGATGAATTTCTTCATTGATACCAATGAGATCACGAATGAGGATGTCATGTGCGATAAGCTGCATTTGAGTCAGATATTGCTGAATTTACTGAGCAACGCTGTGAAATATACGCTACCCGGAGGGGATATTGCTGTCCGCGTGATTCAAAAACAATTTGCCAGACCGGAGTATGCGTGTTATGAATTCATTGTGAAGGATAATGGCATCGGAATGAGTGAAGAGTTTCAGACACATGTTTTTGAAACCTTTACCAGAGAACAGACGAGAACCGTCAGCGGTATTCAGGGAACAGGTCTTGGAATGGCAATTACAAAGAATATCGTAGATATGATGGGCGGTACGATTTCTGTTAACAGTAAGGCAAAGGTCGGAACGGAATTTATTGTCACGATGCAGTTTCGGATATGTGAGGAGGCAGAGAAGGCTGATGCTCCTGATGTGACAGACGCTTTAAAATCAGAATTCGATTTAAGGGGGAAGAAGATTCTTCTTGCTGAGGACAATGAACTGAACAGGGAAATTGTCACGGCAATATTAGAAGATGCCGGAGCAGAGGTGACAAGTGTGAAGGATGGAATAGAGGCTGTGGAAGCTGTCGCAGCTTGTGTACCGGGGCAGTATGATCTGATCCTGATGGATATTCAGATGCCACTGATGGATGGTTATACGGCAACGAGAGAGATTCGCACATTAAAAAATCCGGAAATTGCAGATATTCCGATTATTGCCCTGACAGCGAATGCTTTTGATTCAGACAGGAAAAAAGCATTAAGAACAGGAATGAACGGATACATAGCGAAACCGATCAGCATGGAAAAACTGATGGAGGTTATGCGGGAAGTATTGTCCTGAACAGTTACAGAAATATAATTTGTTGGAGGTATGCGATATGGCGAAAGAACCAACTGCGGTGGAGATTGATTTTAAGAAACTCACCGAACGTATCTTAAATTCCTATTTGAATTCCAACTCCGAAGAGGATATGGAAGTCTTGAAATTGCTGGATGAGAGCATGAGCGTAATAGGAACCGGGAAGCGGGAATTTTTCAGGAACTTGCAGGAATTTACAAAGGCTTTTCTGTTTGAAGCGGAGCAGCGTGAGAAAACTCAGTTCAAGTGGGAGGACTTTGAAATCCATGAACAAAAGGTTGATGAAGAGCACATGCTGGTCTACGGCACAGTGCTGATCCTTGGCACTTTTCCTGACAGCGATGTCTGTATCAGGATGGACAGCAGATTTACGATCCTTTATGGTCTTGTGGATGGAATCTGGAAGGTGCAGCATATCCATCACTCCGTTCCGGATAAGGAACAGATGGAGAATGAAGAATTTCCGCGGACATTAAGGCAGCAGATTGAAGAATCACAGAGTATGATTGCTGCGCTTACTGCGGATTACCTAAATGTATATGTAGTTGAGCCGGAAACAAATCGGGGAACGATTCTGAAGCTTGCCGGATATGTGGTTGACGGCATCAAAGAAACACCGAAGAACTTTATCTGTTCGGAGATGCTTCGAAGATATGCCAGAGATCGTGTATGCAATGAGGATAGGACAGAGTTTTTACAGATTGTTCTGCCTGAGAGCTTGAGGAAAATCTTTGCAGATGGAAGAGATAGACTGGAGCTGAATTATCGGGTTCGCGAGGGTGGCGGGTTGAAACATTACAGCGGTCTTTTTACTCGTGTCTCCAAGAAGACGGAACCCTTGAAGCTTATTGCGGGCTTCAGATGCACAGAGGATATTATCAATATACAGAGTGTATATGAAGCTTTATCAGACCTTTATCTGGCGATGTTCCGCATTAACTTAAAAGAGAATACCTATGTCTCTATCAAGACAACAGAGGCTGTTTTAAAGCATACGATACCGAACGGCAATCGCTATGATGAAAACCTGAAAGCGATTATGACAGCGCTGGCGGATGAAGAGAGCTTAGCTTCTGCGCTGGACTTTCTGGATCTGCATACCATCGAGGAAAGAATGCGGGGAAAGAAGCATATCTTCATTTATTTTAACGACAAGGTTGCAGGATTTTGCAAGCTGCATCTTATAAAAGAAGATTCGGATACCGATGGTAATCTGAACCATGTGATTCTTACGATAGAGGTGTTGGAAGAGGTTACCCGCGAGAGGCAGGAGAAGGATAAAGCACTGGCGGAACAGTTTGCAATCATAGACACGTTGGCCAGAAATTTCAAAAATGTATTTACCGCAAATTTGAACAGTGGGACAGCGAGAATTGTACGGCTTGCCGATGACTACGATGTCAAGGCAGTTCTGGCTGTCAAGGAAAAAGAATTTCCGTTTGATGCTGTCATAAAGCAATGGACACAGGAAAATGTGCATCCGGATGACAAAGCAAGGATGGCTGATACACTTTCTTTAGCAAACCTTCGCAAAGTATTTTCTGAACAAGATGAATATAACGGCACTTACCGCAGTACAGAAGGCGGGAGACTGCATCATTATCAGTAT
>CAVERH010000126.1:0-5915 GCA_963618065.1 bacterium | reverse complement strand
TTCACTGGGCGGTTTAGGCATTCAATACTGCATCAAATCCGAAGCGGCATATGCCGAACTAACTGAGAAGCAGGAGGAGCTGCTTGCCGTCCTCTATGCCGAGTTTAACGACAGGTACAATCAAAGAGATGTGCAAGCAAGAAAAAATATGCGTGACCTTGTTGATTCTGACGCGAACAAGGTTACAAAGGTGTTCAGCACTTTGTTTGAGAGGTGATCATAATGCGGGCGTATGCAGAAGAATATTTGAATGATGTGGTAGAAAGCCAGGGAAAACTCTTTGATCTTGTGGCTCAACAGTATTCCGATAAGGATACCGAGGAGTTCATCAATACCTATATGGCAAGCAAGACGAGAAAGAGCATTGACGAAGCAAAAGCCTATGTCAATACAATGAACGCAAAAGAGCTTTGGGCTTATTTCACCGAAACAGAAAACTACTGTCTGAAAGACGGTAAAGCGTTGGAAGGGTTTATGCCATCATGGATCGGAGAATTTTACGCCTACTACCAGTGGTACTACAACCTGCCGAGTGCAGAGCTTGTCAAGAAAATCCCCGTATCTTTTTTGAAAAAGGTGTATGTCGGTCTTCACGACCTGGAACTTGATCTGGCAGTACAAAAAGTGGGTGAAGTGTGATGGCAGTCATTTGTTTTCACAATCCGAATGAAGAAAACGGATATTTGAGCAACTGGTATCCTGCTGCATTTATGACAGATGGTGTTACCTTTTCCATGATGGAGCAATATATGATGTATCGCAAGGCAGTTTGTTTTGGCGATGTGAAAGTTGCAGAGCAGATCCTCGCCACAGAAGATGCTGCCGAAATCAAGGCTCTCGGACGGCTTGTGTCAGGCTATGATGAAAGCCTATGGAATGGTGTCCGGCAGATTGTTGTCTATGAGGGACTTTGGGCAAAGTTCTCGCAAAATCCTGATTTGAGGAAACAACTGAAAGAGACAGGAAGCGCTGTTCTTGCCGAGTGTGCAGTGAAAGACCGGATATGGGGAATTGGTCTGTCCATGCACGACCCTGACAGGCTTGATCTGGGAAAATGGCAGGGGCAAAACCTGCTGGGTTATACTCTTATGATGGTGCGTGATAGACTATAGAAAGCATAATTCTCTAAAACAGAAGGTGTACCATGTGTTTTAACATTATACGAAGAGATTTATGAATGGATATAGTTGAAGTATTACAAATAGATAAAAATATATAAAATGGAAAGGAAGTAAAGCAATGAGCAAAGTATATGTTTTTTTTGCAACAGGATTTGAGGAAATCGAGGGATTAACCTGCGTGGATCTGATGCGCAGGGCAGATATTGATGTGACAACAGTATCGGTGACCGGAGAGCGAACAGTAGTGGGATCGCACAGGATTCCGGTACAGATGGATAAGCTGTTTGATGAGGTGGACTTTGGACAGGCGCAGATGCTGGTGCTTCCGGGAGGAGGACCGGGAACGAAGAATCTGGAGGCGTTTGAGCCGTTGATGAAGCAGATCGATGCTTTTGTAAATGCGGGAAAGGCTGTAGCAGCAATCTGTGCAGCACCTTCCATTCTGGGACACCGCGGACATCTGAATGGAAAGAAAGCGATTTGTTTCCCGGGATTTGAAGAGCAGTTGACGGGAGCAACGATTGTAGAACAGGGCGCAGTACGGGATGGACAGATCATCACCGGAAGAGGCATGGGAGCGTCGGTTGATTTCGGTCTTGCCATTGTAGAGTTTTTTAAGGGAAAAGAAACAGCGGATGCATTAGCTAAGAAGATTTGTTATGTAAACTAAAAGAAAGAAGTAATCATTATGTTTAATCAGTTGACACAAAAAGATATTGATGCCATGCAGAAGGAAATAGAGGAGCGGAAGCTTGTGATCCGGCCAAAGCTTCTGGAGGACGTCAAGGAAGCGAGAGCACATGGCGATTTAAGTGAAAATTTTGAATATTATGCTGCTAAAAAAGAAAAGAATAAAAATGAAAGCCGGATACGTTTTTTGGAACGGATGATCAAGACCGCAGAAATTATTCCGGATGATACAGCAGAAGATGAAATTGGCATGAATTCCATTGTGACGGTCCGGTTTGAAGAGGATGGAGCGGAAGAGACCTATACGATTGTGACAACCATGCGTGGAAATTCTTTGGAGAATCTGATCAGCGTTGAGTCTCCGATTGGAAAAGCATTGATGGGACACAAGGTTGGTGATCGTGTGGAAGTGGAGGTCAGCAAGGATTACAGCTATGGTCTTCTGGTCCGGAAAATTGAAAAAGACGAGAACATTGAAGAGCATAAGTTAAGAGATTTTTAGGTAAAAACTTCCATTCATAATTTTAACTCCGTCGTAGATACTATGAACAAGATAAGTGATGCGGAAGCGCTTTGAGTGAAGAAATCTTCAGGATAAGCGTAGCCAAAACGCTTATCCCATTTAGCAAAGCGCAGCATGTGTACATGTGAGTTTTGTTAGACGAGTAGAATAACGAATAGTTATGTAAACTTGATTAATTCGAAATGGAGGTGAAAAGAATGGCAAGCAACAAGACCAATAAAGTAGAAGTTCCTGAGGCTCAGGCCGCTATGGATCGTTTCAAAACAGAAGTTGCTTCTGAACTTGGTGTAAACCTTAAGGAAGGTTACAATGGTGACTTAACATCCAAGGAAGCCGGTTCTATCGGTGGTGAGATGGTTCGTAGAATGATCAAGAAGCAAGAAGAACAGATGAAATAACCTGCGTAAAGCAGAATCTGTCTGAGCAAATAAGACGCCCGACTGTAGAGATACAGTTGGGCGTTGTTTTTGCGCAGAGCATGGATCAGAATTACCTCATCTGTTCTAAGACCAATCCAATTAAACGGTCTGTCTGATCAACCATAAATAAGGAAATATTCAACATGTTATCATCCAATACTGAGGTGCATTATAAATTATATCAAATGATCAGAAAATGATAAAAATAAAATTGACAATGATACGATTAAACAATATAATAAATCGTATCAAATACTATCAAAATAACATAATTGCAGGTTTTACGGGGTTAATGAATGAGGTATATTAATTATATAGATCAATGGGGCAAAATGCTTACTCCGGAGATTGTAGGCATACTCACAAGGATTCATGAATTTAAGGGTGAACAGAATTTATTTATAGAGGCTCATGCAGATGAATTAAGTGAGCTTATGGAAATAGCAAAGATTCAGAGTACAGAGGCTTCTAATAGGATTGAAGGGATATTCACTTCGGATGAGCGTTTGAAAAAGTTGGTGATGGACAAGACAACCCCAAGAAATCGTGCTGAACAGGAAATAGCAGGTTACAGAGATGTGCTTAATACCATTCATCAGAATTATGATTACGTGCAGACGAAGCCCGGAATCATTCTGCAGTTACATAGAGATCTGTATCGCTTTATGGGACCTGACATGGGAGGATATTTTAAAATAGCAGATAATGTCATTGCAGAAGTAGATAGCAATGGGAATGAAAAGGTCAGATTTATTCCTGTGCCGGCATGGGAAACACCAGATGCAATTGAAAGGTTGTGCAACGCCTTTAATGAAGTCATTAAAAATGAAAAGGTTGATCCTTTAATTGTAATACCGATGTTTGTGCTGGACTTCCTTTGTGTTCATCCGTTTAAGGACGGAAATGGAAGAATGAGTCGATTGCTGACTTTGCTCTTATTATATCGTAGCGGGTATATTGTAGGAAAATATATCAGTATTGAAAAGATGATTGAATCCACAAAAGAAACTTATTATGAGGCATTACAAGCGAGTTCTACAGGTTGGCATGAAGGAGAGAATGATTATATTCCTTTTATTACCTATATGCTTGGAATTGTGTTAGCCTCATACAGGGAGTTTTCCTCCAGAGTCAGACTTCTGACAACATCTGGGATTACAAAAGGTGACCGGGTAGGAGAAATTATTAAACAGAAAGTTGGTACGATTACCAAAACGGAAATTATGAAGAAGTGTCCGGATATAAGCCAAATTACGATTCAGAGAGCATTGATTGATCTACAAGAGCAGAAAAAGATCATCAAAATCGGTGGCGGTCGTTATACAAAATATACATGGAATTGGGATAGGGAGAAGTAGCAAATGATTACAGGTGAATTAAAAAACCGAATTGATAGTTTATGGGAGATCTTCTGTACAGGTGGACTTACGAATCCTTTGGATGTAATTGAGCAGATGACGTATCTTATGTTTATTCATGATCTGGATGTTTCTGATAATATTCACGCAAAAGAAAGTGCGATGCTTGGGCTGCCATATGAAAGTATTTTTGCAAAAGAAGTGAAGATTGGAGAACGAATCATAGACGGTTCACAGCTTAAGTGGTCAGTATTCAGGGATTATCCGGCAGACAGAATGTATTCAGTAATGCAGGAAATGGTGTTCCCGTTTATTAAAAATCTCCATGCAAATAAGGAGAGTGCATTTTCGAAATATATGGATGATGCCATTTTCAAGCTGCCGACACCACTGATGCTTTCTAAGGTTGTGGATGCTATGGACGAGCTTTATACTCAGATGGCCAGACTAAATGATTCTGATACCGGAGGAGATGTATATGAATATCTTCTTTCAAAACTTGCAACTGCGGGGGTAAATGGACAGTTTAGAACGCCGCGCCATATTATCAGGATGATGGTAGAGTTGATGGATCCTAAGGCCGATGATGTGATATGTGATCCCAGTTGTGGTACCGCGGGATTCCTTGTAGAAGCAGGCGAGTATTTATGGAATAACAAGAAAGAAGAAATTTTTTATGATAAGCAGAAAAAGGATCATTTCATGAATCATATGTTTCATGGCTTTGATATGGACAGGACAATGCTTCGTATTGGCGCTATGAATATGATGAATCATAGAGTAGAGAGTCCTTTTATTGAATACAGAGACAGCTTGTCGGACCAGAATCCAGACAAAGATAAGTATTCTTTAATATTAGCAAATCCACCTTTCAAAGGAAGTTTGGATGCAGACATCGTATCAGCAGACCTTCTGAAGGTTTGCAGTACAAAGAAGACAGAACTGCTGTTTTTAGCATTATTTATCCGTATGCTTAAGATTGGTGGAAGGTGTGCATGCATCGTACCAGATGGTGTATTGTTCGGTTCGTCAAAGGCACATAAGGATATTCGAAAGGAAATCGTAGAAAACCAGAGATTGGAAGCAGTTATTTCAATGCCTTCCGGTGTGTTCAAACCGTATGCCGGAGTATCAACAGCTGTCCTGATCTTTACCAAAACAGAGCATGGTGGAACAGATGATGTGTGGTTCTATGATATGACAGCAGATGGTTTTAGTCTGGATGACAAGCGTTCTGTAGTAACAGATAATGATATTCCGGATATTATTCAGAGATTTAAGAATCTCGGAGAAGAAAAGGACAGGAAACGTACCGATAAATCGTTTTTGGTTCCAAAGCAGGAGATTGCAGATAATGGCTATGATCTTAGTATTAATAAATATAAAGAAGTTGAGTACGTGCCGGTAGAATATCCGCCTACATCAGAGATTATGGCTAATATCCGTGAAATTGAGATAGAGATAGGCAATGAAATGGAAGAGTTGGAGAGGTTATTGGATTTGTAGAGGGTAATAGCTTTGATTTACAATGAAACAAGGAAATTACTAAGTAACATGTTTGGTAATTTGAAATAAAAATAGTCAACCCAAGGAGCAAAGGATTCTAAGTGACTTGACACCTACTCCCATTCGGGAACCCAGCTTTAATCCGTCACAAGTTGACTATTATTAATATAACAAATTCTTAGGGTATGTCAAGATTTGAATACGTATATATGTAGAAAATGGAAAGAAAATTTGGATAAGGTAAATTCGGATTTGTAGGGCTACGAGCTGTGCATGGACAAGATGAAAACAGATGATG
>CAVERH010000125.1:0-5939 GCA_963618065.1 bacterium | reverse complement strand
GAGTCGCTGTAGCTACCAGAGGAATCCTAAATCCCACAAAATTTGTGATTGAGCCAAAAATATTCAAAAAAATTTACAGGTACTCTTTCAGTTTTTCAATGCTCTTTTCTTCAAAATCCATCAGTTCTTTGGCAATCTCTACCGAACGGTCACCTGCATTCTCACAGTGATTCATAATTTTCCACATATCCGTTAATCCACGGTTTGTTCCCTGAATCAGAAGCTCCGCCACATGACTGGTACTGGAATTGAGCATGGTATTCGCTTTAATTGCCCCGCGCAGCATCATTTCCTGATATCCGGTTTCCTTGTAGCACTCTGCCTTTCCCTGTAACAGTTCATTCGTTGCCCGGTTGTAAATCTCCCCATATTTCATGCTGTCCTTTGTCACCTGTGCCGATAACGTATCATCATAAATTTTACTGCTGATAGAATCAATGGCCTGCATTGCCATTTGGGTATTTTTCTGCACCTCGCGTAATACATTCTTATCATCACTTTTCATTTTCTTAAAACCCCTTTCCTGTCTAAATCTATTGGATTAGTGCTGCCAGCACTGACTTCCATAAACTATCAGACTGTATAGACCTTTTCCATAAAACAATTCACCAATACAGTTCTTATATACCTAGTAAATGATTTCATAGGCATGACAATGACTTCATATACACGGCTATGATTTCATGTGCATGGTAATGATTTCATGTGCATGGTAATGATTTCAATGTATAGTAATAAAGAAACAGAGTAAACAAATTCTGCCTATGCAGATTTATTTACTCTGTATCATTTCCATTCATTCCTATATTATACCTGTGGTTTCTGTGGTTTCTGTGGTTTCTGTGGTTTCTGTGGTTTATGCAATTTATGTAGTTTTCAAAATTTCCTGCTTAGCTTCTTCCTCTTTTGGACTTTTTTCTCTTTTCATGCTTCATTATGTCCAATTCAGGCTCTATTTTCCTACTTTCCTTGATCTGCTTCCTCCTCTTTTGGACTTTTTTCTCTTTTCCCTCTCCATTATGTCCAATTCAACTTGTGATTCTTCTATAATGTCTTAGCGGCAACAGAAATTGTGAAATTTACTGTCTTTATGTCTCTTTTCAGCCCCAGAAATATCCTCTAACAGAATTCCCCTGTTTCAGTAATACAGCTACTACCGGCTGACCTCCGTAACTCCTGCGGCTTTACAGTGTCTGTGTCGTTTCCGTAGTTTCAGTAGCTACTGTGTTACCTGCTGTTCCTGTAACTTCTGCAGTTTCTTTCTCTTCTGTGTTTCTCAAAATCTCAGTAGTTCCAGCAACTTCTGCTGCCACTGTGCTTCCTGCTATTCCTTCAACCACCGTGCCCCCTTCTGCTTCTGTAACATCTGCGCTTTCTGCTGCCTCTGTGTTTTCTGCAGCTTCCGCCACCTGAGCCGGATCAGTCAATTCAGCCAACTGCTTTCTTTCCTCTTCCTGTGCTTCGCATGGATATTTCATGCCCCACTGGGAACGGATTTCATCCATGATCCGCATCACACGGAGCGTTTCACTATGCGGCATCTGTGCACATTCGATCTGGCCGCACTTAATTGCCTCAATGCAGGCTGCTACTTCATATTCATAACCCGAAATCTGTTTCGGGCATTTATAGGATGCCACCTTCTTATACTGTTTGTCATATACGGCAATACTTTCAAAATTGTTGATATTTTCAACAACCGCAAAGCCCTTCGTTCCATAAATAATGCCCTGCCGGTCACTTAAAGACACCATAGAGCTGTTTAAGTTCGCCACCTTGCCATCATAGTATTGCAGGCAGATTGCATTCTGTTCATCCACTCCGGTCTCTGTAAAGGTACAGCAGGATGCGATCTTACTGATATTATGTCCAAAGATCATCAATGCAAAATTAATAGTATAAACGCCAACGTCCAGAAGCGCGCCGCCTCCCAGTGCCAGATTCGTCAGGCGTTCCTTACTGCTGATCACATATCCCAGATTAGCAGTTAAAGTCTTCGGCTCACCGATGATTCCACTTCCAATCACCTCACGGATCGTTGTCAGCATCGGCATATATCTTGTCCACATTGCCTCTGCAAGGAATATCTTATGCTCTGCTGCAATACGCACCAGCTCCTCTGCCTGCGCTGCATTCAGCGTAAATGCCTTTTCACACAAAACCGGCTTTCCTGCTTCCAGACACATTTTCACGTTCTCATAATGTTCGGAATGAGGGGTTGCCACATAGATCAGATCCACCTTTTTATCTGCCACCAGATCAGCATAGGATCCATAAGCCTTCTTACAGCCATATTTTCCTGCAAAAACATCGGCATGAACCTGTTGTCGGGATGCCACCGCATAGACCCGGACATTCTTCATTTTATTTATCGTTCCTGCCATGATTCCTGCAATATTACCGCTTCCCATAATTCCAACATTAAAATTTCCAAACATTTCTGTTCCTCCTTTGCAGCCGGTTATCCTGTCTACACGATATTCATAATAACCGTTACTTCTATTGTTTTAATCCGATTCTTACTCACGACTCTGAAAAATAGATTTTTCTACATTTTACCAGATCTTCTGCAAAAAAAACAGTCCTTACTGATATCAATCAGTAAAGACTGTCTATTCTTATTTTACTCAAGATATTCTGTCTTAATAAAGGCATTATTTCCCTTGTATTTGATCTTGGACCAGCCATCCGCCTGTTCCATGACAAGCTCAAAGGTATCTCCGGCATAAGCCGTTCCCAAAACATCAGAATCTGTACTTGCACTCTTACGGATACGAACCGACTCCTTCGCCTTGACCTGATCTCCAGGCGCCTTACCGGTAGATGCCGTACTTGTACTCGTTGTATTGGTGGAAGTATCTGCTGTGGTATCCTGCGCATTGTCTGTGCTGTCTGCATTCTCTTCCTGTGTATCAGCAGCCGGTTCTTCGGAAATCACTTCCAGATAATCACTCTTAATATATGCTTCCTGCCCCTCATACTCAATCTTACTCCAGCCGTTTTCCTTCTGCTCTAAAACAGTGAACTCCTGATTTACCTGTGCCTTGCCAAGCTTATCGGCCTGCTCACTGTCCGAAACACGGATATTTACAACGTCTGTTACACGTGCCTTGACCATTACCGGAGTAGTTTCTTCATCAGCCTCATCCAGCGTCTGTTCGGTCTCTTCTACGGTCTCTTCAGGTTGGTCTTCCTGTGCCAGAATTTCCCCGACATCTTCATTGATCTTCTCTTTCATATAAGCCAGAAATTCGCTCAAATCAGCATCATCCGCCAAAAGATCATTATACGCTACCACAACCTTATTATTGAGATCCACGACATCATCCTGCAGTGTAACCTCTTTAATATAGCTGCTCACTGCATCATCATAGGTTCCATTATTAATATAATAGTTTCCATTCTCGTCCTGTCCGATATAGTACGTCTGCATTCCGGGAATGGTCTTCTCCAGATCATAAAATTTTACTTCGGAACACACATACGCTACATAGGTATTCTCGGTAAGTCCCGGCTTTGTATAAACATTTAATTCCGGGTATGATTCAATATATTTGCTTAATTCTTCGACTTTAATCTTCTGAATATCATTCAGATAGGTATTGAGACCGGAAACCGTACCCATATCTCCCGATGCCTGCGCATCGTAATAAGCTCTTACAACATTATTTACTTCCGGATAAGCGTTCTCTTCCAGATCATATACCGGCATTTCCTGAACTTCCTCTTCTGTCTGCTGTTCAGCGGCAGCCAGTGCGGCAGCTTCTGCTTCTTTTTCGAGCTTATCTCTCTGATTTGCATTAACTGCAACAAACACCGTTATTAAAACACATACAATAAGGATTGCAGGCATTACAACCTTGCGATGATCCAGAATCCAATCCTTACCCGTCAGAAGCTTATCCTTGACCCCCTCAAGTCTGCTCTGATTGTCTTGATTCATAATTACCATCCTTTTAACTACTACACATATACCCAAAGTGATGTAAATGCACCCGACAGGAATCGAACCTGCATTAAAGGCGTCGGAGGCCTTCGTTCTATCCGTTAGACTACGGGTGCACGTATGTTAGATTATTGGCAGCCGGTTCATGTCTTCACA
This sequence comes from bacterium, assembly GCA_963618065.1. Lineage (GTDB taxonomy): Bacteria > Bacillota > Clostridia > Lachnospirales > Lachnospiraceae > Suilimivivens. The sequence continues at coordinate 1,837 of CAVERH010000125.1, read as the reverse complement.
GCTGCGATTATTACAAAATTGTTACATCACTTTGAATATATTATCATAAGTCTCAACGATTGTCTAGTAAATAAAGTGCATCTTCCTTTTTATTATAAAAAAATACAGAATCTGCCAATACATCTTCTTCCGGAACCTGACTGTGATTAATTTCTGCAACGATATCCAGAAAGGAACTCTGATTCAGATCCGTTCTTTTCGGAATCAGAATCATTTCATGCACAGAGCTTGGAAGTATGAATAGGTCGCTATTCATTTTTGCTGCAAATGATTTCAGTTCATCACGATACAGAATACAGGATGCTCCAAACAGCTTTTCACTGTTGGTAAGTACATACATGGGAATCAGATTCTCGAACATCTCCGGGGGAAATATTCCATCAAGAACTTCCTTCATATTTTCAATTCTGGGTGGAAGGAGCTGTGGCGCATTCATACAGGCTGCCTCATACAATTCCGCCTCTGTTATATTCCAGGTATCCATGTGGCTCCTCCTGACAAGCACTGTTGCCTTACCCTCAAAAGGAGCCTTTTCGATCAGATAAAAATAAACAATTGAGAGATTAAAAAACGGGCGGCTGGGAATATCCGCAAGCAGTTCTTTGTTCTTTTCGGTATTGATCAGTTTAAAGGAAAGCCTCGTTTTCGCCTTTTCAAAGTCAACAAAGTCGCTTAAATCTACCGGCTGTTTCAAATCAGCCAGCCGAAGCCGATCCGCCATTTTGAGTACAATCCCCTGTACTTCCTCCTCTTTGACATCTTTCCGATAATAATCATCAATGTATATGGTAGGAAACGAATTAATATTTTCTCTCCTTGCGACAATTCCGGTAAGAGTGACTCCGTTATTCTTGATTACCTTACGCGGAAAAACATGATATCTGTCTCCCAATTGTTCCTGAAGGAGACCAACAACCTGATTGGTAAATGATGTGATATTCATAGATAGATTTCCTTTCGATTAAAATAGATTTTTAAGATAAATTTTCTAAGATAGTTTTCTTAAACAGTTTTCTTAAACAGTTTTCTTAAAACAGTTTCCCTAAAATAAATTTCTCTAAGATTCATTTTCCTAAAATGATCTTTCCGGCAGGTGCCGAAAAGACTTTGATACATATCAAAAAGAGACAATGAAATTCATCATTGTCTCTGGCTTGTCCTTTGATATAGAAAACATACCATTATACTCTGGAGAGATATTCTCCTGTTCTGGTATCAATCTTGATTACATCGTTCATATCTACAAAGAGAGGTACGTTAACAACAGCTCCAGTTTCAACAGTTGCAGGCTTGGTTGCACCTGTAGCGGTATCGCCCTTGAATCCGGGCTCTGTATCTGTAATCTGAAGTTCTACAAACAGAGGGGGCTCAATTGCGAATACACTGCCGTTATGGGAACAAACCTTAACCATTTCGTTCTCTTTTACGAACTTTAATGCGTCACCTACGGTTTCAGCATTTAATGCAATCTGATCATATGTTTCAACATCCATAAAGTTATACAGATCTCCATCGGAGTATAAATACTGCATATCTTTTCTATCAATACGTGCCTGTGGACACTTTTCAGTAGGTCTGAACGTCTTTTCCACTACGCCGCCACTCTTGATGTTTTTCAGCTTGGTTCTGACAAAAGCTGCTCCTTTACCAGGTTTAACATGCTGAAACTCGATAATCTGGTAAACGTTATTATCCAGCTCAATTGTAATACCATTTCTGAAATCACCTGCAGAAATCATAAAAATATTCCTCCTAATAAATTCACGTTATAATTCTTTTACAGTTTATAATAAAAAAAAAGTTTTTTCAACCCTTTCTTATCAGATTCGCAACTTTT
>CAVERH010000124.1:0-5972 GCA_963618065.1 bacterium | reverse complement strand
TTCTTATAACTGTCTAAATTATCAGTAACTGATATAAACCGAATATCCATCAATGGAAAAATCTTCTCGATATACTGTCCTACCTCAATATAATTTCTTCCAAGTCTGGATAAGTCCTTTACAATAACACATTCAATTTTTCCTGCTTTAATATCTGACATCATACGGTTGAATTCTGGTCGTTCAAAATTTGTCCCGCTCCAGCCATCATCTACATATACATCAGATACTTCAATATCTGCTTCTAATTCAACAAACTGATGCAAAAGTGCCTTCTGATTACTTACACTATCGCTTTCCTCTTTATCTCCATCTTCTCTCGATAAACGCACATAAAGAGCAGCCTGCCAGATTCTTTTTTTCTTGCCAGACCACTCTTTATTATTCGTACATAATTCATTTACCATAGACATAGTATAACCTCCATTCATAACGAATGGCGTACTATGCTGATGTTCTACACATCGTCATTATAGCACGCCATTTTGCACAAAAGCAATATTTTATCTTTTTTCTTCCATGGTAAATTATGTCAAGATCTCGCAAAGACATTTCTTATAGATTCCTGTAATGTTTGTGACGAATCACTCCATGTTAATTCCACTTCATAATCATCTATTTTATATCTGCTAAAACATTGTACATCCGATACGAGTTGCATTATTCTCTGTTGTGGTGGAGAATTAAAGTCTATACCAGCAGATGTACCATATACTTTTTCTATTACGCTTTCATTTATTGTACCATTTTTTGCAGCCACTCATTTCACTTCCTCTCATTCCTATTATTTCCAGTTACATTTTTCTTATTCATGTATATCTGCTGATAAAAGAACACTTTCTATAAAATATGCCTTTATCAACAGATATAAAAAACATAAACAGGCAGTAGTTCAGTATTCTACTCTCATCGGGTTTGCACCGTCATTCTTGTGACCGGATTATCCGGAAGTATCATTATCAAAGATACAGGTCTCCGCCTTTATGTTCTGCAACACATTTCATACAAAGTGTTTCTCGCTCCCTTCCTTACCTTCTACAATTATTATTTTGTTCCATCGGATTGATTCTGAAAATTCAAAACAGAAAAATCATGGCGCACTTGCATTGTGGCTCTCTATATCCCACATGTTCCCGTCTATGCATGATATTCAATTATCAAAGTGCACTTTGATCAGATATTATCTGACCTTTTTGGATAAAATACATGACTTCATCAGCCATAAAAGCACACAAGGTAAACTGTTACTTTTAACTCCTTGTGTGCTTTCTGTGAATGACGAAATCACATCACAATGTGCCAAAAGTTTTGTAAAATCTACGCATCATCTCCATCATTCTGTCCTTCTTTAGTTCCATTGGAAGATTCTCGATATAAAATAATATTTCTTCCATATACATCCGAAATTCTACTTCTGTCATAGGCTGACCTGAAATCAGAACATTTCTTCCAGCTCTCTGTCCAGTAATCAAGTAGTCAAGACTTATGTTCATTTCCTGTTTCAAAATGATGAGCTTATCTTCTGTAATCATGCTATGTCCACGTAATATCTTCGAATATTGAATTTCTGTTATTCCAAACATTGTTGCCATCCGCTCGTTGGAATAACCTACCATATCCTGTGCCTGTTTTAATCTAGCAGCAATTACAATCAATTCTGCTCTCGTTATCTGGTGAATCATAAGACCTCCCTTTTTGTCTCTGTGTTCATTCTATCAAATGCTTCATAACTTTTCGCCGTCCTTTTTTGGTTTTGCCTGTCCTTTTTTGGACAGGGCAAAAAAATAGCTGTACAAAATTTGCACAGCCTTTCCCTACAAAAATCGTGGATATTTGTGCATCCAACTCACATCCTTTCCTGGATAACAAAAAACCACGATTAAACTTCTCAATCTTCGCCATACTCCCCTATTGGGGAACATTAAAAAAGCACCTAACCTTATGTCAGATGCCTACCATTTAATATATGCTGATTGTGTATTGCCACCGTTATCATCCATTATCCTCCATGTAAAAATATCTTATATATTTGTGTATCTACTCCCATCGTCATTTTACTATAAATGTTGTCCTATAAATTCCTCTTGCAGTACGGTTGACCTATAAAAAAACTGCTGCTACAATAAAAGCTGGATAAAATACAAATAAATCTCGTAAAATCAAACTGTTACTAGGCATCTTTATGTCCCTGTAGCAGTTTTTTATTTATGAGCCAGACTATATTTTGTGGCAAAACTGCCACTATGAGTTTTAAACCGGCTGCCTATGCAGCCAAAACTCGCAAATCTCCTACGGGGATTTGCACAAGAACAGCAAGCATTGGATGTGTCCGTACACATCCCCCATTTCTGCAATTTATCCTCCCGGATAAACCGTCAGAAATTTGCTTGTAAGGAGATACTCCCCCTAACCCCCTTTGAAACAATAATCGCCAGATATGGCATAACAAAATCAGGAAAGGAATGACTATGGCAAATCGTAACCGCAAGCATAAAATCACGCTCTACCTGAGTGATGATGAAATGTATATTTTGAAAAATAAATCAAAGCTCTCTAATCTTGGTAGTATGTCAGCGTACCTCAGAAATCTGATTATCTATGGATATGTTTATGATGTAGATTACAAATTTCTGCATGACTACTCCGTTGAGCTATCTCGGATCAGCAATCTTCTAAACCAGATTGCTAAGAGAGCAAATACAACTGGGAATTTATATTCTGAAGATATAAAAGAAGTAAAGGAGCTAATGCAAAAGGTATGGCATACACACGAATCCATGCTATCAAAGCAACCGTTGATAAGTCGATAGCATACATCTGCAATCCAGATAAAACTGATGGAGAATTATATGTCTCCTCTTTTGGATGTTCCGCTCAGACTGCATATCTGGAATTTGCTTTTGCCAATGGACAAAATATTAAAAATGGAGATAATCTGGCTCACCATTTAATACAGTCATTCGCTCCCGGAGAGGTATCTTTTGAGGAAGCTCATCAGATTGGAAAAGAACTTGCAGACAAACTTCTCGATGGTAAATACTCTTATGTTATTGCAACTCACATTGAAAAAGATCATGTACATAATCACATTATTTTCTGTGCAACCGATAATATTGATCACAAAAAATATAATACATGTAAAAAAAATTACTATCGCATACGAAAATTAAGTGATGAGCTTTGCTGCGAGCATAAGCTTTCTACCATTGTTCCGGGACAACAACGTGGCAAAAAACACTCTGAATGGGAAGCCGAAAGAAATGGGAAATCATGGAAAGACAAGCTCCGTCGTGATATTGATGCAACTATCAAATTATCTAATTCCTACGAAGATTTTATACGTTTAATGAAACTAAAAGGATATGAAATTAAAGGAGAAGAACTTGGCGGTACTCTCTCATATATTTCCTTCCGCCCTGCCGGTGCTGAAAGATTTGTCCGTGGCAGTAACCGTTCTTTGGGTAATGCTTATACAAGAGAAAGCATCAAAGAACGTATTGAAACACGAGACAAAAAACGTACTGAATATAAGCAGAGAGATTATGCAAAACGCAAACTTATAGATACTTCATCTGAGCATTTTGCCGCAAGTCCGGGATTGAAACACTGGGCAGAAATTGAGAATCTAAAAATTGCCGCAAGTACATACGCCAATACCAAATCAATTCCTGCATTGGAACAGCAAATTGCAGAAAAAAGAACGATTTCCACTGCCGCCCGGTCAGAACTTGTCACATTAGAGCACGACATGAAAACTTTTGCGGAAATCCTCAAATATGCAGAACAATTTGAAGCAAATAAGCCTTACCATCTTCGCTCCAAAAAATCAAAAAATCCGGACGAATATTTCCGAAGGCATGAAAGTGAACTACTGCTGTATGACGGTGCAAAAAATGTACTTCAAAAAGCCGGAATAGACACGAAAAACTTACGTCTTGATCAAATGCGTGCCGATTATCACGCTATGGAAAAGAAGAAGGCAGAACTGCAAAAATCTTACAGAACTGCCGAAAAAGATATTTCTGAAATGGAACAAAAATTACAAACTCTCAATCAATACCTCAACAGACAACCTTCTCAAAAGCAACCGGAGGAAGAAAAAACACTTCCTCGTCCTTCTCTTTAAGAATAAAAAAATCCGGTGCTATCTGCTTATGATAACATCGGATTTTATTCATTCTGCTGCATATCTTGTAATGCCTGCATATACGACAATGCCCTATCTCTGCTATTTGCATTTAGGTTTCTGGAAATATGTAAAAATAAAAGATCATCCTTTGATAATTCTTCATACTCAGCATCATTATCTGCAAAAAATTCCGCCAATGTGATATTAAAACCATCGCAAATGCGCTGAATCATATCTAGCTGTGGAATTGAACGCCTGTCCATCATATTATAAAAAGAACTTTGCGGTATTCCGCTTTCATGAATCAACTTATACTGGCTCCAACCTCTCTCCTCGCACAACGAATTGATTCTATCATAGATCTGGTCGTACCTCATGATATACACCTCCCTTCTGGGGGAACTTTTGTATATCACTATTGTAGACAAGCTGCCATATTTTGGAAATTTCTTATTAAGGGAGTATGATTATTCCCCTATTGTAGAATTGTGTTTTCATCATACAGGGGGATTCATACATTCCTCGAAGGACTTGCATTTATCTATCTCTTTTAATCTCACAAGCCATTTCGTAATCGAACCATTTTCAACAAATTCCTTTAAGGCTCCATCGCAGAATCTTTCTGCTCTTACCGCACCCATAAGCAACGCCATAACCTGTTGACCAGAAAAAGAAGCGACATCTGCTGCACACATTGAGCGAGTACCCCATTCTATATTCTGCTCCTTCAATATTTCACTATATTTGTTCAGCGAAAATTCCGGGTGTTCCTTTTCAAACGCATATATATTATCCACCAATTTGTTTACTGCTTCTTCATATATTACAAAAGGAAACTGTATCGGGTGTTCCTTTGTACCATCATTCTTTTTATCCACATACCATTCTCCAGCCTTGGAAGCATTTAATTCCGGCAAAAAGCAGGTTAAACTTTCATACATAGGCATATTCTCCATTTCCTATAGTAAAATTCTTATTATCTTCCACATAAATGTCCTGTTATCCATCATCAAAACAAACATAGATTTTCTCTCGTCCCCGTATGACGTACACTCAAAGAAAAGATTTCCTGTATTCCCAGTCTGTTTCACTTCATCTATGTTAATTTTAATCAACTCTCCCTGCTCAGTCTGATAGCGGCACCACAATGGTCTTATTTCCCCTTTGGTGGAAGTTACCGAACATACCTGACAGGAGATGTCCACTCTCTGATCCATCATATCAATCCTTATCCACTTCTGGACGTTGTGACCAGAAGACAGAATCACTCTTTCTTATAAATAATTTCTGTTTTATCAATCAAAAAACAATCTTGATTATCCCATATAACAATAATACTCCAAGCATTACCAGTACCAAGCCTTTTATAGAGCTTATAAAATCTGAATCTACATGAGTTTCTTGTTCCTCATTCAACATTTCGTCAATTACAAAATCATTTTTATCAATTTTCCCATCATGGTTATAATCTCTCATAGGCACAACCCCCCAGACACTTACTTACGGTTTTTATATTCTGACTTCATTTTTTCTATGTAATGTTTCTTTTCTATTCTATCGTTATCTGCCACATTTTCATCTAATTCTAAAAGACTATTCACTCTCATGTGCCTATTATTGTGACTATCTTTTTTACTTGCGGTATTCCATGGCAACTTGCCAGTGCCATTATACACCTCATATATATTACCGTTCTTATTGAGATAAAGAACAATCAAATAATCAGGCTCATGATTGATAACAATATTGTCTTGCTGCGAAATCTTTATCTGAACCTTTCTCCCATTTACCTCTCCGTCATGAATTTCAGTAGAAGCAGTATATAGTTCAATTCCATAGTAAT
>CAVERH010000123.1:5522-6039 GCA_963618065.1 bacterium | reverse complement strand
AATTTGCCCTGATGATTGGGATACAATACATAGCCGCCCTCTTTCGGGAGGTTCTCCAAGCCCTTACTGACCGTCTTGATATTTCCGGTGCGCATCATATAATAAATAGCCCGTCTGGCGATCCGATAACGCTTGGCTTCATCAAATTTCTCGGTATGTCTGGCCATATAGCCCATTTTTGGAATCATATAAATATGATAAAAATTCCAAAAAATGACCCAGTAAAAACGTAACATATCTTCTAAACTAATAATCCCCTCATCTGTGCTCAACACTTGTACATCATCTTTGCTATTGTAACAAAAAGATTTATAAAATTCAAGCCCTATATAAAATAAATATTGTCTGTTCAGGACAGCCCGAAGCACTTGCTGCTAAGGGTCTACACTTCGTTTCGGTCCGAGCTAAAAGGGCGTGTGAAAAAACGAAAGTTTTTTCACACGCCCTTTTTCCCTATTATTTGATCACTGTGGAAACTTCCACAAATCCTAACGCATAAGGCGCTACTGCATAGGGA
>CAVERH010000123.1:0-5512 GCA_963618065.1 bacterium | reverse complement strand
GCATAAAAGACTGCCTTGCCGTTGTTCTTTACATAGAAAGAATTATTGAAATCCAATCCCTTTAAATTTTTCTTCAAGGTAGCGCGGACATTGTCATCCGGATAGAAATACTGATCCGCTTTATCGCCTGCCTTGTCGCACTTTGTCAGATAAAGGTTCTTCACCTTACTGTTGAGCTTTGCCTTGCTGATCCCGAACAATCCGGCAGCGGTCAACTGCTTTCCGGTCTTTGCATCAAATGTCATGCTGATGCGGTACGGCATACCGTGTGCTCCGCCGGTATACAAATAACCGGTAAGTACGGTGCTGAAATAGTTTTCATTATTTGCTGTGACCTTGCAGGTAATGGAATCGCCATAGGTCCATTCAATGTCATTGCCTTCCTTTTTTGCCTCTTTAAGCAGAGATGCGTATTCGCTCTTATATGTAGCAGAATCTTTTTTCCATCCGCTGATCACTTTTTCCTGTTCCTTTTCCAATGCCGCATTGATCGTTTTTGCAGCAGCAGAATCATCTGTAATCTGCGGGAATTTAGCCTTTACGGTAAAATAGGTTGTTCCGTCATCCAATTTATAGTTCTTGGAATAGCTGACCTTTTTCACCTGATAATTTGCCGTTGTCGCTGCCTTCACCGGCTGTGCAGATACCGTCCATGTACCTGCGATCATAGCTGCTGCGAGTGCCATTGCACCCAACTTTTTGCATACATTTTTTACTCTCATTTATTTTTCCTCCTTTAATGAATATGCTCTTGAACTGCCGTTCTATCTATTATGACACGGTTTTATGCATTTGGTTTCCCAAAATCAGAACTTTTTTAATTCAATTTTACTTTCATAAGGATCGGGTTGTGATCCGAATTTTTAAATTCGAGATCCTGTGTCTCGACCGACTCCACGCTCACATTGGACGATACGATAAATCCGTCGATCAGATAATACTGGAACTGACTGTGATCCGCACCGGCATACGGCTGATCCAGTGACCGGCAGGACGGCGCTCGGTTGTCCGTCTGAAACTGCAGATCATCCCCGAATGCATCCGTATCGATCTCACCCGGCTGCCACAAATCCTCACTGATCATAGGATACGCATCGGTATTCACACCGGAAAAAATCTGATTGAAGTCTCCGCCCGCGATAACATAATTTCCGTTCTCCACCTCCTGCTGCAAAATCTCCTGAAGCATCTGTGTCTGTGCAGCTTTGCCCTCCCCATCGTCATACGCTTCCAGATGGAGATTGACGAGCACCAGCTCCCTGTCACTGCCCTCCACAGGAACACGGCTGATCGTCAGGCAGCGCTTGAGATTTGCCGTGCGGATCGGATAAGAAAACGGACACGGAAGTGCCACCCTTTTTGCATCCTTGACTTCATATTTGGATAACGTCACGATCCCGCTGTCCACCTTGCCGATCGTCGGTAAAGGATATGGCACATATGCCACCTTATAATTATTTGCAAAGATATCACAGTATCCACTCTGCGCCCCGCGGATCAGCTCAAGTTCATCAATCCCATGCGATCGCTTTGAATTGCGGTCAACCTCCTGCAAAAACACAACATCCGGATCAAGCGCTGCGAGCTCATCGTTGATCGCCGCCATATTTTCCTGAACGCGCTCTGTATCAGCGGTATTGACCATTGATCCGCCGTCCATAAAGAAATCTGCGTTATCGCCGAGCGCTCCGTATCCCAGATTCCATGTCAGCACGGACAGTGTATCGCCGGTCTGCACGGACACGCTTCCTTCTCCGTTTACGTCTAATTCCTCGGTCGCATCCGGCTTATATTCCGTTACGGTAAGCACTAGAATTAAGATTAAAAAAGCAACTACGGCAACTGCCAGTATTCCGACGATCACCTGTAAGATTCGTTTGACTATAACATTCATGTAAATCTCCTTTTATTTGCCTGCAAATGAAGCTGCCGCAATATGCCGGCAAGACTCATACCAGTTGTGAAGCAGCCAGTTTAAAGTCCTGCTTTCCAAAATAGCACTCTCAGAAATATGTGTCCTCAAAACCAGTTTACCCGTCTCCTTTATATACACTGTACCTTCTTTTATGACTTCATTCAAGCTGCTGCACAGCTTTACAGCATCCTCTCCACTTTTCTCACAGGAAAAGGAAGTCGTGATTTCATATCGAAACCATCCGATATCAATGTCATCTGCCAGCGGTCGTACATCCATCATGTATTCCCCGCCCAAGCCCTTGATAACCGCTATAAGCATAGGCTGCATATCCTGATCCAGTGCCAGATAATTTTCAACCTCTTCGTCGGAAAACATATCAGCCACTGCATACACTTTCGACAAAAGCAAAGGTGCTATGACATCTGTCGTATCCTCTCTAACAGCCAGCTCTGCCTCTGTCTCCAACGCAGTCAGTCCAGCTTTTTCAGATGCACCCCATGCGTACACCTGTCTTGCTATCGTCTGACCCTCGCCAAATATTCTTTCATCGTATACAGGGTCAGTTACATAAAGTTCCTCATCCGCGTTATTTTTATCAGCCAGCCGACACACCGCCCGCAATACTTCCTGCCCGGCTTCATCATTTTTGCATACCAGCTGCTCTACGAACAAAGCTCCTCTGTAACGACTCGCAAAAATACAGGCCTCCACTCTGCCATCCTTTAACGCAGCAAGTATCGAATCAGAGGAAATGCTTCCCGAAAACTGAGGAATGTTTTTCCCGGTAGACCTAAAAATCTGTATGAAAGATGCTTTCTCCTGAGAGGACAAGGCACTGATCGTTTTGATATCAAAGCTGTCTCTTACGGCAGCTTCAACAGATGGACGCCTCACTTTCCATAATTTGGAATCCATTATCTTTACATAATCACTCCTGATAAGTGCTGCCCTGCATTCTGTGTCTTCCCCGTCAAACAGCTCTATTTCTGACATATTTATATTTCTCTCCATGCAAAAGGTCTGCAATTTGCGCAAAATCCGCTCTAAAGGATACCGTTCTGCCATATCCTGCCCATGCCCCAGTGAGATGATTTCCAGATGGTCTTCCTCGATATAGCATGCCGCCCATGCAGCTACTTTAACCTGCACTTCGTCCACCAACAGATATGCAAAAGCAATGCCCGCTTCCAAAGCCTCCTTCACCCATGCAGGGGCACTCCACATGTCGTCTTCTATTCTCTCTTTGCTCCACCTAATTATCTTCATTTATTTTTTGTATCCCTTTTCTTTGCGAGGCTATTTCATAGTTTTTCGCATACTTGACCAAGGCATCCCTCAGTTCCAGATAAAAAACCCCTTCAACATCTTTCGATGATTTTCCCTGCTTGATGTTGTTCTGTTTGTCCACCTTATAGGTGATACCTTTTTCAGCCCATGGATTGAATAATACCAGATATCTGCGCACTCTCCCGGCAACCTTGATTTCCTCTGTTCGAAGAACTGTATATCCGTGAGTTCCCACGATTCCTGAAAGTTCCGTTTCGCCGTTTTTTCCCCACTTAATATAGCCCAGTTTTTTTGTTCCAAAGGTCACGTATTTATGATCATCCAATGCTTTTGTGATAGCGTTATAGGCAGCCATTTCTATCTGGGAATAAAATTCAATGGTATCATCAGCCAGAGCTTTTTTTTGATCCAGCCCGTCACATAGGGCATCCACCAGCTTTGTTAAATTTTCCTCATTCAATTTATATTTCTCGTATTTTTTCATTGCCGCGTTCACCGGCTCGCCTTTTTCCTTGGTTTTCGCCACATTTTCTTTCATGATCCGGCTGTATTTGTGCAGACTCTCTTTAAGCTTTTCCGGTTTTTTTATGGAACTAAAGCTTACCTCATCTTCAGCTGCAAGTTCTGCCAGCACCATAATATATTTTTCCATGGCAATTCTGCCCATCGCCTGCCCCTGCTGCATGAAGGGTGTTTTTTCCACAGGAATAGCATTCAGTAATTTGGCCGCCTCAATGCCATATTTAATTGTTTCTATATTTTCTTCCATGCTATACACTGCTGTTTCAGAAGATCCCACCAAACGTTTCAGGAAGTAATGCACTTTTCCACCTTCTATTACATTGTAACCGATGGGAATCTTTCCCCCTGTTTCCTTTTGCTTTGTGATAACTTTACTATTATGAAGCCCGGAGACAGCATATGCCTTCTCTATCATCTGTACCCATAAACAACCCTTGGCATATTCATCCCGCTGGGTGATTATATTTTTAGGTACAGTCTTTTTCACAGTAACATACAAAGGCTCATCGGTTCCATCATCTTCCCTATTCCTGAAAAAACGCACGGTTACCGTTCCGTCCCCATTGTCTCTCATGCTCTGACGGATCACTTCCGGCGAAACAGATACAACAGCCCCAAGCCCTGCCAGCAGATAGCAATCCCCTACTTGTCCCTGTTTCAGGTCCTTGATACATGGCGCATGTAAAAACAGCGGACGATCCTTTCTGTCGTTCCACACATTAATACCTGTCAGGGTATTCTTCTGGATGTCCCGATCCCGGTATCTTACCTGCTCACATTGTGCAGGCACCTTAAGACTGCCATTTGAATCTCCCACAAGAAGACTTTGAAGCATCATAATATAACTGCGTGCCTGTCCGGCTGATTTTGAGCTGGCTTTTTGCATTTTTTCCATCAAGATGGTATAAGCCTTTTCCTCTTTGTTTGCATGCTTCTGCCTTCCCTCGTTAATCTTCTGGAACATTCCTATATATCTGTATAAGTCATCTTCAAACTCCGTCAGGCAATCCCTCCCCCACGGTTCTTTTATCTGCTCCTTCATTTTTTCGTAAATCCGGAGAATTCTTAGTTTTTCGTAAAAACGGTTCATGGAACCGATCACATCAGAAACATCAGTCCTGATCTCATTGGATTCTCTTATTTTTTCTGGTCCTTCCACAGGCTTGTTTCTGGTAATCTGGTTAGCAATCTCCATATTCTTGTCAGTTTTCAGATTTAAAGCCGCCTCCATCTGTCTGAGCCTTAATTCTACTTCCGGATAAGCATCTGTATTTTTCTGCTCCTTCAACTGTAAGAGCCTTAGATATCCTCCTGCCAGATATTTTCTTCTTCCACTGATATTTTCCGGCTTTTCAGAATATAATTTTAAGCTGTCGCATAAAATATCCACTCCGTCTGCTAAAAAAAGCTCCCTGACATGCCAGATATAATCCTCCAGACCAGCTGCTTTTTCCTGAAAAGCCGCTGCATGCTCCTTGGACACCTTATCCGGAATATGCTTCATCTGAAGCGCTTCTTGTATCCTGCGGACTCTTCCTAAGCATTCTTCTATATGACCGGTTATGTATTGATACTCCAACATCCCCCTGTCAGGATATTCCTCTTTCAAAAAGGAATTTATGAAGGAGATCTCTGCATCTTCCCTTGTCTCATCCGTCTGACCTTTAGCATCCGCCTCTTTTTTCTCCCGGAGCTTTTTATTTGCATCAACCAGCTTTAACAGCCTGTCATAAATGCCGTGAATCTCCTCAATTCTTTCACGCTTCTCCTGTATCAGCTTCTGCT
>CAVERH010000122.1:0-6213 GCA_963618065.1 bacterium | reverse complement strand
CGACAAATTTTCAAAGCCTCAGCGGACTCACGATGACCTTTTTTCTTAGGAGGCGTGTGCTCTATCCTGCTGAGCTATATGGACGTGTCTGATATATGATTATAGCCCGACCAAAGTCGAACTGCAATCCCTTATTTAGTTTTTTTGAGGTGACCTTTGTAACGCAACCTTAGGAGACTATTGTTATATCCATTTAACTAAGAGAACGAAAACCTACGGAAAATTGATGTAACCCTGCATCCAGATCGTTCCCTTGAAACGACGTCCAACAGCAGGTTCACCAAATAAATCCGCTTTGTTAATACATACATCAAATTGTAAATCATTACAACTCAATATCATAACACAAATTTCTTCATCTGTAAGCGTATTTTTTACAAAATTATAATCAATAATTTCTCCAAGGACAGAATACTGGTCACATTCCACTCCATATGGCATAAAATAAGTATCTACCAGTGTGAAAACATCTTCCTTATGAATCCGCTTGGAAATAGCAGAATAAGTATCCATATCATCCAAAGTCAGATTTTCAATGGCTTCTTCATCTCCGTTGCGCGCTGCATTCAATAACTGGCTGCGGTCACGAAGCGTCTGCTGATTGCGAATCAGATCTTTCTCCGTTTTCTTTAACGGCATCATAATTGTACCGGATAAAGAAAGTGCAGAAAGAGTCAGTGTCGTTCCACGAATCGGCAGATTATTGGAATTCTTGGCCCTTACATAAGGAATCATATTCTGAAGATAAAAAATCAATGAAACTCCAATACGGATATCATCACAGACTCCGGCATAAGATTCCAAAGCAGCATGACGTTCAATGGAAACATCCTCCTGTGTGGTAATATTACTTCCACGTAAAAATGGAAAATAATATTCGTAAACAAATTTATCATCTTCATCAAATTCACCACATACCGTAATGCCAATATTAGGAGCGAATTCTTTGCTAAATGATGCAAGCAGTGTTTCGTCACCGTTTGAAGTATATGCTCTTTCTTTTCCTTCTACAACTACATTGGTCAAAAGCTTCTGCAGCTCCTTCCGGTTCCAGACTTCACTAAAACCGATTGCTCTCATATATTTATGCAAAGAATTCACCTCCTTATCTGTCTTAATGTTTCATCTCAATTATTCTGCCATTCATTATCTAATAATTGAGATCCATACACGGTTCAGTAAACTATAAGCGTAATATCCATATTTACCGGATCTCTGTCATACCACCCATGTAAGGACGAAGTACCTCCGGAATACGGATAGAACCGTCTGCCTGAAGATTATTCTCTAAGAATGCAATTAACATTCTCGGCGGAGCAACCACGGTATTATTTAAGGTATGTGCAAAATACTTACCCTTTTCTCCATTAACACGGATCTTTAATCTTCTTGCCTGTGCATCACCAAGGTTAGAGCAGCTTCCGACTTCGAAATACTTCTTCTGTCTTGGAGACCATGCCTCTACGTCATAAGACTTCACCTTCAGATCAGCCAAGTCACCGGAGCAGCATTCAATGGTTCTTACCGGAATATCCATGGACCGGAATAAGTCTACCGTATTCTGCCACAATTTGTCAAACCACATTGCAGAATCTTCCGGCTTACATACAACGATCATTTCCTGCTTTTCAAACTGGTGAATACGATAAACACCACGTTCCTCTAAGCCGTGAGCTCCTTTTTCCTTACGGAAGCAAGGGGAATAGCTGGTTAAGGTCTTCGGAAGCTCTGCCTCCGGTACAATTGTATCAATGAATTTACCAATCATGGAATGCTCGGATGTCCCGATCAGGTATAAATCTTCTCCTTCGATCTTGTACATCATGGCATCCATTTCTGCAAAGCTCATAACACCGGTAACTACATTGCTTCGAATCATAAATGGAGGTACACAATAGGTGAAGCCTCTGTCAATCATAAAATCTCTTGCATAAGCAAGTACTGCGGAATGAAGTCTTGCAATATCACCCATCAGATAGTAGAAACCATTACCTGCAACCTTACGGGCACTGTCTAAGTCAATACCGTTCAGTCTTTCCATAATATCGGTATGATAAGGAACCTCAAATTCGGGAACAACCGGTTCGCCATATCTGGTAATTTCAACGTTTTCCGAATCGTCTTTACCAATCGGAACACTAGGGTCAATGATATTCGGAATGACCATCATAATTTTAGTAATCTTCTCTTCCAGTTCCTTTTCCTTCTCTTCCAGTTCAACAAGTCTCTTTGCTCCTGCTGCAACCTCAGCCTTCTTCTGCTCTGCTTCTTCCTTCAGACCCTTTGCCATTAATGCACCGATTTCCTTGGAAATCTTGTTACGGTTTGCACGTAGCTCATCTGCTTCCTGCTGAGTCTTACGGCTCTCTGCATCCAGCTCAATTACCTCGTCTACTAAAGGAAGCTTTGAATCCTGAAATTTCTTCTTGATATTTTCTTTAACTGCTTCAGGATTCTCCCTTAAAAATTTGATGTCGATCATTTCTATTTCCTCCTAATAATTATTCCAAAACTTTTTCAATAAATACGTTGTTGATCTTAACTAAATCAATAATATCATGATTTTTCAATTCAATCACGGGACGATCAGAAAATTCTTTATTCTGACGAACTACTTTTCCTGTTTGGCCATTGGTAAGAAGCACGGTACTTCCTGCCGGATAGACTGCTGTAAACTGAAGCAAAGCATCTACAATCTCTTTTGGAAAACGACTTCCCTTATAAATCTTCATATATTCAACTGCTTCGTATACCTTAATTCTCTGACATCCAATGCCACAGATCATTTCATCAAAAGCATCACATACTCCAACAATCGCTGCTTCGTATGGTATTTCTTTGGCTTTCAAAGGATACCCGCTTCCATCAATTCTTTCATGATGGAACAGAATAATGCTCTTACCGGTACCCGAAATCCAGTTTTCATTCTTGACCGCAGAATATCCGTAAACCGGATGCTTCATATATTCAGACTGTTCTACTTTTGACAAAGAATCTATATTTTGATTCTGATAGGATATCGTCATATAACGAAGTCCCAGATCATGCAGTAAAGAACCGACAGCAATGTCATGTACCCGTTCCTTGGAAAGTTTCAATTTCAATGCCGTTAATGTAGCTAATGAGCATAAATTAATGGAATGCTCATAAATATCTGAGCTTCGTTCCTTAATGTCATAAATTTGTTCGATGACATTATCCTCTTCCAAAATATTACCGATAATTCCGTCAGCCGTTACGGATAGCTCAACCAGTTCCTGATTATTATTGTAGGTATGCTTCTCCAGAATATTTTTGACCTGTCTTTTAAAAGATTCCTCAATTTCCGATTTCAGAAGGACTACTTCCTGTGTTTTTACCAGATCTTCATCTTTAATAAAAACCTCCGTGATACCAAGATCACGAATTTTATCGATATATTCCGGACGAAGGACAAGTTCTTCTGATAACAAGATTTTGTATTCTTTTGTTAAAATAGGTTTGGCTAATACTTCTCCACCCTTCAAATTATCGACTTTAACAATCTTCAATTAGTCATCATCTCCTACTGCCATTTTCAAAGCAGCTTCTTCTTCTTTGCCAAGATCAATCATAGCCTTACCATTGATGATCTCTTTTGTGTATGTATAACATCCCTCTGTACTATGGACAGAGTTTAACATGAAACCACTATTCTCCTCATCAAGCATACATAAGCAAAAACTTAACTTACCTCCCATCTGCTGAAATGCATCATATTTCACAATACCAACCTTCTGAATGGTGGATTCCAGTTTCTTATATAATGTCCGAATATCTTTCTTATTTTTGTCAATGGATGCTTTGAGAAATTTATTATCCTCGAACAGTCCAACAATTTCATCCTCCAGACTTTTCGCATCTTTTCCATTCATAAACTTCTCATACTTTTTATTTAACCTACGAATGGTACACATATTGATAATATTAAGAATCAGTGATATTAACAAAATAACTGCCAGAACCAGGATAATTATTCCAAGTCCTGCATTGCCCATACCAATCATTGCAAAAAATGCATTCATATCTTAAGTACCTTTCTTGTTACTGTTTACTCATACCTCGTTCCAGCAACTTTTCCCTATCTGGAAAGTAAATCCATAATTTTTTCCAGATCCTCATGGCTGTAAAATTCAATTTCAATCTTACCAGCACCATTTCCCTTTGAAGTAATAGCAACCTTTGTAGATAATTTCTGTTTCAGATTTTCTTCGATATCCTGATAGACTGCTTCCAGACTCTTATCAACAGGATTTGTTTTTTTAACCTTTGCAGGTTTATTCAGATTCTTTACCAGCTTTTCAACATCACGCACACTCAATTTTTCATCAAAAATCTGTTGTGCAATTGCATACTGCTGTTCCGGATCTTCAATACTGATTAATGCTCTGGCATGTCCTGTACTGATTAAATCATCAATAATCATCTGCTGCACATCATCACAAAGCTTCAACAGACGCATAGAATTAGTTACTGCTGTTCTGCTTTTCGATACTCTTTCTGCAACTTCATCCTGCTTTAAATTGAACTCTGTCAACAGACGCTTATAAGCCAGCGCTTCTTCAATCGGATTTAAGTCTTCTCTTTGAATATTCTCAATCAAAGAGATCTCTACAATTTCCTGTTCTGAATAATTCCGAATAATAACAGGAACCTCTTTTAACCCTGCTTTTTTGGAAGCGCGCCATCTACGCTCTCCGGCAATAATCTCATAATGAGTTTTGCGGTCCTGAACAAGAATAGGCTGTAATAACCCATACTGCTTAATAGATTCTGCCAGTTCCTCCAAAGCATCTTCATCAAAATTCTTACGAGGTTGTTCACGATTTGGCTCTACTTTCGTAATATTTACAATTGTAACTGGGCCATCCTCCTGAGCAGCTTCGTTAGTACCACTTTTCAATGCTGCTTTTTTTGTTTCATCTTCTAACTTATTTGGAATTAAACTATCTAACCCTTTTCCCAATCCACGCTTTGCTGCCATATTACTTTCCTCCATTAATCACTTCTTCCGCTAATTGCATATACGCTTCTGCTCCGGCAGATTTTGGATCATAAACATTAATTGGCATTCCATAACTTGGAGCTTCCGCCAATCGAATATTTCTTGGGATTAATGTCTGGAATACTTTCTGACTTAAATTACTCTTAACATTTTCAACAACCTGCATGGAAAGATTGGTTCTTGAATCATACATGGTAAATACAACACCCTCAATGTCCAGGTCCGGATTCAATCTTTCTTTTACCAGATTAATTGTATGTATTAACTGACTTAATCCTTCCAATGCATAATACTCACACTGAATTGGAACTAAAACCGTATCTGCAGTTGTCATTGCATTAATTGTCAGCATACTTAAGGAAGGAGGACAATCAATGATAATATAATCATAGCTATCCTTAATCCATTCTACTTCTCTCTTCAAAATATATTCCTTACGATCTACACCAATCAGTTCAATCTCTGCCGCAGCCAGATTTACATTAGAAGGAATAATGGACACTCCATCTACAACATCATTCAGAATGCATTCTTTGATAGAACATTCACTCAGCATTAATTCATAAACTGTATTATCCAAATCGTTCTTCTCTATACCAAATCCACTGGTTGTATTTCCCTGTGGATCCGTATCAATTATTAAAACTTTCTTTCCCTTTGCTGCTAAAGATGCAGATAAATTAATAGAAGTAGTTGTCTTTCCTACTCCACCTTTCTGATTAGCAATTGCAATCGTTTTTCCCATTTGCTCTTCCATTTCTATAACAGCTCACAGCCATTTTGTATATTCACTTCGACTTCAACTGTTATCCATTTCCTTTCTTATCACAGTGCATTATTGATTATATCACTTCTCAAAGTGATATTCTAGGATTTTTACTTATAAAAATAAACTTGTAGTCCTATTTTCCTGTTACTACAACATCTAGTACCTTGTTTTTAAGCATTTTCTTCAAATTTAATGTTTCACGCTTCCTATATTTTCAATGTTTCACGGATTAGCTACAAGATTTAGGGGCTATGTGTTTCACGTGAAACATTATCTTGTGAATATGTTTTTCAATAATGTTTCATGTTTCACGTGAAACATATTACTCGTATTCGTAATGCAAATTCAACCTAAATGCAAATAAATTGTAACTATTCAGAGCCATGCAAAATCTGATAAATATGATCGGAATGCTTGCATT
>CAVERH010000121.1:0-6257 GCA_963618065.1 bacterium | reverse complement strand
GCGAGGAACTTGCTGACAAACTTTTAGAAGGCAAATACTCCTATGTTGTGGCTACTCACATTGACAAAGGACATGTGCATAATCACATCATTTTTTGTGCTGCCGACAACATCAATCATGAAAAATATCATGATTGTAAAAAAAGCTACTACCATATCCGAAAGCTCAGCGATGAACTATGCGAAGAACATCACTTATCCGTCATCTTACCCGATGGACACTGTGGCAAAACCTATAAGGAATGGCAGACTGATAAAAACAATCTGTCCTGGAAAAACAAGCTGAAAACTGACATTGATGAATCCATCCAACAGGCACAGTCCTATGAGCAGTTCCTTGAACTTCTAAGTGCAAAAGGTTACGAAATCAAAGGCGAATCTTTTGGTGAAAATTCGCTCAAATACATTTCCTTCCGCTCTCTGGATCGCAAACAGTTTGTCCGTGGAAGTGTCAAATCATTAGGTGCAAACTACACTAAAGAATCCATTCGTGAACGCATTGAGCATAAGTCCTCTGATCAGCTAAAAGTTGCTTTGCCAGCTCGGAAAAGACCTCTGATAAAAGACTATTCCCGTCAAAAACTTATAGATACTTCCGATGAAAAATTTACGGACAGTCCCGGTCTGAAGCAGTGGGCAACTGTTGAAAACCTCAAAATTGCAGCCAGCAGTTACAGCCAATCCGGAAGCATTTCTGAACTTGAGCAGGAAATCGCTTTCAAAAACGATATAGTAAAAAATGCCCGCAAAAGCCTTATCGAATCGGAACATCATCTAAAAGATTTAGGTCAAATTCTAAAATATGCCGAGCAGTATAAAGCCAACCGCATCTATCACATACGTTACCGGAAATCGAAAAATCCTGACGCATATTTGCAACGGCACGAAACAGAACTTCTGCTTTATGATGGTGCCAAAAATATGTTGCAACGTATTGGCGTTGATATGAAAAAGCTCGACCTTGATGCTCTCCGCAATGAATACAATTTGCTCTATGCAAAAAAACAAAAATTGCAGCAAACTTATAAATCAACAGAGGAAGAGATTTCTTCTCTCCAACGGAAACTGGATAACCTGAACCAATACCTTGACAGAACCCAAAGTTCGAAATCAATAGCTTCTAAATCCAAAGAGGACAAACAAACTTCCTTATAATTGTTCATCAAAAAAGGTGTATCGCATTGAGGTTTTTTACCTCATCACGATACACCTTCATGTGTAAAATAATTCATATTCTCTACTCTTTTCTGTATTCTATTCCTTATATGCTTTCTTCTCTTCATGTACTGTACTCCATATTATATATGTATTTCAATGCAATTCACTCATTTCCTCATGAAATGTAAACTACCACTGAGGTGAATTATAATGCATGATATAAAACAACTACTAGGTAACACTGTCCGGGAATACCGAACAAATCTGGGACTTTCACAAGAAAAACTTGCAGAAATCCTTGATCTGGATCAACGCACCATCCTTAATATTGAAGCGGGACGTGGAAATCCAAAATTCGAGGTACTATACCCTTTAATTACATATTTAAAGATACCTGCCGATAAAATTTTTTACCCTAATGTAGAAAATCCAACTCCAGAATGTCAAAAACTCATGACCTTACTTAACGATTGTTCTGAACAAGAAGCAGAAAACCTCCTTCCATTGATGATTGATCTACTAAAAATACTGAGAAAAAACAGTTCCAATTAAATGGGATTCTTGTTTATTCTTCAATTCAATACCTCAATCCAATAAGACGCAGATCTGTCTCCACAAGAAACAGCTCTGCGTCTTAGCGTCTGGCTTATTTTAAATTTTACATTCTCCGTGTTTTATTGGGTAATCATACGTGTTTGACTTGCTTTGGCGGGATTTCGTCGATGAACCGGCAATTCGTCATACATTGCATTAAAAAGTCCAGCCAGATATTCTTTACTGTCAACATCTTCTACTAGCAGCATCTCTTTCGCCCCTTCATATGGTAATTCGTAAGTCGTAGTTGCCATATAAGAAACTGCAGATTTTGTGGGTTTCACAAGTAACCTGTCATCATATATGCCTCCGGCAATTCTGCCCCGATAATATATGATATATTCTCCCATCATCGCTCGATAATTAATTTCTTCTAAATCAGATAACTGCTCTAATATAAATTGTAAATATTCTTTGCTTGAAGCCATGTTTTTTTCCTTTCAAATGCCTGCATTTTCAAATTATACTGTAATCTCAATTTGATTATCCTCAACCGCAACGATGCAGCTTTCGTAATATCCATCACCCGTAGTCCGTGGTCCACTAATAACCTCATAACCATCCGCTTTTAATTCTGCTGTCAACGTATCCACTTTTTCTATGCTTCCCACGCTAAAAGCTATATGTGAATATCCAGTACGAGCTAGTTTCTTCGGTAAATCAGCCATTTCTGGTATATTCATGATTTCAATACGTGCACCATCCTCAAATGTGAGAAAATAAGAACAAAAGCCTGTTTTCTGATTATGATATCCAGCATTTGATCTTGCTCCCAGATATTTCATAAAGAATTTTTTTGTATTTTCCAAATCATTTACATAAAGTGCAACATGTTCAATTCTCATGATTATTACCCCACTTCTGTATTGATAAGCTGATTAATAAGCTGTCTTTTCTCTTCTACTATTTTACAGCTTTGTTCCATTCCACTCCCGATTCATCTGTCCATGTATCTTTTCCATCATAAATATAAACAGCATTTATACGATCCATATAGCGACCATCTGCCAGTAAATAGACCGTAGTCTCATCTCCCCTTTGATTAACCAGTTCTTCGACATCCGGCCAATTATCCTTATTCTCGAATGTTTCAGTCGATGAATTTGAATCATCCATTGTCTGTTCTTCCGGAAGTTGTACTACCTCTACAATTGCCTCAATTGTTTCAACCGGAGCATCACTCCATGGATATGCCGCATCATCACAGTCTGCCTGCTCAAGTAAATTTTTTGCATCAGAACCTAATAATTTCTGATATGCATCATACACAGATGCAAGCTTATTCGAAAATTCCACCTGTTCAGAGTTTCCTTTATCAGAAAGCCATGATACCGTCTCTTTCTTAACCTCATCTGTGGTCATACTGGTTCCAACTCCCCAGTCGAGCAAATGCGCAGCAACCTTAACAGAAATCAATCCATTTCCTGTGGTTCCTGGCTGTATATCCGTATTGATTTCATCTAATACATCTCTGAATTCTTTATAAGACGGCTTCACATCCTGTAATTGATTTTGTCCCTTCGTCTCTGTTTGTTCCATATTATTATCTTCTGCTGTTGCCAGCTCACTATTATCTTCGCTCACAACGGCCTGCTCTGTACTACTGTTTTCGGTACTTGTCATAGTTTCGGTTTTCTGCTGCCCGCATGCACACAATGAACATACCATAATTACAAAAATCATCAAAAATAACTTATTCTTCATATCTTTTTTCTCCTGTCATTCTACATTATTATTCGTTTCATGATGATATATTGGTTTAACAGCAAATTGCATAAGTATATTTTGCAATGAGTGTCTGCACAACACTATCATCCGCCGTATCTACATACAATATTCTATTGTATGTATAACCCTCATGTTCAAGACAGCTTTCAAGTATAAAAAGGAATATCCCCATATCTATCTTATTGTAATATAGTACCTTATCAATGGGCATAATTCCTCTTTTCCCAGGCTGCTTAAATCTATACACCATCAACTCCTTACCTGTATTCTCAACTATCCAAGGCTGTGTATTGCAAGCACTTGGAGCGAAACGAGCAATTTCAGCCACTCCCAACGAACTACCTCTCCAAATCTCTTGCAACGGTTTTCTCTTTGACTTAAAAATATCTTTTCGAAATTTTTCTTCAGGCATTTTAGCAATCGAGATCATAATAACAAAATCCAGCCCATTGCTCTGCATATCCTTCGGTCTGCCAATTCCAAACCATAAAGCACCGATATTCTTTGATGTAAGGTACAAATCAATCTGTTCCCCAAGATATCCAATGTTCTGCAGATATCCTTCTTTGCTTTCGCTGTAAAACAAAAGGCAAAACTGTCCACCCCGTTTACAGGTTGTCTCATTTTCAGGTACAATACGAACTTCCGTTTTAATTTCTACATAAAGCGGTTTTACTGATCCAATAAATTCTTCAAGCTCCCGAATATCTTGATCTGTAATCATACCTGTATCCCGAAACAGGTGAAAAGATTTTCGCTTAAAAATTTGCTTATAGTAATCCATACAATCTCCATAAAATATAAATTTGTCTTATGTACGTTAACAATTAATTCGGTTCACATCTTTTTTCCTGCCATTCTACGTTATTATTCGCTCCATAAGGATATATTGGTTTTCTCCAACTGTTACAAAACCATTCCTATTCCAAAAATAATAGCTTTGTGGATTTCCTTTATCCACTCCAATCCGAATCTTCTCATAATTTTCTGATTTTAAGTAAGATAATACCTCACCAATTACCTTTGAACCAATGCCTTTATTCTGATAGTTTACATCCATCATAAATAGCCCTATAAAAGCAGCGTTTTTCTTCGGATAATCCATAATCAGATCCATTACCGCAATCAGCTTATCTCTTTTAAAGAAACCAATATAATATTTATCATTCAGAGTCTTTCCCGGTGGCAAAGCATCCATGTCCTCCAGGATACTCTCTCTTGTCACCAGTGGTGGATGATATTGATAATAAATACTGTTTTTTATGCTTAAATCATATACCATGTCTACATCTGATTTTTCTAAAATTCTCACTTCAAATTCGGTAGACATATCTTCTATTTCTATATTCTTCATTACCTTTCATTTACCTCACAACAAGCAGTGGAAGACATTTCTTATACATTATCAAAATGCTATCTGTATGTACAACTGCCCATCTTTATACTCTGCGGTAATGTCACCTCCCATTCTTTCTGTCAACAATCTGGCTATCGACAGCCCAATTCCTGTTGAATTTCTGGCTGTCTCAACCGTATAAAAACGCTCAAATAATTTTACTACCTCCACGCTGCTGAGCTTTGCAGCATGATTAGAAAACTGTATTCTTCCATCTGCAGATAAGCTGATTGCCAAATCTCCATTACTGTAACGTGCTGCATTACTTAATATATTGTCAAAAATGCGTCTGACAGCCTCTTTATCCAGTTGTCTCATTACACGAATTTCAGACATCTGAATATCCGGAAGTATTCTTTTATTAATAAGCACCCCATAAAAACCAGCAATACTCTGTTCCAAAATATCATTTATACAAATCTGCTCTATATGGAGTTTTTCATCTTGTATTGCAAGTAACGAACAACTGAATAGTTCTTCCGTAAGGGAACGCATTGTATCAGTACGCTCCCTTATCACATCAAGATACTTCTTCACATTATCACCTGATTCTTCTTGTTCCAACAAGTCAAGATATCCACAGATTGCAGTAATCGGTGTCCGCAGATCGTGCGAGATATTAGTAACTGCTACTTTTAATTCCTGATTACCATGATTTAGATTTAATTGTTCTCTCCGCAGCTCCCACAACTGTCTGTTTATCTGTTCAGCAAATAAACGTATTTTTCGATTTCCAGAAGAAACTGAAATCAGCGTGTTTGTATCCGTGTGAAGTTTTTCGTCCAATCCTTCTGTTATTTCCTGCAGGGAATTCTGAAAAGACAGTAAGTTTCCAAGCAAAATCAATATAACAATTCCCAATACAAGACATAACAGACTCCACATTATTTCAAATCCTTCCTCTTAAAAATAAGAATTCCGCAACTAGTTGTGAATATAAAAATTATACTATCGTAGATAGCATATCTTCCCAGATGTTCCGCATTCATGCTGGAAAGCCTGAGCATCTGCCCACCTGGAAGAAATTCATTTAGGAACAAATAAACCTGCCTTTTTGTTCCTGATACATAGTTTGGATTCGGTGTTTCATCTTCCTCCACCGTAACTCCTTCTGACATATAAGAATACGCATCATATGTTTCTGGTTCATTTAATGCTGCTGTTATGCGAACACCGACAAATAACAGCATAAAAATCACTAATATACACCCTGCCACAGAATACGCTTTATTACTGCACAACATAGATATCAGAGTAAATATTGCCGTACATGCTGCTGTCATAGTAAATGTCACTAATACATAAAACATAAGCATATGTGCATCTGACACGAACCATCCCAAAAGCGGAGTCCCTACACAGACATGTGACAACATGAATGC
>CAVERH010000120.1:2968-6259 GCA_963618065.1 bacterium | reverse complement strand
GGTGTGGCGGAATAGGCAGACGCAAGGGACTTAAAATCCCTCGGTGGCAACACCGTGCCGGTTCAAGTCCGGCCACCTGCATGATGGAAACAGGAAGCATTGAGTGAATCAGTGTTTCCTGTTTTTTTGAAATAGAAATTATACAATTTTATTAACATATGGTAAAATGTAACTATCCAAGGCAACCGAAAACAGTGCTGCCCGGATAGTTACTTTTGGTTTATGGTTTAAAAGGAGTTGAAAGCGTATGGATAAGATTAAGAAGAATTTTGGTTTTGGCTGCATGAGACTGCCTATGAACGGGTCTGAGGTAGATATTGAGCAGACTAAGAAGATGGTGGATCTTTTTTTAGAAGAGGGCTTCAATTATTTTGACACAGCACATGGATATCTGGAGGGCAAGAGTGAACTGGCAGTCAGGGAATGCCTGACCAGCCGTTATCCGAGAGACCGGTATATTCTGACAGATAAGCTGACCAAAACGTATTTTAATAAGGAGGAGGATATCCGTCCGTTTTTTGAAAGCCAACTGGAAGCATGCGGCGTGGATTATTTCGATTTTTATCTGATGCATGCACAGACGGCGGAGCTTTTTTCTTTCTTTAAATCCTGCAGAGCCTATGAAACAGCCTTCGACCTGAAGCGGGAAGGTAAGATCCGGCATGTTGGTCTATCCTTCCATGACAGGGCAGAGGTGCTGGATCAGATTTTAACGGAATACCCGCAGCTGGAGGTTGTACAGATTCAGTTTAATTATCTTGATTATGAGGATCCGGCGGTACAGAGCCGGAAATGTTACGAGGTGTGCTGTAAGCATCATAAGCCGGTTATTATTATGGAGCCTGTGAAGGGAGGCAATCTTGTGAATCTGCCGGAGGAGGCCAGGCAGGTATTGGATGATCTGCATGGAGGCAGTCCTGCAAGCTATGCGATTCGTTTTGCAGCAGGCTTCCCAGGGGTGATCATGGTGCTTTCCGGCATGAGCAATACGGAACAGATGAAGGATAACCTGAGTTATATGAAGGATTTTCATCCTCTTGAACAACCGGAGCTTACAGCAATCCGGAAGGTACAGGAGATTTTTCTTAAAAAGAATCTGATTCCCTGCACCGCATGCAGATATTGTGTGGAAGGATGTCCGAGGAAAATTTCGATTCCGGATTTATTTGCCACAATGAATACGAAGCAGGTTTACCATGACTGGAATGCGGATTATTACTACAACAGTGTACATACCTCGCCGGGGCATCGGGCATCTGATTGCATTAAATGTGGTAAATGTGAAAAGATATGTCCCCAGC
This sequence comes from bacterium, assembly GCA_963618065.1. GTDB lineage: Bacteria > Bacillota > Clostridia > Lachnospirales > Lachnospiraceae > Suilimivivens. The sequence goes on along the minus strand of CAVERH010000120.1, from coordinate 4,958 downwards.
ATCTGCAGATCCGTAAGCTCCTTGAAGATGTAGCGAATGAATTCGAGAAACAGGTATAAGAATAAGAAAGTGACTATGAGGTCGAGACCATTCCGGATGGAGACTTTGATGTGGCCATTCACTTTTTAGATCATTTGGATCCCTATTATTACTGTTTTAAGGATGAGGGATGTCATATGATTTATCATCGGTTCTTACCGGAAGATTATAGGGATCTGATGAGATGACGTTGCATTGTAACTGTGAGGGTACGGAACAGTTTTGAAACAGAAAGGTACTTTTAATATGAAAATCGGGGTGATATCGGACATACACAGTAATATAGCTGCCTTTCGTGCCTGCGTGGACTATCTGGAGAAAGAAGGCTGTGACGAATATTTTCTTCTGGGAGATTATGTTTCGGATACACCGTACACCAGAGAAACGCTGGATTTTTTATATGGATTTATTCAGACGCATACGTGTTACCTGCTTCGGGGAAACCGGGAAGAATATATGCTGGAACAGCGGGAAGACCGGATGGCTGGCAGGGAAGAGAAGAAATGGATTTACAATTCCGCAAGTGGGAATCTTCTTTATACCTATGAACAGCTGACGGAACAGGACTTTGCATTCTTTGAAAAGCTTCCGATCAGCTTTGTTTATGAGAAAGAAGGGTATCCTTCAATTACCTGTGCGCATGGTTCACCGGAAAGTTCAAGAGAGCTGTTGCAGTTCGATGGAGAAAAGGTGATAGAGTGGCTCCGGAAAGTTCCAACCGATTATCTGATCTGTGCCCACACGCACCGGAAAGGAATGAGAACGGTTGGTAAAAAGAAGTATTACAATCCCGGATGTGCCGGAATTGCCATGGAGGATGCAGGGTATGCGCAGTGCATGATTCTGCATGGGCAGAAATGCAGAACAGGAAATTTATGGGAGCCGCAGTTTGTGAAAATTCCGTATGATATGCCCAAAGTGGTAAGGGACATCGAGGGACGGGGACTGTTAAAAGCGGGTGGATGGTTTGTCAACAGCAGTATCCAGAATCTGCGGACAGGAATTAACCGGTCGGCACCACTTGTTGACCTAGCTGGACGGTTGTCAAGGGAAGCAGGAGAGACAGACATCTGGCCACATATCAAAGAAATCTATTTTGAGAAGGCGGCAGAGAAGCTGCTGATACCGGATTATCGTCAGGAATATACGGATACAGAACAGACAGAAAGAGGTAGGGAATGTTAAATCAGTTTTCAAGAACGCAGTTATTAATCGGAGAGGAAGCGATTCAGAGGTTGGCAAAATCGAGAGTTGCCGTATTCGGGATCGGAGGTGTCGGGGGGTACGTGTGTGAAGCACTGGTTCGGAGTGGTGTCGGGTCTTTTGACCTGGTGGATGATGATAAAGTATGTTTAACCAATCTGAACCGTCAGATTATCGCTACCCGTAAGACGGTTGGAAAATATAAAGTAGAAGTAATGAAGGATAGAATGCTGGAAATCAATCCGGATGTGGATGTGAGAACCTTTCAGTGCTTCTTCCTGCCGGAAAATGCAGATGACTTTCCGTTTGAAGAATATGATTATATTGTAGATGCAGTAGATACGGTGACGGCAAAGCTGGAAATTATTATGCGGGCAAAGGAAAAGAATGTTCCGATCATCAGTGCCATGGGAGCCGGAAACAAGCTGGATCCCGGAAGATTTAAGATTGCAGATATTTATGATACAAGTGTCTGTCCTTTGGCACGCGTTATGCGAAGGGAATTAAAGAAGCGGAATGTGAAGAGCCTTAAGGTAGTGTATTCGGATGAGCAGCCGATCCGGCCGATCGAGGATATGTCCATCAGCTGCCGGACGCACTGTATCTGTCCGCCGGGGGCTGCCCACAAATGTACAGAACGACGGGACATTCCCGGAAGTACGGCATTTGTTCCTGCCGTAGCAGGATTGATGATTGCCGGTGAAATTGTAAAGGATCTGGCGAAGTAACTTCAGGAGCAAAACATAAG
>CAVERH010000120.1:0-2650 GCA_963618065.1 bacterium | reverse complement strand
CCGTGATAATCACCATACATATTCTGAAAGCGGGAGTCGAAAGGGATACGTCCCTGCACATGGCCTTCGGAAACGGAGGTAACCTCGAGCCCTAGTAATTTACAAAAAGGATTGCGTTCCAAAATTTTCTGAAATTCTGCGATTTCGCTTTGTTCCATAATGAATCTCCACATATATTTTATATTGTTGATAAAGTCTATTTGTTGATCGAACTGCTTCCATAAAAAAGGAGTGGCAGATCTGTCACTCCTTCATTGTATATATAATATCTTCAAAAATCAATTCCCAAGCAGCTTTTTCGCTTTCCAGCGGGAGAAATTAAAGCTCCGGACGGAAAGGTCTGAGGTACATTCCGAAAGGGAATTTACATACTCCTGACGAAGATTGGAAAGGTAGTGATCATCCGGATTGCTCATTTCTTCCGGGAGTTCTTTAAGAACCACCGGGGCTGCATCGGCAGATAACTGGTAGAGATAGGCAAGTGCATAGTCATCCTTTGCAGCATGGGAAATGTTGTAACGGGCAATGTGATAGTCCGGACGGGAGAAGCTGTATATGAGGAACAGCACTGTTACAGCAATAAGTCCATACCGTACAAAGGGAAAGTCCTGTTTATAAATCAGAACCAGGGTTCCAACCATTAAGAAGCTGATGACTAAGAGGATCCATAATACGAAAACACGCAGTACTGTCAGTTGATATACACGGATATAAAGCAGCATCCGGTAGGCACTCGAAGCAATCATGACAAAGGTACACAGCGATACCACCGAAAGCAGGAGCTGTAAAACACGGTGCGGACGGAACAGGCGGATGCACAGCAATACCGAAACGAGGTTAATCAGGCATACAAATACCAGCTGGAAGAAACCGGCTCTTGCATAAGAAGCATAGGTGTAGTTTTCGGGCAGGGTGCCGAGTCCCGCAAAAAGGTACACGATCTGAATCGCACAGAACAGAACGTAAATCACTGAGAAGATGGACATAAATGTTATGGCAATCACGGGATCACCCTTTCCACTGGAAGGAGCTTCCTTCAGATTGGGTGTCTGCAGCCGGCCAAGGAGGCAGTAACAGAGGAAAAAGCCAAATAGGAACATGACCAGTATAGTCAAAATGTTTCCATGGATGATAAGGGCTTCCAATCCATCAAAAGCAGCCTGAAAGAGATTGGCGAAAACGGCATCGGCGCTTCCTAAAAGTAACAGGATAACAGGAAGTGCAAACAGCGCTACCGTCAGTCCAATCACAATAGAAAGAACGCGTCCGTTGTTTGTATGGGATGTCTGGATATTCCGGCGGGCTTTCACATAGGCGGTAAGATCTGCAAATGGCCTGCTAAGGAAAGAGAGGCTCGAAAACACCGTTTTGATCATTGCCCATATATAAGTAAAGATATCCCAGTGGCGATCTTCATAAAAGCTGCACAAAAAGAAATGCAAAAGAAGAAAAAGGATCAGAGCTTTCCCAAGCAGGATCAGATAGGCGGAATCCGTGAAGCAGACAGAGAGTGCAAGCAGCTCGAGGCTAATGAGATCGAAGATCGTCATGGCTTTTAAGGTACGTCTGCACTTTTTTAAAAAGAAGCAGAAAAAGAAGCATGTTCCGCCGATGTAAAAAGGGTAGCTGATCCCGGATGGATTATGGTACAGGCAGATGGTATAAAGCAGGGCATATAAAAGGCTGCCGGTTCCCATAACCGGAAAGAGCGGATTTACAGGTGTTGTGGTTTCATTTGTTTTAACAGGTTCCATGGTAGCTCCTCCTTGGAAATTTATTCGTGATTGTTCAGTATCTTCACAGTTACATTTAGTCTTTGTTTTCCGGGAGAGCGCAGGAAGCGTCATCCTCCGGATCGTCAATATATTCTAGGATATCGCCGGGCTGGCAGTTTAATGCCTTGCAGATGGCATTTAAGGTGGAAAGGCGGACGGCTTTGGCTTTGTTGTTTTTCAGGATGGAGAGATTGGCAAGTGTAATGTCCACTTCATTTGCCAGTTCGGTTAAGCCGATCTTATTTTTCGCCATTACGACATCAAGATTAATGATAATTGCCATGTATTGTTTACCTCCGTTCATTGATAGGGAAAAGCAGAACTATTGTCCTTATATGGTCAGGTCGTTTTCGAGCTTGTAGGTGACCGCCCGGTCAAAGACCTGGGATAGCACTTTACTGAATAGTCCTGCAATCAGGAAGGTCAGAATGATGACCAGCACGGCAGGAGTCAGGTAAAGAAACAGGCGGCAGCAGGTAATCAGGACAATCAGAAAGCTGTAGCTTCCCATGCGATCAAGGCTCTGGACATTTTCACGGATGAAGCAGTCATCGTTTAAGACACTCCGGAACATCTTTCGCAGCTCACGGATGATTAAGACGGCGAGGATTCCGGACAGCATGAAAATGACGCTGAGGGATAAAATATGTACTCTGAAATACGAGTTGTATTCTCCGTAAAAATAAAGAATGAAGGGAACCAGCACAGTAGTGAGCATCCCGGCGTAATACATGAAATCCAGTAACCATTTGGTAAAAAGTGTAAGTTTGTTTTTCATAAAAAGTTTCCTTTCTGTTGTTTATATGGATTCTTTTGCTGTTTCAGGTTTTGAGGTTTCACTTGTCTGGTATGGCTTTTGGTGGTTTGGGGTTTGG
>CAVERH010000119.1:0-6284 GCA_963618065.1 bacterium | reverse complement strand
TTCAGAGCCATGCAAAAGATTAGATTTTTCAGGTGATGTTTATTGCTGCATCACCTTTGAAATAACATAAAAATTAAGGGAGGTTTTCAAATGAAGAAAAAATTAATATCCACACTATTGGCAGCAGCTATGGTAATCAGCACTCTTGCCGGTTGCGGAAGCAGCACAACAGAAAATTCTGCGGCTGATACAGGGACTGCAGAATCCACAGACACAGCAGATACAGAGGCTGTAGAATCGACAGACACAGAGCAAGCAGGTGGAGACATGGTCAACATCAGTCTTTACAGAGCAACCTTTGGTCAGGCACAGGTGAACAGTGAACAAGTAAAGAAGGTTCAGGATGCCATCAATGAGTATATTGCAGACAAGATCAATGTACAGGTTACCATCACCGATATTCCTTCCGGGGAATATACCGATAAGGCTAATCTTGCATTGGCTAATAACGAAATCAATTTATTGTGGACAGCAAGCTGGGAAGGAACGATCGGAACAAATGAATTGTATAAAGCAAATGCAGCTTATGACATCACCGATCTGCTGCCGGGTACCACACTGTATGATTCCATGCCGGAATCCATTTGGGTTTCATCCCGTTTTGATGGGAAAAATTATTACGTTCCAGTCTACAAGGAAGCTTATGAAGGATATGACATAAAGTTCCCGAAGGATTATGCCACAGAGTTTGGTCTTGATGCTGATTCTCTTCAGAATCTTAATTTGAACAATCTGAGAGATCTTGAGCCGTATCTTGAGTGGTGCAAGACAGAGAAGGGACTTAAGTATCCTGCTTTATTTATGAGCACAGCTATGTTTTTCAGATTATATATTGACAAATATGATTTCTTTGATGGAGTAGATTCCTTATATGCAGTGGATCGCGCTACGGATACCGTTGTGAACCCTACCCTGACACAGGATTACCTTAATTACTGCACATTAATGTGTGAATGGGGAGAAAAGGGATATATATCGGAGTCCGAAGCAACTAAGACTACTCCAGAGGGAACAAATGCAACAAAAAACTGGGGAGTTGGTTTTGGAGCAACATGCGTACCTGATGATGCGGCTAGTGCAGAGAGACGTGATAAGCAGGAAGAAATTTATATTGAAGGCTTTACCGGTAAGTACACAAGCTCTAACAGTACATTGGGTTCCTGCTATGCCATCACGGCAAATTCTACGGAAGAGCAGGCAAAGGCATGTATTGATTTCTTGGGCTTACTGTATACAGATACAACGCTTGCAGATCTCTATACCTACGGAATTGAAGGAGAAGATTATACCTTAGATGCGGATGGAAAGGTAGTAATGAATACGGATAATTATTATCATTTAGCGTGGGATTCAACCTCGATTATTCCGCTGACACTTTGTGCCGGTGAAGCAGATAATAAGGTTCAGCTCTATGAGGAAAAGAATAGCGAAGCACAGGTTTCCTGTGCGGCTGGATTCCGATTTGATGTTACCCCTGTTGAGGCACAGTATACAGCCTGTTCAACGCTGTATAACCAGTACGGATACGTTCTGGAACTAGGAGGATGCGCATCGTCAGATGTCGAATCCATGATTGCTGAATATAATAAGGCACTTAATGACGCCGGATATCAGGATGTACTTGCTGAATTCTCCAGACAGTATGAGGAATGGAAGGCTGTCAGATAGTTTTAGAGACAGAGAGTTTTGACTATTAAGGAAGACAGGATGTACTTGCTGAATTCTCCAGACAGTATGAAAACTGGAAAGCTCCCAGATAGTAATAGTTCAGCCATGCCCATTCATAAGCTGCCGGATTGTACTGTACTGATTGGCTAACCAATATACGTGCTTTCCGGCAACTTATTTCATGTCGGGCGTCCGCCCTAGATTGAGAATAGAGAGGTTATCAGATAAATGGAAAATATAAAAAGAATTGCAGTATCGGATACGAATCCGGAGGCTTATCTTGAGATATTTGCAAGAAATGACGGGAGAAAACAGCCGGCGGTATTGATTTATCCGGGTGGAGCATATCGCTTCCTAAGTGAAGGAGATCGCTTCCCAATGGTTGACTTCTTCCGGGGAAAAGGTTTCCAGCCGTTTGTACTCAGTTATTCGGTAGGGGAAAAGGCACATTATCCGGATCCGCTTCTGGAAGGCTCAAGGGCTGTATGGGAGATCCGCAAACATGCAGAAGAATATGGAGTAAACCCTAATCAGATCACACTGGTAGGATTCTCAGCAGGGGCACATGCTGCACTGATGCTTGCAACTCTGTGGCAGGATGATGTCAGCAGGGAAGGTACGGATATTCTCTACGGCGGAAACCGGCCGAATGCAACAGTGACAGGTTATACACCGACGACATTTGAGGATTTTTTTGATAAGCCGGAAAACAAAACAGCGCAGCAGACCGGATATGGACCGGAGGTTGTACTTGGAAAGAAAGGAACACGCTTTGAAGATTATAAGTCCCTGACAGTACACAATTTTGTCAGTGAGCTGACTCCACCTGCGTTTTTGTGGAAAACATCTGCAGATCTGCCAACATTTTCAACGAAATATGCGCAGGCATGCAAAGATCATGGAGTCGAATGTGAATTACATATTTTCAGCGATAAAAACCGGTGCGCCGGACTTCAATTTGATAAAGGACTGTCGCTGGATTGGAAGCCGGAATATTCAGAAAACACGAAGTTATGGTGTACCATGGCAATCAACTGGTTAAATTATATCTATGAGAGATGAAGTGAAGAATTAAGACGGAAGGATTAAAAGAATGAGCGAGGCAAAAGTGATTTCACATTATTATCAGGGACATGATGGAACAAGGCTGGCAGTTGATCTGTATCTGCCGGAATATGAGCAGGGAGATAAGTTTCCTGCTATCGTTTGTTCCGGACATGGGAGAAGAGAGGAAATTTATAAAGAGTATCAGAGTGTGATTGACCTGCTGCAGAAGAATCAGTATGCGGTGCTTGTAATTGAACTGCGGGGGAATGGCGCTTCCTTCGGATGCCATGAAGGATTTCTGAATCTTTCGGACGGAAAGGATATTAAAGCGGTTATGGAAGCGGTTGCCGGAGAGGAATGGAGTGACGGTCAGTTTGGTATGCTTGGAGGATCCGTAAAGGGATTCATTCAGGATCTGACCATGGCGGCACATCCTGAGGGATTAAAGGCGGCAATCCCATGTGATTGCAATATTGATTTTTATTATCAGGATTTTCCGAATGGAGCATCCAGACATTTCGTAATGGAAAGCAGTGCGGACAGGGAACCAGTTGGAGTACCGGTGGATGAAGATGCGGATGGAACAATGGCAAAAGCAGCCCGGGAGGAGCATAAGGCTAATCTTGGATTTTTGCATCAATATATGATGAATATGCACAGAGACAGTGTAAATCCGGAAATCGGATATGCTCCGGCCATGGTGATTCCGGTCTGGGAACGTTTAAAGGATGCTCTGGAAAGCAGAGTTTTTTATTATAAAAACGGCGCATGGTTTGACCCGGGCGCAACGGCAACCATGCTCTGCTATCAGATCTTTGGCGGCAGGCTTCTGATCGGTCCATGGCGTCACTGCGAAATATATCAAAGTAATAAAGCATTACAGCAGGAAGCACAGGGAGAAATACCCGAGATGCGTATGCCCAACAGCAGCTTTGAGTGGGAACAGGATTACCTTGCGTTTTATGATGCAGTGCTGAAGCACAAGGGAAACTACCTGCAGCAGCCACCGATTCTGTATTATACGATAGGGGAGAAGCCGGGAAAGGAGTGGAAGTATGCCGATAGCCTGCCGTTTGCCAATACCAGAAGAAAAAAGTATTTTCTGTCAGAAAAAAGGAGCGGCACAATAGAAAGCTGTATGGATGGAAGCTTGCAGGAGATATGTGAGGAAGGAAAACGGAGAGTAACTTATACGGTCAATAGGGATATCACTTTATTCGGACCGGGAATGACGTTAGACCGTAATCTTGGCAGCGACTTTGCAAAAGAAGCTGAAAAATGCCTCACCTTTACCAGTGATGCAATGGTATGTGAAAGAGAATTGACGGGGATTCCGTTGGTCGATCTGTGGGTGACCTCTTCACATAAGGATGGCATTTTTCTGGCTGTACTGGAGGAAGTGCTGCCGGATGGAAGTACCTTTTTTCTTTCCGACGGAGCCATTCGTGCATCCCATGCAAAGACAGAACCGAACCGGTATTATGATTCGCTGGAGATACCGTATCATCCCGGTATGTCGAATGATCTGAAGGAATTAAGCGGCGACAAGCCATTACAGTTATCCTTCCATCTGGAAGCGATTTCAAAGATAATTGGTGCAGGAAGCAGATTGAGACTCAGTGTTTTCTGTGGGGAGCATTTTTATCAGCAGCCGGAAGCAATAGGAGATGATACACCTGAGATTCAGCTATGGATGGGTGAAGGGACAGAATCTTTTCTTTCCATTCCATGGATCATTCCTGAAAATACACATTTTTCTGGTGAGATCCAGACAAAGGAGGGAAAACAGGAGGCAGATGTCTATCTTCTGACGAAAGGAATTTATATACACAGTCAGGGAGAATGGAAGTATTATCCATCCAGTGTAAAGAAGCAGGAGGGAAGGATCAAATATCAGACGGATGCCTTTACGGTGGTAAAGAAACGAATCGGAGAGTCTGAAATGATAGAAGCGAAAGGAGAAATCCGTTTCTGTATGCAGGAGAAGCTTTCCTGTGTCCAGAGTTAGAGTGATTCACGATTCAGAACCATTCCGGAAGGCTTACAGAGAATACTTATGTTTCTATAAAAATGTAATTTGCTATGACAAAAATGGGTGTCAGATTTTAATCTGCACCCACTTTCCTTGTTTAAAACGCACAGTTGCAAAGATAAAACGTGAAACCTGATCGCCGAGAACGCCCATCCAGATTCCGATGATGCCAAAGCCCAGTGTATAACCAAAGAGGTAAGAGACAGCGGTACGGATGATGGTGACACTGATGGTGGATGCAATGGCAGTATAGAGCGTGTCGCCGGCACCCCGCAGGCATCCCATATAGATGACCTGACAGATCTGGAAGATTACAACGAAGATAATCACATGCATGATTTTCACACCGATGGCTACAATATGCTCTTCCGTGAAGAACAGGTGATACAATCCGCTTGCACCGAAGTAGTAAATGCCGACCAGACATACAGCAATCACTGCTCCTATGAGGCGGCAGGTACGCCCGTATTCCTTGGCAAGATCCGGATCTCCGGCACCGAGGCTTCGCCCGATCAGGGCAACTGCCGTGGACTGCAGGCCGTCCCCGAAGGAGAAGGACAGTGCCATGATATTCATGCCGACCTGATGGGCAGCCATTGCATCGGTTCCCTGTGCAGCAGCCATGATGGCAGTCAGCATGAAGCCGATCCGCATCAGAACCTGCTCAAAGAATACACTGTAGCTGACCTTTATAAGGTTTACAAAGGCTGCAGCAGTAGGCTTGATTTTATGACTTATAATATATGGAATGCTGAGAAAACTGTCCTTTTTGAAAATCGAAACAATACTCATAATACATGCGACTACCGTTCCGGAAACGGTGGCAATGGCAGCTCCTTTAATTCCTAAAGCAGGAAAGCCGAAGTGTCCGTTAATCAGCAGATAATTCAGCATGATGTTGAGGACATTAGAGGTTACGTTGGTACGCATGGTAATCTTGGTGTTTCCGGCACCTCGCTGTGCGGAGTTGATTCCCATCTGAATGCAGTTGAAGATCATTCCGCCCATGATGATACGGAAATAAGCCACAGCACCGTCATGGGTATCCGCAGTAGAACCGCAGAAGTTCATGATCGAACCGGCAAAGGTAACTAAAACGATGCTCAGGATGACGGCAGCTATAATAACAAAGAGAACCGCCGTATAGAGGATTTCATTGGCAGATTCCTGACGCTTCTCTCCGCGTCTTCTGGCAACCAATGCAGAAATCGCTACGTTCAGCGCAAAGAATAACGCAAGTCCCAGCAATTTCGGCTGTGTGGTAAGTCCTACGGCTGCGACTGCACTTGATCCAAGCGAGCTTACCATCAGGGAATCAATCAGTCCCGCAAAGGCAACGAAGAAGGATTCCACAATCGCCGGCCACGCCATGTCGAGGGTGATTTTTAAGGTATCTTTATGATAGTTGTTTTTGATTTTCTGTAATTGGGTTTTTATGTTAGTCATGATGCCTTCCTTTCATTACTCATTTCTGAATGAATCTTTTTGGATATATCTTTACTATATTCCTGAAAACAGGTTTTCTCAAGAGTATTTA
>CAVERH010000118.1:0-6486 GCA_963618065.1 bacterium | reverse complement strand
TGAAGAAAATGTCTCTTGTCATGTGCTTTAGTGGAACTCGCATGCAGAGTTCTCAGTTATATCCTCATCCAGATGATTGAAAATATAATCCATTGCATACTTCAAGTTGATGGCCTCGTATAATTCTCTCGGTTTCACATTAGTAAGCAGCTCATCAGAAGAACAATTAAAAATAATCTGATAAGTTTCATAATACGAAAGAGTACTTCCCTCAATCGCATTTGAATGGTAAACACTCCTGGTTATATAGTCTTCAAAATATTCCTTGTTCCGTTTTATCATATCTATTAATGTCTTATTCTTAATTCCCATTTTCTGCCTCTTTTCCAACTTCGTGCCACGATGGCACAAAGTAATACTTCCATGATATTTATTATACTTCGTACTGAGGCAGATATGCAATCTGTCTTTTTTCATGCAAAAATGAGAACTCTGCACCTTCAGGATCTTCTGATAAACCGGATATCGGGATCAATCAAAAGGGAGGCCGGTAATTCATTGTGCCATATCACACTGCCATCCTCCAAATTCAGTTCATTCAAATACAAGATCGGAATTCCGGCATGATCGCGCTGATACTCTATATAACACTCCTGCTCGATAGTTCCGTTCTTTTTAATATGAAAAGTACTGCCTTCCGGGAATTGGTGATTATTGATTTTGTTCACAAATTTCTTTAATTTCATAGCTGCGTTCCTCATACGCATTATATGTTATGCTATCTTTATATTCCGATGAGTATCCTGTGTGCTGTATAATATTGAATAACAATAACTATACGACATCCTACGATAGTCCCCTCAGTCACGACAGTACAAGTCCCTGGTATATACCTTCTCTTTCACATCATCCAAACAACTGTCGTACCGATTCGCAATAATACATTGTGACCTTGTTTTGAATTCCTGTAAATCATTTACAACCTTTGAGCCAAAAAAGAAGCTTTCATCTTCCATCGTTGGTTCATAAATTATGACCGTAGCTCCCTTCGCTTTCACCCGTTTCATAATTCCCTGTATGCTGCTCTGACGGAAATTATCCGAATTAGACTTCATCGTAAGTCTGTAAACACCAATTATCACTTCATGTTCTCTATCCTTAGCATATTCCTCAGAATTACCGTAATATCCTGCAATTTCAAGGACACGATCTGCAATGAAGTCTTTTCTCGTTCTGTTACTCTCTACAATCGCCTCAATCATATTTTCCGGTACATCTGCATAATTTGCTAAAAGTTGCTTTGTATCTTTAGGCAGACAATATCCTCCATAGCCAAAAGAAGGATTGTTATAATGTGTACCGATTCTAGAATCCAGACACACACCATCTATAATTGATTTCGTATTTAGACCTTTGCTCTCAGCAAATGTGTCCAGTTCATTAAAGTAAGATACCCGAAGCGCAAGATAGGTATTGGCAAACAGTTTGACCGCCTCTGCTTCCGTCAACCCCATCAAAAGGGTATCAACATTCTCCTTCAATGCCCCTTCCTGTAAAAGATTAGCAAAAGCCTCTGCCTTTGCTCTTGTTTCCTCATCACATCCCACTATAATTCTGGATGGATAAAGATTATCGTATAAGGCTTTTGATTCACGCAGAAACTCCGGACTAAAAAGAATATTCTTAGTTTTGTACTTCTGACGGGCATGCTCTGTATATCCAACCGGTATTGTTGATTTAATTACCATCATTGCATCCGGATTAGAGTCCAGTACCAGTTGAATTACCGCCTCCACCGCAGATGTATCGAAAAAATTTTTCTTAGGATCATAATTCGTTGGTGTTGCTATGATTACGTAATCTGCCTTTTTATATGCAGATGCTCCATCCGTAGTAGCTTCCAAATCCAACTCTTTCTCCGATAAATATTTCTCAATATATTCATCCTGAATGGGACTGATCCTCGCATTCAGCTTCTCAACTTTCTCAGGAATCACATCCACTGCAATCACCTTATTATGCTGCGAAAGAAGTACAGCCAATGATAATCCTACATATCCTGTTCCTGCTACTGCAATAGTTTTTCCCATTGTTCTCTTCTCCATTACAAATACATCTTCGTTACTTTCAATGCCTGATTGATGACTTTATCCATATCATAATACCTATATTCTGCGAGTCTGCCGCCAAATATTACTCCAGCCTCTTTATCAGCCAACTCCTTATATTTTGCATATAAATTTGAATTCCATTCATCATTTACCGGATAGTACGGCTCCATTCCCGGCTTCCATTCTTCGGAATATTCCCTGGTTATTACTGTCTTATCCTGTTCTCCGAATTCAAAATGCTTGTGCTCTACAATTCTTGTATAAGGCGTCTGTCTATCCGTGAAATTCATTCCGGCAACCCCTTGATAATTCTTCATATCCAACACTTCCGTTTCAAATCGCAGGCTGCGATATTGTAAATTACCATATACATAATCAAAGTATGCATCTATGGGACCAGTGTATACAACTTTCTCTGCTGCTGCATCAAACTCTGACTTATTCTCCAGATAGTCGCAATTAAGCTGAACCTCTATTCCCTGCAGCATTCTTTCAATCATTTTGGTATAGCCCCCAACAGGAATTCCCTGATAAGGATGGTTAAAATAATTATTATCAAACCTCATTCTCACAGGAAGCCGCTTAATAATGAATGCAGGAAGATCTGTGCACTCACGCCCCCACTGCTTCTCCGTATATCCCTTGATCAGTTTTTCATAGATATCCCGTCCCACAAGTGAAATAGCCTGCTGCTCTAAATTACAAGGTTCACCTGTGATCTCTTTTCTTTGCTTTTCAATAATCTGTTCTGCTTCTGCCGGAGTATTTACTCCCCACATTTCATGAAATGTATTCATATTAAAAGGCATATGGTACAATTCGCCCTGATAATTGGCAATCGGTTCATATCGAAAGTGATTGAAGTGTGCAAACCGGTTTATGTACTGCCATACGTCATCAATATCCGTGTGAAAAATATGTGGACCATACTCATGAACCTGAATCCCCTCTATTTCCTTCGAGTAGATATTTCCTCCAATATGTCCTCTTTTATCGATTACAAGAACACTTTTTCCTTTTTCCTTTGCCTGCTGTGCAAATACTGCCCCGAATAAACCGGCTCCAACAATTAAAAAATCAACCATAATGCCCTCCACCTATTTTGTGATAATCTCTAAGGCCTCCCAAAATTATTCTTTGAATAAATGCTCTATAATATCCCGAATTGCTCCATCTCCACCATTGTACGAACTTATGTATGCAGCAAGTTCCTTTACCTTAGAATTTGCATTATTAACAGTGCAGGGAAAGCCAACCTGTTCCATGACCGGAATATCATTCACATCATCACCTACATATGCTACTTCTTCTAATGAAACATGATATTTTTTTGCCAACTCTCTTACCACTGACAATTTATCTGTTACTCCCTGATGTAATTCATTAATATGAAGCTTCTCTGCTCTTCTTTCTACAATCTTGGTATTCTCTCCAGTTATAATTCCTGTAACAACTCCCTTATTTCTTATGTTAGATAAGCCCATTCCATCTTTTGTATTAAACTTTTTCAACTCATCTCCGTTTTCCGAATAATACATTCCCCCATCGGTAAGGCATCCATCACAATCTGTTAAGAACATTTTAATTTTCTTTGTACCAGAAGCTCTATCCTGTAGTAATCCATTTTTCTTCATTAATGATTCAATGATTACCCAGTCACTCGGTTCATCAATTTCAAACGCTGTATCTGCATCCATCTCATAAGCCTTGATGTTCCCCGATAATCTGTTTCCTGTCTTTAACAGATTCTCCCTTGAACAAATATAGAAGGCTCCATTCTCCATTAAATATCCATCAAACTCCTGTCTACGTGGTCTATGAAACACTTCATAGTTCATCGGAACTGCATTTTCCTCTTTATCCTGTTTCCACAAAAAACGATATTGCTTCACAACAGATAATACGCTATCCGTATTATCTGTTACATATAACTCATATCCTCCGTTTAAATCATCTGCTGTAAGCATCGGAGATGTAGCCTGTACTAATATGATATTATCGAATATATAATGCTCCGCAAACTCCAGCATAGCGGACTCTGTTGATGCCCCATCCGTAGCCGTCTCCGGTGATCTTCCTATTACTTCAATCTTATCAGCACCAGCAATTTCTCCTGTAAATCTCTGCACTGCATTTCTTATAGCTTCACTATCTGTCGATACATAAACTTTATCAATGTACCGGCATTCGCATGCCGCCTTTACTGTCCAATACACCAACGGCTTTCCGCATATCGGTTTTATATTTTTTAATGGTATTGATTTACTACCACCCCGTACCGGAATAAATGCAATATTCATAAACTCACCCTCACGCTGTCCATTATCTTTTTCTATATTTCAATTTTTCTCTTTGCACCTGTTCTATGGGAAGAATCTCCGACTCCTTATATCGTAACGCCTCATATAAAGCATTACAATCCCTGACTACACGCCGAATCCCATCCGGCTCAAGAGATGCTGCATGATCCGTTCCTTTCCATGTCCTATCAAGTGTATAGTGTCTCTCTATATAACTTGCACCCAATGTATAAGCAGATACATCTACTGCTATTCCTAAATGATGGCCCGAGAATCCAACTGCCTTCACACGATGTTCATAAGCCTCCCTTAATCTCAATATTTCAAGCAGACAAACATCTTTAAAAGGTACCGGATAACCCGAAGTACAACAGAATATTACTAAATCCTTTGCCCTGTTATTCCTTTCAAATAATTGTACAATTTGCTCTTCTTCCTCATGTGTTGTCATTCCGAAAGATAATTGGATTTCTCCTTCATAATTATTACATAGCCAATCTAACATTTCGAAGTGATTATTACAGGCCGAAGGTATCTTGATAAACTTTGGATTTAACGAAGAAATTTCCCTGGCACTGGTCATGTCCCACACAGAAGATGAATATGTAATTCCAACCTCTTCACACCATTTCTTTAACTGTGCATGTTGTTCAATATCAAATTCCAAAAACTCCCTATGTTCCCCATATGATTTCCCATATGAATTAGCCGGATTAGGGTGTGGTGCATTATACTGCTCTGGTGTTAATAGTTCTTTAGGACATCTCTTTTGAAACTTTATGGCATTTGCCTTGCAAAAAATGGAAGCTGTTGTAATCATTTCATGCGCAATTTCCATCTGCCCCATATGATTGCAGCCAGCTTCTGCAATGATGTACGGTTTTTTATAATCCACAATTACTCCCCCTTTTGTCCATCTGATAAATTAAATTTATTTCCTATTTTTCTTTTTATTATTTGTTTCATTTCTGCAATGTTACTATTATGAAAGAACCCAAGAATTAAGAAATAAACAGGTACGGCTAATGCAATACATCCTGCCATTTTAACCACATAATTCGTTTGCCACCTATTCACACATACTCCTATCAATATAATAGGTAATGCTGCAATCCAGTATTGATAATATTCCCTAAAAATGGCTTTTAACTGAAAACATCTCTTCGCATTAATAAAGCATATTAAGGCAACAATTGTTTCAGCTAATACGGTCGCAACTGCAGCTCCATTTTCTTCATACTTTGGTATTAGTAATAAATTAAAAGTGAAATTCGTAACTGCTCCAGCACATGTTGAGAGTAAAATCAGTTTTTCTTTCCCCATAGGTACAAAGGTCTGTTGATTCGTCACAACACTAAAGGGAATTACCAATACAATCGGAGCAAGTATACGCATTGTAAATCCGGCTGTTTCAAATCCCGATCTGCAAAATACATAAATAATGTCATCACTTAAAACAAATAGCCCGATGCAGGCCGGAACAGAAAGCATAAATACAAAATTATATGCTTTCTTCATTAACTGCTCAAACTCTTTTGTTGCCCCTTTTCCTATGTAATAAGAAAGTCTTGGAATAAGTACAACACCCAATGATGTAATCAGGGTATTCGCAATTTTATTAATCTTAATTGCGGCTGAATATAATCCTACTGCATTATCTCCACATATAAACCCGAGCATAGTAGAATCTAATACCGTATACAGTTCAATGGAAAGAGCCAATGCAAACAACAAGGCAATTGGTCTCAAATGCTTCTGTATTTCATAGTTGCCATACCAATGAAAATCAACATAATCCCTGCTCTTGAAGAAATTCAATATATATGAACTGGAAGATGCAATGACAGATACAATCGTATAATTTACCACATCACTCGAATCTCGGACTGTGATAAACATAATTATTAAAGCAATTCCCTGAAAAAACATTGACCGAAGTGCAATGTACTTATATTCTTCCAGTGCCTGATATAACCAGTCCATACCCATGCCCATCATTAAAATGGAAAAACTATTAATGATAAGCAGAACACTATAATCCTTAAGTTTTGCCACATAAGCAATCGCAAACACTAAGCCAACATATGAAAGAATCGTGGTACATCCGTTTATTAGCAGCATCTCATGCACAAATT
>CAVERH010000117.1:0-6576 GCA_963618065.1 bacterium | reverse complement strand
ATATGGAATCCCATTTTTTTCCATCCATATATCAAGCATAAACTCTCCATAATACGCCACTGCTCTTGTCTGCATCCGGTCATAACCAGTTACATCAATGTGTTGATCAACCTCTAACAGGATTTCAAACAACCATTCACAATATTGATCAAATAAGTCCCTTTTCATCACAAACATATTAAACATATGGGCACTGGTCCGATTCATCACAGTCTTAAACGCGTCATAGTATTCTGGTGTTTTTTCACGAATAACCTTTTCTAAAATCCTGTAGTCCTTCTCAAATGTATAGGGAAGATGCAGGAAGTGTGATTCCATTGTTTCGATGTAATATTTTCGTTTATTCGGAACAATTACGTCTGTCGTACATAAAACCTTCTCTATTTCCTTTTGAGATGCTATTAACTGAAATTTGTCTTTACACATCAATCGTTTGAATACGTTTTTAGCCGTAAAATGTCTTCGATAATGTACCAAACCTATGTAGTCTGCCTGCAGATTTTTCCATGCCCAGTATATTCCTGTGAGCTCACAAAGTCTCGGATTCGTTATGGATATATTATCTCCGGTATTATCACCAACATATCCCAGATCTTCCTTCCCTTCTTTTCCAACATGAACAGGTATATACATATGATCCGTCGGCATCCGGTATTTTTTGTGAGCAGCCACCCCAATTTTTATATCCATTATTTTTAATACTCCGCTTCTTCATGCCATTTCCATGCATGTTTTACAATCACATCAATATCTCCATAAATTGGTTTCCAACCAAGTATTTTCTGTGCCCTCTGACTGCTGCCCACTAACTTAGCTGGATCTCCCGGCCGTCTATCCGTTAACGTCACTTTGAAGTCTCTGCCTGTTACCTGTTTTACCGAGTTAACTACCTCCAGTACGCTGGTTCCCTTTTCATTACCAAGATTAAAGAACTGGCTCTCTTTTCCTGCTTCTAGATGATGCAGGGCTAACAGATGTGCGGTAGCAAGATCATATACATGTATATAATCCCTTACGCAGCTTCCATCCGGTGTATCGCAGTCTGTACCGAATACCTTGATATCCGGTCTTTTGCCGCTGGCGGCATCCAATACCAACGGTATAATGTGTGTCTCCGGATTATGGCTTTCGCCGATCTCACCCTCCGGGTCAGCTCCGGCTGCATTAAAATACCGAAGAACTACATACTGGAGTCCGTATGCCTTGCGGTAATCCTGAAAGATTCTTTCTACCATCAGTTTTGTAGCACCGTAGGGATTGATCGGATTCTGCGGCATGTCCTCGGTGATTGGAACTCTTTCCGGCTCTCCATAAGTTGCACAGGTGGAAGAAAAAATGATCTTTTTACAACCATATTTCAGCATCACATGCAGGAGATTCAAGGTATTTGCCACGTTGTTATAGTAGTATTTCTCCGGCTGTTCCACGCTTTCGCCTACATAGGCATAAGCCGCAAAATGAAATACAGCATCGATCTGGTGGTTCTTAAATACTTCCTCTATTTCATCCGTATTCTTCAAATCCCCGACAATAAGCTCTCCCCACTTGACAGCTTCCTTATGTCCATAAACCAGATTGTCAAAAACAATCGTCTCATAACCTTCCTTATTTAGCTGTTTGTTAATGTGGGAACCGATATATCCGGCCCCTCCACAGACTAAGATTGCCATATCTAATACTCTCCCCTTCCACTTACCGCATAAATAAATGTCTTAATAATTAATAAAATATCCAGCCCTGCATTGGCATCGTCTGCATATTTACAATCCATTTCCATTCTTTGTTCATAGGAAATATGCGCCCTGCCAGCTATCTGCCAATAGCAGGTCAGTCCCTGATGGACTGAATACCTTTTATCATATTTACTGCCGTACAGCTCTTCCATTTTCTTTGCTTCATAATCCGGCAGCGGTCTGGGACCAACCAGACTCATATCGCCTTTCAGGATATTCACTAACTGTGGCAGCTCATCAATACTGAATTTTCTTAAGTAGTAGCCGCTTTTTAGAATCCGTGGATCCTCTTTATCGCTCAACTTGAAGGATACCTCCTTTTCTCCTGCGGCAAGCTTCATTTGCTCATGTAACTGATCGGCATTACGCTTCATGCTTCTGAATTTGTACATTTGAAATTTGTGTTTATCTTTTCCTACTCTCGTCTGAACATAAATAATGGGACGCCCATCCTCGATCAGAATCATTAGTGCTGCAATCAACAACACCGGTGACAATAAAACCAATCCAATGAAACTGAGAATCGTATCAAATAACTGCTTGATTCCTATGTAGAATACTGATTTTGAATGATCGCATGGTTTTAATCGTGTATCTGCTCCTAACAATATCTCATTCGATTTTTGTTCCATTGTTTTATTCCCCTCATCTTATATTCTGTATTCAACATCTTATCCTCTGTACTCCACAAATGTCTTGTAATACATCTCCGGAATCCCTACGTCATAGCTTTCTCCGTCCACGTCCACACCGATCAGCTCGCCCTTTTTCGCCTGATTCATCAGTGCTTTCGTGACATCCACCTCACCGCTGTTTGGATTCTGCTTCTGCTTCTGGATTTCCTGTTCGAGATATTGGAAAATCTCATCGGTCAATACATACTGTCCAAAGGTTGCGAAGCACTCTCCGTTGACCGCTAATTCGTTCCTTGCCGTTTCCTGATCCGGCTTTTCCACCATGCGGTCTACATCCATCAGATAGGTTCGCTCGGTCTGGAAGTGTCCGTGGATGATACCGTAATTCTTGCTGTCCTCAAATGGCACTCTCTTGATGGACACCACCGCTTTGCCACCGGACTTGTTATAGGCGTTGATCGTCTGCTGTGAACAGCTCAGCTCCAGATTCGATTTATAAATGAAGTCTCCCAGCAGCATGACTACCGGTTCCTTTTTCAGATATTCCCGTGCCTGATATACGGCATGTCCGAATCCCTTTTTCTCCTTTTGCACAATCAGATGTACCTTCTGTCCGATTTCCCCGATCCGGTCATAGTAATTTCTCACTTTCTCCGGCAGGGAATCCCTGTATTTCTCATCCTGTTCAAAGTCAAACATCCGCCGGTATTCCTCTTCCTCGCCTTCGCCGATAATCAGATAGATATCCTCGATCTCTGCATCCGCCAGCTCCTCCAGCATATACATCAGTGCAGGCTTCACGACTCCGTTTTCATCGACAATCGGAAGCAGTGCCTTTTTGGTAAAAAAAGTCTGCGGAAACATTCGGGTTCCTGCTCCGGCAATCGGAACAATCGCTTTTCTGATCTTCCCTCCGGCATTCAGTCGGAAGCCAAAGGCTTCCATGTGGCGCTCATGATTCAGATAATCAATGAGCTTTTTCTGTGCTTCCTTATTCTTTGCCAGAAGCTGTACCGTTCCATCTCCCTGTGAGCCGACTCCCTTTGCCCCATAAATCCACTTTCTGATCTTCGGATCATCCAGAACAGAATGCAGTACCGGAGAAGCAAGCTCATCCATACAGGCCGGTGCCACCTTATCATCAAACAGCCGCTGTGCCTCTGTCATAATATGCCCCAGTTCTTTTGGATTCCCTTCTTCGATTGCCCTTCTGGCCTTGCGGATGATTTCATGGTTATCCTTACCGAGTGCTTCCTGCTCCCGTATTCCGATTTCATCGGTTGCAAAGGGATATGCCTTGTTCAGATATGCCAGTATCTTTTTGGTGTCCTTTTCGGCACACAGATCTGCAATGACCCAGTACAGGGTTTTTCCGACACGCAGCTTCTCAACATCTATTTCACCATAGTTAAAATGCATCAGCACCGGTGTTTCTCCATAGGCACATGCCTGATCCAGACGTCCGCAGCGGGAACCGGTCAGAAGCTCACCACGGTAGGCGGCCTGCATGATGCCCCTTGTACTGATGTGTAAGCCATATAATTCATTAAAGGCTTTTGCCACAAGACAGCAGATGGCTGCACTCGAGGACAGACCCTTTTTCATCGGGAGATTGACCTTAGTTACGGTAATGCTGACTCCTCCCACCTGATAGTTCTCACGCATATAAGCGGCTACGCCGCAGCAATAGGCAAACAGTATGGATTCCCTCGCATGCTTCTTAAGCTCCTTTGTATGCATCTCACACTGAAAATGGAGAGAATTACCATCCGCATCAAAGGACGACACCTCGAAATCTTTGCTTTTTTTTGCGATAGCATAGATTCCGAGATTGATTCCGGTCACAATCGCCTGGCCTTCTACCAGATCGGCATTCTGTGTCATATAAGAGCCAGCCCAGTCACTGTGTTCACCGAACAGGCATAATCTTCCCGGCACAAATAAGGATACCGATTTTTTCATAAGCTTCCTACCTCCACACCATCCCGATACTGTCAAGCTGGCGGATTCTGTCATCATCCAGCACCATGCCTGACGCATCGGGATTATTCCTTTTACACCTTATATTGGAAAGCCATCTTCCCAGCTTTACCCCATCTATACTGTACGAAACCGGGATATTGAGATTACCCTTCTGTCTGTAATATTTCTCTGCCAGTTCGAAATTCCGGTTCCACTGGAGCATGTATTTGGATTCCAGGCAGATCCCCAATTCTGCGAGCTGGGCTTTCTGTTTCTCTGTCAGAGTATCGGAACGCTTTTTGTTCCCGTTCCATCCGCTTCTTAAGTTGCAAAGCCACCTTCCAAGCGGAATGCCGTCCTCGTTGACATATTTCACCGGCACCTGCAGATTTCCATGTGCCGCAGAATACTCTTTGGCAGCAAGGATGTAGCTCTCCCAGATCTTGTCATTTTTATCCCAGATAAAGCCGACTGCTTCCAGCCTCTCCTGCTGTTCTTTGGTTAGAACTGCATCCCTTCCACTCGTCTTGACACACATCCGCAGATTGCTGACCCATTTCCCCAATGGGAAGCCGCTGTTGCTTACGTATCTTGTCTTGACATCCACATCACCGAATGCGTAATAATACTCCTGCAATTCTTCATATGCCCGGTCGAATCTGCTTTTCCGGACACTCCAGAGCATATCGATCCGGTTCAGCTTCTCGATCCTGTCCTGTGACAGTCCTCCGGCTATCTTACCGGAGTATGCCTTTCGCTGTGTCTGAATCCAGCTTCCGAGGTTCATTCCCTCTTCGGTGACATAGTTTTTTGCAATCCGCAGATCACCATATTTTTTGTAATAGGCACATGCCTCCAGATAATAATCATTCCAGTCATGGGAAAGCTGGCTCTGTAACTGTTCAAACAGCCGTCTGCATTCCTTCACCTCGTCATAGATCTGAAAACGTTCCTTAAATCCTTCCCGTTCTGCCTTTGTACATGACATCAGGGCAAATGCCTGCTCGATTTCCCCCTTAAGGCAGTCAATGCTGTATAGGCTGCCGAAGTTATCCACCAGATCAAAGATCACCGGTGTCCTTTTCGCTCCGGCTGACAGACATCTTCCGATCTGCTGCAGATAGACAGTCGGTGATACCGTGGGACGAAGCAGAATCACGCCGTCGATGTCATCCACATGAACGCCCTCATTCAGCATGTCGATACAATAAAGCAGTTTCAGATGGTCACTTTTATCCACTTTAAATTCTGCAAATGCCTTTGAGGTCTCCGGATTGCTGTAATACGCCTCATAGATATGAGGCTTCTTGTCTACCGATGCAAACCATTCCTTTGCGTGTGCCACCATCTCATCCATATGCTTCCGGTCGGAGCAGAACACGATATATTTCCCGTGCTTTTCTTCTTGCTTCATATGCTTTTCAAAGATCTTGTCGGGTCCGTCCGCCATTTCCAGCGCACGTCTTAATTCCTCAAGGAGCTTTAAACTCTTCCCGGCATCATGCTTCTTTTCCACTGTCCTGATCTGCTGTTTCAGCTTTTTAAGCTCCTCATCATAGGAGTACATTGCAGAGACATACTTCGGTGTAGCAAGAATTCCACGCACCATGGCTTCCCCCAGTGTCATTTCTGAGGCAATGCATCCGTCAAAAATCTCATAAGCCATATCTCTCTGGTTATCGAGGTAACGGATGTTCGTTGCAGACAGTCCAAGGATTTTTGCATTGTTATGGGTATTAAGAAGCTTCTGAACGCTCTTTCCCCATTCCCTTGCACCACACCGGTGAAACTCATCCAGTATGATATAATCCGGATGGATCTCATTAATGATTTCTTCGTTGTGCATGAGCTTGCTGTACGATACAAATATGATATTATTCAGGGATTCTGGTTTTACAGATTCTGTGACTTTCTTCAAATTCTCCAGCTGCGTATGATAGATATACGTGCTTGGTGCAAGCCAACAGATTGAAACGTCAGGATTCTCCAGCGCCAATTCAAACGCCATCAGCGATTTGCCTGTTCCAGTCGGATGTATGATTGCTGCCTTTCCCCTTTGCTTCATCATTGCCACGGCTGATTCATATGCCAGTCGATTGTGCTCAAAAAGATCAAGTTTCACAGCTTCATGACCTTTCTGTAAATGCAACCACGCTCATCTGCGATGATATCTGCTGCTGTGCCCCTCTACACAAATACATAAAAATGTTATTCTATGATTTCACAGATTAAAACAATCTGCGAAA
>CAVERH010000116.1:0-6583 GCA_963618065.1 bacterium | reverse complement strand
CTGGTAAATCCTTCGCAGCCAGGAACCTTTCATAGACCTCCTGCCAGCACTCCTCCGGAATCATGGACCATTGGCACGTGCCATACTTCCGGGTACACAATTCCATGGCCTGTAAAAGGAAGCTTCCATGTGAAGAATCGGCTCCCCGAAGCATCCATTCTGTAATTCTGGTTCAGTAAGGGGCAATTTCATATAAGTGCTTTCTGCTGCATCTCTTGGATAACGGCCTCCTTTTCCATACTCTTCAAAGCTGGTCCTGCGATGTGTATGTCCGCTTAAAATATAGGTCTGCTTTATCTCCCTGAAGATTTTCTCATTCTTCTCATTATGAGCATAAAGGCTTACAATCCTGCTTATTTGTTTTCGTCAAAGCAAAGGTATAATGGATTGACTAATAGGAAAACTACACCGTAATGCAGGAAGGACACCTGCCAAAGCAGATGCCCTTCCGAATTGTCCTTTATTCGTTTTCATGTTCTATATGAACTTTATTTACAGCCGGACGCTTACTGCTGCGCTCCATCAATTTCCTTCCAGTCCTTCTCGATCTTGGTAATGGTATCTTCCTTGCTTGCACTGCCTTCTACATAAGACTGGAAGCTTTCACCAAATGCCTGCCAGAAAGCATCTGTAGAGTAGGAAGTACCAATATTACCGGCTCCGTTTTCTTCCATATCCTTAGCTGCGATTTCTACCATCTTGCTGGAGTATACGCCATTGGTATCAATAGACGGCACAGATCCGAGATTAATGAGCCATTCTCTGCCGTAATCAGAGGTAAACCACCAGTTAATAAAGTCAAGTGCTGCCTGTAAATGCTCGGAATCCTTATTTACTCTAAGGGCCTGGCTTGCACCTGCTGCGATCTGGCACTGTGCCGGATCATCACTTACCGGATATCCGCCATAGTTGATGTTCATGTCCGGATTAATGGCAAGCAGAGAACTTTCTGCCCAGGGTCCCATTCCAAGTCCCATTGCTGCTTTTCCGGTAGCCAGTGCTGCCTGCATGGAAGCAAGGTCAGATTCCAGCGGCTTGGATTCACAGTTTGCCTTTACAATGTCAACGAAGCGGAACATATTGTCTTTGATCATTTCATGGTTGTTCAGGGAATCGGTTCCGGCTTCCATATCATTTACAAATGTTGCATAATTGTCTGCGGATTCTGTCAGGAATGGGATCAGACTCTGTTTAAATACCCACCATTCTGCCCAACCGCATGCAAAAGGCTGAATTCCGGCTGCCTGAAGTTTCTCACAGCATTCCTCAAGTTCATCCAGTGTTTTCGGAAGACTGGTAACGCCTGCTGCATCCAGACAATCCTGATTGTAAATAATACCGTACTGGTCACCTACATAATGGAATCCATAGCAGCCGTTTCCGTCTGCATCCTGCATGGAAGCCTGAATAGCGGGAAGCATTGCCTCCTGTACCGGCTGACCGGAAAGATCATAAGAATATTCCTTATAGGTCTCGATTTCCTTACCTGCTGTAGAGGAGAAAATATCCGGGCATTCGCCTGCGTTCAGTTTTGCCTTTAACATGGTCGGATAGTCATTCTGTGTGGTCTCATAATTGATGGTTACATTCGGTTTTACGGTCTTATACTCTGCAAGCAGTTCGTTAATGGAGTCCGCATATTCCGGTCCACTGATGAACATATACAGTTCAACCTCTCCTTCTTCATCGGTGCCTGCTGCCGTATCGGTCTTTGCTTCTTCTGTAGCAGCCGATGTATCTGTGGTATCCCCGGATGATGTCTGTGTGCCGCTTCCGCATCCGGCTACGAGTCCGATCGTCATAGCCGTACATAATAATGTTGCCAGTAATTTCTTTTTCATGTTACCCTCTCCTTTTTCTTTTTTATTTTTTGTTTATACTTTTGCTGTTCTACAGCTTATTAACCTTTGACAGCTCCCGCAACGACTCCTTCTACAATGTACTTTTGCAGGAAAATGAAAATAATAATGGACGGAAGGACTGCAAGAACCATAGAAGCCATCGCATAATGCCACTGGGTATTGAACTGTCCAACAAAGCTATAAGCCGCCAGCACCAAGGTCTTCGTGTTATTGGTTCCGTTTACCATAAGCAGAGGTAACAGGAAGTCATTCCAGATCCACATCACATCAATGACAATTACCGTAAATGTCACGGACTTCAACAGTGGAAAAATCACAAGTCCGAATGTCTGGAACGTTCCCGCTCCGTCAATGCAGGCACTTTCGTCAATTTCCTTCGGGATCGTCTTCATAAAATTATAAAAAATAAAGGTTGCCATGGGAATACCGAATCCCCAGTACTGAATGCCAAGACCTACCTTGCTTCCCGAAAAATGAATCGTTGTCATGACCTTTAACAGGGAAATCATAATGGTCTGGAATGGAATCAGCATCGGCAGTGTAATCAGGGTTTTCGCCACCTTGGTATATTTGTTTCTTCTCCGGTCCAATATGTACGCTGTCAGGGAAGAAAAGAGCACAATTCCGACAATACCAATCACGGTAATCTCTACGTTATTTAAAAACAGCTTGCCGTACTGCATCTTCTCCATAACATAGGTGAAGTTTCCCCACTCGACTTTACTCGGCAGCCTGATCACATCCACCACAACTTCTCCAAATGGCTTCACGGAATTAATGCACATCAGAAAAATCGGGTAAATATAGATGAGTGCAAGAATCAGAATGCAGATCACCAGTATGGACTTTTTTATTTTTCTCTTTGTTGTCAAACTCAATTCATGTCCCTCCTTTTCTCCATGTGTATTACTCTTTGTCCTCACGATTCATCAGCATCATTACCAGCTGGGTGATGATAAGAACAATCACGAAAAACACAATTGCTTTTGCAGAACCAAGTCCATAATTATTCTTCTGGAAAGCTTCACGGTAAATATCCATTGTCGCACTGTATGTTGATTCACCTGGACCGCCTTTGGTCAATGCCAATATAATATCAAATACCTTTAACGCATTGGTAAGCGACATAAAAATACAGGTAATAATGGATGGCTTTAACAGCGGCAGTGTTACAAGGAAAAACTTTTTCACATTTCCTGCCCCGTCAATGGTAGCTGCTTCAAGGACATCGGTTGGCACCGCCTGCAGTCCTGCAATATATAACACGATATAAAACCCGAGAGCCTGCCATACGCCGACAAAAACAACGGAATAAAATGCCAGTTTCCCATTTCCCAACCAACTCCAATTCAAGAACTCCAGTGAGGTCTTCTCATAAAGTACTGCAAATCCCTGTGAAAAAATGAATTTCCAGATGAATCCGACAATCGTCATACTCATGATGTAGGGAACGAAGAACATGCTCCGGAAAACGCTCACTCCAATAAACTTCTTCGTCAGGGCTACTGCAATCGCCAGTGCCAGCACATTCGCAAGAATCATAAACAAAACCGTGTATCGTGCTGTAAAGAAAAGACTTGTCAGGAATCCTGAAGAACTTTCAAACAGTTTTCTATAGTTTTCGATACCGATAAATATCGGTTTCTTGGAAATTCCGTTCCACTGTGTCAGGGAATAATACCCACCCATAAAAAACGGGATATAAAACACAACACATACAAGAATCAATGCCGGTATGGTATAACATATACTTTCCAGGTGTTCTTTTCGTTTTCTTCCCATCTCATATCCTCCCTCACGATTCGTTGCTTGTTTATACCATTATTATAATTGTGATAATTGGATAAAAGAATGGAATTTTCCGCACAGTTTGTTGTAATATTTTTCCTATTACCTCTTTCCTCTTTTGTTTTTTCTTGTAGTATTGTATATTATTTATATATTTTAAATAAGAAATATCAACCATTTTACAATAGGATAAGCAGCTGCTACAGAAACTGAGGCTTATATGAAGAATAAATTACAGAATAAATTTTCCACTTTCATAAACCGCATTCCCCTATGGATTCAGCTTTCCTTTTTTATGCTGATTATTTCTACGATGACCATCTTCACTCTGGTATATCGTAACTTTACTTCCATACGGAATGCCACCATTTCCAATCAGTTTGCACTTTCGCATAGTCTTTTGAATCTGGAAATTGAAAATCTGGATCATTATATTTCCGACCTCGCCAATTTTTGTATCCAGCCTTACTATGATACAACCTTTACGAGAATTATTAATCAAAAGACACCTCTGTCTTCTTCCCAGCTCGATTATGCCAAGCAGCAGATGTTCTACTATTACTACACGCGAAACGATATTCAGACCTACGAACTGTATTTCATCAATCAGGATCTATCGATCGGACGTACGGAATCGCAGGAGCATATCCGCCGTCAGGCTGCACCGCACTTCGATACGGCTCTGGCTTCCAGCCTGTGTGCTTCTTCGCCCATGCATCAGGCAATTGTTTTTTGTGATAACGACAATTCCTTTTTTACCTATTATCATTCCATGTTTCAGATCAAAGGACAGGTCCAGCAGGCCGTCGTGCATTTACAGGTAAATACCTCTTATCTGGAGCAGATCCTGCAGAATCACGCCAAAGACAACAGTATTTTTGTCATTCTGAATGATAAAAATGAATTCATTTTTTCCAGTAATCCAGAGCTTTTATCCTATGCGAGTGACCTGTCCATCATCACAGTTCCAAAGGAGTTCTTAGATAATGAGACTCCAACCGTACAGTTGAACGGAGAACATTACCTTTTGGTTCGTACCTCCAGTCTGAAGAGCGGACTACAGCTTTTTAACCTTATCCCACTCTCGGCCATTGACAATGAGCTTTCCGAAGCTACCTCCCATATGCTGGTAAACGGATTCTTTATCTGGCTTTTCACAGTAATTGCCATTTACCTGTTTACTTATTTACTGACCCTGCCGTTAAAATCGCTTTCTGCCCGGATGCAGCATGCTGGCTCCGGTGACTTCCATACGATTCTGGAAATGCATGGCAGCAGTGAAATTGCCGAACTGTCCAACAGCTTTAATTCCATGCTTCTGCACATTGACCAATTGATCCAGCAGAACTATATTACGAAAATCAGTGAAAAAAATGCTCGACTGACTGCCCTCGAGGCGCAGTTGAATCCGCATTTTCTATATAATACATTACAGGCCATTTCCACCGAAGCGCTCATTAATGACCAGCCTGCCATCCACCGGATGATTACCAGTCTGGCATCTAATCTGCGCTATACTATAAAGGCCGGTGATCTGGTGCCACTGAAAGCAGAACTACAATACCTGAATGATTATGTATATCTGCTCAAGATGCGAATGGATAATTTCCTTCAATTTACCATCCATACCTCTCCGAACCTTGAAAATTATCTAATTCCCAAAATCAGTCTGCAGCCACTCGTAGAAAATTCCATTATTCATGGAAAAAGCTGCACAAAGGAGGCAATTGACATCGAGGTAACCTTAATGAAGCTTCCCGATAATAAGCTGCAAATCACGGTACTTGATAATGGCTGCGGAATTTCTTCCGCACAGCAGCAAAAGCTCTACAACGATTTTCAGACCGCTTTAACCTCGAAAAATCCCGGCGGTATCGGTCTTTCCAACCTGTATGTCCGTCTGCATCTGTTGTATAACGAACCTGCGGATTTAAAGATTGATTCCGTAGAAAATGAATATACCAACATCATTCTCACCCTACCCTGTGTAGATTAAGGAGCTGCCCCATGTACAAATCACTGATTATTGACGATGAAAAACCCGTTCAGATTGCCATCAGCAAATTAGGAAAATGGCATCACTACAACATCAAGCCCCCGGAAATTGCCAGCAACGGCTCCCAAGGACTGCAAATTATGCGTGAAATTCATCCTTCGATTGTCTTTGTGGACATGAATATGCCCATCATGGATGGGTGCACCTTTTTGAACCTTGCCTGTAAAGAGTTTCCGGATACCAAATTTATTGTGGTGAGCGGTTATGACAGCTTTAGTTATGCCCATCAGGCACTGCGCTGTGGTGTGATCGACTATTTACTAAAACCGATCGAAGAACAGGCTCTTGATGATGCCATTGAAAAGGCTCTTACCCTGCTCTCCGACTCTGATTCCCTGCCGGAAACAGCCCCTCCGGTAGAGTCCCTTTCCTCCGAAGAAATTGTGGAAGGAATCCGCAATTACATCGAAAGCAATTACTGTCAGAATTTCAAGCTGTCCCTGTTTGAAGAGAAATACCACTTTTCCGCAGCTTATCTGACCAAGCTGTTCCGTTCGGTATATGGCTATTCCATCTATGAATATGTTTTAAAAATCCGGATGGAGCGTGCCAAAGAGCTGTTAGAAAACCCGGATAATAAAATACTGGATATTGCCGAACGTCTGGGCTACACGGATAATCATTACTTCAGCAAAGCCTTTAAGAACTATTATCATATTTCCCCTACCCAGTATCGCAACAAGCTTCACTAGACTCACCTTTGGTTCGCCAAGTGAACTTGTATGGCGAAGTAGCCACATTCGTAAAACTCGAGTTGCGTTAGCAACGGTTTTACGAATGTGGTCTGAAGTTACCTGTATTTTAAAATTTCCTATTGCGCCAACTTTCTTTTCATGCTATTTTATAGAAAAGCATACAACTTCTGTGGTATCTTATT
>CAVERH010000115.1:2037-6727 GCA_963618065.1 bacterium | reverse complement strand
TTAGACAAAAATGAAAACGTTTTCAAAATCAGGATTACTAATGAAAACAAGGAGGATATTTCATGAAAGCAATTATGGTAATGTATGATTCTTTAAACAGAGAAATGTTGGAATCATACGGATGCGACTGGACGAAGACACCGAACTTCAAGCGTCTGGCTGACAGATGTGTTCAGTTTGAGCAATGCTATGTGGGCAGCATGCCCTGTATGCCGGCTCGCCGGGAATTACATACAGGAAGAATTAACTTCTTTCACAGAAGCTGGGGACCGATGGAGCCATTTGACGATTCCATGCCGGAAATTTTGAAGAAAGGAGGAATTTATACACATTTAGTCAGTGATCATCAGCATTACTGGGAGGATGGCGGAGCAACCTATCATAACCGGTATTCTTCGTGGGAGATTGCGAGAGGGCAGGAAGGAGATAACTGGAAGGCAGATATCGGACACAAATTTGTATTTGGTGCAGGTACTGTATTTGAAAACAAAAAGGTTATGCTGGAATATCCGCTTTATGCCAGAATGATGGCACAGGATCAGGTGAATCGTGAAAATATGGATACAGAGGAAAAAACCTCTCAGGCGGTTACATTTACGAATGGACTGGACTTTATTCATAAAAATCACGGAGAAGACAACTGGTTTCTTCAAATAGAAACCTTTGATCCGCATGAACCCTTTTATACGCTTCCCAAGGATAAGGAGCTTTATCCTCATCATTTTGAAGGGGATGCAGCGATGGAAGCAGACTGGCCGCCATATGCCAGGGCAGTGGAATCAGATAATACGATAGAGCATGTCCGATATAATTACGCCGCATTATTGAGTAAGTGCGACCGATATCTGGGCGAGGTGCTTGATCTGATGGATGAATACGATTTGTGGAAGGATACCATGCTGATTGTGAATACAGATCATGGTTTCCTGCTTGGTGAGCATGGCTGGTGGGGAAAAACCAGTATGCCGATTTACAATGAGATTGCACATATTCCTTTGTATATCTACGACCCAAGACGCGCAGATCTGGGAGGCAAAAAGCGTAATTCCATCGTCCAGACGATTGATCTTGCCCCTACGCTGCTTGAATATTTTGGAATGGAGATTCCGAAGGACATGGAAGGCAGACCGCTCGGACCGGTTATGGATGACGATACACCAATCCGGGAATATGCAATATTCGGCTATCACGGAAGTCAGGTAGATGTCACGGATGGGAGATATGTTTATATGCATGCAGCAGAGCATCCGGAAGAAAAAGTGTATGAATATACACTGATGCCGACACATATGCGCCAGATGTTCCAGCCGGAAGAGCTTCAGAATATTGAACTTGCCGGTCCGTTTTCCTTTACCAAAGGCTGCAGGGTTATGAAAATTGAGAAAAAAGATATGATGGGAGATACCACATCCTTTGGCACGATGCTGTTCGATTTGCAGCAGGATGCCTCTCAGAATACACAGATTCAGGATGAAGAAGTGGAAGAGAGGATGAAGGGATATATCAGGGAATATATGGAGAAAAATGAAGCTCCAAAGGAACTGTATACGAGACTTGGACTGTAGGATGCAGCAGAGAAACGGAGAGCAGTTATGACAAAGAGACCAAATATTATTATTTTAAATCCAGATCAGATGCGTGCGGACAGCATGCACCATCTGGGAAACGAAGCATCCGTCACACCGGTTCTGGATGCACTTGCCAAAGAGGGAACATCGTTCTCGAGGGCATTTTGCCAGAATCCGGTCTGTACACCGTCAAGATGCAGCTTTATGAGTGGCTGGTATCCCCATGTGGCAGGTCACCGCACCATGACACATATGATGCATTCGGGAGAACCGGTTTTGCTGAAAGAGTTGAAGGATAATGGGTATGAAGTATGGATGAATCAGAGAAATGATCTTCTTCCAGCGCAGGAGAAAGACTATTATAAGCCGTATTGTACAACATACTATAAGATTTCCGAAAAGCCGGAGCAGAAAGACCGGGAAAACTGGCGGGGATCAGAAGGTGGAAAGAATTATTATTCATTTTTTGAAGGAAAAGTGGATGAAGGAAAGGATATGGACGATATCTGGACAGAAGCTGCCGTATCTTATATCCGAAATTATGATTCCGAAAAGCCGTTCTGCTTGTTTCTTCCATGGATAAATCCACATCCGGTTTACCGGGTTGCTGAACCGTATTTTAGCATGATTGACAGAAGAAAGCTTCCAAAGCGGATTTTGCCGCCGGAGAATTTTGAAGGAAAGTCGAATATGCAGAGGGAACTGGCCCGGCTTCAGGGCATGCAGGGATGGAACGAGGCAGAGTATGATGAGCTTCGTGCAGTATATCTTGGTATGTGCAGCAAGGTGGACCATATGGCAGGGCGAATTCTGGATGCATTGAAAGAGAAAGGTTTCTATGATAATACAGCAGTTTTTTTCTTCAGCGACCACGGAGACTATACCGGAGATTACAATCTGGTGGAAAAAGTGCAGAACTGTTTCGAGGACTGTCTGACAAATGTGCCATTTCTGGTCAAACTGCCCAAGCAATATCAGCAGCGGACAGGGATTGCAGACGAACTGGTAGAGCTGATTGATTTCTATGCAACGGCGGCAGATCTGGCGCAGCTTCCGCAGACACATACGCATTTTGGAAAATCGTTACTTCCTTATCTGAAAAAAGAGGAAGAGGAGGTAAGAGATGCCGTATTCTGTGAAGGAGGTTTCCGGCGGGGCGAGGATCACTGTAAGGAAACAGGCGGTCCGAAGGTTCCGGTAAAGGAAAGCCTGTATTATCCAAGACAGCTCCTGCAGTCATCGGATGAAATGTATAACGGAAAAGCAATTATGTATCGGAATTCCCACTATAAATATATTCGAAGGCTTTATGAAGAAGATGAACTGTATGATTTGCAAAAAGATCCGAAAGAGTTAAAAAATCTCATTCTGGATCCGGAATATCAAAGTATAGCATTACAATGCAGAGAAAAACTACTGACACACCTGCTCGATACTGCAGATGTGGTTCCGTTCGAGAAGGATACGCGAATGGAAAAGGATTTTATGAAGGTATTAATGAGTTAAACGAATGGAAAGGAGAACATTATGAACCAGAAATATGAAAAAGCAAAATTTTCAGATGTATTAAAATATTCGTTTGGAGGACTTGGATCAAACCTGGCATTCTTTTTAGTAATGTCATATCTGACTTTCTTCTATACAGATATTTTTGGAATCAGTTCTTATGTAGTAGCCACATTGATGCTGGTGTCCAGATTTATTGATGCATTTACTGACCCTATCATGGGAATGATCGGTGATAATACGAGAAGTAAGATGGGAAAATACCGCCCATGGATTATTTTTGGTGCACCGGTTCTTGGAGTATTGATCTTTCTTTTGTTTACAGCACCGGAAATGTCTGCTACCATGAAGATAGTCTATGCATACATTGTATATATTGCATACTCTCTGGCCTCTACTGTGGTTAACATTCCATATCATGCTTTAACACCGGTTTTATCACAGGATCCGCAGCAGAGAACCGTGATTGTGACATGGAAACAGGGAATGGGTACGGTTGCCCAGTTTATCATTACAATTATGGCTCTTCCGCTGGTAGAAGCATTCGGCGGTGGAAAACAGGGATGGGCTATTTATGGTGCTCTCATCGGAATTCTGACGACTCTTTCCTTCTTTGTATGTGCATGGGGAGGACGGGACTATGATAAGGTTGATATGTCTGCACCGAAAGAGAAATTCAATTTTAAGGAAAATATACAGCTTGTTACTAAAAACAAACCGATGCTGATGCTTATGATTGCATTTGGTACAGATGTATTGGCGAATGCTACCTACAGTGCTGTTAATATGTATTACTTTAAATATGTACTTGGCAGAACCGATCTGGTAGCTCCGGTAGCATCCGCTATTCTATTTGGAGGAATTATTTCTCTGCCATTTTTACCTGTATTATCCAAAGCATTAGGTAAGAAGAAATTATACTGGTTTGGAAGTTTATTATCGATCATTCCGCTTTTAGTTATGTGGGTGAAACCGACAGCTCCAGTTATGATTTTAATGAGCATGATGGGTGCATTTGGATTCATGTCAAGAATCCCAAGTAATATGGGCTGGGCAATGCTTCCGGAATGTTCTGATTACGCAGAGTGGAAATATGGAAAACGTGGTGATGGATTGTTATCCTCTTCACTTACCTTTATTAATAAGTTTGGCATGGCAATCGGCGGATTTATTGCAAGCTTTTTCCTTGGTCTGGTAGGTTTTGTCGCTAATCAGGATCAGTCACAGGCTGTTATGAACATGATTGTATTCTTAAGATTCGGTATGCCGGTCTTAGGATATGTTGCATCATTAATTTCGATGTATTTCTATGAAATCACAAGTGAAAAATACGAAGAAATCCGTAAGGATCTGGATGCCAGACATCAGAATTCATAAGTAAAAACAGGAAGGAATATGAACGTAATGAAACATGAAGAACTGAAGGAATTAATTGCGCAGATGACATTGGAGGAGAAAGCGTCTCTGTGCTCAGGAGCAGACTTCTGGCATACCGATGCTGTAGAGAGGCTGGGAATCCCGGCCTCCATGGTATCGGACGGACCGCATGGACTGAGAAAACAGGCAGATGCAGACAATGCCGATCATCTGGGGCTGAATGAGAGCATTAAGGCTGT
>CAVERH010000115.1:0-1757 GCA_963618065.1 bacterium | reverse complement strand
TACAGGATGTCTTCTTCCTCTGAGGTAGATGAAAGGACTCTGCGTGAGATTTATCTGGCAGCCTTTGAAGGAGCCGTGAAGGAGCAGAAACCGTGGACGGTGATGTGCTCTTATAATAAGATCAATGGAGTTTATGCTGCACAGAATAAGACATATCTGACCGATGTACTGCGGGGAGAATGGGGATTTGACGGATATGTGATGAGTGACTGGGGAGCTGTGAATGACCGGGTACCTGACCTTGAAGCGGGACTTGATCTGGAAATGCCGGCTTCCGGCTATGATAATACCAGAGAAATCATAGAAGCTGTCAGGGATGGAAGTCTTAAGGAGGAGATTCTGAATACCGCCTGTGAACGTATTCTGCGGATTGTGTACCGATTTGAAGAAAATCGTGACCGTAATGCTGTTTTTGACCGGGATCAGGATCATGAGGAAGCAAGAAGGATCGCAGAGGAAACGATTGTCCTTTTAAAAAATGAGGATATTTTACCCCTGCAGGAAACACAGAGGGTTGTTCTGATTGGAAAATATGCAGAGAAACCGAGATATCAGGGAGGAGGCTCCTCACATATTAACAGCAGCAGGGTGACAGGCGCATGGGAATGCCTTAAAAATAATGAAAATGTAACATATGTCCAGGGATTTGATGATGCACAGGATATGGTGGATGAAGTCATGCAGGCAGAAGCGGTCAATGCTGCAAAAAATGCAGAAGCAGCAGTAATCTTTGCCGGTCTTCCTGACAGCTTTGAGTCCGAGGGATATGACAGGATGCATATGCGTTTGCCGGACTGCCAGAATAAGCTGATTGCTGCTGTCTGTGCTGTCCAGAAAAACGTGGTGGTTGTACTTCATAATGGCTCTCCGGTAGAAATGCCATGGATTGATCAGGTAAAGGGTGTACTGGAGGCTTATCTTGGAGGCCAGGCAGTCGGAGCAGCCGAAGCAGACATTCTCTATGGGAAGGTGAACCCCAGTGCCAAGCTTCCGGAATCATTTCCGATCCGGCTTGAGGATAATCCGTCATATATTTATTATGGCGGGGAAGATCAGAAGGTAGAATATCGGGAGGGAGTATTTGTCGGCTACCGGTATTATGATAAAAAGAAGCAGCAGGTTCTGTTCCCATTTGGACATGGTCTGTCTTACACGAGCTATTCGTATTCTAATCTTCGTCTTGATAAAGAGAAAATGAAGGATACGGATTCTCTGCAGGTGTCAGTGGATATTACGAATACCGGCAGCCGAACCGGAAAGGAAGTTGTGCAGTTCTATGTGGGTGCTCCGGAAGACAGCCGGACGATCAGACCGGCTAAAGAGCTTCGGGCCTTTGAAAAGGTGGAGCTGAATCCCGGAGAAACGAAAACGGTATCGGTAATCCTTGATAAAAGAGCCTTTGCCTACTGGAATACAGAAATCCATAACTGGGTTGCACCATCCGGAAAATATACAGTTATGGCTGCAGCCTCCAGCAGAGATATCAGATGCAGTATGAATATCTGCATTGAGTGCACAGAGGTTATACCGGTTCGGTATACACTGGACACAACCTTTGGAGAAATTATGGAAAGTGAAAAAGCCATGGAGATCATGAAGCCTCTTGTAGACCAGATCACCAAAAGACTTGTACCGGATCATAATGAAGGAGCAGTAACAGAGGAAATGGGTAAGGCAATGCTGTATTATATGCCGATACGGAATCTGGCCTGCTTTGGAGGTATTGATAAGGAAAGTATATGTAAAGCATTGGAAGA
>CAVERH010000114.1:0-6738 GCA_963618065.1 bacterium | reverse complement strand
CGATCCACTGCGGTTCCTTCGTTGAGAGCATTCCTTCTGCATAGATATACTGTGAGTAAGGCAGGATAGCTACAAATACGACGATGGTCAAGATTTCCCCGGTAAGAGGATCTGTCATTGAAAAGGTATGACCGGCAAAATCAACTTCCATTTTTTGTGCGATAACTGCATCAAAGTGGGCTGTCTCATAATTCTCTTCGCACCACTTGTTATAGAGTTCACAGTACTGGCTGTACTGATAGAAGCGGGCGCCTTCTTCTTCACACTTTTTCTTATAGCGATTCCAAAGAAACATGAGTGTCATGTTTTTACGCGTCGCCATAAGTTTGGCAGCCTCTTCATAATCCGGTAGCTCAATGTTCTCATTTCGACCTCCTGATCCTGGTACTGAACCATACACCTTGAGGGCAATACCATAGTTGGTAATTCCTGCCGGTAATGGATAGTTCAGATCTTCGCACTTCTTGAATGCTCTCAAGAAGTCATTAACACCAGACTTGCTGAAACCTGTCTGACGTGCTATTTCGCTACCAGACATTGATAGCGCGTAGTGTTTGATAATGATGTCTTTGTAATCTAACTGCATACATTATCCTCCTTAAAATGATCTATTCACCATCACTGGGATGGCTACTATCATTATAAGGTTTGGATTACATAGACTGGTAGCAATTCGGCTGTTCAGAAATGGAATGCGACCGTTTTGCTCCGCAAATTCGGCCGTTTAGCTTCGCAATATGCACCATCATCCAACTGATAATATAACGTGTAATCTCCCTGATTTTCAACTTTGACTGCCTCCTGAGCCTTTCCGTTATAAATACCATCTAATCCTGTTACTTTTAAATCTCCCAGATTAATTTTCGCATTTGAAATTTTAGCTGTTACAGTCTTTTCAAAATCATTATAATTATCTCTTTGTACGACTAATTTAACTGTATATTCACCGACTGCCAATTGTTTAGGGATATCCTGACTTCCTGTGCTTTTACCATTTACATACCATGTTACAGTATCCTTTTCATCAAAAGCACCTGTCATCAAAACCAATTCCTGCTCTGTTGCGTCTTTATATTCTACCTCTTTGGCTGTAATGTCTATTCCTGTTATATCAACTTTATTTATTTTCGCAGTTTGTTCGCCAGATAAATATGTACTGTATCCATCTTTTGTAATTTTTACATACACAGGATACTCTCCAGCATTGGTCTCTGCCGGGCACACATCCACCCAATCACTTCCGTTTGTAGAATATTCTACAGTTACATCACTTGTTAAAGCTGAAACACTAACTAAATTCTGTGCCTCCCCGTTATAATCTGTATTAAGCACTTCAATGCTTACTCCTTCAATATCCGGCTGAGAATCTGGTTCAGATTCAGCTGTTAATGTCACAGAAAAATCTTGTGTATCAGATGTTACATCTGCTTCATTTATAGTAGTTGTATCTGTCGTATATCCTTCTTTTGATACTGATGCTGTAATAGTAAGATCATCACAATATTTAGATGCCTCTAACACTTCAATAGTACCATAACTGTCTGTTTCACCACTGTTAGTGATTGTTTCAAAATTATTAGTACCATTCTCTTTTTCCATAATTGTGTATGTAACTGTAGCACCATTAATAGCATCACCCTCTGCATCTGTTACCGTAATTGTCACAAAGCCCTGGTGCTTATCCGTCTGTGCACTTACTGTCACTCCAGCTGATGGGAATATTGATACAATCATCAATAACGCCATAATGAACGCTAATCCCCTCTTCCGGAAATTTCTTTTGCTCATTTCCTTCATTTGTTAATTCCTCCATTCTACTATTTGTATGATTGCTCTCTTATGTATTTTCTGCTATATAACAGATGTGTATTCAGAGAAAATACAATAATAAACAGGCACAAATACCCCATATATGTCGAACTCATACCTATTAAGCATAATGTTATCATCCCCAGAATACCTAGGACGAATACTATGTCTGCCACCGACACTATACTGTTTGAAAATATATAAAATTTTCTCTGAGTCTTCTTTGTTTTCTTTTTTGTTAAATAAAGATATATCAATATTCCATATCCCAACAGCCCACTCATCCAGAACACAATACCAGTAGAAACAGTAGCATATCTTGCATAACTGAAAGAATCACTATTTGCAATTGGCATAAACAAAAATGAAATTGGAAATACAGTCAGGCTCACTGCAGAAATGATAAAATGAACATTCATCTTATTTCGTCCGCACATCAAATCACCTCTTCCGTATGTACCATAATTACTTCTTCTAACATTTTAATAGTCACAGAAGATGGCTTACGATTTCTAACATTGTCCTCATTCCCCAATGAAGCAGTTTCTCCTGATTCATCAAGTAAGCCAGTCGCATCCTGATCCACCAATAATCCAGTGTCTTCAATTTGTCGTTCTTTCACTAAGTTCTCGTTCAGCAAACCGGTTTCTTCATTCTTGTTTCCAGATTCGCCAATGCCCTCCATAGTTCCAGTCAGCTTTCCTCTGTCTAGATTTTTCTTACTTGCCTTATACGATTTATCGCCTGTTTTCTCATTGTTTTGCCTCATTTGAGCAATTGATTTTCTGGCATTGTGACCTGACAAGTCACCAATTACATTTGGTATTTTAAAGATAAACCAAAATACAATTGCTATTACCACAAACAATACAGCTAAAACAAATGAGATAATCGAAAGTGTATGTAATATTTCTGCCATTTTTACTTCCTTTCCTCTATATTAGTGTATGTTCTTTCAATTGCTTCTTTGTATGTTTCGTACTTATCAAGAATCTCTGATTGAAGTACTTTCGACTGTTCTTTTTGTACTGTCAGTTCTGTTGTTCTTTTGTATATTTCATCGTACAAATCCAATATATTCTGTTTGTCCACATTAACCTGAGCCATGCTTGCTCTTTGATCATAAAGAAGCATAAACACACTGTTATACAATGTCAGCTGATCATATGCACCGGCATCTTTTACGGAATTAATAGCGTCATCTATCACAGTAAAAATCTCATCATAATTCTCTTTAGATGCTTCTTCCACGGTTGTCGTATTTAATATGTACTTCTTATAAAAAGAACATATCTGGTAATAACAGTCTGACATGGTCTGTTCTTCAAATCCTGTTGCACTCTGATAATTTTCATTAAAGAAAGGGTAGGCTTTCTGTACTCTGGTCGAAAAACTATAATCACCATCATTATTTTCTGTATAGTAATTGAAATAAAGCATACCAATTATGTAATTTAATTCTGACACATCAGAGCTTGTCGTATCTAATTGATCTTTATTTGCATTATATACAGCTAAAAAATCATCGTTCTCCTGTTTACTGAACATTCCTTCATCCTGATATGCTTCTATCATCTTTACATATGCATCAGTCCTGTCAGGATATATTTCAACTGCATTTTTATAATTATTTATCTTGTCATCCAAAGATGACGCTGTTGAAGTAGATATTAATGTATCATAATCACTATTATTCATTTTTGTGGAAACGATGTTACACACTACTCCTGATATAACCATTACAACTGCTAATGCAACTGACGCTATGAAACTGTTTAATTTCCTTTTCTGTTTTCTTTTATAATCTCTTGTAATTAATTCCGGATGTTCCAAATCATACAAAAGATCCTGACAATTTTGATATCTGTGCTCTGCTGCTGGCTGAACACACTTATCAATTATCATTTCCATACCTTCTGAAACTTCCGGATTCCACATCCTTACCGGAGCATATGCTTCTCCGGTTCTAGGATCAATGCCAGTCAAAAGATGATGCATTGTCATTCCAAGTGCATAAATATCTGATCTTGCATCTGTCTGACCGCTATACTGTTCCGGTGGTGCATATCCTTTTGTTCCCAGCACTGTTGTATCCGCCAGGCTCTGTTCCTTGTATTCCCTGGCAATACCAAAATCAATGATTTTTATATTGCCTTCAGGCTTTAACATGACATTTGCCGGTTTCATATCCCGATATATGATCGGTGGCTTCTGCGAATGCAAATATGATAATGCATCGCATAACTGTTTTGCCCATCCAATTACTAATTCTTCTGGCTGCGCACCATATTCCGCCAATATCTTATCCAATGATTCGCCTTCTATGTAATCCATCACTACATAGATAGTAATTCCATTATCGATAATATCTACTATTCTTGGAAGGGATGGATGATCCAATCGCTTCATCATGTTTGCCTCAGCAAGCAGACTGTTTACAACTATTTCATCATTTTTTCCGCTTCCTTTTTTTCTGATTTCTTTTACCGCCCACTGCTTATTAAGATGAGTATCCATAGCCAGATAAACAACAGACATACCTCCGTGTCCTATTTCAGTAAGTATTTCATACTTACCGTCAATGACAGATCCTATTTCAGCCACAACTCATCCCCCTATTCCGTCTTGATTAATACAACTGAAATGTTATCTTTTTCATTACGTTGTTTTACAAGCTCAATTAAATATTTTGCATTAGAGTGCATTGCATTTTTGTTAATTAAATTAATAGGGTTTAGCGATTCCAGAATTTCTTTTTCAGTAATCTCATGTCTAAATCCATCTGAACAGAGCATATACGCTCCCTTTTCTACCTTTCCAACCAACACCTCTGGTTCTAATGTCTCTGAGGCACCTACACATTGAAGAAGCATATTTCGTCTTTTATCAGTTTTTGCCTGTTCCGCTGTCATGGTGCCTTTTCTAATTTCTCTTGCTATAAATGTCTGGTCGCAGGTAAGCTGATCTAACCTATTTCCTATATAATATAGTCTGGTATCTCCCACATGTACCGTCACATATTCGTCTCCCACAAATAGTGTCCCTGTAAATGTGGTTCCCATTGTAATATTATTTTTCTTGGCATAATCGATAATCTTGATATTTAAGTCCTTAAGCATAAGCGACCATTTACCACCAATTACATGCAAATCCAAATTTTCTAATTCATAAGGCAGTTCCTTGTTGTACCATTCTGAAAACGCCCTTATAACTGTTGCACTTGCAAGTTCTCCCTTTGCAAGACCTCCCATTCCATCACATATAACAGCCATCAGCACTTCTCCGTCAGAATAAGTACCATGCTTAAATAACACGCTGTCTTGATTTGTTTCCTTTGCGATGCCAATATCTGTATCAGCCGTAACTGTAAAACGCATTTCCCTTCTCCTTTGGTTAAATTCTAAACTCAAACTCCTCATTTGCTAACCTGATAGCATCTCCATCATGAATTTCCGTTTCCTGTTGTGCTAATATTGGAGTTCCGTTTACAAATGTTCTATTTTTAGAATTAAGATCTACAATAAAATATCTTCCACCCCTGGAAATAATATCCGCATGGCTTCTACTTACCATATTGTTGTTAGCAACAAAATAATCAGAATAACTTTTTTCTTTGCCAATTCTAAAAACAGGTTTATTAATCATAAATGTTTCATTCGTCAACAATCTGTACATTGATGCATAATGTATCTGTTCACATTGAGTATTCAACAGTCCCGTCGCTTCTTCGTCATAATTATTCAATAGTCCCGTGTCTTCATCTGCACTATTCAACAATCCGGTTGCTTCTTCATCTGCAAGCAGTCCAGTTGCTTCTTCATCTGCATTGTCCCTGCCATAATGTTCGTAATAATGTTGTGGCTTATCTGTCATAAATCCACTCTGTCCAACATTATGCCGCTTAATTGTATTCACAACACTTCTGTCTTCACCAGAGATATATTTTTCGATTTTCTCAGCATTGTAAGATGGCAGAGACTTCAAGAAATATACATATCTCGATATATATTCTGTATCTGCCTCCTGCATTGTTTTAGAAGCATATATAATCTGCTCCATGAACCCTAATACATCAGCTTCTTTTTTATCATTAGTAAGAGGCAAATATATAAATTGAAGTTCCTTGGTTGTCTCATTAATAAAGACATAGTGTATATCCCAGACGATGTTACTCAATATCAATGAATTCAAATTAGCCTTTTGCGTTATATCTATAACCTGCTCCATAATAAAGAAGAAATCATACTTTGATATTGGTTTCTTTAATCTATCAAACAAACTTATTCCAATAGGTCCATAGAATTCTATACAGTTTTTCTTCTTTGCCTGTACTTTCAAAAGACCTCTGATATATTTACTAGAGAAGAAGTCTAATTGCCGTTCGTCCATTTCTTCTTTAAAAGATAGCTTAACTTTTACTTCAAGCTGGCAATCCTTACCCTTAACTTTATATCTTGCCATGGCTGTTCCACCTGCCCCATGTCTATATTTTGCGTAGAACTATATGTTCTGCACGTATTCGCCAATACCTTTCTAAATCACTGAAAATAAAAGTGGGAATGACCATTTTTTTGACCAACTAATCACCCAGCACATAGTTTTTCTAGCTGGTTTCTTTTCACATCAAATGAGGGATGCACATAATAATTTAGTGTTATGCTGACATTTGAATGTCCTAGAATTTCACTTAGCGTTTTTGTATCTACATTTTTTTCAACACAACGGGTAGCAAAGGTGTGTCTTAGGGTATGAAAATTTATATCCGCAATTGAATGTTCCTCTAGCTTTTTATGAAATCTGTATTCAAAGGTTCTTGGACATATAAATTCACTGGTGTCTGAAATTACATAACCATTCTTATCATCTGCGTTTACTAAGATTGAATATAGCCTTGTATTAATTGGAATGTCTCTAATGGAAGTCTTGGTC
>CAVERH010000113.1:0-6798 GCA_963618065.1 bacterium | reverse complement strand
CAATTATCTCAACCGAGAGGTGTTTACTCAAGGTGCGAGTTATTTACCTGATACTCTTTTACTGTGCATATTTAATTACATAAAACTTCTTCCCATGTATGCATGGCAGCGAAAAGGCCGGCCCGGATTTCTCCGGGCCGGCCTTTCTTTGATAAATCATCATAACTATCTGATTGTAACCTTATAGTTCAATACAATTGGCTTAGCGCCTATCATATCTGTCTCCGGGTAAACAGCTACCTTTAGTGAACAGGTACTTCCGGGCTTTGTTTCGCCCTTTGGTGTATGAACAAGTTTTATTTCTCCATTTTCTTCTTTAAGAATCTGGAAGTCCTTCGTGTAGTTCTGCAGTTCCACTCTGTTAATTTCAATTTCATTTCCTAAACTATTCTTTACAGAAAGATTCAATACTCCATATTGTTCTGCCTCTGTATTGTTGAAGATCGTTCTTCCGGTAAGACTTGTCTTAAGCTTACCCTGTTTCAAGTTAATGTTCACCTGCGGAGAGGTAATGGTTAAATATTCCTCTCCGGTACCACCATCAACTTTGATCTTGTATTGTAATCTTACTTCCGCTTTCTTTTTGTATATATCCACATCAGAAGCTAATGCCAGTGTTACAGAACTACAATCCGCAGGAATCCCTGGCTCAAACAGATCAGCATCATTTCCAACAAGATTTACTTTCTCCACCTGATATCCTGCGGGAAGGTTTTTGAATGTCGTTGTAAGAAGAACTCCGGCACTCTCTCTTGCATATACATCCAGATCTCCTTTTACTTTAACAGCTGCCATGCTGTTCAAAGTCTTCTGCTTTACCGGCACTACATCAATTGTGAGTACAGACTGTATTGACTTTTCCAATCCTTCCATAGGAGCAGTGACATTCACCTTATAGGATTTCTTTGCAGTTCCATTCCATCCATTGATATAGGCCTTAATCTCCTGATCTGCTTTATCATAATATACAACAAGCTGTTTATTCCATACTTCCTTTGTTGCTTTATCTGCTGGAGCAAGCTGCAAGCTGGTGAGCTGCCCACACTCCGTTCCATTTGCAATCTCTACATTTGTGTAAGAACCAGTAT
The DNA here is from genome assembly GCA_963618065.1 of bacterium. Taxonomy (GTDB): domain Bacteria; phylum Bacillota; class Clostridia; order Lachnospirales; family Lachnospiraceae; genus Suilimivivens. The sequence continues at coordinate 5,710 of CAVERH010000113.1, read as the reverse complement.
TCAAATCGGCATTTTCATAGCTATACAATGTGATCTTGGAGAATTTCAGCTTGGCTGTCTTGAGTGCAGCAGGCTTAATTGTATAGTCCAGCGCAATCGGCTGTCTGAAGAAAGAAGAATCCGTTAACGTAATTCTTACCTTCGTCTGCTTTTCCGGCATAACCTCCGGACGGATTTTAATTACTCCACCGGAAATTTCTGCCTTATAGCTGCTGTTCTTATCTCCACTCAGGATTGACGGGTCTGTAATCTCTGCACCATTTGAATTAAATGGTCCATCATTAATAATCAACGTTGTTGTAAGAACCTGTTCCGCTTTTGAATCCATAAACAATGTACCCGTGGTCTTTTCCAACTTACTCTTTGACGCGGTTGTCTTAACAGAGATATTGGTTTTTACAACGGGATTTTCATATCCATCAAAGAAAATCTGAAAAGCCGGTTTACTCTTTATATTTCCATTTTCGTTAAGATTTAGCTTCCACACATTATCCCAACCATGGCTTAAAGTGTAATCCTCAGTATCCACTAAGATACAGTTTGTAATTGCTGTTCCATCCGATGTTGTAATTTCAAAGGAACCACCCATATTCAGTTTCATGTCAAGTGGACTTACCTGTTTCACCGTAACCTTCGGAATGCTCTGCTTAACATCAACCTTCAGTTGAATTCTCTTCGTCGTCTCTCCTGCCTTAATCTGTAAATAAGGAGCCGCCGATTTCATCCTCACTGCCCGCCCTGCTTCAGATTCCACTGAAATTCTGGCAATCAGATTCGAATTTTGGGATGACTGAATCTTCTCTACCTTGATATTCTCATAGGTTTCTTTTCCTTTCGCATTTGCAAAAGGATTTCCGTCCTTATCGGTCAAGGAAAGCTCGAACTCATCTGCCGATACTGTACCTGTATAAATGACTTCAATATCTGCATATCGTTTGGCCGGAACCAGAGCAGAATTAATGGTAACCTTATTGGTGCTTAAGGAAATTGCATTAGCAGAATTATCCTTTACCGTAAACTTAATCTGTGTGCTGGTATTCCGGTCATCCTTTGCAGTTATCGTAATCACGGCATTTCCTGCTTTAACCGGTGTTAACATCCATTTCTGCTGCTTCTTATCCCATGCAATTTTTAGTACACCTGTATTGTCAGACTTATAAGAAAGAGTATACACTTTCTCTTCATTGCCTACTGATACAGCCTTTGCATCAAGATAATAAGCTGCCTTATCCTCCGGAAGGATCAGTGTAAATTCATCATTCTCCGGTTCTTTCAGGGAATCCCCTTCAACTGCCTTAATTTCATAGGTAATATCTGCTAATCCATTCTTCGTACAATCCACAATATTAAAGCTATACTCTTCTGCAGCCAGTACAACATAGGCATCTGTTGTACCTTGCTTTCTTCCAAGAACCGAAATCTTAATCTTCTGGGTTCCCTTCTTTATTGGTGTAATTTTCAAGGTATCCTCCTGCACCATACCGGTCGTATCCATTCCGGTAACCCTAGCACAGCCTTCTTTATATTCTACCTTGTATTGTATATCCATATTGGCATCATCCGGATCCCAATCATCATGAATAAAGTCTAAGGAAATTTCCTTCTTATCTGTTTCCTGATTTTCCTTATCCGTTAACAGCAGTTCTGTCTTACTTTTATTCAGTTGATTACCATCCATCTTGAGCTTCAGTGCATCCGTACCACAGATTTTAACCACTACCGCATCGGAATAGGTTCTTCCTGTGTCAGGATTTTTATATTCAATATAGAATACACCGCCTTTGGAGGATGTATAATCGGACAATTTTACCTTTGTCGGATCTCCCGCAAAATACCAGCCGGGATATTTATCCGTAAGAAGTCCGGACAAATCAGACAGCTTTTTATATCTGCTGTCCTTTTGTAAAATATAAATGGTATATCCGCCCTCATCTGCCGGTCCTATTACCCAGTCACTCTGCACAACCTTATAATAAGCGGTTGCTTCGAAGGTATTTTCCGGATTATCCGTAGTTACGGTTGCCGTCACGGTAATAACTTCATCACTTGCTGCAATTGCTGTTACAACACCATTTTCGACTTTAATATAATTCTCATTACTGGAAGTCCACTGAATCTTATCCGAGGCTACTTCCTGATCTGCCGGATAAAAAATCAATCTGGGGTTGTCTGTCGAAACATTATCTACATCCGTTCCAACCTCTAATATGATTGGATTTTGTTCTGTTCCTGCCTTCTGGAATTTCATTTCTTCCAGGCAGCTGTATACAGAAACTTTACAGGTCAATACGACATGATCCGAAACCTTCGCATAAATCTCTGCCTCACCTGCACCAATTCCTTCAACCGTTCCTGCTACATTCACTGTTGCAACTGCCGGATCACTGCTTGACCAGCTGCATCCCTTTAAGTCATTTCCGGATATTGTTCCCTTGGTTCCGGTTAATTTCAAAGTGTATTGGTCTCCCACTTTAAGTGTAACTGCATCATCACTCAAACGGCAGTTTGCGGCATAAACAGTATTTCCTACCGAATATACAGCCAGTTTTCTTTCATCTCCGGTATATTGGGCTGAAAAGTTTGCAGATAAAAATTCCTGTCCGTTAAGATTACATACGGCAATATCTTTGGGATATGTTTTATCCTGGCTGCCATATCCAGCCGAAAGTACAAAATTCACATCTGAGTCTTCCAGATTTCCATTGATTGTCAGCAACGCCTTCCCATTCTTTATATTACTGCGCCCGTCGCAAATAACATCTCCCTGAATACTGTTAACCGTTAACGGAGCATATAATAACAGCTGGCCGCCTTCCAGAATACGAATATTTCCTGCTGTGCTACTCTGTCCGCTAATTCTGAGCTCATCATATGTGTCAATATTTACACCTTCGATTTTGGATACCAACGTATACCCATGAGTTACCAGCGTTCCATTTCCACTTAATGTGTTTATAAACATCCAATTATTTCTGGTTGTAAGTGTACAATTATCGTTCAACTGATAATCGATATCCCTGTTTCCTATACCCGTTATACTCATATTCTGCAATATAACGTCTGAATTTACCACCAGCTTTTTCGCATTAATTACAGAATTTCCATATGTACTTACTCCTTGCAGAAACAAGGTGCCGCCCACATCCGGAATTGTCAGGATATCATCATTTGCATCATTTTGATATATGTAATTATCCCAAATTGTATACTTGATTTTTTTGTACTCCCCTTCAAGCTCTTTCGCCTTATTCAATGCGGCATCCAGGTTGGTACACTTGACCGGTTCTCCTATAGTCTCACCATTCTCATTACACTGAGATACTTCGTAGCACTCCTTTTCGATTTTAATAATATCACTCGCGGCAGCTTCACTATTCGCAGTTTCCGTTACATTGGCGCTTACCGCTATTACCGTGAAATAATAACTTCCATTTGCATAATTTCCGAGTATACCTCCAAAATCATATTGCGTAGCATTCTCATCCAGCTTTCGAAAACCTGCGAGCGTACCGTCCAATTGATTATACAAATCAACCCTGTAACCGATTGCTCCATCCACCGGAGACCATGTTGCAATATTTCCATCCCATTTTACTTCTGAGGGAGATTCCATACACTTGGACGGTCTTGTATATTTAACCCTCTCAGAATAAACACTGTATGACGATTGTGTTTCATTATCATAAAACGAAACTCCGGCATAATAAGTTCCCGACTTATTAATAAAGTACCTCATATCATAGGATACTTGTTCCTGATCTTTCGTTACATAAACACTCTCGTGTGCCTCATCATAGGACGAGTCTGTAGTGTATAGCCAAACCTCGAGGTCGCGTGGTAAATATTGCTTTATTCCCTCTTTCAATGTAATATTTACAGTCCCGCTTTGGATATCCAGATTCACTTCCATCAATGAATTGGCATCTTCTCCGGATGTTACGAGATCCGCATTCCCGATAGCCTCCGGCAGAGCTGTTGGCTCTGCCGAAGGAGTTTCAGTAGGTTCCCCGGTAGGATCCTCTTCAGGTTCTGTCGAAGGGGATTCCTCCGGTTCCACTGTGGGCATCTCTGTTGGTTCTGTAGATGTTTCTATTGATGGTTCTGTTGTGGGTTCTGTTGTGGGTTCTGTTGTGGGTTCCGTTGTCTCCGTTTCTTCCCCGGCAGGTTCTTCCGTCGGTTCCACAGATGCTTCCGGTGTCGGAGTTGCTGTGGTTTCAGTCGTTGCTGTCACTGAAGGATCAAGCTGCTCTGCCGATCCTCCTTCCTGCATTGTAGGCAATTCCGCTGCATATACACCCATAACAGGTTGTATCAGCATGCAGGCACTTAACAATACTGCCAGTATTCTGGCTCTTCCTTTTGATTTTCTCACTTCTCTCGTTCTCCTCCACATAACTAATTTACGATAACCGTATAAGCTGCTTTCTGATCCTTCTCGTTACCGGCTCTGCCCTTATAACGAATCATCAGATTTAATGCGTATTTTGATCCGGCTTTACAGTAAGCAACATCTGAATTGTCTTTCATTCTCAATGTAATACTGTCCGTATTGCTATCAAATGCCCTGTCTTCCGCATCTTTTACAAGCTCAAACTGGTCTGTATAATTTCCAAGGCAGACATCTTCAATCTCAACCTTCTGCCCATTCAAAACAGGATTTAACGTAATTACAATTTCATTACTTCTCTGTCTGTAGAAAGCATTTCCGCTCGCCGTCACCGCTACCTTAGGGCTTCCCTGTTTCACCTTAATGGTCTGTACAGGCGCTGCCACTTCACGGACTCCACCATGTTCATTCTCTACAATCAATACCGGCTGAACCTTATAGGACGCCTTGGTAGACAACGATGCCCAGTCACTTGCTGAAATCTGCAGCTGTCCCTTATCATTGATCGTACCTTCAAACAGATCACCATCGGTTCCCTGCAGATATGCTCCCTGTACCGTACCGGTAAGATTTGTGAGCTTTATATTGTAATATAAAGCTGTGTTTTCTCTCTGTAAGACATCAATGTTTCCACCGGCTTTTCTTAAGCCAACACATTTTTCTGCTTCCTTGTCTACAATATTGATGTCCAGTGTTGTGCTGACATTATCAACCCAGACCTTATACTTATAAGTGCCTGTCTTTAGTTCTACATCGTTTAATTTGACGGCATTCAGTCTGGCGATCAAAACTCCTTCCTCCTCCAGATACTCCAAAACCAGATATTTATTGAGTATCTGATTGGAAGCTTTGTTCAAACCTTCAAATCGAACAGAAGGATACTGAAGCAGGGCTGCACTACCTTTCCAGCGTGCTGTTGTCTCTGCTATTTCATCGTCATACAGTTCTTCATTCTTATTCAATACCAGTTTCTTACTGCCCAGTTCAATAGTCGGAGTCTTCACTTCAACACTGATTTTATAAGTAACCTTTAATGCCTTACTCCAATTGTCTTCCTGCACATTTAATACAAGACTATCGGTTGCCTTCGCTTCCGTCAAAAGTTCAATCTGAAGTGCTTTTTCCTGTTCCTGACCGACCACATTAATGGAATACCGGTTCTTGCCTATTAATGTTGTTTGCGAGTTATCAGATAATTTTCTATTTCCTGTCTTGAGCTCCAGCTCTATCTGGTTCAACTGAAGTCTTTCCCCTGTTGTCTTATCTGTTAAAATCAGTTCCGAAATTGTTCTATCAATAGAGGGATACAGTGTATCCTTAGCC
>CAVERH010000112.1:3222-6883 GCA_963618065.1 bacterium | reverse complement strand
GGTGAATTGAAAATTTAAATTCCAGTCCATTCACCACCAAAACTGGAACTTACTGTTGCAAAATACATACCAGAAGTTAGTATTGCAAACTTTCTGATATCTGATTATAGTGATGGTTCAGCAATAGAATCCGGATGGCGTTATCCAAGGAGGATGCCATGGCAAAAAATGCACATCTGGTTCTTGATGAAAGAGCCACAATCGAAGTCCGTTTACGAGAACGAGCTTCATTCACTGAGATAGCTAAGGAACTTGGTAAGGATCCATCTACCATCTCAAAAGAAATTAGACTTCATAGTCAGACTATACGTAAAGCTTCCTACAATCCATGTAGCAAGCGAAGTGCCTGTGATGAGTACGGCACAGTATGCACATCGTGTAAATTACAGTTTTCAAAGACTTGTAAACGGTGTTCATGTGTAAAGTGCTACGAGCATTGTAAAAAGTTTGAAGCACTGGTTTGCAATAAACTCAAGAAACCACCATATGTCTGTAATGGATGTGCTCAAAGGCAGTCCTGCAAACTAGACAGACATATCTATTCTGCTAAATCAGCTCAGAAGGCATATGAGATAACACGCTCTGAAAGCCGGCAGGGTATTGCAATTACACCAGCAGAACTAAAGCGCGTTGATGCAATCGTTTCCCCTCTCATCAAGCAAGGTCAGTCTGTTCACATGATATGTGTCAATCATGCGGATGACATTATGCTTGACGAAAAGACTATCTATAACTACATTGATGCAGGTTTTTTATCTGTAGATAACATCGACCTTCCAAGAAAGGTGCGTTATCGTAGTCGTTCTCAAAAGAAGCCTGTGCGTGTAGACAAGCAATGTCACGTGGGTCGTACCTATGAAGACTTCGAAACCTACCTTGCAGCCAATCCAGATATACCTGTAGTAGAAATGGACTCTGTTGAAGGACGTAAAGGTGGCAAAGTCCTGCTAACCATATATTTTAGGAATAGCAGCCTTATGCTTGCCTTCATTCGTGACAACAATACTGCTAAATCTGTTACAGATGTTTTTAACAGGCTGTACAAGCTGCTGGGACATGATACATTTACAAATCTATTCCATGTAATTCTGACTGACAGAGGCAGTGAGTTTACAGATCCTCTGGCAATTGAATTCAACGAGAATAATGAACGCCGGACACGTGTATTTTACTGTGATCCACAGCGCTCGGATCAAAAGGGAGGCTGTGAAGTAACGCACGAAATGATTCGCCGTGTGTTACCAAAGAAAACTTCTTTTGATAACTTAACCCAGGATGATATCGCTCTTATGATGAGTCATATCAATTCATACAACAGGAAAAAGCTGAATAACCAGTCAGCTCACCAGTTGTTCAGCTTCATTAATGGCGAGGATATTCTCGCCGCTTTAGGAATTGAATCCATTCCTGCTAATGAGATCAACCTAACACCTCTATTGCTGAAAAAATAAGATAATGTAGCGCCATTCGGAAGAAATATTGAACCGAATGAGGGGTGGAATTTAATCTTGCGAAAAAAGAAATAAAATTCGACCTCCGCTTAGCGTGACCTTTTTTTCAGAGGTTTTCAATCTCAAAAAGAGCATATCAGCATTTGAAGCACAAAACAAGTGGTTTCTAATAGTAAATTCCAGTTTTGAAGAACTTTGCAAAACTAACTTCCAGAAAAATCATGAATTGTTATTTTACTGGAATTTACTCTTGCAAGAGAATGGATGCTCTGGAATTAAATTTTGCAAACTGGAATCTCGGATTCCAATTCAGCTAGCCCTGTCATTCTGAAGTTCATAGCACCCATAATCCACAAGCCTGGAAAGTCCCTGTGTATAAATTCCTATTACCCTGCCATCCTCTGCAATGCACAGGTTTCCCTTCAGCACATCCAGTTCCTCTTCTGTCAGGCAATTTCTCAAATCCATATAAGTTCCCGACTTATCATATTTAAGGAAATCATCCTCCAGCATGCCGCAGACATCCAGTTTCTGGCTTCCGATATCCGTCATAAATTTTGACAAGCTAGCCATTGTATAATTTCCGGAATCAGTTCCCTGAAACATTAAATTATTTTGAATCTGTACCTGACAGTTCTTTTCGTCCAATCCTGCCGCCCACATATACTCTTTTTCCATTTGCTCACTGCTTACGTCTGTGTGACAGTCAATGAGCATTACAGATAAAACACATTCTTTTTGTGTCAAACTGCTAATCAGAAAATATATCGCCATAAACATCACAATCAATACTGCAATAACCTGGAATTTATAGTACATCCAAAAATATTCCAGATCATTTTTTAATCCCTTTTTACCATTTTCCCTCTGAAACACTCTGGAATACCCCCTTTCGGATTCTTGCCCCATCTCGTCCTGCATGTAGAAAAAATGGACCGGCATTTTCACCGGTCCATATGAAAATTTTATGGAGCTCTCAGCCTTTTACTGCTCCTGCTGCAATACCGTTTACAAATTGTTTCTGCAACGCCAGGAACACAACGATTAGCGGCAGCGCACAAAGCACACAGGCAGCAAACAATACATTCCACTGTGCCGGATTTTCCTTGTCACCAAGGAACTGAAGCATACCAACTGGTAAAGAGTACTGCGATTTCTTTGAAATAAATACCATTGGATAAAAATAATCATTCCAAATCCAAAGTCCCTGTGTGATCACGCAGGATACGATTGCAGGCTGTAAAAGCGGAAATACAACCGAAACAAAACGTCTTGGCAGGCTCGCCCCGTCAATATACGCAGATTCCTCAATTTCTACCGGAACTCCCTTCATGAATCCTGAAAACAGAAATACGGAAAATGGAAGGGAACAGGTAATAAACATAATCATCGGGGTAAAACGTGTATTTGGAACATTCAGTCTGTTCAGGGTCTGTGCAATAGGCACAATAACCATCTGGGACGGAATAATCAAACCTGAAATGAAAAAGAAGTATAAAAACTTCGCAAGTTTTGTCTTAATACGTCCAATTGGATAAGCAGCCATTGTAGAAAAAACAACAATGCAGAAAACAGAACCGCAGGTAGTCAAAATACTGTTAATCAATTCCATTGGGTAATTCATATTTTCAAATGCCCGCTTATAGCTCTTCAATGTAAATTCCGAAAAAAGGATCAGCGGAGAGGCCTGATTTTCCGGAGAGCGCAGAGAACTGGAAAATACAATGACAAGGGGCGCAATTACAATAATACAAAATACAATAATTACCAGATAGATAAGAAATGTTTTGGGAGACATTTTCATATATCCCTCTTTTTCCCGTGTATCCTTTTTCTTTCCAAGTGCCATTATAATTCCACCTCCCTCTTATTCATATAGAGCAACATTACAACTGTAATCACAATGATAAATGCAAATGTCATAACGGAAAATGCGCTGGCTCGTCCCATTTTCATATCTGTAAATGCAGTCTCATAAACCTGGAACATCAGTGTTTTGGTTGACTTACCAGGACCACCATTTGTCATAATGAAAGAATAATCAAATGCCTTCAATCCTGCAATGACAGAAAGAATCACGTTAATTGTAATCGTAGAGGAAATCAGCGGAAGCTTAATCTTGCGAATCAGCTGCCATTCCGTACATCCATCAATACGTCCGGCTTCCAGAAGACTCTCATCTACCGTCTGTAAACCGGCAAGATAAATAA
>CAVERH010000112.1:0-3212 GCA_963618065.1 bacterium | reverse complement strand
TCATGGTTGTTCCAAAGCCCTTCCAGACTTCTACAATAGCAATTGCATACAAAGCAGTTTTATAGTTGCCTAACGGATTAAAAGCACTTCCGTCCATTCCCAGCAGATTCAGTAAATTTCCGATCATACCTGAGCCCGGCATATATACATAAGACCAGATAAAACCTACTACAATAGCACTGAACAATGCAGGAAAATAAGCGCATGTACGGAAAAGTCCCTTTAAATGAATTTTAGTATTCAGAATCATCGCCACTGCCAGTCCGATCACATTACTTAATACGACTGTAAAGACTGCATAAATCAGCGTATTTTTCATGGAATTGGCTAAGGTTCCATTTTCTAAAACTTTAATATAGTTTTTCATTCCCACAAAATCAAAATCATAATTAACTCCATTAAAGTTTGTCACACTGTAATAAAAAAGCTGCAATACCGGATAAATCCAGAATATCAGGAAAAATGCCAGCGCTGGTATAAGGAAAAAATACATTTTGTTTGAAAATACCAGAGAGGTGTTTGCTCCCTTTCTTTTCTTTTTCGATTGTGTCATTATCCTATCTCCCTTCATTCAGATATAGTCCTGCCGGATCTGTTTCATCTCTGTCTGAAAAATGAAGCTGCCCCGGATCTTTGTACTGATCCAGGGCAGTTTCATTTCTATGCTGTACCAGATTTTGTATGCCCTGTTATTCGTCCAGAAGATCCTCGAATTTTTCCTGCATACCCTCTGTAATATCACTGATCTCAGTTCCTTGTCCGCCTACCATTTCACTGAACAGTGATTCCATCTCAGTTTCAGTTCCTGCCGGCCATGCCTGGTTGCACCAATAAAATCCTTTTCCATCATTTAACAGGTCAACAAATGGTTTGAACAGATCATAGTTCGGTGTAGAATCTGCACCGTTGCCATATGTTGCAATAACTCGTCCTGTAGCAAGGTAAGCATCCCATGCTTCAGATTCCCCATCCAGCAGGTAGTCAATAATTTCTTTACAGATATCAACATTTTCAGATTTGCTGTATATACTATATCCTGCACTTAAGCATGTGGCGGTATATACGCCATCGGTTCCTGGAAGCGGGAAGTAACCTCTCTCGAAATCTCCTGCAGCACCAGCCGCAGTAAGTGCTACGGCATTGAAAGAACCGTCAAATGTCATTGCTGCTTTTCCATCAATAAAATCAGTGATTGCCTGAGATGCACCGTATCCAAGAGATTTGGAGGCGTCAATATACTTTTTATCGTAAAGTGTCTTATACATTTCAAGAACAGTATCCCAGGTTCCCTCGTCTGTGAAACTTGCTTCTCCGTCTCTTAACTGTGTATCAAAATCCGGATTTTTGGAATAAATTTCATCAGCAGCAAGCTGGTAAAGGCCAAACTGCAGTACATACTGATCTTTATCGCCCATTACGATTGGCTGAATTCCTGCATCCTGAAGTTTCTGGCAATCATCCAGAAATTCATCCCATGACTGAGGCTCACTTTCAATTCCAGCTTCCTTGAAAAGATTCTTATTATAATAGGTGCCGAGAATTGCCACACCTGAGGTTGCTGTTACAATATCGCCGTTATAAGTTACAGAATCCAGATCATTTCTTCCCTGCACACAGTCAAGATCATTTAAGGATGCAAGATAGCCAGCATCTGCCAGTGCATAACAAGAATTCTGTCCGGCATACATCGGCTGTGTGGTAATAATATCTGGACACTCACCTGATGCAAGCTTGGTTTTCAGTGATGTATAATAATTGTCATCTGGAAGCTTGGTAACTTCTAATGTTACATTTGGCCATTTCTTTTTTACCAGCTCCGGAAGCTGTTCTGTTTCAAAATCGTTGTCTGTAGCAACACCGGATGTCATCATTGTAATTGTGATATCACCTGCGTTTTCAATTGCTTCATGATCGTATCCATCTGCTGCCATAACCGGTACTGCTGCCGGAAGTGTCGTGCAAGCTGTCAACCCAGCCAGTGCAACTGCTGTAATTTTTCTAAATTTCATAACTAAAAAACCTTCCTTTCTTATCTTGTAAGCAGTTCGCGCGATTACTTACTTTTTCCTTGAAAATAACTTTTGCAGTTCTGCATGTTCCTCACTTGATGTTTACATTTTATCATGGGTGTGGTACACTTTTGTTGGATAAAAAGGTGCACTTTTGTTAGATTTTATTTTCTGTATTGAGGTACTTTAAGATGAAGCTTCGAACCAAAATTTTTCTCACATTCAGCATTCTTGCCACTATTCCGCTGGTTCTTTTTACCCTGTTTTCTTATGGGCGCTACTCACAGGTTACTTATCAGAGAATGGATGATATCTCTTCCCACCTGATGGAAAACGCCGAATCTACCGCAAATGCCACATTAAACAGCATTCAGCAGACAGCCGGTGCCTTTAATTTCTACTATAACGATGGTTCCAGCATGATCAGCGACCTGAAGCATTTTAAAGACGCGAATTCAAAACCGGAAGTATTTGATTATTACACGTTATCCCAAAGCTTTAAAAAGACCTGCCAGAACCTTCTCTATTCCGATGAATCTATTGATGGGATTTATATTTTTACTCCTTCCGGATATATTTTTGAAAGTTCCACCGGAGAAAACGGCACGGTCAACTCAGAATATAATTTTCAAAATAAGCGCTGGTATCAGGATACACTTGCCCTGGATGGTGCTATGTATGTAAGCAGCAATGCAGTCCATGATCTTTTTACCGGAGACAGAAAATCCATCTTTTTCTCCCAGTGTCTGAAGGATATCTACAGCCACGAGGTTGTAGGCGTTCTTGTGATTGACTGCAAAACTGATATGCTTGATTTAAGCTCCGTAAATACAATGCCAGACATTACCCTTCTTACTATTGATAATACAGATACAGATGATGTGCTATATACAAACTATGATGAGCTGCCATCCTCTTTTTCCAAAAAAAGAACCAACATTATGCGAACATCTTTAAAAATATCTCCGCTGCGTCTTACAGTGGTAGTCGATTATGACAGCATGTTCCGGGAATTTAATGTAACCGGAGTTATGATCATCATCCTGTGCGCTGTATGTATTATTGGCTTTATCATAATTGCCTATATTATTTCCCGGTATATGGTTCACCCAATCGAACATCTCAGTCGTAAAATGTCCACCCAGAAAGGACATACCTTGATCCAGTCTACCAGATATTTGGATCGCACTGACGAAATCGGCA
>CAVERH010000111.1:0-7077 GCA_963618065.1 bacterium | reverse complement strand
GTAATGCATTGGACAACTCGTTACGATGAGCCTCCTGATCCTTAAAAATCTTTAACTCCTCAATTTTCTTTGACAATTCTTCAATCTGACCTGTACTTTTCTCATTTTCGTGAACTAAATGTTCAATCTTGTCTTTTGCAGATGAAATTTCGTTTTTATAAATATCCTCCGTGTTACGCGGAGAAAAATATTTCATATCCTCATCTGTTTCCATCAATGATTTCAAAAGCGTTTCTGTTTCCTGAATTTCTTCCTGATTCTTTATTACAACACGATTTAACTCATTTCTTTTTTTTAAAAACGCATAATATATATCATCGATAACAGAATTTTCATTTGTGTCCATTATCTTCTCCCACTGATTGATGCCAAAATCAAGATGTCAAACTATGTAGCTATACTTATGTATATCATATACTAAAAAACGTTTTTATGGAAGTAAAAAAAATTACATGATAACTATTCAGAGCCATGCAAAATTGCTTTCTGTTGCCATGCATATGAGAAAACTTAAATGGGTTCTTTGGAAGGTACCCCGGCTTTTCTTGGATATTTCTTCGGTGTAATATCTACCTTTTCAATCATAAACAGATTTCTGTAAATATCTGACTGTGGAAGATAGAATTCTACCTGTTTTTTATCATTACCTCCTAAAACCTTAATTGCCTTTTTGGCCTGCTCATATTCTTCGGTTATTTTTTCGGATTTATAAGAAATAAAATATCCCTTCCTCTTCACAAAAGGAATGCAATATTCCGATAAAGTAGCGAGATTTGCAACCGCACGTGATACACAAAAATCATACTGTTCCCTGTATTCCTTTTGCTGTGCCAGATCCTCAGCTCTTCCATGAACTGCTGAGATATTTTTTAAAGACAAGTCAAGAATCACCTGATTCAAAAACTTTACTCTCTTATTTAAAGAATCCAGTAAAGTAATCTTCAGATTAGGAAAAACAATTTTTAACGGAATACCTGGAAAACCGGCTCCGGTTCCTACATCAATTAAAGAAAACTCCTTTTGTGCAAGATCCGGAACTGCCTGAATCAATGAAACACTATCTACAAAATGTTTCATAATCACTTCATCCATTTCTGTAATTGCAGTCAGGTTCATAAAAGAATTCCATTCAATCATCAATTCATAATAATTCTGAAATTGATGAAACTGCTCATTCGTTAAAGTAATATGAAATTCTTTTAAAGAATCTGTCAATAAATCCCAATTATCCATACATTATCCTATCTGCTATTTTTCTAAAAAAAACTACGAAATTGTTAGTATCTAATAATATCTTAGTAACAGTTCAGCCTTGCCCATTCATAAGCTACCGGATTGCACTGACTGGCTAATAAATATACGCACCTTCCGGCAACTTATTTCATGTCCTATGCATGATGATATTTCCACTGTTCCAGATAAACGACCAGAACGGAAATATCTGCAGGAGAGACACCGGAAATTCGGGATGCCTGCCCTACCGAAACAGGTTTTAATGCCCTCAGCTTCTGTCTTGCTTCAAGACGCAGACTTTCAATATCATCATAATTAATTTCCGATGGAATTTTCTTCTTTTCCATCTTTTTAAACTGTTCTACCTGGCGAAGCTGCCGCTCAATATATCCCTCATACTTAATTTCAATCTCCACCTGTTCAATCACATCGGCAGGAAGCTCTTTCCGTTCCGGATCAATCTCTGCCAGAATTTCATAACTCAATTCCGGACGGCACATTAATTCTGCAAGAGATACACCGGTTTTTAAGGCTGCGCTGTTATGACCTTCAAAAAACTCCAGATTTTTCTTAGAGGCACCAATCATTACACTCTTCAACCGGTTAATTTCCTGTTCAATCAAGGATTTCTTCGTTAAAAGTGTCTGATATTGTTCCTCTGTAATCAATCCAATTTCATAGCCCTTTTCCCGTAAACGGAGATCAGCATTATCCTGTCTTAACAACAGACGGTATTCAGCACGGGAAGTCATCATACGATAGGGTTCCCGGTTTTCTTTTGTTACCAGATCATCAATTAAAACTCCTATATAAGCCTCCGAACGATCCAAAATCAAAGGATCTTTCTTTAAAATATATCTTGCTGCATTCACACCGGCTACAAACCCCTGCACTGCTGCTTCTTCATAGCCACTGCTTCCGTTAAACTGTCCACCACTGTATAAACCTTCCACTGCTTTAAATCCAAGAGAGGGATAAAGCTGGTTCGGATTGATACAGTCATATTCAATCGCATAAGCATTTCTTACAATCTTACAATGCTCCAATCCGGGAACTGTCCGGTACATGGCAAGCTGTACATCCTCCGGAAGAGAAGAAGACATTCCACCAACATACATCTCATTCGTATGAAGTCCTTCCGGCTCAATAAACACCTGATGCCGTTCTTTGTCTGCAAACTTAACTACTTTATCTTCAATAGAAGGACAGTATCTCGGTCCAGTACCTTCAATAATTCCGGCATAAATTGGAGAACGATCCAGGTTAGCACGTATAATTTCATGGGTCTTTTCATTTGTATAAGTCAGGAAACAGGAAGCCTGATCAATCTGCACATCTTCCGGATTCGTGGAAAAAGAGAATGGAATAACTCTCTCATCACCAAACTGCTCATCCATCTTACTGAAATCCAGAGAACGCTTATCCATTCTTGCCGGAGTTCCTGTTTTGAATCGACGCATTTCAATACCCATTTCCTTCAAAGAATCCGTAAGATAGTTGGCTGCCTGCAATCCATTCGGTCCGGTATAAGTAATCGCCTCTCCGCACAAGCATCTTGCTTTCAGATAAGTACCGGTACACAAAACAACTGCTTTACATTCATAAACAGCACCGGTAAAGGTCTGCACACCAATGATCTTTTTGGAATAACCATTCGGATCCGTATTCGGTAACTCTTCCCACAACAGATTGCAGACTTCTGCCTGCTTGATAGTCAGATGTTCCTGATTTTCAATTACTTTACGCATGGCACGGGAATACTCTGCCTTATCTGCCTGTGCACGGAGTGAATGAACAGCAGGACCCTTGGATACGTTCAGCATCTTGGACTGGATGAAGGTTTTATCAATGTTCTTACCCATTTCTCCTCCCAATGCATCCAGCTCCCTTACCAGATGACCTTTGGAAGATCCTCCTACATTCGGGTTACAGGGCATCAATGCAATACTGTCCACACTCACTGTAAAAATCACAGTTTCAAGTCCAAGTCTTGCACAGGCCAGTGCCGCTTCACATCCGGCATGTCCCGCACCTACAACACAAACATCTACTTTTTCACGAATGGTATTCTTATTGGTAATCATGAAATTTATTTCACCTCAGCATTATCATAATGTTCACTTCTTTTATTCACGGGCTTCGCCCATTTTACCGCATTGGTAATGATTCTCTGAATCTGTGGATGATAATAAATCGGATATTCTTCATGCCCCGGCTGGAAATAGAAGATCTTACCCCATCCACGGGTAAAGGTACATCCGCTCCGGAATACCTCTTCATTAGAAAACCATCCTAAGAATACCACATCATCCGGCTTCGGAATATCAAAGTATTCTCCATACATTTCTTCTTTTTCCAAAATAACCGGCTCTGTAATACCTTCAGCAATCGGATGGGAAGGAGCCACACAGACAAGCTTTTCTCTTTCTCCATGCTTCCATCTCACGCACATACTCGTTCCAAGCAGTGCTTTCATCGGATTGGAAAAATGAGCAGAATGTAATGCAATCAATCCCATACCATCCAAAACGTGCTGTTTCACTCTCTGAACATTCTCTTTAGTTACTTCATCATGTGCCTGATGTCCCCACCAGATCAGTACATCAGTATCATTCAGTATGTCTTCCGATAACCCCTGATCCTCCATCCGTAAGGTTACACAACGAACCTGAAGCTCCGGATCCTTTTCCAGAAACTCACGAATACATTCATGGATTCCATTCGGATAAACCTTTGCAACATGTTCATATTGAAGTTCTTCCAGATACTCATTCCATACCGTTACCTTAATCATTCAGATTACCTCCTACTTTTAAACAATCTCAATAAATATCACCAATTCATCATTTATATCATAAACAATTCTCATAATCTAAATTGATTCAACCACACAGCAGAGTTTTCCATATCTTTTAGCTGCCGGCAGGATCCGAAATGTTCGATTGCAAAATAATCATCATATCCGGAAGCTAAGATTTTTTCAACAATTTCTTTCATATGAATACATCCGCTTCCTACCGGAGAGGAATACATCTCTCTTCCTTTGACAGTGGCTTTGGGTGTTTCACCCTTTTTCACTTCGAAGGTCCGGTCCTTACAATGTACATGTCCGATCTGTCCTAAAAACTTCGGCAATACTTCAAGGGAATCCTCTTCACTGTATAAAAAGTTTCCAGTGTCAAATGCACATTTGAGTCCATCCACATGAGCAAGGAAAAATTCTAATCCTGCAGCATCCTTATAATACGCCGAAGCATCATCAAAATCTTCTAAAACCATCTGAATTCCATTATCTTTTGCATATTTGGACAAAACATTCATGCTGGTAATCATCTTTTTTACACAGCGGTTTCTTAAGAAAGAAATTTTCCATTCCTTATCTGTTAAGAATCCGGGGATGATCATCATTTTCTTAATGGAATGTATATTCCGGTGACATAGAACCATCTGCACGGAGATTCAGAGCCACCATTACGGATGAATAGAGCCACCTTCACGGAAGGTGAGCCATTCATATAAATTTATCCTATAATGAAGTCGGCACACGATATGTGTGACTATTCATATAGGAGGTTCGATAATTATGGTTGATTATCGAGAAATCTTAAGACTTAATAGCCTTAAGTACACGCAGCGTCAAATCGCTGCAAGCGTGCATAGCTCACGCAACACAATCAGCGAGGTCATAAAACTGGCTGCTGAAAATAACTTATGTTGGCCGTTGGATGACCAACTGACCAATGAAAAGGTGTATGCACTGCTATACCCTAATAAGTTAGAAGCAGTCAATCCCAGAAAGGAGCCTGATTACAGCTACATACACAAAGAATTAGCAAAACCAGGTGTAAATCTCACCCTATTATGGACGGAATACTGCTCCGATTGCTATGCATCTAAGCTGTCGCCGTACATGTACACGCAGTTTTGTGACAAATATCGCAAATGGGCAAGACTCACAAAAGCAACGATGCGTATTACACATAAACCCGGAGATGCTATGCAGGTTGACTGGGCTGGTACAACCATTCCTTATTACGACCGTGTAACTGGCGAAACTGCTGATTCTTATTTGTTCGCCGCAGTCCTGCCTTGTAGTTGCTATGCATATGTAGAAGCTTGCGACGATATGAAAACAACCAACTGGCTCCTTTGCCATGTACATGCTTATCAGTACTTTGGTGGAGTTACCCGGCTTTTAATTCCGGACAATCTCAAAACAGGTGTTTCTAAGAACACAAGGTATGAGACAATTCTCAACAAAAGTTATGCTGAGATGGCTGAATACTATGAAACAGCAATCGTTCCTGCCAGAGTTCGTGCTCCACAGGACAAAAGTCTTGCTGAAGGAACTGTTAAGTTCGCTACCACATGGATTATTGCAGCCCTTCGGAATCGAAAGTTCTTCTCCTTGGAAGAAGTAAAAGCGGCGGTAAAAGAAAAACTCGATGAGCTCAATAAAACTCCTTTTAAGAAAAGGGAGGGATGCCGCTATTCTGCTTACAAAGAAGAAGAACAATTATTCATGAAGCCGCTCCCTTTAACCCCTTTTGAGCCTGCAGTATGGTCCACTGCCAAGGTTCCACTTGATTATCTCATAACTGACGGGAAAAACAAATATTCCGTTCCATTTGATTTAATCGGGGAACAGGTAGACATCCGCCTGACTAAGGCTACCGTGGAAGTATTCTTTCATGGTTCTCGTGTTGCTTCACATCCAAGATCAGCGACAAACCGTCGTGATCCGGTGATTCAGCCAGAGCATATGCCGACAGAACATCGAAAATATTTATCTTACAATGCTGATGACTTTACGGTATGGGCAATGAGTATAGGCAATAGCACTGCTAAAGTTGTAGAAGCCTTTCTTTCCAGTGGCAGCGAGCCTGAACAAGGCTACAAAGCTTGTGCAAGCCTGACTAAACTTGGTGATCGATACGGCCATAATCGTTTGGAGAATGCCTGCTCTAAAGTATGGGAGCTTACCAGTACACCATCCATTCGCATCATTAGTTCCATGCTAAAAAACGGACAGGATAAGGTCAGGGCAACAAGTTTCGATGATACAGATGTTCCTAAAGGACATGGCATTACGCGAGGTGCTGCCTACTTTGCGAAAGGAGGTGAGCGCTCATGATTAATCAGAGTACACTTGAACTCCTAAAAGCAATGAAGCTTACTGCAATGGCTAATGAACTCCAACATCAACTGGAGGATCCTGCCACATATGCCGCACTAGGCTTTGAGGATCGTTTATCGCTTCTTACTGATGCGGAATGGGGCAGACGTCAGGCTAACAAACTGGCCAGATACATCAAAAATGCAACTTTTTCTACACCAAGTGCAAGTATCGAAGGTATTGAATACCATGAAGATCGTAAGTTGGATAAAACTGAGATTCTTCGATATGCAACCTGCCAATACATCATGGACGGTCATCATATCATTCTGAAAGGTGCTTCTGGCAATGGAAAAACTTATCTTGCATGTGCATTAGGTAACGCGGCATGTCGTAAGTTCTATACAGTGAAGTACATTCGCATGCCGGAACTTCTTGACGAATTAAATGTTTCCAAAGGATGCGGTGACCTCAAGAAAACAATCAAAGCTTATCAGAAGGTTGATCTTCTCATTCTCGACGAATGGCTTATCCGTACGTTAACACCGCAGGAATCCTATGACCTTCTTGAGATTGCAGAGTCAAGATGTACAGATAAATCCACCATCTTTTGTACTCAGTATGAACCGGTGGAGTGGTATTCACGTATTACTCCAACAGAGGCTGCTGGAAGTCCTATTTCAGAAGCAATCATGGATCGGATCATTCACAACTCATACGAAGTATTG
>CAVERH010000110.1:4823-7128 GCA_963618065.1 bacterium | reverse complement strand
GTATATTACAGTTCCAATCTTCAGCACAGGATTTGTGTGACAGATTATCTCCGGGGTATCAGCATTATCAGCGTCCTATGGCGATTACAGTATATTTGTGTCTGAAGTATCCACAGAAATATGACATATTCAAATATACCGTATGTAAGACGACCGGAATTTATCTGGAAAATGATTTTATACCAACCAAGGGGCATACAGAGCAGAATATTAAAGGTAATTCAAAACTGATTAGCGAGATGCAGGAAGTGGTTTCACAGGATAGCGAGCTGATAGAATTATTTGAAAGTAACCTTGAATCGGACTGTTATGCAGACGAAAGTCATAGAATGCTCACTTTTGATTTATCTTTTTACATCGCAAATTATCTGGCTGATGAAACAAAGAAGGTGAAAGAAGACTGGATAGGTGCGGACATAGATTTTGGAATCTCAGTAGATGATTGGAGAGTATTGTTTGAAGATGAGAGTATTTTCAATACGCAAAGCTGGGAAGTACTGTATAGATTTCTTGATTATGGAGGAATGGCAACCTGTAAACAGCTTTCGGTAAAATATGGAGAAACACCTAATTTCTACAATACCGGTGCAACAACATTGGCGAAGCGGATTGCAGAAAAAACAGGTTGTGATATTTCAGTAAAGGAAAAAGACGGCAATAAGAGATATTGGACAATTTTGTTTGTTGGCAGGAATGCAAATTCTGATGAGGAAGGTGTATTTGTTTGGAAACTGCGGGACGAATTGAAGAAAGCGTTAGAGGATGTAGATTTTTCTGATATAGAATTATATGTTGAGCAATCAGAAAACGGTGCTAATTACTGGTGGCTGAATGCAAATCCGAAGATATGGAGTTTTTCAGACATTGAAGTTGGCGAGGAACAGAATTATACGATGTACAATGACAATGGAAATAAAAGACGAATTTTTCAGAATTTCCTTGATGCCAGAGAAGGTGATCTGATTATCGGATATGAATCAAATCCGGTAAAGCAGGTTGTGGCAATATGTCGTGTTACCAAACAAAATGATGGTGAAAATCTGTATTTTGAAAAGATAGAGGGATTAACATCTCCGATAGACTATACCCTGTTGAAAGATGCTCCAGAACTGGAGAAAATGGAATATTTTATGAATCCACAGGGAAGTCTCTTTAAGCTGACCAAAGGAGAATTTGATTTTATCATGGACATGGTACGTGAAGAAAATCAGGAGAATCCGATTGGTAGTGAACAGGCAGAGATTTATAGCAAAGAGGACTTTCTTTCGGAAGTATATATGACTTCTGAAAAATATGATTCCTTGAGGGGTTTACTTCTTAACAAAAAGAACGTTATTTTGCAGGGAGCACCGGGAGTTGGAAAAACATTTGCAGCAAAAAGGCTTGCCTATTCCATTATGGGGGTTAAGGATGAATCACGAGTAGAATTTATTCAGTTCCACCAGAATTATTCCTATGAAGATTTTATTATGGGATATAAACCATCTGGTGAGGGATTTGAACTTCAGAATGGTATCTTTTACAAATTCTGTCAGAAAGCATCAAACAATCAGGAATTCCCATATTTTTTCATAATTGATGAAATCAATCGTGGAAATATGAGTAAGATTTTCGGTGAGTTATTGATGCTTATTGAAAAGGACTACAGAGGAAAGAAGATGACATTAGCATATAATGGTTTGCCATTTTCGGTTCCTAAAAACGTTTACATTATAGGAATGATGAATACGGCAGACCGAAGCCTTGCACTTATTGATTATGCATTGCGTAGAAGATTTAGTTTTTTTGCTATGGAACCGGGATTTAGTTCTGAGGGATTCAGGCTGTATTTGGACAGCTTTAATGATGATACATTTTATGCACTGATTGAAAAAATAAAGGATCTAAATTTTGAGATAGCAAAAGATCCTTCTTTGGGTTCTGGATTCTGCATCGGGCATAGTTATTTCTGTGGGCAGGATGAATGTACGGATGAATGGATGCAGTCTGTGGTAGAGTATGACATTCTACCTATGCTTGAGGAATATTGGTTTGATGAGCCTGCAAAAATTCAAAAGTGGCAGAATATTTTAAGAGGAGTGTTTAACGACTAATGACCAATGACAAAGGGATTTTAATAAAAAATATATATTATATGCTGACCTATGCATTTCAGTCCCTGCGTCAGTCAAATTATGATTCAGTGACTACGGAGGACTTTGAGAATATTCATGACATGTTTGCAGCAATACTCGGCAAAGGAGTAGCAAACCAGCTTAAACAGGGATTGTATAAGGAGTATATTCTTCAATCAGAAGAATTATCC
>CAVERH010000110.1:0-4813 GCA_963618065.1 bacterium | reverse complement strand
GAATTATCCGTTTTAAGAGGTAAACTTAATCTTCAAGGAACGATAAAAAACCGAATACAACACAGGCAAAAGTTGGCATGCGAATATGATGAACTATCTGAGAACAATCTTTTGAACCGCATTTTGAAAACCACCATGATGACATTGGTGCGGCAGAAAACAGTGAAACAGTATAGAAAAGTTCTTTTGAAGAAAAATCTGATTTTGTTTGAAAATGTAGATATGATAGAACCAGATCAGATACGATGGGACAGGATTCGATACCAGCGTAACAATCAAAGTTACCGGATGCTTATGAATATTTGTTATCTGGTGCTTGGCAGTTTGTTACTGTCAACAGATAAAGGCGAAACTAAGCTGGCAACTTTTTTGGATGAACGTTCTATGCACAGCTTATATGAAAAGTTTATTTTGGAATATTTTCGTTATCATCATCCAGAGTATAAGGCAAATCCTGATACGATTCCGTGGAATATAGATGATGGGATGATTGATTTCCTACCAAGTATGGTAACAGATATTACATTGAAATTTGCCGGCAAAGTACTGATTATTGATGCAAAGTATTATGGGCATACAATGCAGACACAGTATGATGTTAATAGCATTCATTCGGGGAATTTGTATCAGATATTTGCTTATGTAAAAAATTTGGATAGAAATCAAACCGGAAATGTTGCAGGAATGCTACTATATGCAAAGACACAGGAACAAATAACACCGAATAATAAGTATTCTATGAATGGCAATACGATCTGGGTGCGGACATTGGATTTGAATCTTCCGTTTACGCAGATTGCAGAGCAGTTAGAGAAAATAGCAGGTGATTATTTTGGAACAGGAATTACATACGGAATTATTTGATATTAGAAGAGTGGCAGCCGAGGATAGAGAGTTATTTAGCAATGTTGTTGCTGCTGAGTACTTAATGGGGAAATTATATAAGGTTGATCCGGAGATTGCAAGCAAGGTATATTGGGAAACCATTGTAGAAGATAAAGCAGATATAAACTATTCCGTTTTTTTAAAAAACGGTGATTTGCTTGGCAGGGTGGCATTACAAGGGATTGATGAAAGTGTGCCGGAGTTAGCGATTGTGATCGTTAAAAAATATCAAGGACAAGGCTATGGAGCGAAGCTCTTAAAAGAATGGCTTAACTGGGTATTTAAGAATATGGGATATAACAGAATAAATGTGAAGATTGATAGTAGTAATACGAGAAGTAAACGGCTTTTTAAGAAAATAGGTGCGATAGTTGATGACGAGGATGATATTATTTATTGCCATATAAACTTACCTTTATGATGCCAATGTAGAATAAGCTTCTGGTCACAACGTCCAGAAGTGGAGAGGAGTTTCATATGAAAAAAGGAACAAAAATTTTTTTGTGGATTATATTTGGGTGCCTCATGGTTATGTTAATCACTTCCGCATTTATGACACCTGATGTTGCTGCTTCGGACAGAGATATATTTTTCTATAGAGTCAGTGGAGCGATGATATTTTTGATTTGGCTTATTGGAGTTGTGATCGAGTTGGATATTTTTCATGTAAAAAACAAAATGCCATTAGTCAAAAGAAGGAAAACTATCGCACATGTTGCTTTCTGGGCAATTATTTTAGTAGCTTCTTTAACGGCATTCGGTGTGCTTTATAGTTTTACAAGTCCCGATTTTAGAATTGCTATGGAAGAAAAAAATAAGCAGAATAGTAGTCTCGCAGAAGAGGAAGAGCTTGTAACGGAAACAGAAGCTACGGTAAAAGAGGATAGTAGACCAAAAGAACAGAAAACAGTAAGTAATATTGAAGAAAATAATGATAACACAAAGGTTGCGGATGAAGATTCAGATGTATCAAATGAAGTTGACAAAAGCGAAACTCCTTATCTGATAGAAGATGAAACCTATAATTTTGATGATGCAGTATATGTGGTTAATGGTATAGAAGTTACGGTAAATAGTATAACGCTTCATCGAGAGAATAAACCGACAGGATATAATCTTGAAGTTGCCTATTCTTTGAATAATCAGAATGATACAGATGCAACATTTGAGTTTTCATCGCAATCCGGCAATAGTTTCGTACTTGATGATAAGAAAGCGAGATTAACAACAAAGGCAACATGGTCACAAGGACATGAAACAAGTTATCATCTACAGGCACAGGAGAGAGCTGACTCATTGATAGGAGATTTTAATGCCTTGTCAAATGCTGAAGAAAAAACAATAGAAGGGGAAACGGTGGAAGCTGTTGATATTTCTAACATATATTCAAATCAGAACTTGATTGTTGTTTTGGAAATTAGAGGAATAATTGATGGTCAAGAAGAAAGTATGGAAATTTCATTTAAGTTCAATCTATAAGGAGAAAGGCAATAATATCTGTTAAATCCATTTGCGCTGTTGAACTGTATTGTGAAAATACCTTGCTCGACTGTATAGTTGCATAATGGTACGATTATGGAAAAAGAAAAGGAGAATTCACTTTATGAACCACAGAATAATCAGATTTGCAAAGAATTTAATGACATTGCGTAACTTAAATGAAATGACACAGCAGGAGATTGCAGAAAAAATACATGTTACGAGACAGACAATATCAACATGGGAACTTGGGGCTGGAAAACCAGATATATATTGTTTGGGTGAAATATGTGATTTGTTTGGAGTTACACCCACGCAGATGATGTACGGCAATGTATTAAAGAATACTGAAGATGCAATGCAACCAAAGGATATAGTTGTAAAAAAGAAATATGCAGAGGGATATTCATACGACATATATACTATAACAGATGAGGATTTGGAAAATATATTGAATGTTATTCCTTATGATTTTGATAAAATACTTGTCATTGCACTTGAATTGCATCGCCGGGAATATATGGTTACAGAAATTTTTGATAATGGGTTTAGTGTTCTTATTAAATCTACTGATGACGTTTCAAAACTGGATAGGGAATTAGAAAATATAATAGAATCAATGATTCATGGTGACAATTTGTTTATAGAGAAAAGGCATACAGAGTTGTCTGATAAATATAGCGAATTAAAGTCGAGAATGATTCATGATGCAATGAAAGAAATCTGGGGAGATTATCCTGAAAATTATAAATATTATTGGGTTGATGAAATGGAAAATCCGAGAGGATATGCAAATACAGAAGAAGAATGTAGACAACAGGCAAAAGAGCAACTATGTTCATGGTTTAAGATCATGAAAAGATTGTAGGAGAAAATGAACTTCTGGACATTGCGTCCAGAAGTAGAAAGGATTTATATGATACCAATTTCAATTAAGGAATTTGCTAGAAAAACGGCAAAGAATAATAAGGATATGAAAGAGAATGAACTGATCAAATCATTGGAAGAGGCATTGGTAGCTAAGAAGAATGGAGCAAAGTGTTGTCAGTGCGGACAGCCGATATGGGCGGCTGGAAGTGGAGTAACAGGTTCATATATGTGTTTCTCATGCATGACATTGGAATCAGATGATAGTGAAGATTATGAGATAGTAGAATAATTTTTAATTGCAGTGTTCTATGGCTACAATATAAAAAGTAGATTTATTGGATATAATAAAAAGTAGAAAAGTGGAGGTAGCGTTATGGTGAAAGATAAGCTGTTTTCTGGTGAGTCAAAAAATATTGAATATAAGGTGACAATACCGGATAAAAGTGAAAAATACATGAAAACTGTTGTGGCTTTTGCTAATACGCAAGGTGGAAAATTGGTCATAGGAATTGATGATAAAACACATCAAGTAGTTGGAGTGGATAATGATAGCCTTTTTCCGATTATGGATTCGCTGGCAAATGCTATATCTGATTCATGTGAGCCACAGATAATTCCAGATATTGAACCACAAACAGTTGATGAAAAGACTGTGATTGTTGTTACCGTAGAAGCAGGAAAAAATCGACCATATTATATTAAGTCCAAAGGCAAAGAAAAAGGGACGTATATTCGTGTCGCAGGAACATCAAGACTTGCTTACCCAGAAAAGATAAGTGAGTTGGAGATGGAAGGTGCACGTATTTCGTGGGACGAACTAACTTGTGTAGGCTATAATGTAACGGATGCAGCAACACAAAATTTGTGCAAAGATATAGAAAAGTTTCGTAAGAAAGCTGGTCTTTCAGAACATACCGTTGGAAAAGAGCAACTGCTTAATTGGAAAATTATAAAAAATAAAGAGGGCAATACACTTGCATCTAATGCGTATGTTTTATTAACATCTGATTATTTCCAATTTTCAAAAACGCAATGCGCAGTTTTTAAAGGAACAGATAGAACAGTATTTTTAGATAAACGAGAGTATACAGGACCGATATATAAACAAATTGAAAATGCGGTTGAGTTTGTCCTAAGAAATATCAGACTTGGAGCGACTATAGATGGGTTGGTGCGCAGAGAAAATTATGAACTTCCGGTAGAAGCAATTCGTGAAATGATAATTAACGCACATTGTCACAGAAATCTATCCGATGAATCTTGCATACAGGTAGCTATTTATGATGACCGCTTGGAAGTTACTTCCCCAGGAGGACTATATAATGGATTAACTTATGAAGAAGTCATGAGTGGTCATTCTAAGATCAGGAATAAGTTAATTGCTAATGTTTTTAGCCAAATGGGACTGGTAGAATCATGGGGAAGTGGAATACGGAGAATATTGAATAAAGCGGAAGAGTATGGACTGAAAGAACCTAAAATAGAAGCATTTGATGATATGTTTAGGGTAAATTTATATAGGTACATCGGAGAAAGCATCGGAGAAAGCATCGGAGAAAGCATCGGAGAAAGCATCGGA
>CAVERH010000109.1:0-7314 GCA_963618065.1 bacterium | reverse complement strand
TCAGCAAGCAATGCCTTCCTGATCAGGAAAGGCTCAAAACAAAAAATACCGCCCGGAGGCGGATTTTTATGTTTCTGCTTATTGTTTCTTATCTTTTATGGTCTGCTTACTCGTCCAGTGTTTCCATGATATCTTCCAAATGGCAATGCAGCGTTTCACAGATACGCAGGAGCACATCCGTAGTAATATTATCTCCCTTACCGAGCTTGGCGATGGAGGCCGAGCTGATGCCCGCCTGTTCCTTCAGATCGCTTTTCTTCATATTTTTATCGATGAGCAGTTTCCACAGTTTGTTATAGCTGATCCGCATCTTAACACCTCCCTATTAGCTTCCAATCATCATGTCATAGTGTTGTTTCTGTTTCATTGCCTCAAATATCATTTCAAAAGTTTTCCTGCACTCATCAGAATTCATGCAGTCCTCTACATAATCCTTGCCATCATTCATACCGATAGCATTAGCATTGATGTAGGACAGCATCGCCGATGCAAGCTGGTATTTTTCTTCATCATAATTTCCGTTTTCATCCGTAAATCTTCCATCCTTTTTTCCATCGATGAGAATGACCTGGCGAAGCGTGGAGCCTTCATATCCGCACAGCTGCAGGAAGTAATACTCCAGTATCCTTCGGATGACATTCATCAACGGTACGGCAGACCTTACTTCCTTATATTCATCCCACAGAGCTGCGTAGGAATTCTTAACTGGATTGATGTTCATTCGTTCCGTTGGAATGCCCGGATTCACGTCATCGCACAGCTTGATGGAAGATTTGTTATTGAGCTTGCGAATCAGATAAAATGACGCATACTCATATTTTGAGACATAGCTGTAGGTAATTTCCCTGTGGAAATATGCGTTATGTGTCAGAATAAACATCTGCTTGATGAAATTCCCGTCTGCAACGCGGTTTCTGTTGTCCGCATTGTTGCGGCAGACTTCTATCATCTGCTTTACCAGTGTGCTGACAATAAAAAGTGAGCCACTATCCATACTTGAGACCGGGTCATCGATAACTACGATTTTCTCCCGTGGGTCTCCATCCTCAGACGAGCTACCGTACACCAGATGATAGAAATACAGGAATGCAATAAAGTTCTTTTCGCCCTCGCTCAGATTATCGGCAATCGTACCGTCCGGTCGGCGCACCTCATATACATGGTCTGCTCCTGCTTTCGGCTGCAAGCTGAACCCCTGCATACCGGAGTCACGCAGCATATTGTTGATGCTGTCTTTTGCAGAATCTGTCTCCACCGTGGATTTTCGTAAGGTTTGCAGTTCCGTCTTGATTCTGTCCAGCTCACGATCATACCCACCAATTTCCTTGTCGAGGTCTTCGATATCCTTTGCAAGGTCTGCTTCACTGTTAATGTGCGCCGCAATTACGTCCTTCAAACGGAAAGCCAAGAGCGAAAACACCTGATCTGTACATTCATCCTGCTTCTTTGGTCCTGCTGCCACAATAGCATTATTGGCATCTATCAGTTCATTGTACTTATTGATGATATCTGCGAGTCCTTGCAATGTCGGTGCTATTGCATCAAGCTGAACCGGAGTTGCCGGGTCTGCAATCTTTCCCTTAATAATCTCAAGATTAGACTGAATCGCAGATTTCAGGACAGCCAGCTTATCTGTATATGGCTTAGTATCAATCTTCGGATAAATCACCGTCGGCAGTGCCTGTATCGAAAGAAACAGCTGATTGGCCTGCTGCTTATACGATGTAAAAAATGTCTGCAATTTCTGCAGATTATCCTGGTACTGCGTATCAAAGCTGGCTATGAAGGTCTTTTCAAAATCCTCCGGCAACCTCTGCCCACAGTATGGACAATTGCAATCCGCCTCATGCGCATACTCATCATGTCCTTTGCGTGCCCACTCGGTTGCACCAATTTTCCGCAGAAAAGCCGCAAGTTCCGTGTTGGAACTGTTTACAATCGCTACGGACAGAATGTCGTTATCTGCTACAGTATCCAACACAGCTATATCTGAGATTTCCGTAAAGCGGGGATATTTATCTGCTGTAGAGGAATAGGCAGAGTCATAGAGTCTGCGCAATTCTTCCATATCCACGTCTATTGGCTTGTGCCTCATCACTTCTTTTGCAAACGGCTCTGATTTTCCCTTGCCGCCCTGCGTCTTAGCGAATTCTTCCCGAATTTGCTTTTCCTGATCCCAGCAAAGTTTATAAAAATTGCGTTCCAGTTTTCCTTGTGCTTCTGTCGCTTTTCCTCGTTTTTCCAATGCTTCTTTTTTTGCTTTTTGAATCTTACCGCGCTCTTCCGTCTTATCCTCTATATCCTGTTGGGTCTTGGCGTTTTTCGCATTCAATGTGAAAACACCTTTCATATTACGGTAGCTATGGAAATTCTCATCAATAAACTCCTGGTCATATACAAGCGGAAGATAGTCCGCCGCTGTCTTGCCCGGGGTATAGGTCACACCAACTCCACTCTTCAAAGCCCTTGCAATGGTGGATTTTCCGGCTCCGTTATTTCCGAAGAAGAAATTCACAAATGTCGGTTCGACATAGGCATGCGTATCCCTATAACTTGCTCCAGTCAGATCAATATGTGTGATTTCAGATTTTAGTTTGCCTGCCATTCCTCCACCTCCTGCTACAATGGACGCTTTGAAATCGGAATTTCCGCTTCATCAAATGCTTCAAACACATTGACCTTGTGTACTGTCCATGCGCTGTGATTAAGGTCTGTGATTGCGCAGTCCATGTTTAAATCAAAAAATACCGCACTTCGCTTATCGCAAAGATTTATCTGTTGCACCGGCTCCAGCGGTTCAAATACGATTTTGATGTTATTTCCCATCTTTCGTATCGCCTTTATATAGGAATACATTCCCCACTGAGTAGGTGCCGTATTGCCGTGCATCTCTGTGTTTTCCATACAAATGATTGCCGGTATATGTTTCAGTTCCTCAATCCCCGCATCGGTAAGTGTGGAGCATCTTTCGAAGATCTCAGGTGGTACGGTTCCTTGCGTCAGTGCCCTGCTTGCCTGTACCGTCACCACCTTGGTTTGGAATATATCATCCTCGCAGGTGACGATGAGCTGGTAGTATTCCTTGCTAAAGGAGCGAACAGCGATCATCTCCTCTGCGCTGCTCCCCACCATGCTCTGCTGATAATTGATATTGAAATTTACAGTGCCACCATTCTGATTGGTGACATGAATATTATTTTTCCCGGTCTGCTGTGCCACTGGTGTTGCCGGAACTGATTTCTGGATTTCTTTAAGTTCTCCACTCATGCCACACCGCCTTACAAATTAAAATTCATGACACCGTTATTCGTCAGATTGAAATTATGTTCTCCGTTCTGGATGACATTTGTCTGCTGATGGATAACGGTCATTTTATTTTCAGAAGCGGCACCTGATGGCTCTTCGTCATCCACAACCTCCGCTTCGATATTCTCTGTGTTACTCCCTTTATCATCACTCTTGCTCTTACTTTTCCGCTTTGTATTTGCCGCGGTCAGTATAATGTCATGAAAAAAGTCCGCTAACGATGCTGCGACATCATTTTTCGCCATACTCGGTATGTACGGTTTAAACGTGTCGTATAGCGTATTCATTGTCGCATCTGAAAAGGGTTCGCAATAATCAATAAACTCTACCTTATCTACAAACGGCATCAGCTTCTTTGCAATTCTTGAAATACCCGTCTCTCCGGAATAGTACGATTTGTATGTTTCTGGTGATGTTTCATCCAGGACACCGGTTCCCTCTTCTGTAGTAATAGCTTCAAATAACGTTTTCACAAAAGCCTGTATACTGCTTGCTCCACCAATAATTGGCTTCAGCAGCTGTGCAAATTCATGGAATTTCATTTTTCTATCATCCTCTCAATCCTACCGAAACCTACCGTAGCCTACCCAAACCTACCTATGGCTACCTACTCGATTTTCTATACTGGTATCAGAACAGAACAAAGCAAGACGCGGTCAAAGATATGGGAAAGTCGTGTTGAGCATCTATGAACATTATATCACAGGGTTATGCACCATTCCACCTTTTTCGTCAATGTTTTATTTCTGTTCGCAAATCTTTTACTGCAAATGTGAATATTTCATTCTTTTTGCTTCAAAAGCGACAGTGGCGTGCATCGCAAGGAACGCTCCCGTCTTCTGACGCACCTGATTGATCACAGATGGCTCACATCATTTGACGGACAACTGAATAGTAAAACAGCGAATCGATGAGCAGAGGAGCTGCAATCTGGAATGGAGAGAAATCTTCATGAAGACTGCAGTCTTGGTTTTTATACCCTTTTTTCGCTGCTATCGACATGGTTCCTCCATTCCCAACCAGAATGGAGGAATTTTTTATGTCAAACAGAGTCAACAAAATCACACGTAACTACAATGGCGAGGTACTGAAACCCGGCGAGGTTCTCGTGCCGATCATGTACGATGCAGCTTTTGTAAAGGAGAACTGCACCAACCCTGAATGTATCAAGTCTATCCACAAGGGCGGCAGATGCTTCAAGGTCATGTATATGGCAGTACCAGAGGAACTGGCTCCGCTCAAGCTCTCTTCTTTTAACCTGGAACTGAACGAGCTTCTCGGCCATTACGCAGTACCAAATTCCGTATCTCTCGACCAGATGGCTGATGAGTACGACCTTAATCCCGGTTCCGTTCCATCACCAGAGGACGAGATGATTGCAAAGGAAACAAAGCAGGAAACGGGAGAGCTTTTCTCCGACCTTATCCATCACCTTATCGACCGTTCTCCGAAACACGGCCTTGCCGCACTGCTTCTTCTGAACGGCAGCAAAGGTGCAAAGTTCCAGGAGGAAATGCATCTCGGTCACGATGCCGCCAACACCGTCCGCAAGCAGGCAGAGGGATACTTAAAGGCGGGTCTTGCAAACATCAACATGGACGAAATCCAGTTCAAGAAATCCAAGCACACAGACTACTACCGTGAGGAGGCTTATCGCCTGTTGGATGTGCTGATGGCAATGTATAACGAATAAAACGGAACCTCCGGGGCAGCAATTGTCCCGGAGGTTTTTGTGTATCTGTATCCAACTTTATTTATCCTTGTAAAATTTATCCTTGTAAAATCTATCCTTGATATAGCACTCACGGCTACAATATTTTCCTCCACTACGCTTGATTGTCTTTACAGTCTTGCCGCAGCACTGGCAAGTTATCTCCATAGTGCTTGTCTCTCTTAAATACCAATGCGCTCCCCACCACCTCATCCGACAGGCGTCGCTGCAGAATCGTTTTTTCTTTCTTTTCGGATACTGCTTAATCATTGTGCCACACTGATCGCATGGGAACATTACCGCATCTGTCAGTTCTGCCGAGTTTAGATATGTTACTGTAATTTTCTTTCCGAGGGAAATCTCCTGGACATCCCCGTTGATGAATTTGGCGATCATTCTGCCGCCGGGATAAACCGTGATGGCTTCAATCACCAATGCCAGTTCCTCTATGACATCCAGTTCATAATCACGGATGTGTTTTTGCTTGAGGAAAGGCAGCAAATGCTCATTTCCGGTCTCCGTCACCACCTGTTTGCATAGATTCAACGTCTGCGGATACTCTGCTATGTACGCCTTTGCCATTTTGCAGATGATGTCCGGCAATTTTTCCTCATATATTCTTGTGTTCCTGCAGTAAATCCCACTCTTGAACCTGTTACGGCACATCAAGACAAATCTGCGGTATTCATCATTGGAATGCTCGATTTTCGGACTATAGAAGTTGCCGCAGTTACCGCAGATTATCATGCCAGAATAAACACTTGTCCCACTATATTTATTTTCAGTTTCCATTCTTTCCTTCAGCCTTTCCTGCACATAATCAAAAAGCCACGGAGCGATTATCGCTTCGTGACCATTTTCTACATAATATTTCGGCAGTTCACCATTATTTTTCTTCAGCTTCTTTGTCAGAAAATCTACTGTATAGCTTTTCTGCGACAGAGCATCGCCCTTGTATTTCTCGTTGCGCAGGATACTGCGGACAGTACTGCCACTCCATATTTCGCAATCCCCCGGTGTAGGTATCTTCTCCTCCGTCAGATTCTGTGCAATGGCATATGCAGAGTATCCCTGTAGGAACTGCCTGTAAATTTTTCGCACTACCGTTGCTTCCTTTTCATTCACCACAAAACCGTAGTCATATCCCAGAAATCTGCCGTATGGCACAGAATATTCTCCATCAGCCATACGCTTGCGCCGTCCCCATGTGGTATTCTCCGAAATCGAACGGCTTTCTTCCTGTGCCAGTGAAGTCATAAGCGTGATGAGAAACTCACCCTTGCTGTCAAGTGTCCAGATATTCTCTTTCTGGAAGTATACGCCTATGTCCATGGACTTCAGCTCTCTGATGGTATTGAGCGCATCCACTGTGTTTCTGGCAAATCTCGATACCGACTTAGTGAGGATCATATCAATTTTCCCGTTCCGGCAATCCTCCAGCATTCGCAAGAAGGCTTCTCGCTTTAAATACGAAGTGCCGCTGATCCCATCATCTGCATATGTCTCCGCAAGCACCCAGTCATCGTGCTTTTCTATCTCTTTTGCATAATAATCTTTCTGTGCCTCAAGACTGCCTTGCTGTTCCAGGCGATCTGTAGATACTCTGGCATAAACTGCTACGCGCTTAGCCCCGGTCTTTATCTGCTCCATGGTCGGCAGCACCGGAAGATGCTCGACCTTTGTTACTTTTTTCTCTGTCACTCATATCAAACCTTTCTTCAATTGATTTCATCGGTGGGTCGCAGTCCTCCAGCAGCCTATTGAGCAGCAGATGATAATTTTCCTCATCGACCACTCCCAGATGATATAAATTTGCGAATATCCACTTTGCCATGCGGTATTCGACTTCTCTTCCCAAATCCATCAGTATCACCTCCCAGTGTTACATAGTGCTCAGGATTTCTGAAAAGTCAAGTTATATCTGCAGAACCGGGTATTTCCTGTTTCGTACCGCACTTTATTGAGTGTCCAGAAACATAGGCTCTTCGCACATCTTTACAATTTAACGCTTGCCATATCTTTTAACAGTTTGTTGTAAAATTTAACGGAATGTCCTTATCATTTAACGGTTGCAGACCAATCGTTAAAAAGGGGTGCATTTTGTAAATATGCTCTTTTCTCTAAAAAAATGAAAAATGGCAGTCACAGCACCAAAACCTGTGCTGTAACTGCCGTCTATCCTATATAAATGGCTATTTTTTGCATACATTGCCTTACTTTCGTATCATTTTGGAAATTTATCTGTCAAAATAGTCATCATCGCAGATGGGGATAATGTTATCCTTGTCCGGCTGGAA
>CAVERH010000108.1:0-7382 GCA_963618065.1 bacterium | reverse complement strand
TCATACAGAATAGCAATTTTATATGGCGAAGTAACCACATGAGGTAAACTACGCTACACTAGCAGCGGTTTTACGAATGGAGGTCTGAATAGTTACAATTCTATTTTATGATTGATTTCTATCCCAATATCTTTTATGATGTTAGAAGTCATTTTAACTGTTTTGTACAATTCATGTAACTGTTCCATACCCACACAGTTACTAATTCATTTCTTATTATCTTATGCAGTTATATAGGAACTATGTACCCAATCATTAGATAACAGTGATTATTTACAATGATAACAAACAGAAAACAAAAATGGAGAAAACCAGATGAGTATTTTGAATGTAGAACATTTAACACACGGTTTTGGTGACCGTGCCATTTTTAATGATGTATCTTTCCGTCTGTTGAAAGGCGAACACATCGGACTGATCGGTGCAAACGGTGAAGGAAAGTCCACTTTTATGAATATTATTACCGGAAAGCTGATGCCGGATGAAGGCAAGATCGAATGGGCCAAGAATGTCCGCGTCGGTTATCTGGACCAGCATACGGTATTAGAAAAAGGAATGACGATCGAGGATGTTCTTAAATCTGCATTTAACTTTTTATTTGATATGGAAGCACAGATGAATGACATCTGTGATAAAATGGGCGAGGCCTCCGAAGAAGAGCTGGAACAATATATGGAAGATCTCGGAACCATTCAGGATATGCTGACCATGCATGACTTCTATATGATTGATGCTAAGGTGGAAGAAGTGGCAAGAGCACTTGGACTCCTGGACTTGGGACTTGAGCGGGATGTTACCGATTTAAGTGGTGGTCAGCGTACTAAAGTGCTGCTCGGCAAGCTGCTTCTGGAAAAGCCGGACATTCTGCTTCTGGATGAGCCGACCAACTATCTGGATAAAGAGCACATCGAATGGCTGAAACGCTACCTCAATGAATATGAGAATGCTTTTATTTTAATATCACATGATATTCCATTCTTAAACAGTGTCATTAATTTGATTTATCATATGGATAATCAGGAATTGAACCGCTATCCGGGAGACTATGACAAGTTCCAGGAAGTTTATGCCATGAAGAAATCCCAGCTTGAAGCTGCCTATAATAAGCAACAGAAGGAAATTGCTGACCTGAAGGATTTCGTTGCCCGGAACAAAGCACGCGTTGCTACCCGGAATATGGCAATGTCCCGTCAGAAAAAGCTGGATAAGATGGATGTGATCGAGCTTGCTTCCGAAAAGCCAAAGCCGGAATTCCACTTTAAGGAAGCACGGACTCCCAGCCGCTACATCTTTGAGACAAAGGATCTGGTGATCGGCTACGAAGAGCCACTGTCCTCCCCTTTAAATATCCGCATGGAACGCGGGCAGAAGATCGTTCTTACCGGTGCAAACGGTATTGGTAAGACTACCCTGTTAAAAAGTATTCTTGGTCTGATCCCTCCGCTGTCCGGTTCGGTAGAGCTTGGTGATTATCTGGAAATCGGATATTTTGAACAGGAAATGGACCAAAATGTATCTACGACCTGTATCGAAGAAATCTGGAAGGACTTTCCAAGCTTTACACAATATGAGGTACGGTCTGCACTGGCCAAGTGCGGTCTTACCACGAAGCATATCGAAAGCCGTGTCCGTGTTTTAAGCGGTGGTGAACAGGCTAAGGTCCGCTTATGCAAGCTCATTAATAAGGAAACTAATATTCTTCTGCTCGACGAGCCGACCAATCATCTGGATGTCGATGCCAAAGAAGAATTAAAACGCGCGCTCATCGCCTATAAGGGCAGCATCCTCATGGTCTGCCATGAACCGGAATTTTATGATGGACTCGCTACCGATGTCTGGGACTGCACCAAATGGACTACCCGTCTTGTATAAACGCCAATTTGCGATCACTAAATCAGGATTTAATTTTAGCAAATGAGGTGACATGTAATATCACATGTCACCTCTAAATTTTTGATCCGTTTATGTTTCCTTACTTATTAGGATTTCCACTCCCTTTTTCAGCCTTTCCAAGCCTTCCAGTACCCTTGCTCTCGGGCAGGCGATGTTCATTCTGAGGAAATTTTCGCCACCCTTTCCGAACTGTTCTCCTGCGGATAGATAAAGACCGGTTGCTTCCCTAATTCGTTCTGCTGCCTGTGAAGCATTACTTCCCAATCCCCTGCAGTCCAGCCACAAGAGATATGTGGCATCGGATGGAACCACCATTAACTGTGGAATCTGCTCCTCAATATATTCAATAACAGTTGTTTTGTTCTCTTTGATATAGCTTCGCAATTCGTCCAGCCAATCACCGCCCCTCGTAAAGGCTGCAATCGCCACATCTACTGCAAATGCATTCGGTTCTGCAACCTCATCGGTATTCAGTGCTCTCCATACTTTATGCCGGATTACCGGGTTCGGTACCGCTACCGCTGCCGTCTGCATTCCTGCAATATTGAACGTTTTGGTGGGAGCGATGCACATAATGCATTGATTCCTGCAAATTTCCGATACCGATGCATAAGGTACATATTCTTTCCCGGGATCCGTAAGGTCACAGTGAATTTCGTCTGAAATAACAAGTACATGATATTTATCACACAGCTCGCCTACTCTTGCAATCGTTTCCCGGTCCCAGATCTTACCTCCCGGATTCTGGGGATTACAAAAAATCAGAAGCGATGTCTGGGGATCAGAAAGCTTCTCTTCCAGATCTTCAAAGTCAATATGATATCCATCCTCATCATAAATCAGTTCATTTTCTAATACATTACGTCCATTATTATAGATAGAATTAAAGAAAATGTTATATACCGGAGTCATAACTACCACTTTTTCTGCGAGAGTAGTCAGCTTCCGAACCGTGCTCGAAATTGCCGGGATCACACCCGTA
Organism: bacterium; assembly: GCA_963618065.1. Classification (GTDB taxonomy): domain Bacteria; phylum Bacillota; class Clostridia; order Lachnospirales; family Lachnospiraceae; genus Suilimivivens. The sequence continues at coordinate 4,507 of CAVERH010000108.1, read as the reverse complement.
CAGAAAATCAGCCAGTCCTTTTCCATCGTAAAATGGTGTCTCAATTTCCACCAGTCCACATACGTCTGCTGCCATTCCTCCGGAATGATCGAATACCCGAATACTCCATGTGCAGCACGCTTCTCAATCGCCGCGCAGATCTCCGGAGCCGTCTGAAAGTCCATATCCGCTACCCACATGGGTAATTCCTTCTCTTCTACATCCCATTTCAAGGAATTGGTATTGCGTCGGTCGATGATTTCATCAAACTGATAGGTCACTGCTGTTTCCTCCATTATTTTCTTTCTGGTTCCTCTGCGAGTAAGCTCTCTCGGAACTTTTGCCCGTTACTTTTGCACGGCAGAATTAGTGCACACAATTCTGGTCTTGGCAGGATCTACTTTATCTTTCTCGATAATGAGCTCGCCAATTTCTTCTGCGCGGATTACACCTTCACTCGGATTTAAGACACTGTCGATCTTATTGGTAATTTCTGCATCTACTGTAGAATACTCAAAGGCCAGTGTCGTATTTAAAAGCTTGCAATTCTTCATCACCAGATTGTCAATGTAACACATTCCCTGTAAGCTTTCGATCGTACAGTTAATCAGTGTCAGATTCTTCGCATTCCAGCCAAGGTATTCTCCGGAAATAAAGGAATCATACACCGTTACGTTCTCAGTGTTCCAGAATGCATCCTTGGAAAGCAGGCGGGATGAGCGGATTTCCATGTTTTTCACGCCATCGAAGGAATAATTTCCATAAAGGGTAAGGTTCTGGATGTTCATGTTCCGACTGTTCATAGCAAAGTAATCACCTTTTGCCGTCACCTGATCAATCGTTACTCCATCACAGCTCCAGAGCGTCTCTGCGGCATTGGCAAAAGAAACATTCCGCAAAATGACATCCTTACAACGACGGAAATTCTTCGGTGCTTCAATCGCACAATCCTCAACCGTGATTTCATCCGTATACCATACTCCGGCACGAGCCATCTCAAACCAGGTACTGTCCTTTACGGTGACACTTTTCGAGTACCACAGAGGGTATTTCCACTTAAACATGCTTCCTGTCAACTCAATATTGCGGCTTTCCTTTAACGGGGACTCACCATCCGCAAAGGTTGTATCCATAATCCGGAGATCATGTCCCTGAAACAGGGCACGCTCTCCTGTTAAAAACTGCTGCTTGATTTCTTCCATAATTCTTTAACTCCTTTGTATTACCATATTACGTTGTTGTGACCGCAGTGACTTTAAATCTGTTCAAGATCCTTATACTGCTCCAGTACCGGGCTTTTATCTCCTACATACCAGTAATCGCAGTATTCACCGCCTAATGCTTCCGTCTGCGTCCGGATGAGCCGGGTTGATCTCCACCTTCCAGGTATCCATCCATTCACCCTTCGCCTGATGCTCTTTGCTCATCTTGTTGAACTTCACATAGGTCTTTTCAAAAAGCCGGTAGGGCCATTTGCTCTTGTTTCCATCGACAAGCTTTCCTAAGAACTTTATTTTCTCCGCATCTTTTCGCTTCATTGCAAGAAGTGCCTCTCCGTCCAGCTTATGATCACTTGCCTCATAAAAAGAAACGATCGTGTACCAGTCGAGCATATTCTTCGCCATCATATTTTCGCCTAAGTCCGGCATCTCTTTCTTAAATTCCAGATAGTAATGCTCTGCTTTTTCAAAAATATCCTGTGCCGTATCCGGAAAATGTTCTTTGCAATACTGCTCATAAAGTTTTCCATATACGGATTCTGCATAAGCTCTTTTCTTCATCGTTTCCTCCCCTTCCGCAGTTTTACAGTCTCATTCATCATAAATTTATACACCGTATTTACACACCAGTCAAGTGGGCAGGTCATAACCATCACTTTCTCCTAATGCTCTTAACAACTGAAACCTGATTTTATTTTAGCACCTAAACCTCACTTCAAGTCAAGTTTTTCAGTATAGAAGACCTCGTTGCGGATCCCGGTATGTAGTGTGAATCTCGATGGGCATACAAGCCTGTGTACCGTTCTGGTATAAATCTCATGTGGAAAGCTGTGAAAATAGCATTTTTTCTAAAAGCTTATTGCTATACTCTATTTAAATTAAAATCTATCACCTCTGACTTGTTTATTCTACTATATTATTGATACTATTAAAACAGATTTAGAAAATGATAAGGATTGAGATAAATGATTTTAAACAATCGTCTGATTCCCATATTAGACCCGGAGTTCCTTGAATTTGTAAATGCAATCATATAAATTCAAGGAGATTATAAATGAATAATCCAATAAAAAATTTAACGGCAAACGAATGGATCTTATGGATTGGTTCGATTTTAGTTGTACTCATTTCCAACATTGTAACCGGAGATATTGATTTTCTCACATTAATTGCTGCATGTGTAGGAATCACTTCATTGATTTTTGCAGCGAAAGGAAATGTCCGGGCACAAATCTTAATGATTGTATTCAGCATTTTGTATGGCATTATTTCATGGTAGTTCCGCTATTGGGGAGAAATGATTACCTATCTGGGGATGACACTGCCAATGGTCATATGATCCACGATTACCTGACTGAAAAATCCGTCATCCTCCGGAAACGAAGTTGCCATTCAGAAAATTACTTTCCAGCATGTTATAGGGCTTGTATTTTTCGGTACAATAACAACTGCGATATTCTATCTGATATTGAAAGCACTGGATACCCCCAATCTTGTATTCAGTACAATTTCCGTAACAACAAGTTTTCTGGCTGCATCACTGACCATGCTGCGTTCCTCTTCCATTTTCTATTCTGGTTACTGCCTGTCATCACTACAGACCGTAATCCTTGTTACACTGAAGATATTGTAATACCTGAACTTGACTTTAAGTCAAGGAGTTTTTAGAGCCTTTTACAGCCTACATTTTACAGCTTACACATTACATATAACCTTAACAGACAGTAGATTTCCGGACCGGTTATTGCTATACTCTATTTAGAAAACCTGGAAGTAGGAGGATGGATTTATGTTTTGGGATCATGTTGCTGTCGTATATGACATATTTGCAAACATTATAAACAGGAAGACTCACAAGGGCTTATGTGCGAAGGTTTCAGAAGAAATCTCCGGCACAGATAAAGTACTGGAATGTGCGTGCGGAACAGGCTTACTAAGTGGCGTGATAGCCAGGAAATGTAAAAATCTAGTAGCAACGGATTTTTCTCCAAAGATGCTTAAGAAAGCGAGAAAAAAGTATCGTTCGTATACCAATATTGAGTTTAGAGAAGGTAATATTCTGCAGATTGAATATCCGGATGAACATTTTGATATTGTAGTTGCAGCCAATGTCATTCACCTGTTGGATGAACCATATAAGGCACTGTCGGAATTAGACAGAGTCTGCCGCAAAGGCGGAAAAATTATCCTTCCTACCTACATGAACAAAAATGAGAAAGGGAAAACCAGCCAATTTGCTAATGCCGTAGGAAAAGCAGGCGCTGATTTTAAGCGGCAGTTTACTTTTGATACCTACAAGCAATTTATAAAAGAAGCAGGATATACAAATGTGAATTATTCCTGGATTTGGGGAAAGATTCCCTGTGCAGTTGCAGTTATTAAGAAATAGAGTTGTTTGTGAGGAAAAAGCAAAGGTAGTTGCGAATGGTGTGATTATAAAGAAAATGAATGGTTACTATATAAATCATTGCATTGGTCTGTCTATCTGGCAGATGTATTTTGGTGTTGAATAGACATTGTGGTAGTCTTTCAGAATTAGATAATTGTTAATGCCAAAATAATGATTGAGAGAAATACCTTATTAAAGTGTATAAAAACATGTGAAATAACTTCTGCATCCGTTCTGGTAACACCATCAAACTTAGTTTCCATACTTACTCGTACTCCCGGATAATCTGCTTCTTCCATAATTTCCGATATTCTTTTAATGTAAAATGAAACGCCATCGTCTATAGGGATTGCTATAATATTTGATATAATTGTCTCCACATCTGTCAGACTAACATTAGCACCTTTTATGGTTGCATCCAAATCCATAGTAGCTCTGGCATCCAGACCAACCATTGCTGCCACCAGCATTCCACCTTTTAATATAAATTGTAAAGCAAACAATAAAGGGAACTAATGAAAAAGCATATTATTAAAATGTTCTCTATTCCAGAATATTATGCCATAAAAATGGCGAAGCGCTTATTTTATCTACATCGAGAATTTCTGGTGTGGTATGCATGGTTCGATTATAAATTCTGGAATTATGAACATACATATGGATATGAACCGTTTGCAATTCCTTCCTCGGATTTGGGCGGAAAAATCGTCTTTGCAGGTGTGCGCTTCTCAAATACAAAATGCTGCATAGAGAGGAACGATTTTTTTGTTATCCTCAAAGCCGAAGTTTTTGGCTGAGAGCTTGATCGCATAAGCGGGCTTGTAGGTGTCCATATAGACCTTTAAGCTCTTAGCTCTGGTATTATCGGCAGACTTGACCTCAATGGGAATGAGCTGACCGTCACGCTGAATGATAAAAT
>CAVERH010000107.1:0-7563 GCA_963618065.1 bacterium | reverse complement strand
GACCGCTTCTGTGAGATGTTTGGCTGGACAAGAGAAGAGATTAAGACGGAATTTGATAACAAGTTCTTTAATATGCTGCATCCGGAAGATGCAGATACTGCGGGGAAATATGTAGAGCTGTTAAACCAAAGCTCCAATGAAAATGTGGTAGATGCTATATACCGAATGAAGGGAAAGAATGGCTATATCTGGGTGTCGGATGCTACATCCCTTGTTACCGTTGGAAATCAGACGTTTTATCAGGGAACGCTTACGGATATCACAGGATTTGTTGATGATAACAGAAAACAGGGCGAATTGCTTAGAGAGCAACTGATGGTTTTTGACTCACTCGCACGAGGTTTTCTGAATGTATTCTGGATAAATCTTACAGATGGGACTGCAAAAATATTAAAACTGGATGGCTATATCACATCCGGTCTGGATAAAGAAGATCATAAATTCTTCGACTATCCGACCACTTTGAAAAAGTATATTACAGAACGCGTTCATCCTGAAGATAAGCAGAGCCTTTATGACAAACTCGGTATTGAACATCTACGGAAAGTATTTGAAAACAGGAGTGAATATACAGGTAATTACCGTGTTCTTGTCGATGGCAAAATTCACCATTATCAATACAATCTCAGCAGAACAGAAGGCTTGGAATTTATCACATGTGGATTTCAGAATATTGATGATATTATTGAAGAACATCAGGAAATTGAGAAAGCCCAAAGAGAAAAAGAAGCCGCCCATCAAAGAGAGATGGCAGAAAGCTATGAAAAACTGGAAGCGATGCATGAAATCATTGCGGCATCCGAGATGGGGACGTGGAATATTTATCTGCTTGACGGGCAGGCACCAAGACTGGAAGCAGATGAACTGATGCGGGAACTTCTGGGTGTTGCTGATAAAAAGCTGACTCCGGAAGAAATCTACGAGGTTTGGTTTAACAATATTACGCCAGATGCAGTGGAAACGGTACTGGATTGCATAGATAAAATGAAAAAAGGCATGCGTGATGAAATCACCTATCTCTGGAATCACCCTGTCCTGGGAGAGAGATATGTGCGCTGCGGAGGTACAGCGAAGCCGATAGAAGGTGGATTTGTGCTTCGAGGATACCACTACGATGTGGATGAAGTCGTTCGTGAGCAGGATAAAAAAGACAAGGCACTGGTAGATCAGATAGCTATCATTGATACATTAGCCAGAAATTTCAAAAATGTGTTTGTTGCAAATTTAAATAGTGGTACAGCGAGAGTTGTACGACTTACAAATGACTACGATGTTCAGGCGGTTCTGGCTGTCATGGAGGATGAATTTCCATTTGATTCTGTCATAAAGCAATGGATAAAGGAAAACGTATATCAGAAGGATAAGAAGAAGGTGGAAAAAGCCTTTTCTTTTGAAAACCTTCGCAAAGTGTTTGCAGAGCAGAATGAATTCAGCGGCACTTATCGCAGCATAGAAGGCGGAAAACTGCATCATTACCAGTTTGATTTTAGAAAAGCGGACAACAATGGAAATATTGTAGCCGGTTTTCAGGTCATTGATGCGATTGTAGAAGAGCACGAACAGCAGGCAAAGCGGGAAAGGGAGCTGGAAGATGCGCGCCTGCGTGGAGAGAGAGAACACGCAGCAGTTGTGAATTCGCTGTCCACAATATATTCAACCATTTTCAGTGGTGATATAGATACTTGCGAGTATCAAATATTGACCAGTGTGCCTCTTATGGGAGAGGTGGCAAAGTCCATCGGTAATTTTAATGATGTCAAGGACGAAATCCTTGAGTCCTTTATAGTGCCAGAATTCCGAGATTCCATGCGTGAATTTTTGGATTTCAATACTCTTGCAGAACGCCTGAAAAATGTCAATACAATTACAACAGAATATAAAGCTCCAACCGGTCAGTGGATGCAGTCACGGTTTATTGTTAAGAGAAGGGCAGCGGATGGCACAGCAAAGGAAATTCTCTATGTTGCCCGTGATATCACAGAAGAGAAGCTGCATGATCTCAAGCAGCAGGAGGCACTGGCTCAGGCTTTGGCAGCAGCACAGCAGGCAAACAAGGCCAAGACAACCTTTTTAAACAGTATGTCCCATGATATCCGTACACCGATGAATGCCATCGTTGGTTTTACGGCATTGGCGCAGACGCATAGCGATGACCATGCGCAGGTACAGGATTATCTGGCTAAGATCAGTACCTCCAGCACGCATCTGCTGAGCCTGATTAACGATATCCTGGATATGAGCCGTATTGAGAGTGGTACAGTAAAACTTGATGAGAAGACCGTACACATTCCGGATCTGCTGCATGACCTCAGAACGATGATTCAGAGTCTTATCAATTCTAAGAACTTGAATCTTTTTATTGATACGCAGGATATTGTGCATGAGGATGTAATGACAGACAAGCTGCGTCTGAATCAGGTGCTGCTGAATATTGTAGGCAATGCCATTAAGTTTACACAGCCTGGCGGAGATATCATGATTCGTTTGATTGAAAAGCCTTGTAATTTGAAGGGTTACACAACATACGAGTTTTCTGTGAAGGATAACGGCATTGGCATGTCGAAGGAGTTTGTAGGACATATATTCGATACGTTTTCAAGGGAATATACGGCTACTGTCAGCGGCATTCAGGGCACGGGACTTGGAATGGCAATCACCAAGAATATCGTGGATATGATGGGCGGTGATATAAATGTTGAGAGTGAAGAGGGAAAGGGTTCCTTGTTCACGGTTACTCTGAACCTGCGGATTGGAAGCGAATTTGTGAAGAATGAGCCGATTCCGGAACTGCTTGGAGCAAGAGCGCTGGTTGTGGATGACAGCATGGATACCTGCAGAAGCGTCAGCAAGATGCTTAGAGATATACAGATGCGACCAGATTGGACCACATCGGGTAAAGAGGCGATTGTCCGTGCGCAGGATGCTGCGGAGATGATGGATGAATACAAGGTCTATATCATCGATTATCTGATGCCGGATATGAATGGTATAGAGGCGGTCCGCCGGATACGAAAAGTTATCAGTGAAGAAGTGCCTATCATCGTGCTTACAGCTTATGACTGGGCGGATTTCGAGCATGAGGCCAGACAGGCAGGTGTTACGGCATTTGTTTCAAAACCTATCTTTATGTCTGAGCTCAGAAGTGTGCTGACACAGCCGGTGATCAAAGAAGGCATAGAAAACCTGGAGAAGAAAAAAGAAAAGAAAGCAGCTTATGATTACAGCGGCAAGCGAGTGCTTCTGGTAGAGGATAACGAATTGAACAGGGAGATTGCCACTGCAATTTTAGAAGACGCAGGTATGACAGTGGACTGTGCAGAAGACGGTGACATTGCGGTTTCTACGATCAGCAATGCTCCAGCAGATAGGTATGACTTGATCTTTATGGATATTCAGATGCCTAAGATGGACGGATATACCGCCACCAGAGAGATCCGAACACTGCCGGACAACCAAAAAGCAAATATCCCGATCATTGCTATGACTGCAAATGCCTTCGATGATGACAGAAGAAAATCCTATGAGTACGGCATGAACGGGCATATTATCAAGCCGATCAGTATTGAGGAGATCGCAAAGGTTTTGGATGAACTATTGTAATATCAGGGCTGACAAATAGAAACAGGAAAGTGAGAAGAAAATGTATGCAAAGTAAACAGAAAATAAGACACGGAAGGATCAGTCCCTGGATTACACTATGCACTGTGGTGACAGCTGCATCCCTGTTAAGCGGCTGTGCGACAGAAGAAAAAGCCGACACAGCAGCTGACAATAAAAAAACCATTGTGATTGGCTATGATAGTTTTGATCCATATACCTATCAGGATATCAATGGCGATATGGCAGGGATTGACGTGGAAATTGCAAAGCAGGCCTTTGACGAGCTTGGCTATGAACCGGTATACAAGCTGATCAACTGGGAGGATAAGGACAGACTTCTTGCAGACGGAACCGTGGATTGCCTTTGGGCCTGCTTTACCATGACGGACAGAGAGGACAAATACCAGTGGGCCGGACCATATATGTATAGCCGCCAGATGGTTGCGGTGCGGGATGACAGCGGTATTTATGAATTATCGGATCTTGCCGGTAAAAGGGTCGCTGCACAGGCAACCGGCAAAGCTGAGATGGCCTTTTTATACGCGGCGGACTATGGGCTCCCGGATGTGGAACGGGTATTCAGTCTTTCCACGACAGATGAAATGTATGCGATCCTGCGTAAGGGATACGTGGATGCCATTGCAGGGCATGAGGGGATGCTTGGGAAAATTGTGAATGACGGGACGAATACCTACCGGATGCTGGAGGAGAGCATTTATGAATCAGAACTTGGTGTAGCCTTTGAAAAGGGAACGCATCAGGAGCTTTCTGAGGAGTTGACGGAAGTCCTTGAGACCATGAAGTCGGACGGAAGCATCGGACAGATCGCTGAAAAGTATGGTCTGGATGCAGAAAAGGCAGTATGGGGAGGAGAACAGAATGAAGAATAAAAACCTGCTGAAGGGATTTGGCGGCATCCTCCTGTTAATTTTGATTATCACAGGCATGATTCTGTTTTTAGTCTTTGAGACCAGCGGAAAAAAGAATCTGCAAAATGTATTGGATGAATCGATTTCCTTTACGCAGCTTAGAGTAGGCCGTTATAAAAATTATCGGGACAATGATCAGATCAAGAGTCTGGTGAGACTGCAGGACAAGGCAGAAGCATTAAGCTTTGCGATGGCAGGAGAAACCGATTTTAATGAGCAGAGGCTGCAGGAATATGCAGATGAGCAAAAACTCAGCGGCATACTGATTCTGGATGAAAATCTTCAGGCTGTGATGCAGGTTTCGGAGGATGGAACGACAGAGGATTTTTGGAAGGAAATGATAGAGAGTACTTATGTGAAGGACATTCTTGAGCATCCAAAGAAAACTTATATTACCCGTCTTACAAGCGACGATGCAGTCTATGATTTTGCAGCCGTTTCCCGTCAGGATGTGAAGGGGCTTATCCTCACATATTTTCAGAGGTGCGATGCCAGCAACGCAGCAGGAGACCTGAGCATGGAAACGCTGTTGGCAGACTTCCCATTTGAGATGCAGGGCGTTGTCGTCATCTGTGAGGATGATCTGGTTGTGGGAAGCAATCAGACGGAACTGATCGGAAAAACAACAGAAGAATTTAAGAATTTGTATCATGGCTCCTTCGATGCGGACAAGGATGGCATCATCAGATTGAGGTCGGGCAGCAGCACATGGTATGGGAAAAGGGATGCAGCAGAAAATTATACAGTTTATATGCTTTTTCCGGCATCCGAGGTTTTCATGACGAGAAATATCGTCTGCCTGGTCTATGTTCTGGTAGCAATCATGATATTTATGGTTCAGATGCTGGGAGTAAATCGAACAGAAAAAAACATGCTGTTAAAAGAACAGAAGCGTCTTCGTATCATTAGAGCCATCGGACAGGCATATTTTTCTATATATTTGGTAGATTTAAAGACACAGAAGCTGGAAGCGGTCAAGAGTGATGGGGGTATTTTAAACGGCACAGAGGATCTACATAAAATACGCATGAGGGAATACGCTGACCGGCATATTGCTCAGAGCAGCCGTGCAGATTATCTGGACTTTATGGATATGACCACGGTGGTTACGCGGCTAAATGAAAAGAAGACATTATCCCTCACCTGTCAGAAAACGGACGGAAGCTGGATGCTGTCCTTAATTGTACCGCAGAGACAGGATGAACATGGCAATATTGACGCGGTGCTGATTGCAAACCGGGATGTGACGGCTGAGAAAAAGCATGAGATGGAGCAGGATGAGGCTTTGAGAAATGCACTTGCTGCAGCAGAGCATGCAAGCCGTGCAAAAACCACATTCCTAAGCAGTATGTCCCATGATATCCGTACACCGATGAATGCCATCATCGGCTTTACCGCCCTGGCACAGACACATATGGATGAGCCGGAACAGGTACAGGACTATCTGGCTAAAATTTCCACATCAAGTACGCATCTTTTGAGCCTGATTAATGACATTCTGGATATGAGCCGCATTGAGAGCGGAACAGTGAAGCTTGACGAGAAGCCGGTGCATATTCCGGATATTCTTCATGATCTGAGAGCGATGATACAGGGACTTGTGAATTCAAAGAATCTGAATCTCTACATTGACGCACAGGATGTTGTGAATGAAGATGTGATTGTGGACAAGCTGCGGCTGAATCAGATCCTTTTGAATATTGTGAGCAATGCCATCAAGTTCACAGAGCCGGGCGGAGATATTATTGTACGCCTTATGGAAAAACCCTGTCCGGTTAAGAACCATACAACCTTTGAAATAACGGTCAAGGATAATGGAATCGGAATGTCAAAGGATTTTGTTGAGCATGTATTTGATACCTTTGCCAGAGAACAAAGCTCCACGGTAAGCGGTATCCAGGGCACCGGTCTTGGCATGGCGATTACCAAAAACATCGTGGAAATGATGGGCGGCGAGATTACGGCAGAAAGCGAAGAGGGAAAGGGAACGGTATTTACCGTTACTCTGAACCTTCGCCTGGCAGATGAGCCGGTACACCTGGAGCCGATTCCTGCACTTCTTGGTGCAAAGGTGCTTGTGGTAGATGATGATCTGAATACCTGCAGAAGCGTCAGCAAAATGCTGCGTGATATCAAGATGAGACCGGACTGGACAGCATCCGGCAAGGAAGCCGTTATTCGTGCGCAGGATGCGGCTGAGATGAAGGATGAATACCAGGTTTATATCATTGACTATCTGATGCCGGATATGAATGGCATCGAGACAGTCCGAAGGATCAGAAAGGTCATCAGCGAAGATGTTCCGATCATTGTGCTGACTGCATATGACTGGGCGGACTTTGAATATGAGGCCAGACAGGCAGGCGTTACCGCATTTGTATCAAAACCGATCTTCATGTCTGAGCTTCGTAAGGTGCTGATGCAGCCGGCAGACAGTAAGCAGGAGACGAAGGGAGCTCGGAAGGATGACGGTAAAAAGCAATACGATTACAGTGGCAAGAGGATCCTTCTTGTAGAGGACAATGAACTGAACCGTGAGATCGCTACGGCAATTCTGGAAGAAACCGGAATGACAATTGATTGCGCCGATGACGGAGATGTTGCAGTTGCAGCGATTGAAGCAGCACCGGCAGGCAAGTATGACCTTATTCTGATGGATATTCAGATGCCGAAGATGGACGGCTATACAGCCACCAGGGAAATCCGGACGCTGTCAGATAATAAGAAGGCGAATATTCCGATTGTAGCTATGACAGCAAATGCTTTCGAAGAAGATAAGCAGAGTGCATATAAGGCAGGAATGAATGGGCACATTATCAAGCCGATCAGTATGGAAGCAATCGCCAAAGTCCTTGACGGCATTTTTGCTCATAAGTAATAGCGTTGGTTTGTTCCCACGAACAGGCAAAAGATTTGCAGACTTAAGGAAATGCTGATTTAATCAGCATTTCCTTAGCAGCCTCCGGCGGATCGCACGGATTTGCATGGGAATTTGCTGCTTCGCAGCGCAAATCCGGCGCGGGAAACGCTTTAA
>CAVERH010000106.1:0-7757 GCA_963618065.1 bacterium | reverse complement strand
TGGACTTATATTGAGCAAAAAGAAGAAAAATGTCCAAAAGAAAGACGGTGTGGAGCGTAAAATCACAAAACGCAATAGAAAATTGGACATAACATGAAGAAAAGAATGAAAAAAGTCCCAAAAAAGCCAGTGCGGAGCGTAAAATCACAAAACACAATAGAAAATTGGACATAACATGAAGAAAAGAATGAAAAAAGTCCAAAATGAAGCTTGTGGTGAGTAAAATTTGAGAAACCGTGGAAACCGATTGGACTTCAATGGCTGAACTGTTACCGGTAAAATCTGATCCGGGGGGATTGTAATTGGTGATATGGTCTGCTAGAATATAGATAGTAACAGGTTGTAGTATGTTTACAGGTAGGGACACGGAGGTCCATACAGAAAGGCAGGGAAGTCCTATGGGAATTCGTTTAAATATGGGATACACTGGTGTGAAGCAGGATTATTCTTTTTTGTTTCAGAGTATGTCAGGAAATTCTAATTTAAATTTTCTTTCCGATTACATGAGCATTAAGAATGGAAGCTATGGCAAGCTGATGAAGGCCTATTATGGCAAAGATAACAAGATCAGCAAGGAAGCTGCTTCTATTGTAGATGAAAAGAAGAAAACACTCTCCACATCCAAGGATTCTGCAGAGACCTTGAAGCAGATCCAGACGGCATCAGAGAGTTTGAAGAGTTCTGCGGATCAGTTAACGAATACAGGTAAGGATTCTGTATTCAGTAAAGGACAGGATGAGATTTATAAAGCAGTAGACAGTTTTGTAACCAATTATAACAAGCTGATCGAAGGTTCTGCCAAGTCTGCTTCTGACAGTATCACGAAGCGGGTAGATACTTTAAAGAATATGACAGAGTCCAATCAGAAGCTGTTAGGTCAGATCGGTATTACCATTGGTAAGGATGATACCCTGACCCTTGACAAGGATGCTTTTGCAAAGGCAGATATGAATACGGTCAAGAATTTGTTCAATGGAAGCTATTCTTATGCTTCCCGTGTATCTTCCCAGTCTTCCTTTATTGATTTTGCAGCAACACAGGAAGCGGCGAAGGCGAATACCTATACAACGAAGGGAACTTACAGCAATACCTATTCTTCCGGTAATATTTTCAATTCCTATTTCTAGGTTTGACAGGAAGAGGGATTAAGTAGTTTTGTAATTGTAGAATAAGAATGTTCAGGCACATCTTAAGGGGTGTGCCTGTTGTGATAATAACCAAATAATGAATTAAATCAAACAAAATAATTGTTTAATTTCACCAAAAATATCTTGACATCAGATATCAAATCTGTTATCTTACATAATAACTTATGAATTCATTGTTGATCGATTAACATATCCTTTCATCTTTTATTAGTTTTTATGACATCCAACATTTTCACGAAAGAATAAAAGAGGTGCTATTTGAAGAAAACGATTTACGCAGAACATTTTTTCTTTTGCGCCTTTTCTGACTCAGAGTCTGTCGTAAAGCATGTTACCTGTATGGGAGATACGGAGTTTTCGTTGTATCTGCGGGGACAGAAAATCTGTGTGAGTTACCGGCAGGAAAGATTTCTGTTAAATGCCCGTCCCATGCTGTCGGATTCATTGCTGTTGACAGATTCTGAGGTTATAGAAAAGGTATTGATCAGCAGGCAGGGGCCTGTATATAGATTGCCCCACACAGGGAGAATCCGTCTGGAAGCAGACGCTCCGGTGACTGTAGGGAGTGACTATGAAAACAGAATCTGTTACCAGTTTCATTCCCGGGTCAGAGGAAGACATGCCGTATTGGTTAAGGAGGGCGAAAATGTCGTTCTTCATAATCTTGGCGGTGACGGAGTATATCATAACGGAAGAAGAGCAAGGGAAAGTGTCATTCTTAAGAAGGGAGACTCCGCGCAGCTTTACGGTCTTTTTCTGCAATTTCTGCCACCGTATCTTGTTTATGTTCCGTTGGCCGGCGAATGCCGGGTGCTTGATTGGGGATTTTTAGGGAAGGAATTACAGCAAAAAGCGGGAGCGGTAACAGTGTCACGTTCCATACAGAGGATTCCGGAGCAGGCCTGTTTACAGGAAGAACAGGAAAGAGAGATTTTAAGTCCGCCCCAGAAAAAGGAGACCTCACAGACTCCGTGGATCCTGTCCATAGGGCCAATGCTCACAATGGTTTTCCCAATTCTGATGATGAGTCTGTTTAGCAGCAGAGTTGCAGATGGGGTAGGGAATGGATATCGGTATGTGACGCTGGCAGCAGGAGTATGCAGTTCGCTACTTGGTGTATTCTGGGGAATTACGAACCGGCTGGCAGGCCGTCATGAGGAGCGAAGAAGTAACCGGGAACGGATCATCCAGTACCGGGAATATCTGATAAATCTGGAAACAGAACTACAGGAAATTGCACAGAAGGGGGGTGAACTTCTGCATCGAAGATACCCGGCGGTTACGGAGTATTATGCAGAGCATCGGCTTCTGATCCTGAATTGGAACCGTTATGAAGCTGATCCGGACTTCTGGTTTATACGTCTTGGAACCGGAAGACAGGATTTCCCTGTAAGGCTGAAGCTTCCGGAGGAAAAGAAAGTTTTCGTGAAGGATTCCATGGAAGAGGAAGCAGAAGCCTTATGGAAGAGGTTTCAGTATCTGGAGGCAGTTCCGGTTGGTATGGATTTCCGGGAGAATTCCTGGCTTGGCGTGGTGGGAGAAGAGGAACATCAGCATGATGGGGTGTTACAGGTTTTCTGGCAGCAGGTGCTTCATCATTCACCGGAGGAAATGCGTGTGGCGTGTTTTTTTGATTCATCCATACCGTGGCAGATGAATATTTATCACAGCATGAAATGGATACCACATATCTGGTCAGAAAACGGAGAAACCAGATTTCTGGCCGGGGATAAAGAAACAGCAGCCGAAATTCTCCCTGACCTTACCAGAGAACTTTCTGCAAAGAAAGAGAGCATTTCTTTTCTGATTTTTCTACTTCATCCATTACTGATTTTCGGAGAAGTTCTGCAAAGCCTTCTGCAGAAGGGAAAGACAGACCGGGTTATGGTGGTTGGAATTGCAGGGAAAGAGGAGGAGCTTCCTAAGGAATACCGCAGCCGGATGATCTGGAAGAAGGATCATCAGGAAATGCAGCTATACGAAAAGAATAAAAGGATTACTGTTCCTGTAAGGTACGATACCGTTGACTTTAAGGAAAATTCTCCATATAGCAGAAATTTTGCGTTATGCGAAAGGACGGGAAAGGGGAAGAACGAAGGAATTCCTAAGAATGTGGATTTTCTGGAACTCTTTGATTGTCAGCGGATCGAAGATCTACACTGCGAGGTGCGCTGGCAGGAAGCAAGACCGGAAAAGCGTCTTAAGGTGGCAATCGGGAAAGGAATGCAGGGGGCGCTGGTATATCTGGATGTGCACGAAAAATTTCATGGACCACATGGCCTGGTTGCAGGAACAACGGGATCCGGTAAGAGCGAATTGCTTCAAACTTACCTGCTTTCCCTGGTGATCCAGTTCAGTCCGCAGGATGTGAACTTCTTTGTGATTGATTATAAGGGTGGTGGAACCGGCAATGTGGTCAGAAATTTTCCGCATTGTGCAGGAGTGATATCCAATTTGTCCGGCGGGCAGATCCGGAGAGCCATGCTGGCAATCAGCAGCGAGAATAAGCGGAGGCAGCGGATTTTTTCCCAATATGAGGTGAATCATATTGATGCTTATATGCAGCTTTATCGTGAAGGAAAGACCTCATCTGCATTGCCTCATCTGCTTATCGTGATTGACGAATTTGCAGAATTAAAGAAAGAAGAACCGGAATTTATGCAGGAGGTAATTTCGCTTGCACAGGTTGGCAGGAGCCTTGGGGTGCATCTGCTTCTGGCAACCCAGAAACCGGCAGGAACTGTGGATGATAAGATCTGGAGCAATGCCCGTTTCCATCTCTGCCTCCGGGTACAGGATAAACAGGACAGTATGGATATGCTTCATAAGCCGGATGCTGCTTATCTGACATCTCCGGGACAATGCTTCCTTCAGATTGGAAATGATGAATTGTACCAGATGTTCCAGACAGGCTATTGCGGTGGCAGATACCAGCCGGGAGAACGGAAAGAAGACGAGGTGGTGCTTCTTTCAGAATCCGGAAGGAGAAGTGTTCTGCCAAAAGAGAAGGGAAAACATGTAACAGGCTCACTTATGGAATGTGTTGTGAATTATGTAAACCAAGTGGCGGGACAGAATGGATATGAGAGAGCAGAATCATTGTGGCTTCCGGAACTGGAAGAGACAATTGAACTGGAAGAAATTCTGAAACAGGAGAAGGCAGAGTCGGGATACAAAATCAGCGATATGCAGGTGTTTCGCATTGGAAAGTATGATGATCCGGAGAATCAGTGCCAGAAGATATTGTATTATGAACCACAAAAACAGGGACATCTGGGAATCTGTGGAGGGCCGGCAACCGGAAAGTCTCATTTGATCCGGCTTATTTTGGAACAGATAGCGAGGAATCATAAGCCAATGGAAGCAGAATATTTTCTGCTGGTTGTGGAACAGCCGGGATTTCTTGTGTATGAGGAACAGCCACATTGTCTTGCCCTGGTGCAGACACCGAAGGAGCTTCCGGTATTCTTTTCTCAGATGCGCAGGCTTTGGAGCGAAAGAAAACGGGTATTGAACGGGGAAAATTATAAGACCTTTATACAAAAGAACCCGGGAAAGCTTCCGATTCTGTACGGCATGATTGATGGTATTGGAGTATTACGAAGATATTTAGGAGAAGTCGAGGAGGAATTCCTGCTTTCCATGGCAGCGGAGGGGATCAGTCTTGGTGTATTCCTTATCCTGACCGGAAATGGAGTGGCAGATTTTCAGTCCAGGCTTTGGAACAAGATTAAGACAACACTATCCCTTGAGTTAAGTGATCCCTTTCAGTATGGGGATGTGCTGCGCCAGTATCAGGGGATTCCAATCCCGAAAATGGGCGTTGCAGGAAGAGGACTATGCAAGAAGGGAAAGAGAGTCCTGGAGTTTCAGACGCTGGTCTTTCAAAAAGAGGGCGCAGTTTATCAGGAGGGACTCCCCTTTTATGATCGGATCGTGCGAATACCGGAATATCCGGAACTTGCGCAGTTCCTTACGGGTTATCGCAGGAGCCGGAGATATGATCGAACAGGTAACCGGGTACCGCTTGGATACAACAAGGAAACGGGAGAAACGGAAATTCTTGATCTTCAAAAGATTTCCGGCTTTCTGATATCCGGTGCGGATCAGACAGGGAAGAGCAGTCTGATTGATAATCTGTTGTTCTGTGTAAGAAGTGTTACGGATTGGAAGATTCTGCTTCTGGATACCGAGGGAGAATATGCCGGATTTACCAGAAAACCGGGGGTGATCTGCAGCCGGGAGGTGCCGGAATTGGAAGCGGAACTGCAGAAGGGACAGAAGCAGGGACAGAAGCAGGAGAGCCGGATTGTACTTGTGATTCCGCATCTGGCTGCATTTACAAGGCAGATTTATTCCTATTGCGGAGAAGAGAAAGAAAAAACAAGGCAATGGGAAGAACTGTTTGGAAAACGGAGAGAGAATGTAGTGGTGATCGGAGCCTATCATCCACAGCGTGATCTGGAAGTGTATGCTACACCTTGTTTTAAGTCCCTTGCTTCTTACCAGTGGGGTGTTCATCTGGGAGGAAATGCATCCTTGCAGAGGGCATTGGAGTTTGAGGGATTGAACTTTTCCCTGTTGAACCGGTCTGAGCCTCCGGGAAATGGATTTTTGAAAAAGGGATCGGGAGGGGGAAGTGTGCAGCTTCTCATCCCGTATCAGGAACGGGAGGTGTAAAAGTATGATATCGGTAGATCTTTATGTACCAATGCTGAATGAAACCTATGATTTTGAATGGAATGGAGAGATGCTGGCAGGTGAAATTGTCAGGCAGAGTTTGGAGTTGATTGAGCGTAAGGAAGAAGTTGCTTTTGAGGCAAAAGACTATTATTTGTATGCACTTGATCTGGGGCGGGTGCTGGACCCGGAACAGAATCTGATTTGTCAGGGTGTTCTTGCCGGAGAACCGTTTGTTCTGATCTGAGATAGAAGCCCATTTTGGAGTGTGATTTTGCATAGCTAATCTGCATAGGAAATCTGGATAGAAAGGACGAGGATACCATGAACGGACATGTAATGATGAACAGCAGTATGCTGAAAAAGGAAATTATAGAAATGCGGCAGCAGATGACGAAGGTGAAGGATTCCCTTAAGTGGATGGAAGAAAGAGCAGCCATGCTTCAGGAGCATTGGGAAGGAGAAGCAGGAACCATCTGGGGCAATACCTTTACGGAATGGCTTCGGATGGATACAGAACATGTGGCAGTCCTGCAGGAAATTCTGGATAGAGCAGAGCGGATGGGAATATTACTTGCAGAAGTGGAGCAAAACAACATGGTGCATGCACAGGAAGGGTAGGGGTATGGATATGGATATGGATGGAATGGTGAAGGTTCGTTCGGAATCTTTGCGGGAGGAAGCTGCGGCACTCAGTAAAGAATGTGAGCAGGCTTTTACAGAGTATCAGGAAACGGTGGAACGGTTTATGGCACTTGCCATGAAATTTGAGACGAAGGGGATGAAACGGCTCTGTGTAATTACAAAAGAGGAGCTGGAAGCGGCAAGGTGGCCGTTTGAAAGAACGAAGTGGTTTGCAGAGCGTCTTTTTCAGATTGCAGAATATTACGAACAGGCAGAAAGGGGAAATGTGGATGCTGCAGGAGTGGATTGAGGTTCAATTTAGTCAGTTACAGGGATTGGCGGATCAGATGCAGGCAACCGCAGACCAGATCCGGTTATTGGCAGATGAAAAGATGTGCCAGCTCCTTCTGGATACGAAGACGTGCTGGATGGGAGAAAGTGCGGATCTTCTCATGGAAAGGGAGGTGAAGTTATGTACAAAGTTATCCGGCGAAGCGGATGAATTAAAAAAGGTGGCACGTATGGTAGAGGGCTATGCAAAGGCCATGTATTGTGCCGAGAAATGTAATGAAACAATTGGAAATCTAAGAACGTATTAGGGAGGGAAATTATGGCATTTTTTCAGGTTACTTCAAGAGAATTAAGAAATAAGGCAGAAAACTTACGGGGGTTAAACGGACAGTTCCGGGCAAAGTGCAATGAACTGGATTCCCAGGAACAGGAATTGTGCAGCATGTGGGAAGGACAGGCTAAGGAAGCCTTTCACCACGCATTTGCAAGGGATAAGGAGCAGATGTTTCTTTTTGAAAAATTGATTGAGCGATATGTTGAGGTCATGCTTGAAATTGCCGCCAGGTATGAAGAGGCGGAAGCAAGAAATGCAGAAATTGCATCATCACGTAGTTATTAGATAAAAATAAAAATTGGGAGGATACAGCATATGGAAGGTATTTTAAAGGTTACACCGGAAAAAATGATTCAGTCATCCGGTACATTTGCGACAACAGGAACACAGGTAAAGAATCTGACAGGAGAAATGATGACCCTGGTAGATTCGCTGCAGGGAATCTGGCAGGGAGAAGCATCCGGGACATTTTCAGCCCGTTTTAAAACCTTGCAGACAGATATGGATAAGCTTTACCGGATGATTGCGGAGCATTCCCAGGATCTGACTGAAATGGCCGGTCATTATCAGAGAGCCGAAAGCGGCAACATGGAACAGGGAAGCAGTCTGGAATCCAATATCATTAACTAGTACATCGTAAATTAAATAACTGTCATATATCTTTTTGAGATAATCTGTGG
>CAVERH010000105.1:0-7902 GCA_963618065.1 bacterium | reverse complement strand
TGTAACTATTCAGAGCCATGCAAAATCTGATAAATATGATCGGAATGCTTGCATTCCAGAGCATATTTGACAGATTTTATATGGCGAAGTAACTACATGAGCAAAACATAAGCTGTGAAACAGCGGTTTTGCGAATGGAGTTCTGAATAGTTACGAGATTATTATAAATAGTGCATAATCAAAGCAGTGCATTAAATAAGGTAAAGGAGAATTCTATGCAGAAGATAGCATTAATTACAGGTATTACAGGACAGGACGGCTCTTATCTTGCAGAGTTCCTGTTAGAGAAGGGATATGAGGTTCATGGTCTGGTACGCAGACACAGTATTTCCAATACAGCACGTATCGATCACATTCTCAATTCTGAATACAATAAGGTGAAATTTTTCTTACACTATGCAGACACCACCGATTCCAGCAATCTGATGAGACTGATCGCTGAGATCCGTCCGGATGAGGTTTATAACCTGGCTGCACAGTCCCATGTCGGCGTTTCCTTTGAGGTTCCTGAATATACCGCAGAAGCAACCGGCGTAAGCACATTAAAGCTTCTCGAAGCAATTCGTGTCAATGGCGGTAATTGCAGATATTATCAGGCTTCCACCTCTGAGCTGTTTGGAGGAATCCCGGAAACGGCACCACAAAGCGAGAAGACTCCGTTTTATCCGAAGAGCCCGTACGGAGCAGCCAAGCTTTACTCCTACTGGATCACCGTAAACTACAGAGAATCCTATAACATGTTTGCATGTAACGGTATTCTCTTTAACCATGAATCTCCGAGACGTGGAGAGAATTTCGTGACACGTAAGATTACACTTGCCATTGCAAACATTATGGCAGGCAGGCAGGAAAAGCTAAGCCTTGGAAACATGAATGCCAAGCGTGACTGGGGATTTGCAGGCGACTATATAAAGGGTATGTGGATGATGCTTCAGCAGGACAAGCCGGATGATTTCGTGCTTGCCACCAATGAAACCCATACCGTCCGTGAGTTTGTAGAGGAATCCTTCAAGCAGCTTGGAATCACGATCCGCTGGGAAGGAGCCGGAGTAGATGAGAAGGGATACGATGCCGCAACAGGCAGACTTCTTGTAGACGTGAATCCGGAATTCTATCGCCCAGCAGAAGTGGAATTCCTCTGGGGTGACTGTACGAAGGCCGAGAAGACACTTGGCTGGAAGAGAGATGTAGACTTCAAGGGTCTGGTTGCCATGATGATGGATGCTGATATGAAAGAGATCGCAGGAATGAGCTGCGAGGAATATAAGAATCGCTGATGATTTCCGTAATTGGTATTTTTCTTTATATGTTGATTACCTGCTATTTACTCGGATTCAGCTGCTACGAATTACTGACCGGATTCCGGAGAAAGCAGGAGAAAGAGTTTCGTGAGGAGCAGCATCGGACATGGATCGGCTGTGTGTATGCCGGAGTGGCATTCACTGTGTTCTATGCCCAGATGTTCAGTGTCTTTTACAAAGTAGGTTTTCTTGCGAATGCGCTGCTGCTCATCCTTGCAGCAGCGGGTGTGATCCTTTGCCGGAACAGATTTGCAGAAGAACTGAAGCGTTTATGGAATCAGAAGAATATTGGAAGAGCAATGGTTTATGCGTTGCTCTTTCTGTTGTATGCCTACGGAACATCCCGTGGAATTGAGCATTATGATACCGGGCTGTATCATGCGCAGAGCATCCGATGGATTGAAGAATACGGAGTAATCCGGGGACTTGGAAATTTACATAGCCGGCTGGCTTACAACAGCGCTGCATTTCCCTGGACTGCATTGTACAGCTTCCGTTTTCTGGGAGGCCAGTCCTTTCACTGCGGAGCAGGATTTCTGGCATGGCTTCTTTCCGTGGTATGTGTGAGCAGATTCTGGGAGAAGGGAAGAAGGTGCTTCCGGCTGTCAGACTTTGCGCGTGTGATGGCGGCGTACTACCTGTTTAATATTTTTGATGAAATGATTTCACCGGCATCCGATTATTTTATGGTGCTGCTGGTATTTTATGTGGTGATCCGGTGGCTTACCCTGGTGGAGGATGGTGTGACGGATTACTTTCCCTATGCCATGCTTTGTGTACTGGGTGTAACCATTCTGACGATGAAGCTTTCGGGAGCCGTGATTTTGCTGCTGGTATGGTATCCGGCGATACAGCTGATCCGGCAGAAGAGGTGGAAAGAGACAGGTTGTTTTCTGCTGGCCGGATTCCTTACCGCACTTCCGTATTTTATCCGGAATGTACTGCTTTCCGGATGGCTGGTTTACCCGTTTACCTCAATTGACCTCTTTGACCTGCCTTACAAGATTCCGAAGGGCGCGGCAGAATACGATGCCCGTGAAATCAAGGTCTGGGGAAGAGGGTACAGTGACGTGACCCGTTATGGAGAGGGAATCACAGAGTGGTTTCCGGACTGGTTCCGGTCGCTTTCCCTGACGGATCAGGGATTTTTCCTGCTGGCAGTAAGCGGACTTGTTCTACTGATTGGCATTGTGCTTGGGACACTGATCCGGAAGAAAAAGGACCAGCTTCCCGTATTGTTTTCCATTGGTGTTGTGAATATCTGCTTTGTATTCTGGATGGCCACTTCACCGCTTGTCCGTTATGGCTGTGTATTTCTGTGGCTTACGGCCGTACTGGACTGGGGATATATTTACGTGACATGGATCCAGAGGTTTGACCGGGGAAGGATCGCTCTTGTATTCCTGATTTTACTTGGGATTTATAAAGCAGGAGCTTTTGGAATAGAAAATGTCCGCAGCTTTATGCCGGAATATTTTGTAAAGCAGAAGAACTACGAGCATTTTGATACGATTGCTTATGATATGCACGGCTACACCTTTTATTATCCGAAGGAGGGTGACCGTACCGGATATGATGCTTTTCCTGCCGCACCGTGGCAGAAAGAAGATATATTTATAGGAGAAACCATTCAGGAGGGATTATCAGATGATGGAAAAAACAGATAAGATTTATGTGGCCGGACATCGGGGACTGGTTGGAAGCGCAATCGTGCGTAACCTCGAAGCCAAGGGCTACACCAATATTATTGGAAGAACACACAGAGAGCTGGATCTGACCAACCAGCAGCAGGTACGTGACTTCTTTGATGAAGAAAAGCCGGATGTAGTTGTCCTGGCTGCAGCCAAGGTGGGGGGGATCAATGCAAACAATACCACACCTGCCGAGTTCGCTTATGAGAATATGCAGATTCAGTGTAATGTGATCGAGTGCTGCCACAGATATAAGGTAAAGAAGCTTTTATTCTTAGGAAGCACCTGCATTTATCCGAAGATGGCACCACAGCCGATTCCGGAGGATGCGCTGCTTACCGGTCCTTTGGAAACAACGAATGAGGCATATGCCATTGCCAAGATCGCCGGTCTTGAAATGTGTAAGTTTTATAAGAGACAGTATGGGGATGACTTTATCAGCTGCATGCCGACCAATCTTTATGGACCGCATGACAATTACGACTTACAGGGATCGCATGTAATGCCTGCCATGATCCGGAAGTTCCATGAAGCAAAGGAAAACAAGTCCCCGTCCGTAGAGCTTTGGGGAACCGGGACACCGCTTCGTGAGTTCTTATATGTAGATGATATGGCAGATGCCTGTGTTTTCCTGCTTGAGAATTACAGCGGAGAACAGCATGTGAACATCGGAACCGGCAAGGAAGTGACCATTAAGGAACTTGCAGAAACCGTTAAGGAGGTTGTCGGATACGAGGGCGAGATCGTATGGAACAGGGATATGCCGGACGGTACACCGAGAAAGCTTACCAACGTAGATAAGCTTCACGGACTTGGCTGGACACATAAGGTTGAGCTGCGTGAGGGCGTACAGCTTGCTTATGACTGGTTCCGGGAAAATGTACAGAATGCAAGAATGTAGGTAATATTCTGAATAATTATGAATCTGAAACAATTGACAGGATAAGAGTGAAAGCTGCACATCACAATGTGATGTGCAGCTTTCGTATTTTATAAAATTTTCATAGTTCATTTATTTCTTTTTATGGAATAATCGAAAAAGCTGTGCTAGAATAAAAAAATATAGACAGCCTGCCGTCAGGACGACGACAGCTGACCGGATGAGGGTTTAACAGAGGAGAATGGAAAACAATTATGAGAGTGGGATTTGATAATGAGAAATATCTGAAAATGCAGTCAGAGCATATTGAAGAGCGCATTAATAAATTTGGTGATAAGCTTTATCTGGAATTTGGTGGAAAATTATTTGATGATTTTCACGCATCAAGAGTGCTTCCGGGCTTTGAGCCGGACAGTAAGCTGCGTATGCTGATGAAGCTGGCAGACCGTGCAGAGATCGTCATTGTGATAAATGCAGCCGATATAGAGAAAAATAAAGTACGTGGTGATCTTGGAATCACCTATGATGTGGATGTACAGCGTCTGATGAAGGAATTTGAAAGCAGAGGACTCTATGTGGGCAGTGTTGTCCTGACCCATTATACCGGCCAGGCAGCAGCAGATGCATTTAAGATGAAGCTTGAGAAGAAGGGAGTGAAGGTTTACCTTCATTATATTATTGAAGGTTATCCTTCCAATATCAATAAGATTGTCAGTGAAGAGGGTTTTGGTAAGAATGAATATATTGAAACAACCCGTCCACTTGTAGTGATAACAGCACCCGGACCGGGAAGCGGTAAGATGGCAACCTGCCTTTCCCAGTTATACCATGACAATAAGCGCGGCATTAAGTCCGGCTATGCGAAGTACGAGACCTTTCCGATCTGGAACATTCCGTTGAAGCATCCGATTAATCTTGCCTATGAAGCAGCAACAGCAGACTTAAATGATGTGAACATGATTGATCCGTTCCACCTGGAAGCGTATGGTGTGACAACAGTCAACTACAACCGTGACATTGAGATCTTTCCGGTATTAAGCGCTATTTTTGAAGGAATTTACGGAGAGAGTATTTATAAGTCTCCTACCGACATGGGCGTAAATATGGCTGGAAACTGTATCGTTGATGATGAAGCCTGCTGTGAAGCCTCCAATATGGAAATTATCCGCCGTTACTATACCGCTCTTAATAATGTGGTAAACGATAAGGGGAGCGAAAACGAGGTATATAAGATTGAACTGCTGATGAAGCAGGCCAGGATTACGACCGATGACCGTGAGGTGACCGTAGCAGCCAATCAGCGTGCCCAAAAGCTCGGTGTTCCGACTGCGGCAATCGAACTGCAGGATGGCACGATTATTACGTCGAAGACTTCCGATCTGCTCGGCGCATCAGCAGCATTACTGCTGAATGCGTTGAAGGTATTAGGTGGAGTGGATCACGATACGCATCTGATTTCTCCGGAAGCGATTGAGCCGATTCAGGTGCTGAAAACGAAGTATTTAGGTGGAAAGAATCCACGTCTGCATACGGATGAGGTGCTGATTGCATTAAGCATTTCCGCACTTACTGATGAGAATGCGAAGAAAGCATTAGAGCAGCTTCCAAGACTCAAGGGATGTCAGGTGCATACCTCGGTGATGCTTTCCAATGTGGATATTAAGACATTCAAGAAATTAGGGGTGGATTTAACAAGCGAGCCCCGTAAAGAAAGAGGATATTAAATGAACAATCAGAATTTGAATCAGTTTGACGGGGGACTGGGTGGAGGAGATAATTCCACCGGCGATAAGGGAAATGGAGGAGGTTCTTCCAAGAATCCCAAGAAACAGAACATTATCATGTTCGTGATTGCAGCGTTGATTTCCCTGCTGCTGGTCAGTGCCTTTATGAATTTTATGACAGGATCTTCGGAGCAGGAGATCAGCTACAATGAATTCATTCAAATGCTTGATGAGGATAAGGTTGCATCAGTTACGATTGATTCCGACCGGATTTATATCCAGCCGAAGATCGAGCAGAGCCAGCAGAATCCGCTGATGAATTTGTATGGAATGAGTTCCAGCGTGACCTTCTATACCGGTAAAATCGAGGACAATGATACCCTGACGAACCGTCTTCTGGAGCACAGCGATGTGGAAGTGAAGGGCAGGGTGGCAGACGGTACGAGCACAATTCTGGCATTTCTGCTTACCTATGTATTTCCATTCCTGCTGATGTGGGTATTGCTAAGCTTCCTGTTCCGTAAGATGAGCAAGGGCGGCGGTCCCATGGGCGTTGGAAAGAGCAATGCGAAGGTTTATGTGCAGAAGGAAACAGGAATTACCTTTAAGGATGTAGCTGGTGAGGATGAAGCGAAGGAATCCCTGCAGGAGGTTGTAGATTTCCTGCATAATCCGACGAAATATGCATCCATTGGTGCAAAGCTTCCGAAAGGAGCGCTGCTTGTCGGACCTCCCGGCACGGGCAAGACATTGCTTGCAAAGGCAGTAGCCGGCGAGGCGAAGGTACCGTTCTTCTCGCTTTCCGGATCGGACTTTATTGAATTGTATGTCGGTGTCGGAGCTTCCCGTGTCAGAGATCTGTTTAAGGAAGCAACCAAGAATGCACCGTGTATTATTTTTATCGATGAAATTGATGCTATTGGGCGAAGCCGTGACAGTAAATACGGCGGGGGAAACGAGGAGCGTGAACAGACGTTGAACCAGCTGTTGTCTGAGATGGACGGCTTTGATACGTCAAAGGGTATTCTGGTACTGGGCGCTACGAACCGACCGGAGATTCTGGATAAGGCACTTCTCCGTCCTGGACGTTTTGACCGTAGAATTATCGTAGATAAGCCGGATTTAAAGGGACGTGTGGAGATCCTGAAGGTTCATGCGAAGGATGTACATCTGGATGAGAGTGTGGATCTGGATGCGATCGCACTGGCTACAAGCGGTGCGGTTGGTGCAGATCTTGCCAATATGATTAATGAGGCTGCCATTATGGCGGTACAGCACGGCAGGGAATATGTTTCCCAGAAGGATCTGTTCGCAGCCGTAGAACAGGTGCTTGTCGGTAAGGAAAAGAAAGACCGTATCATGAGCAGGGAAGAGCGCAAGATCGTTTCCTACCATGAGGTTGGCCATGCACTGATCAGTGCCTTGCAGAAGAATTCCGAGCCGGTACAGAAAATCACGATTGTTCCCAGAACCATGGGTGCACTTGGCTATGTTATGCATGTACCGGAGGAAGAAAAATATCTGCAGACGAAGGAAGAGCTTCATGATCGTCTGGTGAGCCTGCTTGGCGGACGTGCGGCAGAAGAGCTGGTTTTTGGAAATGTTACAACGGGTGCAGCAAACGATATTGAACAGGCAACGAACATCGCAACCAATATGATTACTCGGTTCGGCATGAGTGATCGGTTCGGTCTGATGGGACTTGCAACCGTAGAAAGTGAGTATCTGGGCGGCGGTGCAAGATTGACCTGCAGCGACCGTACCGCAGCCGATGTCGATACCGAGGTCATGAATCTGTTGAAGCAGTGTTATGACGAAGCGAAGGAAATGCTTGCCGGAAACCGGGAACTAATGGATAAGCTTGCAGCACATCTGATCGAGAAGGAAACCATCAGCGGTAAGGAATTTATGAAGATTTACCGTGAAGAGAAGGGACTTCCGGATCCGGAAGAGAAGAGGGAGCAGAATCAGACTGCGGAATCCACCACAGAAGCAGAGACGGAGCCTGCAACAGAACCGGCAGAGCAGCCGGTGCAGGCACAGGAAGAGGCACAGAAGGAAACGCAGAAGGCCGTAGAACCACAGATAAAAGATACACAGAATTCTGCAGAATCGCAGGAGCCGAAGGCAGCCCAGAATGTGGAGCCAGCACCCAAAGGAAGATTTTCCAACGTGCCGTCTGACCGGATGTAGAAGAGAAAATATAATAATAGAAAGAAGGCAGCCGTAAGTCGGAAGACGTGCGGCTGTTTTGTGCAGAGCACTTAGTGAAAGCAAGCCAAAGGCGCAGCTTGAGCTTAGGTGCG
>CAVERH010000104.1:0-7906 GCA_963618065.1 bacterium | reverse complement strand
TCAGCACGTTTTCGTAGCAATCCAGTCAATTCCGGTATCGCAGATGTCTTTTACAATGACATCTCCGATACAGACAGGACTCTGTATCCTGACTGTTTTCAAAAGCTCCATCGCCTTTACAATATCTTTCTTCGGGATTCCTCCGTTCGTTTTTACAGAACAGCAACGATGTGTCCCACCTGCCACTTTGACAATACTTGTGAGCACCCTGGTCGGATGAAGAATCTCATTCCTTCCATATTCCGCACCTCTCGGGCAGGAATTGCCGGAAACCTGATAATCGTTCTGCTCGTCGACATGCAGGTGACACCCCTTTGGACATACAATACAGATCAATTCTTTCATTTTCCGACACCTCCCTCTGCTGACACAACTGCCACTTCCAGAACCTGATTTTTGACTTGCTTTAAAATAGCAGCCGGAAGCTTTATGTGCTCCATCTCGCCCGGTGCCATATGTTCCCTCTTATAATGCGCTATCACAGTGTCACCGTCTTTCACACAGATCTCCTGATCCGTCATGACAGCATTCACACGGAAAGAAATATCAACGCCAGCCCCTGCATTTTCCACACGGATCGCCTGCGGAACGGTATAAGTCACATGATCGCCCCTTTTCAGTTCGATCACCCTGCCGTCTTTTGGTATTCTTTTTCCTGCCGCATATTCTGCTGCCGCCTTTCCTGCACGCTGGCTCTCGGCAGTTACAAAATCAACCAGATCATGTACATGCACAACATTGCCACAGCTGAATACACCCGGTTGCCGGGTTTCCATATTTTCATAAACGATCGCACCTTTGGTTGCTGTATCCAGTGGAATATCAGCTTTTCTTGTCAGCTCATTTTCCGGAATCAAGCCGACAGACAACAGTAACGTATCGCAGTCAAACACGATCTCAGTTCCGGGAATCGGCTTTCTGTCTGCACCCACTTCAGCTACCGTTACTTTTTCTACCCGATGCAATCCCTCCACATTCGTTACGGTGTGTGACAGATAGAGCGGGATATCATAATCATTCAGGCATTGGACAATATTCCGGTTCAGACCGTTGCAGTAAGGCATCAATTCGACACATGCCAACACCTTTGCCCCCTCCAATGTCATTCTTCTTGCCATAATCAGCCCAATGTCACCGCTTCCTAAGATGACAACTCTTTTTCCGACCATATAGCCTTCTATATTAATATATCTTTGTGCTGTTCCTGCTGTAAAAACACCTGACGGACGATCACCCGGGATCGCAACAGCTCCCCTTGTACGCTCTCTGCATCCCATGGCAAGCACAACCGATCCGGCTTCCAATACGATCAGTCCGTCCTCGGTATTGCATGCAGTCACACGATGTCCTTCGACCGCCAGTACCATCGTATCCAACAGAACCTCTACGCCAAGCTCTTCTGCTTTATTTACAAAACGTGCTGCATACTCCGGCCCGGTCAACTCCTCCTTAAAATAATGAAGTCCGAATCCATTATGAATGCACTGGTTTAAAATTCCTCCTGCTTCCCTGTCACGCTCCAGCACCAGAACATCCTTCGCTCCTGCTTCCTTTGCACTGCATGCCGCCGCCAAACCAGCCGGTCCACCTCCGACCACGATGACATCATATACATTCTTCATTGTGCCCCTCCTTAATCGCAGATGTAATGATAAAAGTTCCCTGTTCATCCATCAGGATATCCTTTTCATCCACTCCCAGCTCTCTTGCAAGTATCTCATGGACACGCGGACCGCAGAAGCCTCCTTGACAGCGTCCCATACCCGCATTGCAGCGACGCTTGATCGCATCCACTGTCCGTGGAATGATCGGACGATGAATCGCTTCCACGATTTCTCCTTCCGTAACGGTCTCGCAACGGCAGATAATTCTTCCATAAAGTGGATTTTCCGCAATCAGTTTTTCCTTTTCGGCATCATCTAAATAACGGAACTGGATCCTCTTTCTCGTATCAATGAAGCTCTCTTTCTTTTCCAATTCCAGACCACATTTCAAAAGGAGCTTCTCTGCTTCCTCTGCAATCGCCGGTGCACTGGAAAGTCCCGGTGATTTAATACCAGCCAGATTAATAAAATGTGGACACACTGGTGATTCTTCAATCACAAAATCCGGTATCTGTGTATTCGGACGTACACCGGCATACTCGTGGATGATCTCACGGAAATCGATATCCGGTACGGATTTATATGCCTCTGTTTTCAGGTTCTCCAATGTCAGCGGATCCGTTCCCACATGATCACCATCCACTACCTCATAGCAGTCCGGACCCACAAGCAGATTGCCATGCACGGTCGGTGTCACACAGATTCCCTTAAATCCGTGTTCATCCGGGCAAGGGAAAATAACCGAATGTACTTTATTTCCCTGATTCTTATCCAGCACAAAATACTGTCCGGCAAAGTTCGTCTGATGCAGCGAATGACCGCCAACCATTTCATCTACCTGTGCAGACCATCCACCACCGGCATTGATGACATAGCGGGATTCATAAATACCTGACTTTGTCGTCACAACAAAATGATCTTCCTTTTTCTCAATGGCAGTCACTTCACTGTCAAGCATTACTTCAACGCCATTTTTTACTGCGGTCTCCGCCATTGCAATACAGTATTCCCACGGATTGATAATACCGGAACCGGGTGCATATAAAGCCGCCTTGATATTCGGATTTAATCCCGGCTCTAAACGGAGTGCCTCCTCTCTGTCTACAATACGTAAGCCTTCCACACCATTGGCTACACCGCGCTCATATAATTCCTGAATGTAATTCAAATCATGCTCATTATCATATGCAATAATAAAAGTAGGCATTTCCATACGCTCTACGTCCAGCTTTTCACAGATCTCTTTCGCAAGCTGAATGCCACGGAGATTTAATCGTGCCTCCATACTGCCGACCGGACAGTCAAAGCCTGCATGCAAAATCGCCGTATTTGCTTTTGTACATCCGTTTGCCACGTCATTATAACGTTCACAGACACAGACAGACAGATTGTATCTGGAAAGCTGGTACGCTGTCGCTGCCCCCACAACACCGCATCCGACAATCAATACATCATACATTTCTTCTTTTCCTCCTCTTACCACCATTTGATCTGATCTGTTACATACTGCCGGATCTTAATAAACTCCGGTGAAGTAACATCACGTGGTCTTGGCAAATCAATTTTCATATCTTCCTTAATGGTTGTTGGCTTGTTTGATAAAATCAGAACACGTTCTGCCAGATATACCGCTTCCTCGATATTGTGTGTGATAAATACGACTGTTGCGCCTGTTTCTTTCCATAATTTTAGAACTTCATCTTCAAGATAAAATCTTAACTTTATATCCATCTGGCCATAAGGCTCATCCATCAGCAGAAGATCCGGGTTCATGGCAAATGCACGTCCGATGATAATTCTTTGCTCAGTAGATACAGACAACTGGTGCGGATAGGAATTGCGGAATTCTTCCAATCCCATTAATCTGATAATATGATCAACGCGCTGTTTGATCTCTTTTTCCGGTAATTTCTTTAATTCCAGACAAAAGCGCAGGTTTTGTTCCACTGTCTTCCAGGGCAGTGCTGACGGCTCCTGAAACACAAATGCCAGATTGTGTTTTTTCGGATCCGCACTTTCCCCATCGATCAGAAGATCCCCTTTGGTCGGCATATAAATTCTTGTCAGAAGATTTAAGAACGTCGTCTTACCACATCCTGTAGGTCCTACGATACAGACAAATTCTCCTTTTTTTATGTTAAAGGAAATATCGTCAAGCACCCTTAAGCTTCCAAAATTCTTTGTCAGATTGTGAACTTCTACCTTGTAATTATTTTCACCCATTTTGCACCTCCACTTATAATGCCAGATCTGTATTGTCAGATATTTCTTTTCTAAGGCGCAAAAACTCAGAATCCACTGTATTTCTCGGACGCGGCAGGTCAATATCATAAACCTCTTTTACATGCGCCGGACAGTTTGAGAGCAGCACAATTCTGTCCGCAAGGTAAAGTGCCTCTTCAATATTATTAGTTACAAAAATAACCGTTCTTTTCTCCTGCTGCCAGATCCGCTGGACTTCCTCTTCCATCGCATATCTTGTCTGTGCATCCAATGCTCCGAAAGGCTCGTCCATCAGAAGAATTTCCGGATTATTCGTGTAAGCTCTTGCGATGCTCACACGCTGCTTCATACCACCGGAAAGCTCATTCGGATAGCTCTTTTCAAATCCCTGTAATCCAACCAGATTAATGTATTTTTGTGCAGTTTCCCTGCGCTCTTTCTTTGGGACACCTTTTAATTTGGGTCCGAACTCCACGTTCTCCATAACGGTTTTCCAGGGCATCAATGCACGTTTCTGGAAAACCATGCCGATACGCTCATCACTGCTATTTAATGCTTCCCCATCGAGCAAAATCCTACCATCCACCGGTTTTTCGAGCCCGGCGATCATATTCAGCAAAACAGTTTTTCCACAACGCCCAGGACCTAAAATAACTAAAAATTCAGATTGATAAACGTCAATAGATACATCTATAACCGCGTCAAAAACCTTATTGTCCACAATATAACTCTGTGAAATATGCTCTAATTTTAAACTGATCTTTTTCTCGTCCATGGACATATAATCCTTTCTAAAAGCTGAATTACAATTGCAAGTAAATAACCTACCACGCCAATGCAGATCATGGAAAGCAAGCATAACGGATAATCTCCGGAATCCATTCCCCTGACGATCAGGAAGCCTACACCGGACTTTCCGCCAAGCATCTCTGCTGCCAGTACAACCATCCAGCCCGCACTCGTGGAGTTACGGACACCTGCGAAGATCGCATCCAGTGCAGATGGAATAGCAATTTCAAATAGCATCTGTCTCTTATTTGCATGAAAAATTGTACCGATATCCAAATATTCCTTGACGACATTGGAGATACCAGCCTGAGTATTGACAACAACAGGCATCAGTGCACCGATAAATACGATCAAGACCTTCGGAAATTCACCTGTGCCGAACCAGATCGTCATTAACGGTACCCATGCAAGAGGCGGCACCGCACGGAAAGCCGTAAAAATCGGTCCGAAAAGTGCATTGCATTTTTTGTTCCATCCGATTAAAATACCGAAAGAGATACCGATCAGCCACGCACAACCAAGTGCGATAAACACGCGCCTTAAGCTCGCCCAAATATGACCCAGTAAACCCAGATCTTTAATCGGTCTGTCCAGAAGCTTTAAATACCTGTCCCACACTGCCGCCGGAGACGGGAATTTGGACAGTGGATTTGAGGATGCTGCCACCCATAAGAGAACCAGCAGGATAATTGCAATGACCGGGAGCACCTTGTATACACGATTCCGGTTCATCTCTTTGCGTTCAAATTCGCTGAGGATCATTTCTTCTTTTGCTTTTTTCATTTCTTCCACCCCAGAACCTTTCCTTCAACAAGTCCAAGCAGCCATGTGAAAATGACTCCCAGTATACCGATAACTACAATACCAAGAATAATGATATCCGGTCTTGCAAAAGAACGACCTTGCTGAATCATATAACCAAGTCCCACATTCGCTGCCAGCATTTCCGCAGCTACCAGTGTAGCCCATGCATTACCGAGTGCTACACGGATACCTGCAAAGGTCATTGTCATTGCTGACGGAATACCTATTTTTCTGAAAATTGTAAAATTCGAAGCACCGCAGACCTTTGCGACATTGATCAGTGCCGGGCTCGTCTGACGGATTCCCGTGTACGCATTGATCGTACACGGAACAAACGCCGAGAAGAATACAATAAACGCTTTCGCCTGAAGTCCAAGTCCTAACCAGATGATCGTGATCGGAATCCATGATACCGGAGGGATCGGTCTTAAAATTTCAAAAATAGGTTTCATAAAGCTTTCAAAGCCTCTGAACCAGCCCATAAACAGCCCAAGAGGGACGCCGATGATGATTGCAAGGAAGAAACCGGTAAGGGCAACCTGCAGGCTGGCAAGAATATGTACACCTAATACTGCTCCATCCGGATTCGGGTCAACCCATTTATCAAAAAACAACTTTACGACCTCTGACGGTGCCGGGACATACCGGCTCGGAAGCAGCCCACCTACAACCGCGAACTGCCAGATCAGTAAAAAGGCAAGGACACCTATGATGGAAAGTACCGTCAGTTGATATTTACTTTTACGTGCATCTTCCTGAACTTTTTTGATTCGCTGCTCATCTGTCAGACGACGCTCTACTCTTGTACTGTCACTCATATCGAACGCTCCTATCTGTTACTATTTAACCATTTTCGCAATTACAGGATTTACAAGTCCCTTGTCAATGATTGTCTGTCTGTCATCTTCTGAATAGTTGCCAAGTGTAATAAAGAAGTCCATGGTTTCGAACAAATCATTGGAAGCCTCACTTACTTTGCCGCCGGATCCGTTACGGTCATCTTCTTCTGTTGTCATTGCCTTTACTGCATCTGCCAAAGAAGTACACTGGAATTCGCTGATCAAACGATCTACCACTTCCTCTGTAACAGCAACTCCTTCGTCTTCACAGGATTCCATGAAAAGATCTTTTGCTTTCTGCATGTTCTCATCACTCTCCTGACACCACTCCCATGTTTTATAATATACCTGGTATGCCGTTGCCACTAAATCTGTTTTATTCTCAAGCGCATCACTTGTCGCACCGATACAGCTGACATTGTTTAATCCCATCTTGCCAATATCTGTAACACGTACATAACCATCATCCTCTGCCTCTACTGCAAACGCATTCCATACGCACATTGCATCACCCTCACCGGTCTGGAAAGCGGTCAGACAGGTGCCTACTGCCGTATCAATGATCTCAATACCATATTCGTCAAGATCTGTGATTCCGATGCTGTTCATATACTGCATGAACATGTACTGGAGTGTTGTTCCTTTATTTAAAAGAACCTTCTTTCCTCTCCACGACTCCGGATCATCCGGTTTTGCTGCAAGGTCACTGTCTGCCCTGACAAACAATGCCGTATTATATTCATTGTCACAAATGCCGATCATATTGATATCATAGTTTTTCATACCATTTAACATACCGGGTGCTCCTACATCACAGACATCCCAGTCTGCATTTGCTTCCATCATCGCCGGACCACCTGTAAAAGACTGGTATTCGACATCAATGTTTAATTCATCAAAGAACCCCATCTGATCTGCCACATACCATGGCATGGAATGTGCGGAACCTGCAAAGAAACCGATGCTTAATGTTGTTCTTTCCGAAAGTGGTGTAAGACCTAAGGTGCTTGTTCCTTCTTTCGCCGATGTATCGGTTTTATTTGCCGCATCATCATTTCCCTTATTGGATGATGTGCCATCCTTACTGCTCCCTGAGCTTCCGCATCCTGTCAATGAACCAAATGCAAGTGTAGCTGCCATCACCATTGTAAAAATCTTTTTTCCTTTGCCCATAAAGTTACCTCCTTTGTACTTCTCCATTTTCCCGAGTAATGATCAAATTCATTTGTACTCTAATTCGGATTATAGCAATTTTATTTGCGTTTTCAAGTATTTTTGCACAATTTTTTGCTGATTTTTATGCAAACGTTTGCATGGATTCGTCATTATTTTGTGTTATTTTTTCTATTTTTTGGTTATTTAGCACAATTTATCGTTCTATTTTATTTGCAGCACCTGTGCTCACCGAATATTTGGTTACATCTTTTTGCGTTTTTTTGCTTTCTTTGCTCTTTTTTTGCTTTTATTTGCATAAATTTCTTCAATTTTCCGGTGTATTGTGATATAATGAGCGCAAGCAATGAGCAGTGTCAGTCGAGAATATGCAGTTCGGGCATGCTTGCATGGTAAGAACTGCATAGATCGAGAGTGATAGGGCGAATGCCCGGACATCGAGGAAAATCGCAGATTTTTCGAGATGCACTGCGA
>CAVERH010000103.1:0-7923 GCA_963618065.1 bacterium | reverse complement strand
TCATAGAGGGTGAAACATGAAGGTTGTTTTATTAGCAGGAGGACTTGGAACGCGTCTTTCAGAACAAACTGAATATATTCCAAAACCAATGGTGGAGATAGGTGGAATGCCGATTCTTTGGCATGTAATGAAGGAATACTCATATTATGGTTTTAATGATTTTATTATATGTGCCGGATATAAACAACACATTATAAAGGAATGGTTTGCAGATTATTTTCTGCACACCTCAGATATTACATTTGATTTTACTGCCGGGAATAAAATGATTATTCATGACCAGCATTCTGAGCCGTGGAAAGTAACGGTAGTGGACACCGGGTTGAATACAATGACGGGGGGAAGAATTAGGCGCATCAAGGATTACATAGGTAATGAAGCATTTATGATGACCTATGGCGATGGGGTGTGTGATGTAAATATTAGCAAGCTGCTTGAGTATCATCAAAGTCATGGGAAAATGGCAACATTAACTACTGTTTTAATGGAACAGGAAAAGGGAATTTTAACAATAGCGGAAGATAATAGTGTTCGATCTTTTAGGGAGAAGAAAAAAGTAGATAGTTCACCCATCAATGCAGGATATATGGTGCTGGAGCCAGAAATATTTGGATATTTAAAAGGCGATGCGTGTGTGCTTGAAAAGGATGTATTGCCAATACTGGCAGATGAGGGCGAGTTGATGTCTTATAGACATGAAGGATTCTGGCAGTGTATGGATACAAAAAGAGAACAACTTATTTTGGAAAGTATGTGGACAAGCAATAAGGCACCATGGAAAAAATGGTAAGGATGTGGGGAAAATGTTTGATAATATGAATGAAACAGAGGCAAGGGAGTATATCCTGGAGCAGGTTAAAAACTATTGCAATAAATACCATACAAAAAAAGAGTATCATGTGGGGGATCGGATTCCCTATGCTTCCAGAGTATATGATAGTGCAGAGATGGTGAATCTTGTTGATTCTGCATTGGAATTCTGGCTTACATCCGGAAGATATACAGAAGAATTCGAGGCGAAGCTGGCAGAATATCTGGGAGTGAAATACTGTTCACTTGTGAACTCCGGTTCTTCGGCAAATTTAGCTGCATTTATGGCGTTGACATCACCCTTGCTGGGAGAGCGTGTGGTAAAGCGTGGAGATGAAGTAATTACTGTTGCAGCCGGTTTTCCGACAACGGTAGCTCCGATGATCCAGTATGGTGCAGTACCAGTATTTGTGGATGTAACGATACCACAGTATAATATTGATGTTACTATGTTGGAAGAAGCTTTGTCGGAGAAGACGAAGGCGGTTATGATTGCCCATACTTTGGGAAACCCATTTGATTTAAAGACGGTGAAGGAATTTTGTAATCGGAATCATCTATGGCTTATAGAAGATAATTGTGATGCATTGGGATCGCAGTATGAAATGGATGGAAAATGGTATTTTACAGGAACTGTAGGGGATATTGGAACCTCCAGCTTTTATCCACCTCATCATATGACTATGGGAGAAGGTGGAGCGGTATATACGAATAATCCACTTCTTCACAAGATCATCAGATCCTTTAGGGATTGGGGAAGGGACTGCGTCTGTCCATCAGGACATGACAATCTCTGTGAACATCGGTTTGACAGACAGTATGGAGAATTGCCATTGGGATATGACCATAAATATGTGTATTCCCATTTTGGATATAATTTAAAAGCAACGGATATGCAGGCTGCAATTGGGTGTGCCCAGTTGGATAAGTTTCCGGGATTTGTTGAAAGGCGGCGTTACAATTTTAATCGTCTTTATGAAGGATTGAAGGAACTTCAGGATGAGTTTCTTCTTCCACAACCGTGTGAACACGCTAATCCGAGCTGGTTTGGCTTTATGCTGACGTGTAAGCCTGGAATAGAACGTAATAAGGTCGTTCCCTTTATAGAGAGTAAAGGGATACAGACCAGAATGTTATTTGCCGGGAATCTGACGAAGCATCCATGCTTTGATGAGATGCGGCAAAGTGGTACCGGTTACCGGATAGCAGGCAATCTGGAGAATACCGATAGAATTATGCAAAGTACATTTTGGGTAGGGGTATATCCGGGAATGACAGATGAAATGCTGGATTATATGATTAAAGTAATTAAGGAAGCTGTACAGAAATAGACGAGGAAACTGGAATGATAGATTTATCCTTTTATAAAGGGAAAAAGGTATTAATAACAGGGCATACCGGTTTTAAAGGTGCCTGGATGTGTGAAGTGTTGTTAATGGCGGGAGCAGATGTTGTTGGATATGCATTGGAGCCACCTACGGATCCGGGTCTATATCAGCTGCTTGGCTTGGATTCCAGAATGGATTCTGTACTCGGAGATGTAAGAGATTTGACGCGTATGAAGACGGTTTTTAGAGAGAAAAAGCCGGAAATAGTGATTCATATGGCAGCCCAGCCTCTGGTACGGGAATCATACAGAAATCCTGCGTATACTTACGAAGTAAATGTTATGGGAACCGTAAATGTCCTTGAGTGCATTCGCGTTACGGATTCTGTAAAATCGTTTGTGAATGTTACGACGGATAAGGTGTATAAGAACCGGGAATGGGAATGGGGATATCGTGAAAATGAAGAACTGAATGGATTTGATCCGTATTCAAATTCCAAGTCCTGTTCAGAACTGGTCACGGACAGCTATAAAAATTCATTCTTCGCGGACAGAGAAATTGCTATTTCAACTATGAGAGCCGGAAATGTAATTGGAGGTGGAGATTTTGCGCTTGACCGGATTATTCCGGACTGTTTTAGAGCAGTAAAAGAAGGAAGGGACATTATTGTTCGAAATCCTTTTTCTGTCAGACCATATCAGCATGTATTGGAGCCGGTTATGGCATATCTGCTGGTTGCTGAAAAGCAATACATAAATAGGAATATTCAGGGAAATTATAATGTTGGACCGGATGAGGCAGATTGTTTAACTACTGGCGACCTGGTGACATTATTTTGTGATGAATGGAATAAAAGAACCGGTAATAGCATTGTGTGGAAAAATGTATATGATGGAGGTCCGCATGAAGCTAATTTCTTAAAACTTGATTGTTCAAAAATTAGGAATATTTTAGAATGGAAGCCAAAATGGAATATAAGAGAGACTATGCAGAAAATTATAGAATGGAACTATGCATATATGTATGATGATACGATCTGTGAATGTACGCATAAACAGATAGAAGATTATATGCATCTTGATAGATAAGGTACCAATTTAGTATGGTATTATAATTTCTAAAAAGATTTACTTTCAGACCGGTAAAAAAATAGATATTCAAAAAATTTTGATAAGAGGATTAATTTATAACAGGAGATAAGGCAATATGAATTTAACGGATGACTTTTTGGTAGAGGAGTATAATAAAATAAATAATTCTTTTACAAAAACGGTGGTTTATCATGTGGGGGTAGCTGCCGGATTTCATTCTGAAGTGGATGCAATGATGCAGTGTATGTTGTATTGCTATGTGAATAAAATAAAATTTGTTCTCTATGCGGATGATGCGAATTTTGCAGGTGGCTATGGCTGGAATGAGTTCTTTGAATCATTTTGTGAAGAGAATCATGACAAAATGAATCATATTGCAAATTACAGACTTCCTATTTCGTGGTATAGAGTAGATCGTAAAATTTTAGCGAGGATGTTGAAAAGGAAATTAGGCGTTGATTATCTTACTTTTGATATTTTTGCAAAATGTATTCCACGTGAATATAGTACGGTTGTGGAGGTGGAGTGGCCTCTTTTTAATATCAAAGGGACAAACTTAGGTGAATTTGCCAAACTTAGCAAAATAGCACTAAAATATAACAAGCAGACATTAAAAGAGGTTAATGAATTAATTGCAACCGTGAAATTGCCGGAAAAATATGCTTCTATTCAGTTTAGAGGCGGAGATAAATCTTTAGAATATAACAAATTAATTAATACGAAAGATGCTTTGGAAAAAATAAATATGAATATATCTGATATATTTATTTTTACGGATGATTATCGTTTCGTAAGGGAGGTAAAGGAGCTGCGTCCACAGTGGAATGTGTATACATTAACCAGAGAGAATGAGTGTGGATATATAAATAGTAAATTTCAAAAATTGCCATGGAATGAAAAGAGAAGGGATATGATCAAGCTGTTTGCTATGGTTGAAATATGTCTTGCGTCGTGCATACATTTTGGAGATGAACAGGCTTGTGTAAATAATTATATTAAATCGTTAAAAAACAATGAAAGTTATTATTCAATTTGGAAATGATGATGCAACAAGCAAATCCATTTGTAGCTGAATGGGGATGTGATGGTATAACCGATGGATGAATATATTAATGAAAAATAAGAGCACAAGGATAGAGTGGGCAGATATTGCAAAAGGAATAGGGATAATTTGCGTATGTCTGGGACATTTGGGTATAGAAAGTATAGATCGCGTTGTATTTACCTTTCATATGCCATTGTTTTTTATATTAAGTGGCATGTTCCTGAATGGAGATGTATCATTTAGCGAATTCATTAAAAAGAAAAGTAAGAGATTGCTGGTTCCGTATTATGTTACAGGAGGGATAATTTGTTTCCTCGTATTTTGGGCAGATGTTTTCAGAAAAATGTGGGAAAGAATTTTACCTGATCTATGCTCAATGTTTATAGCTGTTCTTTGTGGGTCTTGTTTTAAGGTTTCTGATGTGATTGATGGAGTGGGGGCACTTTGGTTTTTATGGGCGTTGTTTTGGGCTGGTGTACTGGTAAAATTATTAATTCCATATAAATGGGGAGCGGTATATATTTGTATTTTATCCGTATTTTCTTATATATCTACACGTTATTTCTGGCTGCCTTTAAGTATACAACCGGGAATATGTGCTTCTATATTTGTCTATTTGGGTGTAAGACTGCAAGGGGTAAATTGGAATGAGGCATTGAATTGGAAAAGGGCATTGGGGGCATTCATTGTTTTTCTGTTAGAAGTCATTTTGGACATTCATTTGGATATGGGACAGAATATTTATGATTATGGAATAGTGAGTGTTCTGGGAGCTGTTTGTAGTTGCTATTTCATATTCTATATTTCAAATTTATTAAGTTATACAAATTTGAAAAAGTATTGTATTATTATGGGACAATATTCCCTTCCAATATTATGTATTCACCAGATTGAAATGAAAGTATTTCCATGGAGTGTGGTTTTGCACATTCTTGAAAAAGTTGGGGTTGATAGGTGGTTTAATCTTATTGTGATAGGTGTTAGAATTATTGGGTTTTATATTTGTATAAAATTGTGGGTTAAGCTATCGGCCATTATTAAGAAATCTGGTAAAGAAGTGTCTACATGAAAATAGAAGATAAATGAACTCAATGTTTGAGAGCTGGCATTAATCCTAGATTCTCGGGTTAACATGACGAGGTTGGCACCGCTATCCCGAGAGCTTCATATATTTCAGCCTGCTTGCCGAGCAGCTCGCCAATCCTCAGTGAATGCTTTGCATCTTCAAAACATTCAAGTACATCCAGTTTATCCAGCAGAGCCTGCATGGTATAGCTGTTATACAAGCCCGATTCCTTCATCTTGTGATCAAGATAGGAAATCAGAATTAATGCCACAAACTCAGTAAAGATCTTGCCATCGAGACTTTTTTCACTGGATACAAGAAGTCTCCTCATATTCAGCCGCTCCTTGATGTTGCCAAACACCTTTTCTACTACATCCTTCATCCGATACAGGTGAAGAGCGGTGAAAGCATCCATTTTTTCATTGGTGATCAGGGCAAAATATCCAAGATATTTTCTTGCTTCCTTTATGGCATCTTCTTTGTAACTTACCTGGCGGCCACGCTTAGGCGTTGTTTTAACCTCAAAGAACTGTTCGTAGGCTTTCTTGTGTATCAGGTAAATAACTCGCACCTTGAGTAAACACCTCTCGGTTGAGATAATTGAAAAAGATGAAAAAGTTTACAACTTTTTACACTTTTTAAACCGAGGAGGACATTCCAAATGGATACACGTTTAGCAAAACGAAATTACAACATTCAACAATGGAAAACCATCATTCTCTCGGTTTATATAATGATTTATGCTCACGTGGAAGTATTCCTGCACGATTTATCATAATGGTATGGTGCATGGAACAGATTTATAAGTTCCAATGGAAAAACTGGCGGAATTTCGGTGTGATGCTTATTTTTATATTTGGTGCAGTAAATGCATTGGATGAAGCGGTGGGGACGGTACACGGTACGCTTGAAAATGGAATAGGAAATGAACGTAATGTGAAACTGGACTGGGATTTCTTTGATGGATGGGCAGGGAATCCTACAGTAAGGATGGATAACGCTTACAATTATTTTACTATGGATTATAGTCAGAGTATATTTTATAAAATTGCAAGGTGATTTTATGCAGAGTCATTAATAAGTTAAAGGAGATGTGAAAAATGGACACATTATTTATTGTAATGCCGGCATATAACGAAGAAAAGAATATTGAGAAAGTAGTGAAGCAATGGTATCAGGTCTTGAAGGGGAAATCCGAAAAATCCCGTTTGGTGGTTGCGGATAGTGGAAGTACAGACAGCACTCACGATATTTTACTTAAAATGATCGGGGGGGGGTATACACAGCTTGAGCTTCTGGAAAATACGAACAAGGAACATGGGGCGAAGATAATCGCATTATATGATTATGCAGTAAAGAAGGATGCTGATTATATCTTTCAGACCGATTCCGACGGACAGACTAATCCAGAGGAGTTTGCTTGTTTTTGGGAAATACGGAATTCATATGATGGAATATTCGGAAATCGGACAGACAGAGGAGATGGAAAAAGCAGAAAATTTGTTGAGCAGGTTGTCTGTTTCCTGTTAAGAATTTATTTTGGAGTCAAGGTTCCGGATGCCAATGCTCCTTTCCGGTTGATGAAAACAGAATGTGTAAAAAAGTATTTATATAAGCTGCCTACAGACTATAATCTTCCTAATATCATGATGGTTGTGTATTTTGCATATCATAAGGAGCGGATCATGTTTCATGAAATATCTTTTGCGGCAAGAAGCGCAGGAAAGAATAGCATTAATATCCGCAAAATCATTAAAATAGGAATCCGATCCTTGAGAGATTTTCATGTGCTAAAGAAGAACCTGTAAAACTTGAGCTGCATTAGCAGCAGTTTTACGAATGGGGTTCTGACATTCTGAATAGTTACACATATTGAAGATAACAGCGAGTGAACGGAACAGTTACAAGGGGAGATAGTTATGCGCGATAGATGGAAACGAATTTTGAAAGAATACTCTGAGGATGTGTGTGTTATTTGCATAATGTTAGTTTTAGCGGCTCTTTTTCTGATTAAAAGTCCATTGCATCCGTGGATTGGTGGAGAAGCCTTCACCGATTGCAGTGTGTTTAAAACGATAGCAATGATGATGGAAAAGGGAGGAATGCCATATCGGGATTCTTTTGACCACAAAGGACCATTACTCTATGTGATTAATTATCTGGGAAATCAGATATCAGAATATAGAGGAATATGGGTTATAGAATTAGTTGTATTAGCTATAACTTTTTTTGCTGTTTATAAAATTGCAAGGTTATCCTGTGAAAGAAAATCAGCCTTTGTCGCAATGCTTACAGCAATATCATTGCTAGTTGTCTACTTTGACTGGGGCAACCTGACAGAAGAGTATGCAATGCCGTGTATAGCCATTTCTTTATATATTTTTCTTGATTTCATGAAAAATGGCCGGGTTACTCGTTTTAGATTACTGGTGCTGGGTGGATGCTTGGGAATTACCCTATTGCTCAGACCCAATATGATTTCTGTATGGATTGTTTTTTGTGTGGCACTGGTTATTAAAACTGTAGTTAAACGTGAGTTTAGCGATCTGAGACAATATATATTGTGGTTTACCTGTGGTCTGC
>CAVERH010000102.1:0-8072 GCA_963618065.1 bacterium | reverse complement strand
GGTCTGATCTGCAGCTGTAAATTGTTTAATTCCAACTTCTGTTTTTCAAGCTCTTTCTGCATATTTTCCAGCCGCAGATCTTTCATATTTTCTGCCATATGATTGAATGACTGAAATACATGATTGATTTCCATTGAACTTGCTTTATCTATAATTCGATAATCCCAGTTTCCAATTTCTATCTGATTATGAGCTTTGTTCAGTTGATTAAGGGGCTTTATAACATGTTTTCTTAAAAATGCAAACATAAAAGGGGCGCATGCCAGACATAATATAATTACTGCCTGTTGGATTTTTTCCCAAACTTTCTCAGTTCCAAAAATATTCACATTTTCAATTTTAATACAAAGAACCCCAATCGATTTATTAAATGCTGTATTTACTATCACTTCGTTCGGCTGCTCTGAACCTTCTATTTTATTTACATAAGTAACAGAATAATCCGTATAATGTATGCTGTCACTAATCTCATTCAAAACAGCTGTAAGATCGATAAAAGATCCATATATAATACCATTACTCCTTACAATATGAAACAAATACTGTATGTTGTCCACTTCCATAACAGTCCATTTTCTCTGATTCTCCATTAAAGCTATATTATCATTTAAGTAGCTTCTCATCGAAGCAGATTGCGGAATATGTCCAGTAGTAGATGAATATGCCAGTTCTTCTTTTTCAGGCAGATAAACATAATGCCCACAAAACCACTCAGACACTGGAAGATTATCGTTCATATCGCGTATACTCCAAATTTTCCCATTCATATAATCTATAGTATCGCTTTGTTCTCTCATCTCTATCCCGTAGGATTCTTTATTTAAAAGATTATACATATACCTGTCAGCTCTGTCCATTGCTGCATTGAGCGATGTTGCATATACATCTGATATATTTTGTATTGTATATCTTGTAGAATCTCTCAACTGTTGATTCATATTGATCATTGACTGTATTGCAATTATATTCAATGGGATAATAGCCACAAGTATTCCTAAAACTATTTTTACAGATAAATGTTCCCAGATTTTCCTTAATCTGCTCATCACATATTGCTCCTGTTATGCTGTAGTATAAAAACGGTAGCATCCTTCTTTTACAGTCATCTTTTCTTTTCCCGGAAGTTCTACCTCTGCCTCCATTCCATGTGGAATACATATATTATAGCATATATTTCTCACATCCGTATATTCCCAATCACATTCCATGTATCCCATCGGAGTGTTAAGAGAACATTTTGCA
This sequence comes from bacterium, assembly GCA_963618065.1. Classification (GTDB taxonomy): domain Bacteria; phylum Bacillota; class Clostridia; order Lachnospirales; family Lachnospiraceae; genus Suilimivivens. The sequence continues at coordinate 6,830 of CAVERH010000102.1, read as the reverse complement.
TAACTTAACCTTATATCCGGATTTGGTGCGATACGGCATCTTTTAAATCCACCTTCCACTGGCGTAATTCCGCAAATATACGCATACATCCATGCCTCTATACTTCCATATGCATAGTGGTTAAGACTATTCATCCCATCTGGATTCATACTTCCATCATCCAACACAGAATTCCATCTTTCCCATATAGTTGTAGCACCATGTTTTACCTCATACAGCCATCCCGGATATTCTTCTCTAAGTAAAAGTCCTACTGCGATCTGATTATGACCTGTTTCCGATAATGCCTGACATAAAAAATTTGTTCCTACAAATCCCGTGTCCAAATGTCCTTTCTTTTCAACCAACTCTGCTAAAAGTTTTCCCTCTTCATCTGAGTTTTCAGTAAGCCCAAACACAATTGCTATTGATCTGGCAGTCTGGGTATCTATACTACATGTTCCATTTTTATTAAAATATTCTTTTCTAATTGCTTTCAGTATATTATCAGCAAGCTCTTTATACTCATTCACTTCTGCATACTGTAATATCTCAGCAGCTTTTGCAACAACGTCTGCACAATAATAGTAATATGCACTTGCTATGTATAGTGAATCCGTTGCCCCAAACGGTCCCGGTTCCGGATTGTCAAGAGCTAACCAGTCTGCGAAATGAAAACCTGATGTTACAAGATATGGTTTTTCTTCCGCTTCATTCTCTCTCTGATAATTTACCCATGCTTTCATTCCGGTATAGCATTCCGCAAGTAGTGTTTTACTTCCATAGTGTCTATAAATATTCCACGGAATAACAACTCCTGCATCAGCCCACGGACACGAACCAAATTCCGATACCATACCATGTTTTAATCGTGGAACAACATTAGGTACCGCGCCTCCAATCAGTTTTTGTTCTGCCCTCATGTCCCATAAATATTTTCTGTAAAATGCCGGTACATACATATTATAACATGCTGTATCGGAAAATATCTGAGCATCTCCTGTCCAGCCAAGTCTTTCATCCCTTTGTGGGCAATCCGATGGCACATCAAGGAAATTATCTTGTTGTCCCCATAATGCATTTGAAAACAATTTATTTACATTCGCATCACCTGTCTCTATATTTCCAATCTGGTCAAAGTCACTTCTCAAATGAACTGCGGTAAATTCTTTTTTAGAAATATCATAATTACACTCAACTTTAACATATCTAAATCCATAAAATGTAAAATGTGGTCTTATAATATGTCTTTTTCCATCCGAAATGTATGTAAATTTGGCATTTGCAGTTCTGTAGTTGTCCCTGTAAAAACATTCATTCTGCAATATTTCACCTGCAGTCAGAGTTATCTTTTCCCCTTTTGGAATATGTATATTCATCTCAACCCAACCTGTAAGATTTTGTCCAAAATCAAGAACATTTTCGTTTTTTGGAGTATGTATCAATTCTTTTACGGGAATACGCATCTTTTCTACTATCGGCAGACTATATCTATCTCCCAGTCTGCCACATTTAAGCGGCTTTCTAAATACTACACTTTCCTGCGTTATTTTATTTACCGGATCATCATTAATGGTTTCTCCATCATATATATTGTTATATTCTATAGGTGATCCATATCCTAAAAATTCGTCATCTGTTTTAACAACAAGCTTGTTAGCAACATATAGCTCTGCAATAGTATAAAGATGCTCTCCATACACATTTTTATATCCACCATCAAATCCTATTCTGCCTTTATACCAGCCTTCGCCAAGCCATATTTCTATTACATTTGCACCATGACATAAATGCTCTGTAACATCATATGTCTGCGCCTGCAAATGTAAATCATATGAATGATATCCCGGTGCAAGATATTCATTACCTACTTTTTTCCCGTTTATATAACATTCATATACTCCAAGCCCACAAATATACAGCCTCGAATCAGATAATTTATCCACATTGAATGTTTTATATAATATACAAGAATCATCCGTCTTTTCAGGAGAAATCCACGTGCCAACCCATTTTTCATTCATTTTTCCAGTTTCAAACCAACTACGATCCTTTGCAATAACAGTATCATTATTCAATACTATTATCTCCCATACATATCTGGTACGCGAATGTAATTCTAGGTCTACCACATAATCTAAATTATTGATTTCTTTGCATAATCCACTATCATATATTTTTTCATCCCCGTTATAAACACGTACTATTGTTGCAATATCAGGATATAATTTTTCCCCATCATCTATAAGTACCCATGAAAGGCTTACATAGTCCATAACAAATCCTAATGGTTTTTCTATCTGGTTCACTCTCATTTTTGAAATTCTCATATTATAGCCTCACTTTTCGAATTAACATTGTATTATATATTTAATTGTAATTTTGAACTTACGCTTTTTACATATAAAAATACAACTTTATCTTCTCAAAATTCAACCTTTCTGTCATCATTCCAGGCGGTGAACGTGCGAAATATATCTCATTCAAAGTAGTTCCTGTACTTTTTGTTTCTCTGCTTGATTATCTGCCATAGATTACTCCATTTTTGCATGACAAAAGGCAGCCCACAATGGACCGCCTTAATAAAAGAAAAAGCAGCAAATCATTTACTGATCTACTGCTTGATTTTTTTGGTATTTGCTTGTTACTTACGCCATTGCAGGCTCTTTCTTCTTAATGATTGCTTCCACAACCTCCACGCTTGTTTCTGTAACGTCTGCGATCTGATCTAATGTATAACTTTTCTTATACATATTCAGAATAAATTTTTCGCTTGTTTTCTCAGTCGCTTTTTCCGTTGCTCTTTCTTCAATGCCTGTACTCAGATTACACATAATTCTCACATCCTCTCTAAATTCATTGCTGATCGGGATATTATACTTATGTTTCAGAATATCATTATAAGCGAGAGCCTGTGTGGAATCAACTGAATTTTCTATGAACTTTTTACTTATAACCGAATATCAATCGGTGTATATACCACTTCCGGTTCTGCCTCGTCAGCTGCATGGTCTGATTCGTTTTTACTGATCAGCTTCCATTTCTTTGAGAATTTGCGGAAGCTCATCATCCAAATGATAACACTTCAATAATATGATTAATACAGTAAGCAACACAATCGGCAGCCAAATATAACAAATCTTCATGCTTAAAATAGAGCTGGCACTTTGAATCGATTCGTTAGCCACATAGCCTCCGATTGCCATTGCAAATGTTGTTAATGCCCCACCTACCGCATTTCCTATTTTTTCCGAAAATGTAGATGCCGAGAAGATCAATCCTGCATTTTTTTCTCCTGTTTTCCACTCACCATATACCGCTGTATCACCAAGCATTGCAAAAATAAAAATAACAATCGGCCCCACTCCTAATGCCAGAACAATGTTCGCAATTGTCAATACGATCAGATTTTCTGATCCAAACAGCATGATGATCTGTCCAACAATTGACATCATGCAGCCTGCAATGCATAAATTTCTCTTTCCAAACTTCTTTGCCAGCGCCGGTACAAAAAAGCAGCATAAGATTGTTGGCAGCATTCCGGCAAAAGACAGGATTGAAAAGTAATTACTGTTATTTAATACATAGTTGCAATAATATACCATGATCGCATTTCTAATGCCGCTATATGTCATTAATAACAATGTCATAAATAATACTAATACCCAGTATTTATTTTGAAATAACAGCTTCACATGCTTCCACAAAGCTCCTTTTTCTCTTTTATCACTGTCTTTTTTCCCGACCGGTTCTACCTCAATCTCTTTGGATGTGAAATAAACCAGAAAATAAATCACCGTACCAATTGCACCGTAAATACCTGCCAGAAGAGACCATGCCCTCTGATCTCCACCAAGTGCGTTAATAATCGGCAAGGAAATCGTTGTTATCGTAAGTGGTCCTATCATTCCAAAAAACTGACGGAGCGTTGCCAATGTGTTCCTATCCTCTGTATTATCTGTAATTAACGCAGACATCGTATTATACGGTACGGTGATTGCCGTATACACGATCGCTATACCTGCTACATAAGTTGCAGCCGCATAGATTATTTTTCCTGTTACGCCCCAATTTGGTGAAAAGAACATCAAAAATACCGCTATTCCAAAGGGGATTGCCATCCGCTTGATCCACGGTCGCGCTTTTCCATCCTTCGTATGCGTATTTTCCACCACAATACCCATCATCAAATCTGTGATCCCATCTAAGATCTTACACAGCAACAGGATCATACCCGCAGCAGCCACTGGAATCCCAGCAACATCCGTATAATAAAAGGTAATATACGCAGATACAGTTGCATTCATCAGATTCGCCGCAAGATTTCCGGATCCATAAATCACTTTTTGTAAAGCTGACAATTTTCCAACACCATTTCTTTGCATACTTTTCTTATCCTCCTCTGTGTTATACTTCTTTTATTTTTATTCCCTCCGGAACATGAAATTCCAATAAACATTTTTCATTTTCTTTTTTCCATCGAACCTGAACCTCCCCCTTTGGTGTAATCACCGTACCATCCGCATAATCAAGAATGTCTGTATGTGGGTGAAACTCTATCTCCTCAAATCCCGGTTTTGTCGGTCGGACTCCCAGAATGACCGCCGGAAGCTCATATAGAATCACTGCTCCCCACGCATGACAATCGCTTCTGTCTCCTGTTTCATTTTCTTTACACGTCGTAAGATGGTCATCCAGCATTCGTTTCCATATATCCCAAAAATCGTTTATATATTCATATAAATCTGTTTTTTCCAGTGCGCGGAATAAGTAAAACATCATTGCCACCGAACATTGTGCATAACGATTTTTATGTAAAATGGTTTCTAACAGGTTCGCTTTTCCCTGCTCGGTCGTCACCACCCCTGCTAATATAGAAAATACCTGTGTATGCTGGCTATATTCTTCCAACCCTGGACCATCCATAACCATGTTGTTATCTCCGATACAGGTGTTTTGGATCGCAATGCGGACTTGTTCTGCCCGTTCTCTATATTCCTTTGCTGTATCATATCGTTTGACATATTCAGATAATTTTGCCGCATGCTCCAATCCCATGATATACAATAAGCTTTCCATTGTGATCGGACCTTTCAGAATAGCTGGCGGAATACCTGTTGTGTCCCACCACTGCGGAACCCAGTCAACAAATGACCAATATTTATGCTGCTGATTTAAACCGCCTATCTTTTTCACATATCCTTTTTCTTCCAGGTTTGCATCAAAGAAATTTAAAATTCTGTCAATGGTTGGCAAATGATTCCGAACCAGTTTTTTATCTCCAAAAAACATCATGTGATCATATACCATAAAAATATAGAAAATGGAATACGTTGGTATGACATTCGGTTCATACGAAGGCGCTGCGCAGTTCAGCAATCCATCATTTCGCTGGGATCTCTGAAAATCCTCCATGCATTTTCTGGCTAATCTATCATCCGCTGATAACATATAGGTAAATAAAATCTGCGCTCTGGAATCCATTGCATATTGAAGCTGTTCATAATATGGGCAGTCCTCATAGGTTTCATGCATACATCTTCTCAACGTTCTCTCGCTCAAATCCCATATCTGGTGTAATAAGGGATTTGCGGTAACAATCTTTGTCTTTACCTCCAGCGGGTATCCCGTTTCCTCGCAGGTAAAGCCTATAAGCTTTAACGGTTCCTCCTCTGTCGTAATTTTTAATTGGATATACCGGAACGTCCGAAACCAAAATGGTTCAAACGCCTCTCTTTGCTGCCCATTTCCGAGTCCATTTACTCTATATATATCCTTATATCCTTCCAAGTGCCCATTGGCAGCATCCGTTCTGTCTCCCTTGAGATTGCTTTCTTCTCGGTCAGGACTATTTCCCTTTTCCTCGTCCCTTTGAAAATGGTCATTGACATATCCCTCAGATTGAATCATAACGATTTTAGCATTTCTTCCGGCTTCCATTTCCAATTTCAAAAAAGCTGTCAGCTCTTCTCCAACTCCAAGCTCTACAATTTCTGTACGATTTGCCGGAAGCTGCAATATTTTTTCCCCAGCTAAAAATTGCATCCAATCCGCTTTGGTATAAACTGATTCCCTGATTGCCGAAACCTCCGAAAAACGGCGCTGTTTCCTGTATAAAAAGGGAATGGTTCTGGGTTCTGTATTTCCCGGACTGATCGCGCGATCCATTTGTCCCCACTGATACGGTACGGCATACTCCCAGAACGAATCATCATAGGATTCTTTTTTCCATCCAAACAGCCGTGCATCAGGGAAATCTTCTTCATAGATCCCTTCATAGATACAAAGTGGCGAAAAGTGCTCTGACTCATTGCAGATACGGAAGCCCCTGCTTTCTATGCATTTCCAATTTTCATCCGCATCGAATTTCATACAGGCTCCATCCTCGAAAACGATCTTTCCTGAGCAGTATAATGCAGGAGTCTCTGTCCGGTAAATACTATGACATCCCTGTCTATGCTTTGCCGGATAATGTAATACTTCAATCGCAAAAATGTTTTCTCCTTTTACAAACGCTCCCTCCAGCTGAATCTCATCTACAAACCAGTTTTCTTGATTTCCCTTACTGGGACCCACTTCTATCAGTTTCTCATTAAAATAAAATTTATATCTGCTATCCGCGGTAATCCATATCTTTGCTTCTTTTATATCCTTAGTTATGGTTATTTTTTTTCGAAATAACAGTAATACCGTTTTCTCTGTCCCGCACCTTTCCTTTTCCCATATCCAGCCATTTCCTTTCTGATTCATTCTGGCACCTCTTTTCTAATTTTCTGACTCTCTTACTGACTCATCGATGATATCCTTAGTATATTTGCACATCCTCCCGAATTCCATTGCGTAATCTATCT
>CAVERH010000101.1:0-8244 GCA_963618065.1 bacterium | reverse complement strand
TTTTCTTCCTCCCGCCTCTTCAATTTTTAGAATGTGATTTAAAAGCATGGATTTCAGAAAACTTCTGTTTTCATAAACCAGAATAGATATCAAACAATACCCAGTATCTTAACAAATACGGTTCTAATTGTTCCTATCTATAAATATCTTAGAAATTCATCCGCCTCAGAAACGGGCGATTCAGATTTAATTATTTGAAATATATGCTTTGCAGTGAATATAACATACGGAATGTTGTATGTCAACTACCAAAATTTTATTTATAATTACAAACAGCCCCTACAGTCAGACCTCATCCACACACTTCCTGTAACGAGACCTGCCGCATGGGCTGTCCTTATTTTAGATTAAGCATTCAAAGCTCTGCTCATACCGCTTCTGTCAACACTTTCTTACAGCATATGCGCCCGTAATTCTGCTCCGCTTTCTCTGCACAGATAAGCCGGTGCTACATCGAGTACGGTCTTACAGCCCTTCTGTCCTTCTTTATTCATGCGGTAAGCCGCTCTTGCATAAGCAACCAGTACACTTGCTGTAAATTCCGGATTGGAATCCAGCTTTAAGCTGTACTCAATGATATGTTTATTCTCATCATTCCAGCCGGTCGCTCCACTGCGGATAACGAAGCCGCCATGAGGAATTCTCTTGTGGTCGCGATCCAGTTCTTCCTGGGAAATGAAATGCACCGTCGTATCATAGTCTGCAAAGTAGTTCGGCATTTCTTTGATTTCCTTCTCGATTCCGGAAAGATCTGCTCCCTCTTTTGCTACTACGAAACACTCTCTGGTATGCTTCTCACGGGTAGTAAGCTCCGGTGTCTCTCCATTACGAACCTTTTCCAGTGCTTCCGGAACCGGAATAGTATACTGTCTTGCATCGGCAACGCCTTCGATCCGGCGGATTGCATCGGAGTGTCCCTGGCTTACGCCCTTGCCCCAGAAGGTATAATCCTTACCATTGGTTAAGATCGCATTTGCATAAATACGGTTCAAAGAAAACATGCCCGGATCCCAGCCTACGGAAATAATACCAACCTTGCCGGATTCCATCGCTACACGGTTTACATTCTCAAAATGCTCCGGAATCTTTGCATGAGTGTCAAAACTGTCAATAACGTTGAAATACTTCGCATACTCCGGTGTCTGTACCGGAAGATCTGTTGCACTTCCACCACAGATGATTAATACATCAATTTCATCCTTATAAGCCAGAAGATCATTGACCGAATGAACCTCTGCACCGTCTGTCAGAATTCCTACAGTAGCCGGTGCACGTCTTGTAAAAACAGCCTTCAGTTCTAAATCATCATTGTGCTTGATCGCACACTCGACACCTCTTCCGAGGTTGCCGTATCCTAATATACCAATTCGAATTGCCATTGCTTTCCTCCTCTAGTAGTACTTTTTAGGAACACTATACTACCTGTTCCAATTTCCGTCAATCATCTTTTGTGGATTTGCAAAAATCTGGATCTTCCAGCGATAGTAAAAATTACGGTTGTGTTTCATGTAGACAAAACAGCTTCCGCAATCCAGAATAAGCAGCAATACCAGCAAAACGCTCACCACCCGGAGCACTCTGTTATCCACCCTCGTAAGCCATTTCATAGCAGGCGTGTACACAATTCCCATGAAAAACACAATCAGAAATGCAAAGGAAACGCTCGTTGGAAGGGACGTATATCTCGTAATATGCAGCGGCAAGGCTTCATAACTCCAATAATAGAGTCGGCATACCTTTTCCACCACGTATCCGGTCAGAATTTCAACTGAGCATACTACGAAAAAGGAGGTCAGAAAATACAGACTGATCCTCCCTGGTCTGGTCCAGCCTCTTCCGAACTGCAGAATCCCCGTAAGCCGCTCCGGTGTTCCCATAAAACGGTAGATCAGCAGCACCATCACACCATAGCCAATCAGAAATGGTGCATTCATATTCCGGTTATCTACAAACCCTTCAGTCAGAACGATCCAGGTATTTTCGATCAGAAATCCAAGGAGTGACACAAACGTGAGCATCACTGCATAGGCTGAAATACTATATGGAATTGTTTCCGTCTTTGGTTTTTGCTTCGCATCCATTCCCTTTTTCATCTTGGAATTAGGATGTGCGCAGAGTCCTTAAGTTATTCTTTCTGTTTTAAAAAATAACGTTTCAAACCCCTATTCGTCATACAAATCATGGCATATGTCCTCTTGAATACAGGCACTCATCGTCCATATTGCCATAATTTACATAGCCCTGAATCGTTATCAAACAAGATACCTCGAAATGAGATACAGCAAAAACAAATGCACCGGATAGAACGCATAGAAGAAATATTTCATCGAAAGCCCACGTTCTCCGTTATACTTCTTTACTGGAATCAGCGTAAAGAAGCTGGTAATTTCGATAAAATTAAATACCGTAAGTGCAATACATCCGGCAAGGACGCTCTTCACATGATTTTTACGGAATGCATACATCAACGTAATTGTCACAATCCCGAGGGCTGAATAATCGGTATGTAAAAAATCTGCCACAAGTGCTCCCAGTGCCAGAATCGTCATATCCGTACAAAGCACCTGATAGGAACCCACACTCTTTCTGTTCATATAAACCGCTGCGTAAAGAAGAACCGGCACAAGAATTCCGACACTCCAGCAGATCCTGTCCGGAAATACTCCGATGTATTTCAGGATCATAGCCCGGATGACAACCGCCGGAAGTAGCATTCCCGTAATGCGGAATACCCAGGCTAAAATCTTCGTCCCAATATTTTTTCCGAATGCTTCTGCATGCCTGCTAACAAATTCATAGCCACACATGCACAGCAGTCCGATAAACAGTGTAAAAAACACATTCTGATAACCGGGATAAAATACCCCACCGATCATTTGTACATTTCCCATGGCTCTTGTGAAGGCCAGATCAAACGGGATCTCTGAGATCATTGCAAAAATTAGCAGGTTTCTTCCATACTTCAGGCGGCTTCTGGTATGCATAAATCCTTCTATCAGCAGAAAGCAGAAAATCGGGAATCCCATTCTTCCAATTAACCGCATGATCATGTTCATGAGATAAAGCACTCCATATTGCGCCATGAATTCCTGCAGCCCTTCCTGCGTCTGCATGGCCTGTGCCATTCCGAGATCTGATAATTTTCCTTCCACTACAACCGCTCCGACATGATCGATAAACATGGTCGTAATGGCAATAATTTTAAGTGTACTTCCGGGAATCCCCTTTTTCTTACTGACTTCCTTCGATATACTGACTGCCTGTTCCATTTTGATTCCTTTCCGGTTATGGTTTGTCTCTTACAGATCCGTGATCTCACTGTGAAGCTCCTGTAAGGACTTCAGTCCCTCCAGCTTATGTGTCTTCACATAATGGATTCCCTCTGCCGTTGCCTTCGCTGCCGCAACGGTTGTAATATAAGGCACCTTCGCCTTAATTGCCGCCTTACGCAGATAGCTGTCGTCCTGTACCCCGCTTTTGCCGATCGGAGAGTTTACGATAAGCTGGATTTCTCCGTTTGCAATCATATCCGAAATATCCGGGCGTCCTTCGTAAAGCTTGTTTACCTTAACAGCCTGAACTCCTGCGGTGGTAAGATAATCAAAGGTCCCGCTTGTTGCAACAATTTTAAATCCGTCTTCCACAAGGCTCTTTGCTACTGCAACCACTTCGTCCTTGTCTTTGTTATTTACGGAAATCAGAACAGTTCCTTCTAACGGAAGCTTGGACTGTACGGCCTCCTGTGCCTTGAAGAATGCTTCACCACAGGATACGGATAAGCCAAGAACCTCTCCTGTAGAACGCATTTCCGGTCCAAGTACCGGGTCAACCTCCTGGAACATATTGAACGGGAAAGCTGCTTCCTTTACGCCATGATAAGGAATGTTCTGCTCCTTTAATGCCGGTACCGGGGAAGGACGGCCTGTAATTTCAGAGGTAATAATATCGGTTGCAATAGGTACCATGCGAATGTTACATACCTTGGAAACAAGCGGTACGGTGCGGGATGCTCTCGGGTTTGCTTCCAGAACAAATACCTTGCCGTTCTCAATTGCGTACTGCATATTCATAAGTCCCTTGACATGCATTTCTTCTGCAATCTTACGGGTATATTCTTTAATTGTCTTCACATTCTCTTCGCTGATGTGTACGGAAGGAATGATACATGCCGAGTCACCGGAATGAACACCGGCAAGCTCAATATGCTCCATCACTGCCGGAACAAAAGCATGTGTTCCATCACTGATCGCATCGGCTTCACACTCTAAGGCATGATTTAAGAAACGGTCAATCAGAATCGGACGGTCCGGTGTAACACCGACAGCAGCCTTCATATATTCTGCCATGCTCTCATCATCGTAAACGACCTCCATACCACGTCCGCCAAGGACATAAGAAGGACGTACCATAACCGGATATCCAATGTTGTTTGCAATCTTGATCGCATCGTCTACGGTAACCGCCATTCCGGATTCCGGCATCGGAATCTCTAACTTCTCCATCATTGCACGGAACAGGTCACGGTCTTCTGCAAGATCAATGACTGCCGGTGCGGTTCCTAATATACGGACACCGTTCTTTTCCAGCTCTGCTGCCAGATTAAGCGGGGTCTGTCCACCAAACTGTGCAATGACGCCGAGCGGCTTTTCTTTCTTATAAATGCTCAATACATCTTCCAGTGTTAACGGCTCAAAGTAAAGCTTATCGGAGGTATCATAATCGGTAGAAACAGTCTCCGGGTTACAGTTCACGATAATGGTTTCAAAGCCAAGTTTTTTAAGCGCCATAGCTGCATGTACACAGCAGTAGTCAAATTCGATACCCTGTCCGATACGGTTCGGGCCGCCGCCTAAAATCATGATCTTCTGCTTATCCGATACCGGATCCTTGTCTGTTGCATTGTAGGTGGAATAATAATAAGCGCTGTCTTCGGTTCCGCTTACATGAACGCCTTCCCATGCTTCTTCTACACCGATTGCAATACGACGACTACGGATTTCTTCCTCCGGGATCTCCAATAACTGGCTTAAATACTTATCAGAGAAGCCATCCTTCTTTGCAGCGATTAACTGCTCATCGCTCAGCATTTCACCCTTATGCTTTAAGATTTCTTCCTCTTCTTCTACCAGCTCCTTCATCTGTTCGATAAAGTATGCCTTTACCTTCGTCAGTTCGAAGATTTCCTCTACGGCTGCACCCTTACGAAGTGCTTCATACATCAGGAAGTGTCGCTCGCTTGACGGAGTGGCCAGTCTTTTTAATAACTCTTCCTTCGATAACTGGTCAAAGTTCTTCGCATGACCCAGACCATAGCGTCCTGTTTCCAGGGAACGGATTGCTTTCTGAAATGCTTCCTTATAATTCTTACCGATACTCATGACTTCACCAACGGCTCTCATCTGGGTACCCAGTTTATCTTCCACGCCCTTGAACTTCTCGAAAGCCCAGCGTGCAAACTTAATTACGACATAATCTCCGTCCGGCACATATTTATCCAGCGTGCCATACTTACCACAGGAGATATCCTTTAAGGTAAGCCCACATGCCAGCATGGCAGAAACCAGGGCAATCGGGAATCCGGTTGCCTTGGATGCAAGTGCGGAGGATCGGGAAGTACGTGGATTAATCTCAATCACAATGATTCGGTCGCTAACCGGATCATGTGCGAACTGTACATTCGTTCCGCCAATCACCTGTACGGATTCTACGATCCGGTACGCCTGCTCCTGTAATCTCTTCTGGCATTCCTCGGAAATCGTCAGCATCGGAGCGGCACAGAAGGAATCACCGGTGTGCACACCAAGCGGATCAATGTTTTCAATGAAGCAGACCGTAATGATGTTGCCCTCTGCATCCCTTACTACCTCAAGCTCTAATTCTTCCCAGCCTAAAATGGATTCTTCTACAAGTACCTGTCCGACAAGGCTGGCCTGAAGTCCTCTTTCACAGACGGTTTTTAATTCTTCTGTATTATAGACCAGTCCACCGCCGGCACCACCCATGGTATAGGCCGGACGTAAAACAACTGGGTAACCGAGCTTCTTCGCAATAGCAAGTGCCTCCTCAACGGAATAGGCAACCTCACTGCGAGCCATCTCGATCCCCAGTTTGTTCATTGTCTTCTTAAATTCAATTCTGTCTTCACCACGTTCAATCGCATCTACCTGAACGCCAATTACTTTCACATTGTATTTCTCAAGGATTCCTGCCTTGTTCAATTCGGAACAGAGATTCAATCCTGACTGACCACCTAAATTAGGAAGTAATGCATCAGGCCGTTCCTTTGCAATAATCTGTTCCAGACGGTCTACATTCAACGGCTCGATGTATGTCACGTCTGCGGTTTCCGGATCCGTCATAATGGTTGCCGGATTGGAATTCACTAAAACGATTTCATATCCCAGCTTCCGCAGTGCCTTACATGCCTGCGTGCCGGAATAATCAAATTCGCATGCCTGTCCGATGATGATCGGGCCGGATCCAATAATAAGTACCTTATGAATATCTGTTCTTTTTGGCATTGTTTTCCCTCCACTTTTGTTCACTGTGAATGATTCTATCATCTGCCTCACAGCAGTGTCAATTGAATTTTGCTTAAGGCTCATTTGAAGTTTTACTGAAGTTTTGCTTTGCAAAATCATCCCGGAAGATACCACTGAAGCTTTCTGGCAGGAATCACCTCGTACTGATCCGGTCCCTCACCCTTGCGCAGGTACACATTACGAATGCCTGCCTGAATAATCTGGCGGGCGCATAACGGACAGGGCTTGGCCGGATGAATGGAATTATCCTCCGGGTTGATACCGGTAAGATACAGGTCTGCGCCCAGCGTCTGCTCTCTGGAACAGTTCAGCAGTGCATTCGCCTCTGCATGAATGGCACGGCACATTCCGTAGCCTTCCCCCTGATGCATGTTCCGCTGCATACGTGGACATACCCCGATGTCACAGCAGTTTTCATAGCCCCTTGGCGAACCGTTATAGCCTGTGGAAATCACCACATCATCCTTAACAATTACAGCCCCGTACTTTCTTTTCAGACAGGTGCTGCGATAGGCAAAGTTTTCTGCACTGTTCAAATACATATCTTCCTTTGAAATACGCTGCCTTCCCTGTGGTTTAATCATCGCTCAGCTTCTCCTTAAAAAATGCGATCATAGCATCCCAGATCTCTTTCTGGAAGAATCGTAAATCGGCATGGTCTGCGCCCTCTACTTCAAGTAAGGTAACATCACAGCCGGCCTCCTCCAGGGCATCATGCAGACGCAGTCCCTGTTCAAACGGAACACACTTATCATCATTTCCGTGAATAATCAGAAACGGAGGTGCACTCTTTGTGACATAATGTAACGGAGACAGCTTCATGGCATCCTTTTTGAAGTGATAAACATTCTTTCCTAAGAACATGGTCTCCCAGGTTGCTGCTGCCTCTGCCTCATTGTCCATGCCCGGCATTGTCGTAAGGTCAACCACCGGATACCACGGACAGGCTGCCTGAAGCGCACTGGATTCCTCCAGATAAGCTCCCACATCAAACTTCTTATCCGTTGCAAGTGCGGCAAGACTAGCCAGATGACCTCCGGCAGACTCTCCGGAAATACCGATATGCTTCTTATCAATATGGTAACGGTCTGCATAGGCACGCAGATATCGGATTCCGGCCTTCACGTCCTGCAGGGCTGCGGGAAAAGGCTCTTCATTGCTCGTCCGGTACTGTACACTCGCTACAACAAAGCCCTTGCGTGCCAGCTTACAAAGGTATGCCAGATGGGCAGATTTATCCATCTTCATCCATGCTCCGCCACAGACCCATACGACACAGGGATATAATCGGGTTTCATCCTCAGGATAAATAATATCCATCTTCAAATCCATACGGGTATGTCCGTACCAGGCATCCACCTGTGCAAAGGACACGTCCGTTGTCACAGCATACTGCGGCTTTTTCACCGTAATTTCTATTTTCTTTCTCATCTGTTGTTTCGCTCCTTCTGTTCTTTCCGTGCTTTCTACTTCTTATTTCTTATTCATGCATTTCAGCCATGCCCATTCATAAGCTATCCGATTGCACTGACTGATTAAAATATATATTACTTTTATCTTATCCGTTTCATAATAAGAATGCAACTGGATTTTGTTTTATCGTTCTGCAAAAATATTTTATTGTTTCTCGATAAATAATTATTGACATTCGTAAATCAGAGTGTTATATCTAGGATAAAGTCAATCATACCAAACCCCAAAC
>CAVERH010000100.1:0-8475 GCA_963618065.1 bacterium | reverse complement strand
GGATTGTGGTATCTTTCGTAATCTGGATCGGTGCTGTATATTTCGTGGACTTCACGGTCGGATCCGTTCCATCCAGCGTATAATAAATCACTGCACCTGCCGTTTCACTTGTTAAGATAATCTGTGTGTTCTTAGCTACTTCACCGCCTGCTATACTTGCCTGCGGTATTTTTACCACATCCTTTACAGTTACTGTACAGGTCCTGGTATAGTTACTTACTTTTACAGTAATTTTTGCCGTTCCTTTCGCAACTGCACTGATTTTACCCGTACTATCCACGGTCGCAATTTTTTCATTGTTGCTCCGGAAGGTTGGAGTTTCCAATAATGCATTTGAAGGTTGGGGAGCCACATCAATCTGTGCACTCTCTCCTGCTGCAAGCTTTACAGCTGTAGGATTTATTGTGATTCCTATTAGTTTTTCTTTCTCCCATGTAGCATATAAGGTGATTGCCTGTCCATCAATCAATGAAAGATCCTTTATCTTCTGTCCATCCGAATATGATACTCCGGAACCATCCACATTCGTATTCCAGCCCTTAAACCGATATCCTGTACAACCATACTTATTTAATGAAATCGGTATTTCTGAACCAACACTAATCTCCTGTTCCTCCATGTATCCGGTCTGTCCCTCTTTTACAGATTCCATGGGAAAATTAGCATCAAATATCAAACGATAAGTATGGGGAATCCACTTTGCATACAATACAAGATTTCCTACCTGATTTTCTGTAGTGGTTATTCTTGAATCATCCGCTAAAGCCGCATCTGTGTACCAGCCTCCAAATTCATATCCCTCTCTAACCGCATCTGCAAAAGAAATTATTTCGCTATTTTTATACTTACCGGGATTGGACAGGTTATTCGTACCCCCATTTAAAACATATTCAATTGTATATCTCTCATTTTTGCCATTTGTAGATCTGGCATATTTTACTTTCGTAACATCTTCATTGCTAATGGTATTCCCATTTTCATCAACCCAGCGGCAGCCATCTGCCAGATTATAATGAATGTATTGCTGCTCGTCCGAATACATTCCAAATCCAACTGCCTGAAGTACGGCTGCGTTCCCTCCGGTTTTGATCTCTACTCCATCATCAAAAACGGTATGTAATATATCAGCGCTCTCACTCCCCTTCAGAAGGACACCGCTTACTTCTCTGGTTTGTCCTCCTGTAGCATATAGATCAATTGTAACATCCTTTAACGTTGTACTGACACTCTCGATGCCCAAATTATTTCCATCGCTTACAAAAGGAGAAACAAAACCATAGATTTTTCCCCCATTCGCATTACCACGCGCCTTAACTTCACAATTACTTACGTCTCCAAATACTGTCATTAAGTTTATTGTATCATATTTTGATTTATCCCCGACATTCACATTAATATGAACATTGCTGACTGATATTTTCTGATTTTCCCGTACTGCATACGAACCAAACTTGGGACCACATACAACAAATGCATCACAGTCTCCACATATATTATCCATCTGCACATTTACACCGTCAATAATCAGCTTTTCACTTTGATTGTTTGTAAGACAAAAACCATAGGTAATAACCTGATCAGATGCCTGTACTGTCACATTAACATTCCTGATATATGTTTCCTTACCGTATGCTCCTGCAGTAATTGCATAAATAGATGCTACATTGGGCTCCCCTTCTATTACAACTTCAACATCTACATTTTCCATATTACAGGATGCCTTCCAACCAGTATTGGTTGTTATTCCTGTACCTCCATCTAAATAGCTTTCTCCCTCCCCGCTGACATTCATACGAACCTTCGTATTCTTTATATAACATTCCTGATCAAATGGATGTACCCTGATCCCAATAGTCGATACACTCGAAGGATTATTTTGGGCATTAACAACAACATCAGCTCCATCTATATAAATCACTCCGCTTGCATAGATTGCCTCACAGACTACCTCATACTTACCACTACACGTCAAATTTCCGGTGTCTACATTTACACCATAAAAACCACTTATTTTCCCACTTTTATGATTTATCGTTGAACCTGTTCCTGCATTAATAGCATATGCTTTCACACGTTTATCTGATATATTTCTTGATCTGATTTCACCATCTCCAACGATATTCAGCACCGCTGTATTATTGGTCGGCATATAAATAATTGATTCCTGCTGCCAGCTGCTGAAGCTGGATGGATATTCCAACGGACAGTCTTCTCCCGTCAGAAGGTGATCCGCCAGATCAATCGTTAATGTTCCCTTAGTTAATGTGATCGGCGTAGATTGTGGTAATACAATGTCATTGGTAAGCGTCAATTCAGCAACATCTTCCTGCTGCAATGAAGCTACCGCATCAATGATATTCGTAAAGTCCGTAATTTCCTCTCCATTAACAACGAATTTAAAAGGTGCTATGTCTTCTGACATTTCAACTAAAGAATTATCCTGCTCTCCTATTTCCTCACTTTCAATCTCATCCGATAATCCCTCTTCCTTTTCACCGGTATTATCATCTGCTCCCTCTTCTGCCCGGTCTGCATCATTTTGATCATCCTTCTCCTCCGAATCATCCTTCTCCTCCGGATCTGCCTGATCTTCCAAATTTTCTTCATCTTCCGGTTTCTCTGATTCATCTTCCAGTTTCTCTGGTTCGTCTTCTCCGGCAGGCAGCTCGTTCGAATCCGATTCCTCTTTTTCCTCTGACTGCTGATCATCATTTGGGGTTTCCATTTCCACTGTTATCGTCTCCCGCTCTATTTCAGCTGCATATGCACTATTTCCAAATATCATGCAGCCACATAAAGCCAATGCTGCTATTCTCTTCCATATTAATTTCATATTAGCCTCCTGCTTCCTTATGCCTAATCATTGGTATAAGCCCAACGACGACAGACCACATTTCATGATCTGTCGTCGTGCTTTTCTAAATACCTGGATTTTTCAGGCTCACCTGATCCTTACTCTGAATAAATCACTGCCATATTGCGTACAGAGTAACATATTTCTTCACCTTTCCCTTAGCGGTTCCGCCGTCTTCATGAATCTGCCGGAAGGATACCTTCTCTCCCGCCTGATACTGTGCACTTCCGTCCGGACTGAGAGACCATCCGGCAAATGTTTTTCCTTCCTTCTCCGGCTTCACATTAGGAATTGTAATTTCTACCGTGTACTTGCGGTTTACCAGAGACTTGATGTTTCCTTCTCCTCCCTGCAGGGCAAACCGTACGCTGTACTCGTTTTCTTCCCACTTGGCATATACCGTTACCGGCTGTGCCGTGTTCTTTGAAATCTTAGCTACTTTCTTCTTACATTCCGAATCGGAATACCAGCCCTTAAAGGTGTATCCATACCATTCCGGAGTCTTTAAGGTTACATCCTTTTCAACCGTATAGCTGTCCGGATTCATGCTGTTATCCGCTGCTTCTCCCATGTTTTCATAGGTAACTTTATAAGAAACTGCCTGCCACTGCGCATATAACGTAACCGTTCCTTTATTCTTGTCTGACAGGCCTGTTACACTGTTCTTATCTTCATAAGGAACTCCGGTTCCATCCTTCTTCGTATTCCAGCCTGTAAATTCATATCCTTTCCGGATAAATGCATTGTCAGTCAGTGTCACCGCATGTGTATAGGATGTCTGCACAGGAACCATTTTTACACCCTTCGGGCAGCTTCCCTTATTTCCATCATACTTGATGGTATACTGGTTTTCTGTCCACTTAGCATACAGTTCCATATCCTTCGTCTCTTTTCTCGATATCGAAGCCACCTTCTTAGACTCGTATGCCGCATCTGTATACCAGCCGTTAAAGGTATATCCGGTTCTTACCGGGTTAGCCAGCTTCACATCCTTCTCAAAGGAATAGCTGTCCGGATTCCGGTTTTCCGCGCCCTCAAGGTTATGATAAGTAATCCTGTGGGTCTTATCAGGCAGCGGCGTCCATTCAGCATAAAGTATTACCGTACCCTTCTGTGCCAATCCGCTGCATGCCGCTCCGAGGTCATAGTGCGTTCCGCTCCGGTCTTTCTTTGTATTCCATCCGGTCAGCGCATAGTTCGCTCTTTCAGCTCCTTCTCCATTTAAAAGTGTTACACTGTCCGTATATCCATAAGATTTGTTCTGTGCTTCCTTCGAAATCTCGTATTTACCACCGTTTTTGTCATACTTTAAGGCATATCTGTTTTCTTCCCACTTCGCATATACTGTTACCGGCTGTGTTGTAGATTTCAGTATTTTATTATTCTTTAATTTTACTTCACAGCTGCTATCCGTATACCAGCCCTTAAAGGTATACCCCTCCCTGGTCGGGGCACTTAAGGATACATCCTTTGCTATGGTAACCACAGCAGGATTCTTTGCGGAATTTACTCCCCCGTCAAGCTCATAGGTAATCGGAATCTCAATAATCGTCCACTGGGCATAAAGGGTAACCGCTGCCTTATCCTTTGCAAGAAGTCCGGATACGGTTTCTCCATCCGCATAGGCAGTTCCCTTTCCATCTTTTCTGGTGTTCCAGCCTTCAAACCGATATCCTGCCCGGACATACTCATTAGAAGGAAGGACTTTCTCTTCCGTAAAGGTTGCATTAACCGGACTCATGACTTTCTTATCTGCACGTTTTCCACCGTTTCCATCCAGCTTAATGGTATAAACATTCTCTCTCCAGCGTGCATATACTGTAATGTCACCCGGATTCTTT
This sequence comes from bacterium, assembly GCA_963618065.1. Classification (GTDB taxonomy): domain Bacteria; phylum Bacillota; class Clostridia; order Lachnospirales; family Lachnospiraceae; genus Suilimivivens. Next base: position 3,780 of record CAVERH010000100.1, on the reverse strand, counting down.
TCTATCTTCCTGATCTGGGTTCCATCTGCAAATCCGGCATCTGTATACCAGCCTGCAAAGGTAAATCCTTCCCTGGTCGGATTCTGGAGGCTTACGGTCTTATTCAGGCTGTAGCTGTCCGGATTCTTGGCGTTGTTTACACCGCCGTTTAATTCATAAAGGATTTCAAAAGGTCTCTCCTGCCACTGCGCATACAAAGTGACCGTTGCCTTATCCTTTGTGGAAAGTCCTTTCACCTTCATGCCCTCTGTATAAGCAGTTCCCTTTCCATTGGCACTTGTATTCCAGCCGAGGAAGTCATAGCCGTTTCGTGTGTATCCCTCCTCCGGAATCGTCAGCTCCTCTGAAAATGTCAGGTCAACAGCAGACATGCTTCCAGCCGCGTCTTTGGCATTCTTGTTCCAGACAACACGATACGCATACTCTTTCCAGCAGGCGGTAAGATGCAGGTCTCCGGTGTAGCTTCCTTTGGTGATCTTATTGTTGGTAATCCGTGTTTCTTCTTCATTCACTTTCCAGCCAATGAAGTTATAGCCGGCTTTCACCGGGGCATTTAAAGTAACATCCTTTACTGCATCATACACTGTAGGATTTGTTTTTCCTTTGGCAAGGGCTCCCCCGTCAAGGTCATAAGTCAGCTGATACTTAATTACTTCCCACTTCGCATACAGGACAAGATTTCCCTTCGTGCTGCTCTTATCATAGCTGAATTCCTTCGTGAGACCCTTATCTGTATACCAGCCCTTAAATTCATAACCGGTCCGGCTGGGATCCTGGAAGGTCAGATCATCTCCTGTTTTATATTGAACCGGATTACCGGCTGCATTCTGCCCTCCATTCAGTTGATATCGGATTGTATACGAAACATCCGGGGTTTCCGATCCTCCCGCTGTTCCATAAGCACCCAATACATAACTGCCAGATATCTCCCGTGAGACACCACTTGCATCTTTCACCATCAATTTATATGATCTGTTTTTATCCGGAAGCTGCTTAATAAAAGCAGGCGTGAAGTTAATGTAATATCCGTTGTAATCACTTCCATCCGGCTGATATGCTGTCATAAACGCATCTGCCGTTCCATCATCCGGCATCATGAATGCGCTGATCGTGACCGGATATTGTAATGCCGGTGAAGAAATACCCACTGCTCTATTATCATATTGCCTGACGGATATATATCCATTAGAAATTTCATCTAATCGCCCTTTCTCGTCAGAATAGTATTTCTGATCCTGATTATACAAGCTATAGGGTTCTCCCTTGGTATTATGCGTTACCTTAATCCAGTATTTGCGGTATGCTTCACTTCGCTTAATTCCTTTGATTGCATATATACTGCCATTTGTCCCTTGACTATTCCACGTATTGAGTAATTCCAGCTTAATATTATCGACCTTATTTCCATAAGGATCCCACAGCTCTACAGATAAAAGACCTGCATCCTCGGGGTCTGGCAATCCCGAAATATTAAGTATCATTGTATCTTCATCCTGCCATGCCGGTGTATTCACACCACTCAATAGGAATTTGTCTGTTTCTAAAATAGTAACATATGCATAAGATCTTACCTTACCGGATACTTCTACCCCAAGATAATAATCACCTGTTCCATAATTACTAAATTCCTTACTGTCAAAGCTGATTCGTATCTTGGCATCTGTTTCGTTAGGCGGTAAATATGCTTCCAGCTTAACATTCTTTAATTCAAGAAGTTCCTGTTGGCGCTCTTGATCAAATAGCTTTACTTTTACGCTGCTTTTATCCTTAATTGAGAATTTGGTATCAGCAGCATATGTTATTCCCTCTGCACCAAAAGCAATCTTCTGGGAATGGGCAATCCACTGCACATCCCCGGCAGTGTAATCTGATGCACCAGTTATGTATTGGCTCCATTCTTTTAGAATTGTTCCATCAGACAATATAACCTCGATATAATAGGTCTGATTTTCAATTTTCTGTGCCTGGCTTCCATCGGCCAGATACATAGAAACTTCCGCATATCCCTGATTCACCTTCTTACTGCTTCCTGATGCATATAATACCTGAAAGTCAGAATCCGTATATAATTTTACTTCGATGCTGGTCGTCTTGGTGTTTTTAACCGCTACTTCCATAACCTTGTCTGTACTCTTCCAGTTTATATAAGAAATATCAGGTCTTTCATCTGTTCCAGCTTCCCATGACCAGGTTCCATTCTTTATTTCGATATCATATCCCCCGGCTGCGGTAATTTCCCCGGTTATGGTTCCATTGGTCAATGCCGGCCAGTTATCCTTACGTAATTTCACAATATAGACAGGTTGACCTACCTCATCAGTCTCTTCATGAGTTATATATGATAAACCATATTCTGCCGTGTTTGATCCATCTTCGCTTGTATAGACTGCTTTAAAACACAGCTTACTAAAGTCAACATGATTTCCATAAACCTTAATATAGAGATATTTTCCTGTTTCTGTATCATAGTTGTCATTATAATTATAAACCTTCGAAATATAGGCTTCATCTCCGGCTCCCACAATCTCTACGGCATCTTCCAGACGTTCAACAGAATCATCCTCATATACAATATTCAAATCATAGGTTCCCGCCGGGGTAATCATACGAGTGGTTTGCAAAGAATAGCGCTGATTATAGTAATGTGTGTAAGGTGCGCTTAATCCGTTTTCTCCTCCTAATATTGTATATCTGTCATCCTTCCCATCACTTCCCCAACCTGATTTCTGGGTAGCTGTAGCATAAACCGTATCATCCTCTGATACCATATCTACCCTGCTGATTTTCTTCTCCTCACTGGCATAGTAAGAGAAACAAACAGAAATACTCCATGCTGTTGCAGATTCCTGCGCCTTTTTCTCAAGTGTGATACCAGGATCTTCCTTTACCTGAAACTCTGCCTGCAGCGTCTCTGATCCGACCTGTACTTTCAGTGTGTGTGTCTTCCCGGCTTCAAGTTTTGAAGAGGTACAATAATACATATCTCCCTGCATTCCGCTTGCGCTGCCAAGACTATTATCAATCCAGATTTTTCCGTTAAAATTCCAATTGAATTCATAGTTATCTAACCGAAAGAACACATAAGTCTCTCCATCCACCTGATAGTAAACCGGTTCTGTAATTAACTGTACAGCGGTTTCCCCTTCACTGCTGGTGCAGAGGCCTTCGTCAACAAGCTGATCCACCGGTTCCTGCGTTTCCTCTGCCGGTTCTGCATCCTGATTTTCGGTGTCTTCTTCAGAATCTACTTCCGGATCTGTCTGCTGATTGTCATCCTCTGTGTTATTCTTTTCTTCCTCAGGATTCTGCTCATCATCTCCATCTGCTTCATCCTTTTCGTTGTCCTCACCGGTTTCTTCAGTTCCGGTTTCTTCAGTTCCGGTTTCTCCTGCTCCGGTTGTTTCTTCTTCGTCTTCTTCTGTTTCGGTTGTTCCTTCCTCTATCTCACCGGAATTTTCTTTCTGTTCCGGTTGTTCCTGAACTTCCTCTTCCTCAATAGCTGATTCCTCCGCTAATACTTTCATGCTTGTCTGCGGTAACAATGTAATCAGCATTGCCGCCGCTAATGTCACGGAAAGCATTTGCTTCAATTTCCCTGCTATTCGTTTCATTACAATTCCTCCTCATTTTGTACTATTCCTGATATGTGATCATATCTAGTACCATTTTACCCCCCCCCGGTAAAAAATTGTAAATAGACAATATATCCAAATTTCCGGTCTTTTACGTATCAGGTAAATAACTCGCCTCCCCCAAAAAGTATCGCCACCTCTATCAGGT
>CAVERH010000099.1:0-8517 GCA_963618065.1 bacterium | reverse complement strand
CCTCCTGGACGAAACAGTGCTGCTAACTCACAGATGATTTGGATTCCTTCACTCTTCGGACGCAGGCCTCATACTCCGACCCAGCCTGTTCCTTCTTAAATCCGGGAGAAAGCATCGCTGCATCATAAAGAAGCTCCAGCGTTTCTTCCTGCTCCTTCGTCGGATGGGACGGTTCTACCACCCTTGTTTCCCAGACGAGCATACATCCCGTATACTCCACCATGAAAAACAACGGCTCCATATTTTTCTCCATCTTCTTATTTAGCGAAATCTTATCCTCTCCCGCAATCTGTGCCAGCTTCTCAATGTGGGACGGCGTAGGCGCATCCACACTCCCATCCGGCAGAATCACACACTCAAACGGATTTTCATCCTCCCGGTGCTCTCTGATGTATTCCATAACCCTCATAAGTTCATTCCTTTTCTGTCATTACCAGATATCATAACCATTCAAAAGCGTTACCAGATACTCAAAAATGATCCCCTGGATTATTTTTGAGTATGCATGGCAACTTAAATATAGCATGAAAAAAAACACCTTTGCAAGTTTTATACCAGCCAGACTATGGAGTATAATCCGGCAGTTCCTGCTTCCTGTATATAGATGGGGTAACAAACATATATCCCAAAAAGATTTTATTGAAATAACTGATATTATTGAATCCCACTGTCGCAGCAATTTCACCGATTCCCATGGATGAATTTCGAAGCAGATCGGCACTTTTATTAATCCTCACATGATTTACATATTCAATTATCGTCATGCTCGTAACTGATTTAAAGAAATGACACAAATAGCTTTCACTCATATGAAAGAGTTCAGCCATGGATGACACGGATATCTTTTCTGCATAATTATTTTCAATGTAACGCAGAATCTCCTTCGCTGTTTCCATTCTCGCATCCTGCGTTCTCTGTTTATCTTCCATACTTCTCTCCGCATGGAGATAAAGCTGCTGCCATATCACCAGCAAGTCAGCCTTTATTATCAGTTCAAATCCATCTTCTCTCATCTGATACACCTGAAAAATATGGATAATCCGGTCATGAATTTCCTTTCCCCAGATGCCGGAACTATAGATGAGATTCGGAAATATCAGTTCCTTTTTCACAATCGGTTCAAAATATCTCTGTTGGATCCGGTCATTCATCATACTATAAAGAAGATGCTGCTTAAACATAATTGCATAATAAAGAAATACTTCCCCGGGGCGGCAGGTGATCGAGTGCAGGCATTCGGAATCGATAAAGATAACATCATCTTCTTTAATCTCATAGGTTCTTTCATCAATCCGCAGAATTCCCTGTCCCTGAATGATCATCAGAATCTCACTCTCCTCATGCCAGTGAAGATCCACTCTTGTTGCAATCAGTGGATTGGACGGAATCTTATGTACCGCAATCGGAAACATGGAATTACCATGTGGGGTTGTTTCTCTCAAACCGTCATTCTGCTGCATATTACTCTCCTCATCAAATACCGCTTCTCGAATGTAGCAAAATCGTGTTAATTATCCTACAAATCATTAAAGCAATTATACTGCAAAGCCTTTAAAATAGCAAATATAGTAAAGAAAAACCCATAATAATTCTAACAGAATCCTGTTAGTTTTGGAGGTATGACCATGAAGAAAAGATGTGTAAATCCCTATCTTCCATCCTGGGAATATATTCCGGATGCAGAACCGCATGTATTTGGTGACCGGATCTATGTATTCGGTTCCCACGACCGGTTTAACGGATACTCTTTTTGTCTGAATGACTATGTATGCTACTCGGCTCCCGTGAATGATCTGTCCGACTGGAAATATGAGGGAGTCATTTACCATCGTACCGATGATCCGGCCAATAAAGATGGCGAAATGTGCCTGTATGCTCCGGATGTGACAAAGGGCTATGACGGACGCTTCTATTTATATTACTTTTTTGACCAGCTTCCCACGGTATCCGTGGCTGTCTGTGATACCCCCTGTGGAGAATATCAGTTTTATGGCTATGTCCATTATGAGGATGGAACTCTGCTCGGAAGAAAGGAGCATGAACTGGGACAGGGGGATCCTGCTGTCCTGTGTGACAACGGAAATGTTTATCTCTACACAGGCTTTTGCATGCCTGATAATGTTTCCAGCCCCGGAGCAATGGTTACGGTTTTAGCCGATGATATGCTTACCGTTAAAACATCACCCAATTTTATAATTCCAAGTGCTCCTTACAGTAAAGGAACCGGTTTCGAAGGACATGAATTCTTCGAAGCAGCCTCGATCCGGAAAATAAAGGATACCTACTATTTCATTTATTCTTCCATAAAGTTTCATGAACTGTGCTATGCAACAAGCTCCTCTCCTGTCACCGGCTTTCAGTATGGAGGAACCATCATCAGTAACAATGATGTCGGAATCGACAGCTACAAAGACCGGGATCTCCCCATTGCATTTGGCGGAAATAATCATGGAAGTATCGAACAGATCAACGGAGAATGGTATATCTTCTATCACCGGCATACCAATGGAACCAGCTACTGTCGGCAGGGCTGTGCGGAGAAAATTCATATTGCAGAAAACGGAAAAATCCAGCAGGTAGAAATGACATCCCAGGGGCTGAATGGTGCTCCTCTTCCGGCTTCCGGTTACTATGATGCCTACATCGCATGTAATATGTTTACCGATCACCCTCGTCTGATGACCGGTGATATGGGTGCCTGGATTCCACCCGAATATCCACGCATCACCCAGGAGGGAAGGGACGGCGACGAGTATCCAGGATACATCGATAATATGCAGAGCAGTGCTACCGTTGGATTTAAGTATTTTACTTTTGAGAATGTCCATACCATAACTCTTCGTGTAAGAGGCTGTTCTACTGAAGGATATTTTCTTGTAAAGACAGAACCTTTTGGAGATGTCCTTGCCAGAATTCCTGTAACCGGCAGCAACGAGTGGAAAGACTATTGTGCCAGTCTCACGGTTTCCGATGGAACCCATGCACTGTATCTACAGTACTTCGGTCAGGCTCCCATGAGTCTTGCCGGATTCTCTTTCCAGTAACGATCAGGACATAAAATGCAACGCATTTTATTATAATTTTATTCATTAAGGAGGGTTTTATTATGAAACGCAAATTACTTGCAGGACTTCTTATTGCAGCTGTATCTGCTTCTATGATCACTGCCTGCGGAAGTTCCCAGCCAACAGACAGCACCAGTACCGATTCCAGTGCTGCCAAAACAACCGAGAGTGCATCCGAGGATGCCGAAACCACAACCGCTGCAGAGGATACCGCATCTTCTGGCGAAGTGGTAACGATTAACCTCACCAGATGTACCTTTAACCTCGGTGCGACAAATACAGAACAGGATAAGAAGGTAGAAGATGCAATCAATGCATATATTGCAGATAAGATTCCTGTCCAGATCCATATGACAGATATCAGTTCTTCCGAATATACCGACAAGGCAAATCTTTCCCTGGCTAACAACGAAATCAACTTATTATGGACCGCTTCCTGGGAACCTACCATTGGAACAAACGATCTGGTCGCAACCGGAGCTGTGTATGATATTACTGATCTTTTAGCCGGAAGCACCTTATATGACTCCATGGCAGAAGGCCAGTGGGAGGCTACCAGGTACGATGGTAAAAACTACTTTGTTCCTGTATATAAGGACAACGTAGAAGGTTATGATTTCATGTTCCGTCAGGATCTGGTCGACAAGTATGGATGGGATGTCAATTCTGTAAAAGAATTAAAGGATCTTGAGCCAATGCTTGCAGATGCCAGTGCAGAAGGTTTAAAATATACCTTCCTTACCCAGAAATGTTCTCTGTTCTACCGATGGTACATTGATAAATATGATTTCTTTACCAATGAATCCACTTCCACCTGGGTAGCCGTTGACCGGGAAACAAACGAAGTGGTAAATACCGTTCTCACCGATGATTACAAGGAATTCTGTGAATTAATGGCAAAATGGTTTGAAGCCGGATACATTTCAGAGGATGAAGTAACCAAGACAACTCCCGAAACCGTTGCACAGTCTAAGGATTGGGCTATCTCCTGGTGGACCGATATCCCGGTTAATATTGAAGCAGAAAGTCGTTATGGCCAACCGGTAGCAATCGTTCCTGCCACACAAAGATGGGCACATTCTACCTCCGCTTTAGGTTCCTGCTATGCAATTACTGCAAACAGTACACCGGAACAGGCAAAAGCATGTATTGATTTTTTAGGCTTACTTTATACCGACAGCAAGCTTGCTGATCTTTATACCTTTGGTATTGAAGGTGAAGATTATACCTATGATGAAAACGGACAGGTTGTTCAAACCTCTGAAAACTACAACCATTCCATGTGGGAATCTGCATCAGCAACCATCGTAACTCCGTTAGCAAACGAACCAGCTAACAAGGCAGAGCTTTACGAAGAGTTTAATGGAAGCGCCAAGGTTTCCTGTGCTGCAGGATTCCGTTGCGACAAATCCCCTGTTGAGGCACAATTCGCTGCATGCCAGAATGTATTCAATCAATATGGATTCGTTCTCGAAAATGGTGGATATGCATCTTCTGATATTGATTCCATTTTAGAAGAGTATCAGGCTGCACTCGATGAAGCGGGATATCAGGACGTTTTAGCTGAGTTCCAGAAACAGTACAATGAATGGAAAAGCCAGAACTAATTTAGAATAGAGAAACCTCCCTACAGGCAGTCACTGATGTTGTGCAGTGACTGCCTGTTTTATGAAGGTAGAAATCCTGAATGACTGGAACTAAGAAATAAAGAAAGCCTTCGCTCCGTGGCTGCTTAAAGATACCTTAAGCGTTTCCTTAATCTCCACAGCTTCTCCGCTCCAGAGTTCTTTTCCCTCAAACTCACCTTCCAGTTCCATATCTGCAAGCGAAACAGAAATCATGCTGTCCTTTTCTCCCAAATTAAATACAGCTACATAAATACCGCCCTTCGCTCCTGCTGCCATCCACACCGCATGCTCTGTACCGTCCACATCACGTCTCCACACCGGATGGGAAAAACGTGCATCCGCATGCATCGCCAGAATGTCTTCGTTGGTTATGAGGCTCATTGTAAACTCATCAAAGCCCGTCATTTCTCCTCCGATAATTAACGGGGAACGCAGGATGCTCCACAGGGTCAGCATGGTGATCTGTTCCTCCTTGGTAAAGTTTGTCCGGTTCGCCGGATCATAAACCTGACGGATCGGTCCGATCGGGAGCATATCCGCATCCGGCCAGTGCCCTGCTCCTGCATGGATACACCATTTTTCTGCACGTTCAAACATATTGTACAGAAGCTTCCACTCATCCCAGAAGTCATCCGTAATTCTCCACATATTGGAAATCTGCTTGTAAAGCTCTGCTTTTTCCAAAAGGGCAGGTCCCGGTGACAGGCTCAAAATCATCTCCCTGCCACAGCTATGAAGGGATTCACTCAGCATAATTAACTCGGCTTCTTCGTGGGGAAGCTCTCTTGCAATATCGTCACACTTGATGAAGTCAACGCCCCAGGAGGCATAGAGTGCAAAGATACTGTCATAGTACTCCTTTGCTCCCTCCTTTTCCGGATCCACTCCGTACATATCCGTATTCCAGTGGCAGATGCTGTCGGTCTTCGCAATCTCTCTTGCTGTTCTGTCAGAGCCCAGAATCTTCGTATTCTGTGAAACCGCCTGTCTCGGGATTCCTCTCATGATATGGATTCCGAATTTCAGTCCAAGCGAATGTACATAATCCGCAAGCGGCTTAAATCCCGCTCCATCTGCTGCCGAAGGAAAACGGTTCACCGCCGGAAGCAGTCTTCCGTATTCATCCATGGTAAGATCAGCAAACGGATGATACTCATTCGTCGTGGCATTCGGCTCTGACCACTGGATGTCCACCGTGATATACTCCCAGCCGTATGTTTTTAGATGCTCTGCCATAAATTCTGCATTCCTGCGTACAATTTCTTCGGTAACCGCTGCTCCGTAGCAGTCCCAGCTATTCCATCCCATTGGTGCAATTTTCGTATTCATTTTCTGTATGTCCTTTCTTATCAATGACCAAGCCTCTTGAGTTTTGTATTTTTATTTTAACATAGAATATAGCTTCATGGATTTTTATTTGCTTTTTCTCTATTCATACCCTGTGCTTTCCAGCGCACTGGGTATATAACATGTTTCTGCTCCTATGCACCCAGTCTTTTTCATTCAATTGGGGTTTTTCCGCAATTTTCTTCTTATGTACCCAATGTTTCTCATTCTGTTGGGCTTTTCCGAGCAATTTCTCTCTACATACCCAATCTATCTCATCCTGCTGGGTTCTTTCAAGCATTTTCTTTCTATACACCCAATCCGTCTCATCCTACTGGGTTCCTTCAAGCATTTTCTTTCTATACACCCAATCTTGTTCATTCTGTTGGGCCTTTTCAAGCAATTTCTTTCTACATACCCAATCTTCTTCATTCTGTTGGGTTTTTTCATGCAGTTTCTTTCTATATACCCGATCCTCTTCATTTTACTGGGTTTTTATCATGCACTTTTTGCTATATACCCAATATACCATATTGCATTGCTTTTAACCGCAACTGCATTTCATATGCCTCTAAATGCATTCTCCAACATAAAATAAGACCAGATATTTGCATGCAACAGATATCTGGTCTTATCATTATTTTTTATGTTGAAAACTTCTCTTGTATTTCCTATTATCTTTATTACCCAATCAATCCACTTTCCTTCAGCAGAATCTCAAGATCCGTTCCTTTTACCTTCTTTAATACAATCCGAAGAAGTTCCTTTTCGGGAAGGGAAAGCTTCATTTCAGTGATCGGCTTCTTGTCAATTGCATAATAGCAGGCGCGAAGCAGTTCACGGACATCATACTTGCTGCCCCAGACCTCCGGCACACCACGATCCACATTCAACAGGGTGTAAACCGCTTCCATACCGGTACGCATCGAGTACTCGGTTGTGAAAATGGTGTCACGCGGTGTCTCTGCGAACTGTCCAAGGAATGCGAAGTTTACTGCACCTTCCGGTACAACCAGCGGACGGTCGGACCATTTTCTGGGCTGGAAGAATGCATTGATATACGGCATGAAGCAGGTCGTTGTGTTACATGCATTCCTGGCAAGCTCTTCAATCCGGTCGGTCGGAACGCCGATATGATACAGCCATTCCTGACAAACCTCTTCACCGGTACAGTCACGCATCGCTTTCTGTACATAGTTACCGGGCTTATTGGTATTGAGGGAATATAACCATACAAGCACCATGTTCTTGTCCTGGGACTTGAACTGCGGCTGACGGTTAATGGTCCAGGACAGATACCAGTTTTCTGTACTGTCCTTTACGGTTACGATACCACCGGTTGTAACCTTACCGGTTCTGGGATCACGCTTGCAGACATTCATAATGTGCTTAATAATCTCTTCATTGGAGGTTGCTACGGTAGCACTCATCCAGTTGGTTGCATCCACATCACTGCAGAATACATCCGGATTACCATATTCTCCATGCTCTGCCTGGGCTGCAATGTTTTTCCACATATCCCAGGATTCTCCGGCACCATTCTTTACCTGGCTCAAATCCGGTGTATGCGTCTGATCGCCATAGCAGGAGGTGTCAGTACAGCAGCCGTTGGTAATGAATACCAGATCATCCTCGATGAGGTCAATGGTCTGTTCCTGTCCGTCTTTTACATAAACGATCTGCTTTGCGATCCTCTTATCGCCAACCTTATCCATAATGACGTTCTTTACATCCATACCATATTCAATCTTGACATTGTGTGCTTCCAGATATTTTACAAGCGGAAGAATCATACTCTCATACTGGTTGTATTTGGTAAAACGAAGTGCGCTGAAATCCGGAAGTCCATCAATATGATGTACATAACGGCAAAGGTAACGCTTCATTTCCAAAGCACTGGACCAACGCTGGAATGCGAACATCGTCTGCCAGTAAAGCCAGAAGTTCGTCTCCCAGAAGGAATCCGGTAACACATCCGAGATCTTCTTTCCTTCCAGATCTTTTTCCGGTGTGATAAACAGCTTGGAAAGTGCCATTGCAGATACCTTATCCAGCTTGAACTGCTTATCGGTGTGGGCATCCTCGCCACGGTTTACCGATGCTCTGCAAAGGGAATAGTTCGGATCATGCTTGTTCAGCCAGTAATACTCATCCAGTACCGATACGCCCTCGGTTTCAATGGAAGGAACGTCACGGAAGACATCCCACATAACTTCGAAGTGGTTATCCATCTCACGGCCGCCTCTCATGAAAAAGCCCTTGGTGATATCCTTACGTCCGTCACAGCTTCCGCCTGCCAGTTCCAGTTTTTCCAATAAATGAATGTGTTCTCCCTTCATCTGACCATCACGTACCAGATAAAATGCTGCGGTCAGTCCTGCAAGGCCTGTTCCGATGATATATGCGGATTTGTTATCGACGCCCTGCGGCTTTTCGGGATGTGCAAAGGATTCATAAGTTCCTGCTGAATAATACATAACAATTACCTCCTTAATAAT
>CAVERH010000098.1:0-8585 GCA_963618065.1 bacterium | reverse complement strand
AGGAATTACAGGATAAGCATTATTTCCGTAAGCATGGTGCGAATGCATATTATGGACAGAATTAAGCTTATGGTATTTATATCCGGATAATATGAGAGGACTGCTTATCAAATATTAGGCAGTCCTCTTTTATAAGTTTATAAGTAGGATGAGAAAAGTTCCACTGCATCAAATGATGGTTTTTGCTATAATATGAGCAGAAAAGGAAACCATTATGAAAGAAAAAACAAATGTCCGGGAAGCCCTTGTGCCATTATTGATCCTGTTTGCTTCATTTATTGGAGTGACACTGTGTTCCATGATCTTTATGGCTAAGGATAATAATTATGACAACATGATTAATCAGTATTTCAACATCAGCAAGGAGCTATATGCAAAGCTGATCTATCTACATGTATCCAAAGAGACACTGATTAACGGTATGAATCTGTGCAGTCTTGCTTTTCTGTTTGGAAATTTCATGCTTGTCTGGCAGATCAGTTCTACAAAGGAGAAAAAGAAGAGAAGAGGACTGCTAATCGCAGCCAGTGTATATCTGCTTCTGCAGGCGGTTGCTTATAATACCGGATTCCAGAGATCTCTCTATTTTGGAGATATGGGATTTTTGCCAAATCCCCGGATCTTTAGGAGAATATATGGCACCTTCCACTACATTACTGTTATAGGAAATTTTCTGATGTTGATTATTGGCTGTGGATTTCTTTTCCTGACGGATCTTCGAAAAAAGCAGATACCAGAGCTTCTCAGGGTAAAACGTGCTATTTTCCTGACACAGATCAGCCTGGCCGGGTTGTATTTTTACATGTTCTTTTCCCTGCCGGATTCTTTTTTGTGGATGTCCAGATCTACAGGTTATATTTCCTATCATTCCCTGAAGATGGCGCCTTACGTGAATGGTATGCGGGCAGTGATCTGGCTGATCCTGTTGTTCCTTATTATCCTGTTTTACAATATGTATCGTTATCAGTTGATGAGAGAGAGGGTATCTCAGGAGGAATATGTTTTTTCCAGTATTATTGCTTCGTCAGAAATTTCTACAAGGGCATTCAGTCATTATGTGAAGAATGAATTACTCGGGATCATGGCAGAGGCAGAGGCACTTTCGGCCAAAGAGAAGGAATCAGTCAGAGAACTGGAAAATATCCGAAAATCCTGTCAGGAGGTATATGACAGGCTGAATAAACTACAGAAGAACAGCAATCGGATCGTATTAAACCAGTCCAGACAGAATCTGGTGGAGGTGATTCAGAGTGCTGTGGAAGAAAACAGAGCTATGCTGGAGAAGGAAGGCTGTCATATTTTTTATGAAAAGCCACAGAAAAGGGTGGAAGTGTTTCTGGATCCCGGTTATATGAAAGAGGTTTTTCGGAATATTTTTTGCAACGCCATGGAGGCGATGGAGGAAAGTCGTGAAGAGAAGAAAGTTTTTGTAATGCTTAAGATTTATGATGAGGAAGCGGAGATCGTTATAAAGGATACCGGTCCCGGACTTTCAGAAAGTATCAGGAACCGATTGTTTAATCCTTTTGTATCTACGAAATCAACCAAGCAGAATTGGGGAATCGGACTGTCCTTCTGTAAACGGATCATTACCAGTCACAGAGGAAGAATTACGGCAGAAAATGGTGAGCTGGGAGCAGAATTCCATATTTATCTGCCATTGATAGGAGAAGGAGCAGATGGAAAATAAAAAGATCAGAGTGATGCTTGTAGATGATATGGAGTCACTTTGCAGGAAATATGAGACTATTCTTTCACAGTCAGAAGAAATTGAGGTTGTGGCAGTTGCCCATGACGGGTATCAGGCGATCATGAAGAGTGCTGTGCTGAAGCCGGATGTGATCCTGATGGATATTGAAATGGAAAGCAGGTATGCCGGGATTACGGCGACTAGTCAGATTCTGCAGGAATTCCCAAAGATCAAAATTGTAATCCTGACAGTGTACGAGGATGACGAGATGATCTATGCGGCTTTCCAGGCAGGAGCCTGTGATTATGTGCTGAAGACAGCGACGCCGGCGGCGATGGTTTCCTGCGTGAAAGATGCTTATTATGAGAAATCGGTGATTCGTCCGCAGGTAGCAAAGAAGCTGCGGAAGGAGTTTAAGAGAATCAAGAATAATGAAGACAGTCTGATTTATACGATTTATCTGGTGCAGCTTCTGACAGATGCGGAAAGGAACATTCTACAGGCGTTGCATGAGGGCAAGGATCAGAAGGAGATCTGCCGGGAACGCTTTATTGAGCCTGTGACGATGAAGACTCATATCCGCAACATTGTAAAAAAGATGAAACAGAAAAATATAGAGGAAGTTTTATCACAGGTAGAACAAAGTGGATATTTCTACTATATGGACAAAATTAAAAGCAGGCAGGAAGAATCCTGAAGATCCGTGCCTGCATAAGGGACCGGATAGGTTATCCGGGAGTTGTAAACCGCTTCTGCAGAGATTGCAGAGGCGGTTTGTGCATTTTGACGATAAAAAATTAGATTTTCTAATCTTTTTATGAGAAACAGAAAAACAGAGAAAAATGATAGACTTTCGAAAGAGAGCATGCCTTGATAGAATGAAGCCACCTGATAAACAAAGAGAAGGAAAGACAAAAAAGGAGGACATTACAACATGAAAAAGAAAATAATCTCTTGTATTCTGGCATGTACCATGGGACTTGGTCTGCTTGCAGGCTGTAGCGCATCTGATAATGGAGGTTCTGCAGCGGCAGATACCACAACGCAGGATTCATCAGCAGCAGAAACAGAAACTGCAGAAGCAGATACTGCAGGCGGACAGGATAAGGTAGTAATTCATTATTATTCCTGGAGTGAAGGTGATTATCTGCAGCAGATGGTAGATGCGTTCAATGCATCCAGTGAAAATGTAACTGTAGAAATGACACAGGTAAGCAGTGATGAGTATGATGATAAGCTTATGACCATGCTGGCCGGAAGTAATGATATTGATGTATTCAATATGAGATCTACTTCCCTGTTAAGCAATCTGGCAAACAGCGGCAATCTGACAGATATTACCCAGATGATTAATGACAGTGGTATGGATATTTCCATTTATGGAACCGGATTTGCAGATACCAAGGTAGATGATAAATTCTACGGACTTCCTTACCGGGCATCTGCATATGGACTTTTCTATAATAAAAAAATGTTTGATGCAAAGGGAATTGCTTATCCTGATAACCTGACATGGGATGAATACGCAGATCTGGCAGCACAGTTATCGGAAGGTACAGGAGCTGACAGAATCTATGGAGGTTATATTCCTGACTGGAACAATTGTGCTTATATTACACTTCAGGAAGGTTCCAATTTTGCAGATGATGACCTGAATGCTCTTCAGGACTGGTGGGAGCTGGAAAACAGACTGTATAACACAGATAATTCTCATATGAGTTATTCTGATATGGTGAGCAGTGGCACCGATGGAATCAACTTTTTCTGTTCCGGCAAATGCTATATGTATCCAGGTGGAGAATGGTCGATCAGTGATGTATTGACTATGTTAAAGAATGATCCTACGATTGCAGACAACTTTGAGCTCGGTATTGCAACCGTTCCGCAGCCTGCAAAGACAGATGATCCTGTTACTATTGGTGGTGTAAGTACCTTCATCGGTATCAATGCATCTTCTGAAAAACAGGAAGCAGCTTTTGAATTTATTTCCTACATGGCTGGCAAGGATGCTGCAAAATATATCGCAGCAGCCGGTGCGATTCCTGCATATATTGATGATGATATTACAGCAGTATTTGAGGAAGCAATCGGTGTATCCGGAGCTGCAAATATCCTGAGCCCTGCAAAGATTTCAGAAACATTGATGATCCCTGAATATACAGAGCTTCAGACGATTGAAAAGGAAGAAAGAGAACTGTACCTGATCGGTGAGCAGTCTCTGGAAGATGGATTGAAGAACTTTGAAGAAAGAAGAGCAGAAGTAATGAACTAAAGACAAGGAGGAAAGCCATATGGCAAAGCAAGCTGTCACACGGAACAGACGGAAGCTGAAACAGAATCTGGTTGGCTGGGGGTTTATCCTTCCGAGTCTGATTGTATTCTTCCTGTTTATGTTCCTGCCTATTGTGCTTGGGTTCTGGTACAGCCTGACAGATTATACAGGGCTGTCGAAGAATTACCAGTTTGTCGGACTGCAGAATTATATCAAAATGTTCTCAGACCGGTATTTTAAGGTGTCTATTAAAAATAACTGTATTTATGCCGTATGGTTTTCTGTTCTGACTATGTTGGTATCCTTGATATTGGCAAGTTTATTAAACAGATTAATGCGATTCCGGAAATTTTTCCGGATCGCATTTTTCCTGCCATACATTTCATCTATGGTATCCGTAGCGGTCATTTGGAAAATGATCTTTAATCCACAGGGTGGACCTTTAAATACCATACTGGAACAGATTGGTATCAGTAATCCACCACAGTGGCTGGCATCCACTACATGGGCGCTGTATGCCGTGATTATTGTATCTGTCTGGAAAAACTGTGGTTACTATATGATGATCTTTCTGGCAGGATTGCAGAATGTACCGGATTCTCTGTATGAAGCAGCATCCCTTGATGGAGCCGGTAAGCTGCAGCAGTATTTTAAAATCACTCTTCCGTTGATCAGTCCGACCATATTCCTGAATTTGATTCTGGTGACAATCAATTCCTTCCAGGTGTTTGATCTGGTCAGTGTTATGACAGACGGAGGTCCCGGTATGAGTACAAATGTACTGGCATACAGGATTTATTATGAAGGCTTCAAGAGCATGCACATGGGATATGCGTCAGCAATTGCATATTTCCTGTTTGCAGTGATTCTTGTGATCACCATTATCCAGTTTGTCGCACAAAAACACTGGGTGAATTATGACTAAGGAGAATACGATGAAAAAAGTAAAAAATATACTGTTTTATGTATCGATGTTTCTTCTGTCCTTTGCCATGATCTTCCCTTTTTTATGGATGATATCAACTTCACTGAAATATGACAGCCAGGTATTTACTACACCCATTGAATGGATTCCAAATCCAGTGAACTTTAGTAACTATGTAAAGGTATGGACAGAAGAGCCATTTCTAATTTTTTATAAAAATACAGCTTTTGTTGCCGTATTTGCTACAACAGGGCAGGTGATTATCAGTGCAATGGCAGCTTATGCTTTCGCAAAAATGAAATTTACCGGAAAGAATGTGGTATTTGGACTGTATCTGGCAACCATGATGGTGCCCTGGCATACAATCATGATCCCACAGTATCAGATTATCAGCAAGCTTCATTTGACGGATACGCATCTTGCGTTGATATTGGGACAGCTTGCCAGTGCATTTGGTATTTTTCTGCTCCGGCAGTTTTTTATGACTGTACCGGATGAACTGGTGGAGGCGGCAAGGATTGATGGGGCCGGAGAAGGAAGAATTTTTGCACAGATTATGCTTCCGCAGGCAAAACCGGCATTGGCAACACTGATTATCTTTACTTTTATTCAGGTATGGAATGACTATATGGCACCGTTGATTTATCTGAACTCGAAAGAAAAATATACGATTCAGCTTGGACTTAAATTTTTCCAGTCAGAACATACCATGCAGTATACCATTATTATGGCAGGAACGGTATGTGCACTCATTCCAATCCTGATTATATTCCTGATATTTGAAAAACAGATCACAAATGGAATGGTTCACAGCGGATTGAAAGGATAGCAAGGAAAGGATGTTTATGGAAGCAATCAGATTAGATCAGAATGGAATTTATATTAATGGAAAATATCGGACATTACTGGCCTCCTCTCTGTTTTATTTTCGAATCCCGAGAGAGCGGTGGAATGACAGAATGAAGCTGCTGAAAACAGCAGGCTATCAGGCCATTGATGTGTATTTTCCATGGAATTACCATGAGACAGCACCGGATACATGGGATTTTGAAAGAAATAAGGATGTGGAAACTTTTTTAAAACTGGCGGCAGAAAATGAACTGTTTGTGATTGCACGCCCCGGTCCGTATATCTGCTCCGAGTGGGATGGTGGTGCAATCCCGGCATGGCTTTCGGAGAAAAAGGTAGCGGTCAGACAGGATGATCCTGAATTTCTTTCGGAAATGAGAAACTGGTATGCGCATATTCTGCCAATACTTTCAAAGTATCAAATAGGACAGCAAGGAACGATCATCTGTATGCAGATCGAAAATGAACTAGATTTCTATCAATGCAAAAGTCCTGTCAGTTATATGGAAAAGTTGAAAAAAATGGCAGAGGAATTTGGTATGACAGTACCGTTGTTTTACTGTTGCGGACAGAATGATCTACTCAGAGGCGGCGGTCTGACACCAGATCTTTATACTGCTTTTAACGTATATTCTGATGGAGATTATCCTGATTTGGAAGAACGTGCGATCCATCTATATCATTCTGTACAAGAAAGAAATATGCCCTTCTTAGTGACAGAAACCAATAGAGAGCACAGCTATCTGAAGCGTCTTTTAGCCTGTGGAGCAAAACTGTTGAGCCCTTATAACCAGACGGCAGGATGTACTATGGATTTTTATAATGGAATCACCAACTGGGGAACAGAAGAAAATCCGGTAGCACTGATGGCTTCTGATTATGATTTCTGTTCCATGATTGGTTCGGCAGGAGATTGCAATGAGCAGATTTATGAAGCACGTCTCCTGGCAGGATTGATAGGCAGCCTTTCAGAATCGCTTGCTACAGCAAAACCGGGATTTCATCCGGAGGTTTTGGTACAGGCAGAAGGAAAGATAAACAGAAAGATACCCTTTTTAAAACTGCAGGAAGGAGAGCTGATGGAGCTTTCCAATCTGGAGAGAAAACAGACAATTACTGTTCAGACGGAAACGGACAGTTTTATGGTAGATATGAAGTCTCTTGAAACAAGACTTTTGCCATGGGATTTTCAGATTAGTGAGGACTGTGTGATCCGGCACAGTAATTATGAGATCGGCTGGATTAGGCGGCAGGAGGACTGCACAAAGGTATGCCTTTATGGAGAAGGACCTTTGGACTGTCTTCTTGACGGAGCAGAAGGAAGCTGTCGGATCCAGAAAAAGATAGAAGAAGAGCTCATTTTTTCCTACGGAAATGTTGATTTTATTGCCGGAACGAAAGAGCGCATGGGAGCAGCCTCCATTCCTGGACTTCCGGATCTTGCCTGTCTGCCGGAAAAGCAGCAGGAAGATGGAGAAGAGGTTTGTTTGTATATAGGAGAGGCGCAGCTTACCAAAGAGAACAGTAGGAAAGCAGAAATTGCACCTATGGAAACCATGGGGCAGTACCGGGGCATTGGCTGTTATGAGGTGACGCTTGATGAAGACGGTGAATACCTGATTGCAGGGGCAGCAGATCTGTTGACGATCCGCAATCAGGAAAGTTGTGAAACCTTATATTCCAATGGAAATTCTCTGCGTAGGTTTTTCCGTAAAGGCAAGGTACAGATTCAGACAGAAATCTGGGGACATAGTAATTTTGATGATATTCGGTGTAAGAGTCTGCAGATGGGATCTTTAAAAGGAATCTCCAGACTGATGCAGATTACCAGAAGAGAAGATATTACAGAAAGCTGGCTGTTTGATCTGGATGAAGGAGCATTCACAGAAACTTGCTTTTTCAGACACTCCCCATACAATACAATTATGGGGATCGACGGTTATAACCGTGCAGCATCTCCACTGAAAACCATTTATTCCCGATTTATTGTTTCAGAACCGGAAGAGGATGCTCTGTTTTTGCATTTCGAGAAAGCAGACTGTATGATCGCTGTTTATGTGAATAATTCGTTGGTTTCTATGGTACAGAAGGATGATCCTTATGTGGATTTAAGTGCTTTTGCTGGAAGTGGACGGATGGAACTAACAATCAGAATTCTTCGCAGATATTATACGGATCAGGCAGGCAGAGTGACACTCTTTGGAGGCAGAATGATCAAGGACTGTATCTATAGTGAAATTTTGCCGCAAACACAAAAGGCTTTCAGAAGTGCCATGCTTCCACTTGGACTGCAGAAAGGTGAAAACTGCTTCCTGAAGCTGAAACTACAAACCAAAAAGAAGGAAGTAAAATTATTCTTTAAAGGACAGGATCTAAAGTTGACAGTACATGCTGGTGGACATGTGGCAGGAAGAATTATGCTGCAGGAGGAAAATATGCCTGTAGTTGCCGGTGGAAAACGGGATGTGGTATATCTGTGCGGAGAATGGTGTGATAATGTGACTATATGGTGTCAGGCTACCGGGGAAAGACCGGTGTTGGAAGATATCCGGATGGCAGAATATAACAGTCTGCAGAAGGGCTGAATTTCATGTTAATTATAAGGAAAATATGCGGAGATATCAATTACTCTGGAGTTTGACAGTGTAACTTCTTATAAGACCTCTCAAAGCTGGCAATAGCTTTATTTTTTGTCGGGTCTTTGACACCTGATCAAACTTAAAATCCCTGCAAGCCGCAGAAATGCAGTATTTTTTGTCAAATTTTCTTGAATTACATGTTGTGTGGCGTTGAGGTATGTGTAGAAAAGGATAGATAAAAGGCGGAGAACAATTAGTTCTCCGCCTTAA
>CAVERH010000097.1:5737-8616 GCA_963618065.1 bacterium | reverse complement strand
ATAGAGATACGCTGTGCCTGTCCTTCCGAAATACCCGCAGCCTTTTCTCCAATCCGGGTGTAGATTCCGTCCGGCAGGCTTTCCACAAATTCCAGCGCGTCTGCGGTCTTCAGCACCTCTTTCATTTCCTCAACCGTTGCGTCAGCCTTCCCCATTCGGAGATTCTCTGCAATGGTTCCAAACATCAAGGTGTTTCCCTGCGGCACATAGCTGATCAGTTTCCTGCTTTTCACGCCGCAATTTATCTTAGCCCCTTCTTCTGAATAGCAATACAGCGCACCGGACGTAGGCTTTAAAAATCCCATGATCGCCCGAAGCAGCGTTGTCTTTCCAATGCCGGATTTACCCGCCAGCATAACCATTTGTCCCGGCTGAATATCAAAGGACACCGCATTCACCACGCTGTCATCATGATAGCCGATAGAAACCGCTTCCGCCCTCAGTCCCAGTGCACATGATTTATCTCCATCGATGAAAATATCAGCTGCCATCCCAGCATCTTCACTGTCATCCACGGTTTCAGCTCCGTCTTCATCACTCTCCGTCTCCAGCTCGCTCACTTCCATAATTCTGCCCGCAGAAGCCAGTACTCCCACAATCTGCGGTATCTGGTTTGCCAGAGAATAAATCGGTCCCTGAATTTGTCCCACCAGGCTTAGGAAGGCTGTCATAACACCAAAGGTAATGGCCCCGTCACTCACCATAAGCGCGCCCACAACAAATGCGATCATCTGCGCACCGGTAAATGTCACGCCGATCACACCTGTACCAAGCACCTTCCATTTATTCTTCTGTTTTACCAGTGCGAGCCTCTTATCCTGGATCTCATGCAGGCGCTTTATACTGTTCTCTTCCTGTCCAAAGATCTGCACAAGCTCCATCTTACTCAGCCTCTCCTGCAGGAAAATACGATAATCCGCCTCTGTCTGCTGATACTCCTTCTGTATCTGATTCATTCCTCGGCTGATCAGCCTGCCCGCTAATACCCCCACCGGTGCGATCACGATCATGGCGATCGCAAGAGCAGGTGCATAATTCCATAAGAGACAGAAGGCCAGCACCATCCGTATCACCAGTGCACCGCCGGAGATGACCAGACTGCTCACGCCGGAAGTGATCTGCTCCACATCACTGGTAATCCTGCTGAGAAGCTCCTCACTGTGATAAACAGACCGGGCAAGCCACGGGAGCCTTAGCAGGTGCTCAAACAGACTTTGCCTTACCTGGCAGGCATATTTTTCCGTAATGACCGATTCCAGCAGCGATTCGATCAATCCGCCCAATATAGAAAAAAGCTGTAGCAGAACCATAATGATCACGAGTGTATGGAAAATCACTCTGTCTCCTGCCTGATCCACAATGGATTTGTTGACAAGAGAAACCAATACAGCTGCCACAGCCACACATGTATTCAAAATAAACAGTCCAAACAGCGGTTTCCTGCTCTTTGCAGTGAGCTTCAAAAGCCACTTAAGATACTCCCGCTGGTTTTTACCGTCCTTTAGGAAACCAACGTATTTGCCCATATCATCACTCAACTTAAACTTTCTTTATTCTGCGAAGTATGCTCTCGCACTTATTCATCACCCGAAAGGGAAGCAGCATCACCGGACGGATCTTCCAGAAACGGTTCCACCACCGAAACCTGCGTATCCATCTCGGCGATTCACAGTCAATGGTTCTGTTTCCCCTTTTGATCAGCACTGCTTTTCCAAGCAGCTGCTCTTTCGTGATCCATTCGTCCGGACATCTGCATCCGTCGCCAAAGGTCTGTACCCTGTCTCCCTCCATCTTATACAGCCGGTGCAGGCAATAATCACCGCCTATGCGCTTTGCAGGGAAAAGGACAATGTCTCCAAGCTTATAATCATCTTTCGGCATTGCAACAATCATCACATCATCCCGGAAAGCCCGGATGAAGGGAAACATACTGTTGCCAGTCACCTGAAACCAAACCGGAACATTGTCTTGCGCATGATTGCCTGTCAATTGAACCCACTGATCAATTGTTAGTGTATACTTTTCCAACCTCTTTAATCCCCTAAGCCATATTCATTCATAATCTTCTTAACGCCCTTTTCTTCTGCCTCAGATATACGCGTCAATGCAAAGACCTTTTTCACATTGCCAAACTTGTGAATAAGCCGGTCAACCCACCGATATATCATAACAAAAGGATAAAGCCAGGGATGCTTTCCAAGGATTGGAAACCACATTTTCATATCAGACAATGATGGAAATATCTTCTTCAGGATATATCTCTTTCTACCTTTTACCATGGCGCTCCATCTGATCGCATCGCTATATATCCCATAAGTACTTCCCCTGAAGAAGATTTTCAAATCCTCCTCTGACACTTCCTGAAGCTCTTCACCAAAGAAAGCGTTTGCCAGATCTTTCATTTTCTTCTCAAACTTCGTCAGCCCCACGGACCCAAGCTGCGTATCGATATACTCCCGGTCCCAGCTCCTGTCATATTTCCGGTTCAGAACATAAATATCACCGATAGGCCGCGCGCCCAAACCACTAGACATAAAATGCTTTGCGGCATGGACAATCACATGAAGATACAGATCTTCTGCTTTCATGTGATACAGGTTCGGTATATTCTTGTCCGGAACAGCTTTTTCAAACATATCCTCAAGAATCGACTTATATGGACTGTCATCGGCCACAAGCTGTCTGTGCAATTCTATGTTCATGCACGGTTTTTTATAAAAGGTATCGTGTACTCCTTTTTCCAGGTTCCCCGTAGAATAACCAAATGCCTCCATAAGTTCCGCAAGTCTACCGGCAGACACGCCATCATACAGCAGGTCCACATCACTCATCACCCGTAAGTTCGAAGAAGGATATAAGCCCTTCAGCACGCAGCCCTT
>CAVERH010000097.1:3242-5495 GCA_963618065.1 bacterium | reverse complement strand
TTTTGCCGTTTAATACAGCACTTACACATCTTAAGAACTCACGTTGTATTGTCACATTTTGAATCACT
The DNA here is from genome assembly GCA_963618065.1 of bacterium. Classification (GTDB taxonomy): domain Bacteria; phylum Bacillota; class Clostridia; order Lachnospirales; family Lachnospiraceae; genus Suilimivivens. The sequence goes on along the minus strand of CAVERH010000097.1, from coordinate 5,427 downwards.
GTGGATCACCGCCCTTTTCTTTCCTCAGATCACTCCTTCTTTTGCAGAATTCGCATTCATCCGGGTCGCACAGATGCTGATCTGCCATCTTCTGGTGAGTCACAGGGCAGTAATGGCATTTCTCGTTATAACTGCAGCTGTGACACTGTTTTGGCACCTCATAGTTTTTGATACCGCTGTTAATCTCTGTCCATCCCTTTTTAAATCCGTTCAAAACCGCGTCAGAAGAAATAACGTTTCTTGGAAAAAGAGGACACGGAAGCATGACACCATCCCAGTTAATAGCAAATCTGGTACGCCCGCCATTACAAAAAAGGCCTTTTGGCGCAACATGGGGTCTGGACAAAGTGCCAGCCGCTTTACGGTCTCCTCGCTTATAATCCGGCAGGAAAATTCTGTTCAGCTGTTCCCTTATATCCTCGTATTCTTCCAGTTCAAGTTCGAAATCAGCCTTATGCCGCTTCGTATTTTCATGAGGTTCCAGAAGCTTATTACTTACAAGAACGCTTACATCAAACGACTTTGCCAGTTTCATCGTTTCTTCGATCCACGGAGAGAGGTAACTGCTCGGTATAATCATCAATTGAATATTCAGCCCTGCGTCACTGGCGTTTCTTATGTTATCGCATACCGTCTGATAAACATCGGAACCTGTCACTGCCAAATAAGACTCGCTATTGCATCCGTAAAGCGAAATATCGATTCTCAACGGCGGATATTGCCTAAATCTTTCAATTGCATCCTCTGTCAGCAAAACTCCGTTGGTCTTGACCGTCACAGCGATGCCGTGATCAATCAGATAGCTGTAGATGTCCCAAAAATCCGGATGGGTCATCGCCTCTCCGCCGGTCAATATCGCCGAAATCATGCCTTCATCTATTGCGCCCTGCATCAGGGAGATCCACTGCTCTCCGCTTAGCATCCTTTCCTTCACTGACGGATCCTGCAGATGCACATAGCACATCTTGCAGTCCAGATTACAGAGAGGTGTCAGCTCAAAAGCTCCGTTGTTGGGGATGTCATGCGCATAGGCATATTCTTCCGTGATTCTATTAAATTCTAAAACCGAAATCTTTTCCATCATGCATCCTCCTGTTCAAATATAGCACTGTATGTCATCTCTACAGCATCCCGGTCTGCAAGGTTCTTAAGATGATAGAAGGGGATGTCCTTTGCCAGCTTTCCCATCAGCACCATCGCCTGATCCATCGCCCGGTCATCCCACATTGGCATCATCGCCTGATGTAAGAGCACGATCATGGCCTGCTGCTCGGTGAGTTTATCAATACGGTTTTCCCCTGCCTGTTCCAGCGAAACCAATGCCTTAATCGGAACCTTTTTCTGATTCCTTATACGATCCTTGCCATCCCAGGGCATTCCGAATCCATACCATACGCCATCGATGCACCGAAGTCCCGGCCTGTCACCGATGATGAAATCCGCATCCAGATACTCTGCCCATCGCTTTGCCTGCGTTGATTTACCCATTCCCGATGGGCCCAGGAACACGATTCCCTGCCCGTCTTTTGCAACAAGAGAGGCATGCAGCGGAAGCCCGTCCCTTCGTACCATCCCCGCCTCGCAAAAGACGCGTACAAAAGATGAAAACAGAAATGGCATTTCCATCCAGCTGTTTGAATATTCAGACCAGTATGTTTTTCCAGAAAGATACACCGTGATGTCACTGTAATCCTTCGTACACACTGCAATATTATGCTTCAGGGCGCTTTCATCCTTAGATTCTAAGATGACCCATGCGTCTCCACCATCGTAAATAAAAAGCCAGTCCGCCTTGCACACCAAGGGATACTTCAGCACTTGTGCATACTTTTCTTCAGCTTTATCATGCTCACCCATGTGCAGGCGAAAGGTATGCGTATACGGCATCTTCTTTTTAAATGCCTCCAGATACTGCAGCGATCCATATTCAGTTATGACATCGTCAACCAAAAGACGATAATTCGCAAAGTAATACACCTGCATAGTAAGCTATCATCTCCCCCCTAAAAAATCATCCATAAAAAAAGGCGCTGGCAACGTTTCCTCCAGCGCCTTCTTAGTTCCACCAGTGTTAATACATGTCGCTAGGGTGGCTTAGACAGTTCATACTTGAGTCACCGCCGTTAAATCCACAGCTTGATGACGCAGCGATTCTGTCACTGAAGTCAAACTCTACCATCTTAAC
>CAVERH010000097.1:0-2939 GCA_963618065.1 bacterium | reverse complement strand
TCCGGTGGGCATCACCAGATTCATCCCCGGCATCTTTCTGAGTATAAAGCCTTCCTGTATCATAATCTATCTTCATCTCCTTGTTCCTATTAAACTCAATTATATATTATCACGTACCCCCCCCCGATTTGTCAAGCTTTTTCACATATTTTCTTAATTTTCACACCGATTATCTTAAATTTTCCTTAACTCGCTTTAATTTAAGATCTTGATCCGAATGCGCTGTGGTGGCTGTCGCAGTTTCCGTCATGGAATACCTTTTTTCCATCAACTGTAATATCAATCCAAGCGGTACGGCAGCCGCCTCCCCATTCTATGAAAATATCACTGGCAGCTCCTTTTCCAACCGGCCAGAATGTACCGCTGTACGGCCAGTCAGTTCCGGCAGTAATATCAAACTCAAAGCCAAACTCCGCATATTTACTTCCGATCCAAAAATCCTGATTACCATTCGAAGCATCGCGGAGGCATTCCCAATCTCCAAGCTTCAGCTTACCGTTACTATCTATTCCTGTTACCGGCTTTGCCCAGAATTTCTGATGCTTTGTGGAATACATGTTTGCGCTGTCTGTTCTTACGTGAATAGCACCTCGCTTTGTTACATCGGTCCTCACATATTCTGTGGACCGTGAAACAACAGCACTGCTCCCATCATCAATGAAATTGGTGGAATAGCTCAATGGGAACGCTGCTGATTCGGATGTGAAATTCATATCTTCTGCAATAATCTTGTTGATATGCGTCAGATCCCCATTTGAAACGATAAGTTCCGCAGCCGTTCCCGTTTTTCCACCAACAACAAATACACTAAAATCTGTATTTTCCATAACGTGCTTATATTTATCCGCATTGGAAAATCCCACACCGCTTACAGACGCATTCCAAACAGCTTCGACATTTTCAGTCGTATTTGAAGAGGACAGCTTCACTACAATCTGGCGGCCAAAATCCATACTGGTTACAAGCGCCGCCAGCGGATTCTTATCGTCAACACGGCAGGACTTCAGATTTTCAACGGTAACTGAATCCTCATACAGTCCGGATGCTGTCTGCGGTTCTACTCTGGCAGTATAATAAATCTGGCTGAACAGCACAAGCATTTCCTTCTTCTTGCCCTCTGCCGCAGCCTTGAAATCAACCTTGAACTTTTCTCCGGCTCCCTTTACACCCATTTCCACTTCTAACTGCCTCTCATCATAGACCGAAATCGTTTTATATGTGATCTGAGCCGCAGCGGCATGCCCGGCTTTACACCAGTTCTGCGTCATCTGGTTAATCGCTTTCATCACTTCTGCCTGGTTCGGATTTTCTATGACGATTGGAGCCTGTGTATTTCCAAAAATATCCAGGCTGACAGTTAGTGGCTTTCTTTTTAAGCCAGAACCCGTAACCGGATTGGGACGCCCGTCCACAAGGTTAGAATCAGCATGCACTACAGCCCCAGGATACACCCCATTCAGATTTCCATTGATGATTGCTAATTCCGCCGTATTTTTTGCTGTGCTCTCTTTTGATCTGGTAACGACAACAAGGTTATCCCCGTCAAATTCCACGGAAGGTTCCAGCTTGATTTCAGCCCCGTTTCCTTTATCAATAAGCCTCATGCTCTTATCATCGCCTGCAATAGATTTTAAGTACCTATCTAAATCGCCCATCTTCTCCCTCTCTTTCCGTCAGACTTATTCTGACATGATTGCCTATATTGACTCTATCTGTCTGCAAATATATTTTGCTACCGTTTTCTGTTATTCTTGTACAGGATGCAGTCCACCGTCAAAAGTGGACTGCATCCGCATTATTCAGTTTTTAAAATGTAAAGCAACAGATCCTTCCATTGCCCCGGGGAATACGAAAGTGCATTCATCCGCTCCACTGACCGAGCCAGCATCCTTGGATTTCTGCATCTTGGAATATCCGAAATATACAAAAGCTGAAGATCATCCCTGATATCCTCGAACAAATCTCGATTCTCTCCATTTCCCTCACTATTTTTATCACTGCATAATGGGTGCATCTCTTCCATGTATCATCTGAACTCCTTTCCGCACCTGCAACACGGTGCTGTGTATTCAACATAAAAAGCCTGTATTGTTTTGTTGCAAGTTAAGCGTACCAAGATCCGGATAATTCACTAATTACCATCCGTGAAAAAGTTCTTCAATTTTCTGATTTTCATATCTGATAATTACCAAATGTTCCTCCAGCCTACACGATTAGGTGGGAAAGGAGGGATATTGAACATGATAACTTTTGATCCGATGCGGGAATTTATGAAAGAAAACGGGATAACCCAGTATCAGCTGCTGAAGAACGGAATTCTTCTGCCGGCACACGTAACGCGCCTGTCGTACAACCACAACTTCACCTTGAAGTTCATCGACAAGCTCTGCCGGGAGCTAGACTGCCAGCCAAAGGATTTGATTGAATATGTAAAAGAACCAAAATAAGACAGCGGATATAGGGGGAATCCCCTCCTATATCCGCCACTGAGTAAATCAAAGAAAGAAATTAATAGATTTGTTTAATTTCTGGATTGATGCCTCTCTGCTATTACCACACGTCTGCCAGCATTCGGTGCTAACACCTCTTTTACAACAAAAATATCTGCACGTCCATTAATATTTATTTGCAGCCAAGTGTTCAGATCTATAGCATTAATAATATTGACGTTATTATTTCCCCCAAAAGTGATTTGGTAATTATTTCCAGCTAAATGCATTACATTTCCCACTACAATTCCCAGCAGCTGACCAGTGTAGTCAAGCACTCTGATATTTCTCATTTTATTACCTCCAATTTAACTGTTCTGCTTTTTATGTTGTTGAACATATCTTATTCCATGAGGATTATCACAACAATTATCACAAATGAAATACTTATGTGATCAGCAAGCAATGCCTTCCTGATCAGGAAAGGCTCAAAACAAAAAATACCGCCCG
>CAVERH010000096.1:0-8628 GCA_963618065.1 bacterium | reverse complement strand
GCACTGGACAGCACCTATGTACCGGACGAGTTGGACGCTGTTCCTGCACACGCTTGTGCTGCGGGCATGATCTATTCCTTCTATGGCCGCCTCAGTGTGGGCAATATGGATTCAGACTGGCTAAAAGAGGGCAATTTACCGCCGACCTTCTATGTCTACGGCACCGAGGATCCATTCTATCGCCAGTTTCAGCAACAGTATGGTGTGATCTCCGGTATGGGTATTCCCACCGGTCGAATCGTGCTGAACGGTTGGCCTCACGGTTTCGGCTCCGACGGCGGCTGGGTTAAGGACTACGCCGCGTGGCTGGAAACGATTTTCAAATAAGAAAAGGAGTAAATTTTATGAGTATTTTATTTATCAACGGCAGTCCCAACAAGAATGGCAACACCGCCGCTCTGGCGGCGGCGCTGCTGAAAGACAGAGAATATGAAACTCTAAATCTGACCGACTATACCATCGGCGCATACGGCCAGAATCTCCCCAGCGACGGGCTGGATGCCGTCATTAACGCCATGCGGCAGGCAGACACCATCGTCATCGGCTCGCCACTTTACTGGCACAACATCTGTGGCAGCGTCCGCAATGTGCTGGATCGTTTCTACGGCAAGGTGGAAAGCGGTTCACTGTCCGCCCGCAAGCTGTACTTTGTATTTCAGGGCGCTGCCCCGGAAAAGTGGATGCTGGAGGCGGGGGAGTACACCATGAAACGGTTTGCAGGCCTTTACGGCATGACCTACGGCGGCATGGCGACCAGCAAGGCCGAGGCAGCCAAGCTGAGCAAGGAAGTGTAAAATGCAATATCGTACATTAGGCAGTGACTTGACCGTTTCAGCGGTCGGCCTTGGATGTATGGGCATGAGCCATGCCTACGGTGCTCCTGCCGACAAAAAGGAAATGACGGAGCTGCTGGCACAGGCGGTGGATCTGGGCTATACCTTTTTCGACACCGCCGAGGTCTACGGCACACCGGAACAGCCGCACGACAACGAGGAGCTGGTTGGTGCAGCGCTGAAGCCCTATCGGGACAAAATCGTACTTGCCACCAAGTTTGGCATCCATTTTGACATGACCAGCACCGCTACCAATAAGCCGTTGGTGCCGGATTCCCGTCCGGAGATTATCCGTGCATCGGTAGAAGCATCGCTCAAACGGCTGGGCACCGACCACATTGACCTCTATTACCAGCACCGGCTGGATCCGAAGATCCCCAGTGAGGAAGTGGCGGGGGTAATGGCCGATTTGATCCGTGAGGGCAAAATTACCCACTGGGGACTATCCGAAGCCACGGAGGACACGATCCGCCGCACTCACGCAGTCTGCCCGGTGACGGCCATTCAGAACCGCTACTCCATGATGGCGCGGTGGTATGAAAATCTGTTTCCAGTGCTGGAAGAACTGAACATTGGCTATGTGGCGTTCTCACCGCTGGCTAACGGTTTCCTCTCCGGCAAGTATGATAAATCCTTTCGGTTTGATGCCGGAACAGACTATCGAAGTGTCATGCCCCAGTTCCAGCCGGAGAATATCGACCGCAACCACGATCTTCTTGCTTTGCTTCAAAAACTGGCAGAGCAGAACAACGCCACTCCTGCACAAATCTCACTGGCATGGATGCTGTGCAAAAAGCCATACATCGTGCCAATTCCCGGCACCCGCAAGCTGAGCCGCCTGCTTGAAAATGCCGGTGCAGCAGATGTTACACTGTCCGCCAAAGAAGTCAGCGCCATCGACAAAGCACTCAGCGTCATGGAAATCTCAGAGGTATTCGGCGGCAGCCAAGTTGTAGGTAAACAGTTACAATAATTTTTCAGAAAGGATGTTTTCATGGAATACGCAACGCTCAATAATGGTGTAAAAATGCCTATGGCCGGTATCGGCACATTTCTTTTAACCCCTGACGAGGCGGAGGCTTCCTGCGTCAGCGCTTTGCGGGACGGCTATCGCCTGATTGACACCGCAAACGCCTATGTGAATGAAAAGGCAGTCGGCCGTGCTATGAAGAAGTCTGGTCTCGAGCGGGAAGAGATTTTCCTTGAAACCAAGCTGTGGCCCAGCTTTTATGAGCAGCCAGACGCAGTGGACAAGACTCTTGCCCGTTTGGATACGCCCTACATCGACCTGCTGCTCATTCACCAGCCTGCCGGAAACTATCGGGAGGGATACCGTCAGATGGAGAAGGCATACAAGGAGGGTAAGGTTCGTGCAATTGGTTTGTCCAACTTCGATAAGAAGCAGGTTGAAGAAATCCTGTCTATCTGTGAAGTGAAGCCTACAGTCTTACAGACCGAGCTGCATCCTTACCATCAAGAGCCGGAACTGAAGGACTTCCTGAAAGAGAACGGCATCGTGCCACAGGCATGGTATCCGCTGGGTCACGGTGATAAAACACTGCTTCAGGAGCCGCTGTTTGCAAAACTAGGTGAGAAGTACGGCAAGTCAGCACCTCAGATTATTCTTCGCTGGCATATTCAGAGCGGCAACATTGTGATCCCTGGCTCCAAGAATCCGGAGCATATCAAGTCCAATTTCGATCTGTTTGACTTCGCTTTGACGGATGACGAAATGGCGCAGATCGCCGCCCTTAACAAGAACGTGCGCTACTATACCAGCACCCCGGAATTGCTTGAGAAGTATGTGCAAATGGTTCCGCCGTTGGACGAACAGAAGTGAAGCAATTTCTTTCACTTGTTCTGGCGCTTGTGCTGATATTGGCTCTCACGGGGTGTGGAGCCAACACAGCCGCACCGCGAGATCCGGAAACAACACCGGAATCCAGTGCTGAAGCGACAGAAGAATCATCAGAAAGCACAGAGTCGACAGTTACATCGGAACCGGTTCAGACCGGTCTGTTTGCGGAGCAAATTTTCTCCGGTACCGACGGTGATATTCATTACAGCTATTATCTGCCGGAGAGCTATGACGGCAACCGCAAGTTCCCGATGATGGTCGTTATGCCGGGCTATGACATGATGTGGTTCGGTAAGAATTCTTCCGGCAGCAATCTGAACTGGAGCGGCTTCACATCATGGACCAAGCTGGACACAGAAATGATCGTAGTTTCTGCACAGCTCACAGACTGGGGCGAAAAATCCGCCCGGCAGGCTATTGAACTGACTGAATACTTCATCGAGAATTTCGCCGTGGATACCAGCCGAGTCTATGCAGCAGGGTATTCCGCAGGCGGCGAAACCATGTCCCGTGCGGTGTCCATGCGGCCAGACCTGTACGCTGCTTATCTTCACGGTGCTTCCCAGTGGGACGGCGATTATGCGCCCATTGCGGGGGACGGTGTGGCGGTCTATATCTACATGGCTGAGGGCGACGAGTATTACGGCAGTGACAAGGCCCGCTCGGCCTACGATAATCTCCATGAAGCATATAAGAACGCAGGGTGGAGCGACACCAACATCGACCAGGTTCTACGCATTGAAACGCCCGACAACGCCTTCTTCAACGAAAAGGGCATTTATAACTACCACGGCGGTGCTAACGTGGTCTTTGATAACCCAGAGAATTTGAGCTGGGTAATCTCTCACAGCAAAGGATGAGGACATGAAAGCAATTCTCAAAATAAAAATCGCTGTGGATGCGGCTATGTCGGTGTCCATGCTGTTTTTGATGGCCTATGGACTTGTGGGTGAGGTGGCTCATGAGTGGATCGGTATGGAGATGTTTGTCCTGTTCGTGGCACACCATGTTTTGAATCGCAGGTGGATCCAAGCAGTGCCGCAGGGGCGCTACACGCCTCTACGTATCGTGCAGACAGCGTTGGCAGGGCTGATTTTCCTGTGCATGGTCGGCTCTATGGTCAGCGGCATCGTGCTGTCACGCCATGTGTTTTCGTTTCTCCCTAAGCACGGCGGTTATGAGTTGGCCGGAAAGCTGCATATTCTCTGCGCCTTTTGGGGCTTTGTGCTGATGAGCCTGCATCTGGGAATGCACTGGAATATGTTTTTGACCATGGCAAGAAAGTATCTGCAGCCTAATAAGATATGCACATGGATACTTAAAATTGTAGGATATTTATTTGCAGCCTATGGAGTCATCGCCTTCGTTCGCAGGGATGTGGGGTTCTACCTGCTGCTGAAAAGCCACTTTGTGTTCTTCGATTATTCCGAGCCGTTGGCACTGTTCCTGCTGGACTATCTGGCGGTGATGGGACTGTTTGTGGCAGTCGGTTATTTTGTGAATACATTGTTGCGTAACGTAAATAGGAAAAGAAAGCCTTGCTGCAAATAATCCAAGTAGTGTCCATGGCAATGCTATTGAAGCGTAGGAACAGTTCTTGGGCAAGTAAAAAAACTAATCTTTAAGGAGACAAAATGAGAAACAAAAAAATAACAGCACTTATGCTATGCGGTGCAATGGGACTTAGTCTGCTGACTGGATGCGGTGCATCTGCAGGCAGTGGGTCAGTACAGACAACAGTAAGTGAAACAACAGAAACAACTACGGAAGAAGAAAAGGAGACTGATGCAGCACTCTCAATCGCAGAACAGGGAATTTTTTCTGCAGGAGGCACGACGGTTACCTCCGACGGAACCTTTAATCCGGAGGAACAGTGGGAAGAAAGCGGTGCAGGTCAGACTGCACATGTAGACCATGCTAATGTTCTTTATCAGATTCCAACAGAAAATACAGAGCTTCCCATGGTGTTTCTCCACGGCTATGGACAGTCGCGTATGGGCTGGATGACAACGCCGGACGGAAGAGAAGGCTGGTCTGATATGTTTTTGCGGAAAGGTCACAGCGTATGGTTGATTGATGAACCTCATCGAGGCGAAGCCGGTTCCACCTCTGTAAGCGGAGAGATCAGTACAAAGACATTGGATCAGCGCTGGTATACACAGTTTCGTATCGGACGTTGGGAGAACGGAGAATCTGTTGTAAATGAAGGCTCTCAGTTCCCGAATGATGCAGACTCCGTAGATCAGTTCTTCCGTCAGATGACACCGGATACGGGAATGACCTCCGATATGGGTGCTGATTTTGATAATGAAACGGTTGCAAAGGCGGTTGCGGCAACGATCGACGAGGTATATGAACGTACGGGCGAGGATTCTATTCTTGTGACACATTCCCAGGGCGGCGGACCGGGCTGGACAGCGGCACAGTACACAGATCATATCGCAGCAATTGTAGCCATAGAGCCGGGCGGAGCACCAAGTGCTGACAGTGAGGATTTTAAGGCTGTACTGGACAAGAAAATTCCTGTCACCATGTACTTTGGCGATTATATTGACAATGGTGATCCTGCGATTCAGGCAACAGCCATGTGGCAGTCCATGCGTCAGGCCACCTATGACTTCCGTGATGCGTATAATGCTCAGGGCGGTAGCTGCACGGTTGTTGATCTTCCGAAGGAAGGCATTACCGGAAATGATCATTTCATGTTCCAAGATCTGAATAATGATGTCATTGCCGATCATATTGAAAACTGGATTCAGGAAACCTTGGGTTGATCGGAGGAGCGCTATGAGAAAATGTAAGAGACATCACAGAGTATCTGTCGTGTTGTTTTGTGTTGCAGCATTGGCTTTGTCCGGCTGCGGAAAGCAAAATACAGCGATTCAGACGGAAAGCGAAACCACAGCGGCAGCAGAGGATGCACTTCCGGAAAATGTGGCGCGTACCACAGCCGGGCTTGTCCGCGGTACGAATGAAGACGGCATTTACCGCTATCTTGGTGTGCCTTATGCCGAGGCGAAAGAACGCTTTGTACCGGCAGAGGCGGTGACACCGTGGGAAGACATCAGAGAGGCTACAGAATATGGTCCGATGTCGCCGCAGGGCAGTATTTCCGGTCTCGGAGATGCGGATGATCAGAGCGGCACAGACAATAATGCACAGAATCTGAATATCTGGACACCGGGACTTGAGGATGGCAGGAAGCGCCCGGTCATGGTATGGCTGCACGGCGGCGGCTTTTCTACAGGCTCTGCCAATGAGGCGGGATATGACGGAGAAAACCTAAGCCGCGAAGGAGATGTTGTTGTGGTTGGAGTGAACCACAGACTGAATACCTTCGGCTTTCTCGATCTCTCAGCCTATGGTGAAAAATATCAGTATTCGGAAAATGTCGGCATCATGGATATTGTGGATGCCCTGGAATGGGTTAGAGATAACATCGAGTATTTCGGCGGAGATCCGGATAATGTCACAGTTTTCGGACAGTCCGGCGGCGGTGCAAAGGTACTGGCTCTCATGACAAGTCCCTATGCCAAGGGCCTCTTTAATAAGGGAATCGTGCAGAGTGGTGCTACGGAAACCATGGGCGTGGTATTTAACTCCAAGGAAGCCAGTGAGAGACTGACTGAGAATATCCTTAATAAGCTTAGTATTACAACGGATAATATTGAGGACATCCAGATAGTACCGGTGGATGAACTGCAGGCCGCTGCGACTGAAGCACTGACAGAGACCGGAGAGGAGCTGAAGCTTCCGGTAGCCCTGGGCGGCGGCTATTCTATGGACTGGGAGCCGGTCGTAGACGGCGATTTTCTGCCGACCAATCCGGTGACGGAGGATGGATTTGCAGAGGCAGGAAAGGATGTGACCCTGCTGATCGGCAGCAACTTAAACGAGTGGAGCGGATTCTTTGAGGCAGATCCGATCGAAGCAACGGAGGAACTGACCGAAGCACTGCAGGAAGCGTATCCGGATAAGACAGATCTGACAGCAGATCAGGTGGATACAACCACCATTCGTCTGCCGCTCCTGAAGATTATGAGCCATAAGGCAGATCAGGGCGGAGCACCGGTTTATACCTATGTCTTCACATACGGCAATTCCTTCCACGGAGCGGAAATCCCTTATGTGTTTGATAATCCGGCTGCGGATGCAACGGATGAAGAGAAAAGATTAGCCGAGCAGGTCAGCACGGCTTGGATCAATTTTGCAAAAACAGGTGTGCCGAGTGCAGATGGACTTCCGACCTGGGAAGCATATACACACGAGGGCGGTGCAACCATGCTGCTGGATACAACTTCAACACTTGCCTATAATCACGACAAGGCCTTGATGGACATTCTGTTCCCGGATTATATGGCAGAGTTAGATGGTGTCAGTTTCCCCTTGGGACAGAAGGTAGATTCTCCATCTTTTGAAGGCACTGTCTACATTTCCCCGATGATCACCAAGGATGATACTTACAATTTCCCGGCAACCAACAATATTATCTTTGCACCGGGCGCCCGCAGCAGCTGGCACAGCCATGGCGGCATGACCGTATTGGTAACCGGAGGCATCGGATATTACCAGGAAGAGGGAAAGCCGGCGCAGATCTTAAGAAAAGGCGATGTGTTAGAGATCCCGGAGGGAACAAGACATTGGCATGGTGCAGTACCGGACAGCTGGTTTTCCCAGATGGTCATCTATGATGCGGATTACACGGCACCGGAAGGAACGACGGCAGAGAATGTGATTCTTACCGATGCAGAATATCAGGCGCTGGAGACAGAGGAATATACAGGACGTACGGAGGAGAACAATTCCGGCTTCATGTTCCTTCCGGCGAAGGAAGCCGTGACATTTGATACCTTCTCAGGTTCTGCATATGTGTCAGATATCGTTGGGGAGGATAATGCTGCCGGCGCCCCGGGATTACACTATGTGGTCTTTGCTCCGGGCGTCATCAACAACTGGCATACCCATGAGGGCGGACAGATCCTGATTGCCACTGATGGTATCGGCTATCATCAGGTAGAAGGCGGCAAGGTGCAGGTGATGCATCCCGGTGATGTGGCCTTCTGTCCTCCGGGAGTGAAGCATTGGCATGGAGGAAGCTTAAATTCAAGCTTCGCCCACATTGCCGTAAATACCAATCCGGAAAAGCCGGGCGTGGAGTGGTTTGACAGGATTTCTGATGCTGATTATCAGAAAATCGAAGAAAATGCAGATTAAAGAAAGGACGTAAATGTAGGCGTATGAAAGCTTTATTGGTGAATGGCAGTCCTCATAAGGAGGGCTGCACATACACAGCACTTTGTCAGGTATCGAAAGCTCTGAATGAAAATGGTGTAGATACGGATATTTTCTGGATTGGAAATAAGCCTCTTTCCGGGTGTATAGCCTGCAGAAAATGTCAGAATACGAACAAATGCGTATTTCGAGATTCAGTAAATGATTTCCTTGAAATTGCAGGAGATTACGACGGTTTTGTATTCGGAACGCCAGTACACTGGGGTGGCGCAGGCGGTGCAATTACATCTTTTATGGACAGAGTTTTTTATGCGGATCTGAATGGTAATGGTGATAGGTTCAGACTAAAGCCTGCAGCAACCGTTATTTCTGCAAGAAGAGCCGGTACAACAGCTACCTGGGATCAAATCAATAAGTATTTTGGCTTAATGCAAATGCCGATTATTTCCTCCAGATATTGGAACATGGTGCATGGAACAAATCCGAAGGAGGTAAAGCAGGATCTGGAGGGTATGCAGATCATGGAGGTGTTGGGAAATAACATGGCTTATTTCCTCAATTGCAAACATGTAGCCGAAAAGATGGGAATCGTAATGCCAAAAGCAGAAAAATTTGTGTTTACTAATTTTATTCGTTAAGACAAAACAAGGATATCCCTTAGGAACTAAGGGCGCACTTCTATACCTACTAATTGGCAGGTATGGG
>CAVERH010000095.1:0-8671 GCA_963618065.1 bacterium | reverse complement strand
CCGGTATCGGAAAAGAGGCGGCAAAGGTATTTGCCGCACATGGTAAAAATCTGATTCTCGTTGCCCGCCGACAGGAAAGACTGGAGCAATTAAAAGAAGAAATTCAGGAGCGTTTCCCGGAAATTGATGTGATGGTTCAGACAGCGGATTTGTCTAAACCAGAAGAAGCATACAGGCTCTATGAATCGTTGAAACCCTATACAATTAACACATGGATTAACAATGCCGGACGTGGTTATCAGAGCAAAATTGCAGATCAGGATTCCAAAATTGCGATGCAGATGCTTCGCCTTAATGTAGAATCGCTTACAATTCTCTCCACTTTGTATGTTCATGACTATCAGGACGTGGATGGAACCCAGCTTATCAATGTATCATCTGTGGCAGGCTATATGATTTTTCCTGATGTAGTTACCTATTCGGCTTCCAAATACTATGTCAGTGCGTTTACTGAGGGACTGGCGCAGGAACTGAAAAATGGAGGACATAAGCTGCAGGCTAAAGTGCTTGCACCTGCCGCTGTCCAAACAGAATTTGCACAGGTGGAACAGAACAGGGATTCATTTGATTATGAAAAAGCGTTCTCACATTATCACACTGCTTCACAAATGGCACAGTTTTTATGGGAATTGTATGAAAGCAATAAATGTGTTGGTTCTGTAAAATTTGAGCCATTCGCATTTTGCCTTGATGCACCGCACTATCCGTATCTTGGATAAGGCAGAAACACAATTCTTCTGTGAAGAGGAGAAATAATATCCTATTTGCAAGTGGCACATGGTTCAGAGAAACGGACCGTATAGAAGGAGGTTTGTAAATGGAATACAGGGTACTTCCCCACGGGGAGGAAAAGTTAAGCACAATTGGCTTGGGACTTGGAAATATTCATCTGTCTTCTGATGAAGAAATTGAGAAAACTCTGAATTATGCCATTTCACAAGGCATCAATTTTTTTGACTTGTGCGGCGGACGGGTTGGCGTGTATGAAGCCTTCGGCAAGGCGGTTTCCGGCAGACGGGAGAAAGTCTACACACAAATGCACTTTGGCGCAGTCTATGAGAAGGATGTTTACGGTTTTAGCCGCAAGCTCGACCTGATCAAATATTCCTTTGACAAGGTACTTCGGGCTGCTGAAATGGACTATACCGATTTTGGCTATATCCACTGTATTGATGAAGATGTAGACTTCGAAAGCATTATGAGGGACGGTCTGTTTGATTATGTGTGCGATTTGAAAAAACAAGGCGTTGTGCGTCATATGGGATTTTCCACCCACACTCCGGCTATGGCACGCCGCTTTCTGGAAACTGGAATGATTGACCTGTTTATGTTCAGTATCAATCCAGCTTACGATTATTCAAGGGGAACATATGGTTATGGCAGTGCGGATGACAGAGCAGAGTTATATCGTGAAGCCCAGAGACTTGGCATTGGAATTACAGTTATGAAGCCTTTTGCGGGTGGGCAGCTTTTAGATAAAAAGCGTTCACCACTGAATATTGCTTTGAACCGTTACCAGTGTATCCAGTATGCACTGGATCGTCCAGCGGTTCTTAGTTGCCTTCCGGGTGTTGGAAGTGTTCAGGATGTAATAGATATTCTGGGATTTTATGATGCTCCGGCAGAGCAGAAGGATTATTCTATTCTTGGCGCAGCAACTCCGTCAGAAGCGAGGGGACGTTGTGTATACTGTAATCATTGTGCGCCTTGTCCGAAAGGCATCGACGTAGGATTAGTCAACAAGTATTATGATCTGGCAAAGGTCGGGGACGGACTTGCGAAAAGCCACTATGAAAAGCTGAGTATTCACGCCGATGCCTGCGTACAGTGTGGACATTGCGAAAAGCGCTGCCCATTCCATGTGAAACAAATGGTGCGAATGAAAGAAATTCAAGAATATTTTTCAAAAGATTTGAAAGGAGATTCGGTATGAAATGCAAAATAGCTTTTATTCTGTTGTTGATTTCAATGTTGTCGATTACTGGTTGTAGCACGTCTAACACGGAGGAGGTAAATAATAACAGCCCTGCTTTTGCACTGGAATCAGCAGACATAAGTAGTGCTGAAATACAGGAACAATCGGAAACTCTTTCCACAGAGTCGGAGGTTGATATGAAAAATATTGTACTTGGTACTGTGCCAGATGGATATTATAGCAAAGCAACACAGCAGGGTACATTGGAAACTTTTACTTACGATACAAAAGATTATATTGGAAATGAAAAAGCAATTCAAAGTCAGGCAACCGTTTATCTGCCTTATGGATATAATCAGAATGATGATGAGACAAAATATAATATTCTATATCTTCAGCATGGTGCTTACGGAAATGAAAGAACATGGATGTATGAGTATGGTGATAACTTCAAAAATATGATAGACAACATGATAGAGGATAAACTGATCCCACCACTGATCATTGTTATGCCTTATCTTCCGTCTGGAAATGACTGGTATCATGATACAACTCCGATATTTTATTCCGGTGAGATAAAAAATGATTTAATGCCGGCAGTGGAAAGCTATTATCATACTTATGCAACGAGTACTACAGATGAAGAATTTAAAGAATCCCGTTCCCATCGTGCATTTGGAGGTTTTTCTGCCGGTGGAACAACGACATGGCGGGTATTTCTTGAAGGAATGGATCGCTTCGAATATTTTATGCCTATGAGCGGAGGACTGACGCTCGGAGGAGATGGCTCAACGGATGTGGCTGATGCCACTACAATCGCAGATACAGCGGAAGCCTCCGGATATGATAAGCGAGAATATTATGTATTTGCTGCAACAGGAACAAAAGATGTTGCATATCAGGGTTTAACAGCACAGATGGAATATATGAAAACACTGACAAATGCATTTGATTATACTGACAAGGGGTTTGCAGACGGTAATCTGATGTATTACACAGTGAAAGGTAATCGACACGATTATCAATATACTTATGAATATGTTTTTAATGGATTACAATGTCTGTTTTCATGGTATGGTGCAGAAAATTGATATGAAAAACAATGGTGGTATGAATGCAACTACACTCAAAATTATCGGCATGATTGCTATGACAATAGATCATATTGGTTATTTCCTGCTTCCGAAAGTTATAGGATTACGGATAATCGGACGTGTTGCATTTCCGATATTTGCTTATATGATTGCAGAGGGCTGTCGTTATACCAAAAATAAAGTACGATATTTTTTGTCAGTTTTTTGCATAGGCTGCGGCTGTTCATTAGTGTCGTATTTGTCGGAAAAAAGCTTGTATCAATCTATATTTATTACATTTACATGCTCAATTGTTTTGATTTTTGCTTTACAAGAAGTAACGACAGACAGAAATAGTCCTTTGAAAAAGTGCTTTTTTGGAGTGCTGGCAATGTTGTTAATTACCTTGTATGTATGCCTGTTTGGTGTAAAGGTAATTTCAGGACTTGAAACAGACTATGGATTTTATGGCATTTTAACACCTGTTTTGATTCACTTCGGACAGAGTAAAAGTGAAAAGCTGTCTGCTTTGATGATTGGCTTGTGTCTTATTTCAATTGGAGGAATGACCTTACAAATATTTTCACTTGCAGCAGTGGGAATACTTGCATTTTATAACGGAGAACGGGGAAAGCATGATATGAAATGGCTTTTCTATGGATACTATCCATTTCATATTGCTTTTCTGTATGCTATTTCTCAATTTATTTAGTAATGAAGGGAGTGTAAGATAATGAAAAAAAGAAATCTATTATTACTACTATCGATAATTGTTGTAGTTTCTTTTACCGGTTGCGGACAAGAGAGAGAGGAATCTTCGACAGATTCTTTGGCATCGTCATCTGACACTGTAGAGATTACAGCACAGGAACCCGTTACAGATTCAAATGGCAGTCTTACTGCTGTGACAACAGCGGGTGGATATGAGATTCCATTAACGGAGCTTGCACATCAGACAGGAAATGATACGGATTCTAAGGTTTATTATACTTCGGCAATCAGTTCTGATGCATTGATGAAAATTTATGAAGCACTTGGAAGAACTCCGGCAGAAGGAGATAAGGTAGCAGTAAAATTACATACAGGTGAAGGAGATGGCAGTTATAATCTTGATCCTGATTTTATCAAAGAACTGGTGCAAAGTGTTGATGGAACAATTGTGGAGTGTAATACAGCTTATGGTGGAAACAGGTCAAATACAGCGATGCATATGCAGATTGCTAAGGATCATGGTTATACAGCAATCGCAGATGTAGACATTATGGATGCGGAAGGCGGCATGGAGATTCCGGTAACAGGGGGAACACATTTAAAAACAGATCTGGTAGGGGCACATCTTGTCAATTACGATTTTTGTATGGTGTTGTCTCATTTTAAAGGACATGCTATGGGAGGTTTTGGAGGTGCACTGAAAAATATATCAATAGGTATTGCATCTTCCACAGGAAAGTCCCTGATTCATAGTGGTGGAACAGAAACTACCGGATTTGGCTGGAATACTCCTGCTGAAACTTTTACAGAGTCTATGGCTGAAGCTGCAAGTGCAGTTTATGATTATTTCGATGGTGGAGAAAAAATGGTATTTATCAGTGTTATGAATAACATTTCTGTAGACTGTGATTGTAATGCAAATCCGGCAAAACCGGATATGCACGATGTCGGAATTCTGGCATCTACTGATCCGGTAGCCTTAGATCAGGCATGTGTAGACTTCCTGCGGGCAGTGCCTGATGGAGCATCTGTAATACGAAGAATGGAATCACGAAGTGGTGAACATATCTTAGACCATGCAGATGAACTTGGATTTGGAAGCCGTAATTATCAATTAGTCAGCATTGATTAAAGAAAGAGAGGCATATATGCAAAAACAAATAAAAAAATTAACATTGTCTGCTATGTTTTTAGCATTAGGAATTGTTTTACCTATGATAACAGGAAATATCAGGCAGATTGGCAGTATGCTGCTGCCAATGCATATTCCGGTTTTTTTGTGCGGGCTTATCTGTGGCTGGCAATATGGATTAACAGTTGGTGCTATCTTACCTTTAATGCGTTCTGTTTTATTTGGAATGCCACCAATTTATCCGGTAGCAATAGCTATGACATTTGAACTGGCAACCTATGGTGCTGTTTCGGGAATAATTTATAATCGTTCAAAATGGCAGTGTGTTTTTGCACTGTACCGTTCGATAATTGTGGCTATGCTGGCAGGTCGTATTGTATGGGGATTAGCTGAAGTAGTTTTACTTGGACTGGCAGGAAATGCATTTACATGGAGTGCATTTATGGCAGGGGCTTTCTTCAATGCGATTCCGGGAATTATTGTGCAATTAACATTGATTCCGGCTTTGATGGTGGCATTAAACAAGACAGGATTAGTAAAATTTAAAAGACCACTTGCCCAGAAGGCGGCTGCTAATGGATGATCGTGATGTTTTATTTGCTTTATTGCAAGAAATGTCCTTAAAAGAATCATTTATTATGGCAATAGATGGACGTTGTGCGGCTGGAAAGACTACACTTGCAGGACAACTGAAAAAAGTATGTGAATGTAATGTGGTTCATATGGACGATTTTTATCTTCCAATGGAAAAGCGGACATCAGTCAGAATGGAACAGCCCGGAGGAAATATAGATTTTCAAAGGTTATCAGATGAAGTCCTTATTCCGTTGACAGAAGGAAAACAGGCTGTGTACCGTCCATATGATTGTCATAATAATCAATATTTGGAATCAAAAAAAGTTGATAGCGATTTAATTACAATTATTGAAGGTTCATATAGCTGTCACCCTAAATTGAGAGAATTTTATAAGTTATGTATTTTTATGGATATTTCCAAAGAATTACAAATAGAGCGGTTAAAAGTCAGAAATCCAATGAAGCTGAATGATTTTAAAAATATATGGATTCCAAGAGAAGAAAGATATTTTGACATTTGTAACATACGTGAGAATAGTGATTTGGTACTTTCTGATGAGTGAAAGGTGGTTTATTATGCTGGCAGTTTTACATAGAGAAGCTGTTTATTTCTGGTATTACTTTGACATACAGTTTCGTCAGATATTTAGGTATTGGGTGTTAGGAATCGTTATAGGTTCTGTAATTTCGGTTTTTGCAAAAGATAAAATTCATGGCTTATTTGAGCGGATGAACGGAAAAAAGCTGGGAATATTTGGTGTGATTCCGGCAAGTTTACTTGGGATTGCTTCACCACTGTGTATGTATGGAACAATACCTATTGCAGCCTCGTTTGCTAATAAAGGAATGAGACAGGACTGGCTTGCCGCATTTATGATGAGTTCCATTCTCTTAAATCCGCAGTTAATTGTGTATAGTACAGCTTTGGGTGGAGTTGCTTTGATTGTCCGTATTGTATCATGTTTTTTGTGTGGAATAGCTGCAGGGTTGCTTGTACATATTTTCTATCGCAATAAACAATTTTTCTCTTTTGGAAAATTCAGAGAACCAGTGAGTCATGATACAGATCCCAATATGTTCTTTCGTCTGTTAAAAAATATATGGCGTAATATTAAAGCGACTGGAGGATATTTTTTGGTTGGTATTGTTCTTTCGGCATTATTTCAGAGATATGTACCAACTGATAAATTTGTGGCTTTGTTCGGAAACAATGAAGGATTTGGCGTGCTTATGGCTGCGACAATCGGAGTTCCGCTTTATGCCTGCGGTGGTGGAACTATACCTTTGTTGCAGGAATGGCTTGCAGATGGAATGAGTCTTGGTAATGCTGCCGCTTTTATGATTACAGGTCCGGCAACAAAGATTACAAATCTGGGAGCTGTAAAAATTGTATTAGGATTAAAGCGTTTTGTGCTGTATCTTTTGTTTGTTATGGCATTTGCAATGCTGACTGGAGTAATTACAAATACATTTTTGATGTGATAAAAAGGATATTAAAACTAATGAAAACCAATAGAATGTCAGTTGTTCTATTGGTTTTCTGGTAATGTCGTGTCATTATGTTGCCGTAGCAAGTGAAGCATATAGCGTACCATTGGAAGGAGAGCAGAGGCTTCTTGTTCGGTACAATCATTGAATAAAGCAAGAAGTTTTTGTAATTCTGGTGTTGAGTCTTGGGTAGCAGGATAAAAAATCCTATCAGCAGGTATTTTCAAGTATGTAATCAAAGGATAGAGTACCTCAAATTTGGGATTACCTCGTCCTGCTTCAATATTCAAAATAGTCCGCTGATCCAGATTAAGGATTTCGGCAAGTTTTTCTTGTGAAAGTCCCATATCAGTTCGGTATTCCCGAACAGTGACGCCAAGTATTTTCTTTATATCATGCATTATAATTCACCTCAGTGGGAGTTTACATTACATGATAAAATGAGTGAATTGCATTGAAATACATATAATACATGGAGCGCAGTACATGAACAGAAAGATAGAAAACATAGAAGAAACAGCAGAATACAGAAAAATACAGCAATTACAGATTGATTTACACATGAAGGTGTATCGTGATGAGGTAAAAAACCTCAATGCGATACACCTTTTTTGATGAACAATTATAAGGAAGTTTGTTTGTCCTCTTTGGATTTAGAAGCTATTGATTTCGAACTTTGGGTTCTGTCAAGGTATTGGTTCAGGTTATCCAGTTTCCGTTGGAGAGAAGAAATCTCTTCCTCTGTTGATTTATAAGTTTGCTGCAATTTTTGTTTTTTTGCATAGAGCAAATTGTATTCATTGCGTAGAGCATCAATGTCGAGATTTTTAATGTCAATGCCCATACGCTGCAACATATTTTTGGCACCATCATGGAGCAGAAGTTCTGTTTCGTGCCGCTGCAAATATGCGTCAGGATTTTTCGATTTCCGGTAGCGGATGTGATAGATGCGGTTGGCTTTATACTGTTCGGCATATTTTAGGATTTGACCTAAATCTTTTAGCTGATGTTCCGACTCGATAAGACTTTTGCGGGCATTTTTTACTATATCATTTTTGAAAGCGATTTCCTGCTCAAGTTCAGAAATGCTTCCGAATTGACTGTAGCTGCTGGCTGCAATTTTGAGGTTTTCAACAGTTGCCCACTGATTCAGACCGGGACTGTCCGCAAATTTTTCATCGGAAGTATCTATGAGTTTTTGACAGGAATAGTCTTTTATCAGCGAGTTTTTCCGAGCTGGCAGAGCAATTTTTAGCTGCTCATAGGACTTGTGCTCAATGCGTTCACGAATGGATTCTTTGGTATAGTTTGCACCTAATGATTTGACACTTCCACGGACAAACTGTTTGCGCTCCAGAGAGCGGAAGGAAATGTATTTGAGCGAATTTTCGCCAAAAGATTCGCCTTTGAGTTCGTAACCTTTTGCCTTGATAAGTTCAAGGAATTGCTCATAGGACTGTGCCTGTTTAATGGATTCATCAATGTCAGTTTTCAGCCTGCTTTTCCAAGACAGATTGTTTTTGGCGGTCTGCCATTCCTTGTAGGATTTGCCACGCTGTCCATCGGGTAAGATGACGGATAAGTGATGTTCCTCACATAGTTCATCACTGAGCTTTCGGATATGGTAGTAGCTTTTTTTACAATCATGATATTTTTCGTGATTGATGTTGTCGGCGGCACAAAAAATAATGTGATTATGCACATGTCCCTTGTCAATGTGGGTAGCCACAACATAGGAGTATTTGCCTTCTAAAAGTTTGTCAGCAAGTTCCTCGC
>CAVERH010000094.1:5243-8983 GCA_963618065.1 bacterium | reverse complement strand
CTATACTATCACACATTCATTGTAACTTCACTGACAACTATCCTAACACACAGGGACATATCTTTAAATTTATTTATAGAAATCTTCATCTGTTATGCGAAAGGTTTCCAGATAAGCGTCCAGAATATCTAAGTTTACCAGAACCAACTGATTGACTTTATAACAGGCTTTAGCATCCTTCGCCAGTTCCTGGAACTTTGTTTTGCCCATGGAATACATCTCTGCGCCTTCTGAATAACGTACAAATCTTTTATTATTGGTTTTCCTTGTTTTCGTATCCATTTGTTAAATCCTCCATAATCATTTTTCTTGCTACTGATAAAAGATCGAGCTGCATTATCAGGCTTCTGTCTATATCCTCTCGGACTGGTGAATCCTTTGGAATATATCCTGTCTTTCCTCTGATTTTTCCTTTAGATACCGTCTGCATGTCCTCCGGTATAAAATCCGATTTTGCTTTCAGTTTATATCCCTTTACATCTTCCGGATTGAGTTGTACATGTACAGGATTATCTTTTAATTTTGTACTTAACGGGACAATGCATACCTGTGGTGCATATTCATGATTGCTTCTATCACATGAAACTATAACTCCCGGTCTAATACCGCTTTGAACTCCGTGCGGATTACTTCCAAAATCTGCATATACAACATCATATTTTCTATATTTCTCGTATTTTCTCTTCATTAGAATGCCTCCTTGATATTTAGCTCCAACCTGCCCTCATCAACAGTGACAATAATGCCTCCAGCCTCAACAACTTCACATACTTTTACATATGCATCCAGAAGATCGACTGATACGGCTGCCATATTGGCAATTACTACACCATCAACCTTTTTTCTGCGGATTTTATCCACAATATCTCTCCATTGCCGGTCAACATCTCTTTGGGAAAAACCGTGTCTTCTCATGGTTCCAACAATGCAATACTCTTTATTTTTCACATACTCATGGATATATTTGCTCTGCTTATCCTCCAGATAATCTACTTTCCTCAGTGGTGCTTCCACTGATAAATACTCTATACATTCTATTGTCTTACGAATCACTTTGTTTTTATCTGCCATACATTCATCTCCTAAACTATCGCTTCAGCATTATCCAGCATAAAAAGAAATGAAGCTATAAAATATGCTCTCTTCTCTTTTCCCATTTTCCCGAGCCTTATATCAATGGATTTACAATCTTCCTGCTTATTTATCCCAAGGATTGTATTAGCGTCAACTTTATAAAGATCCATTAAAACATACAGGCTCTTCATACTAAGATTTCTTCCGCCTTGCTCCATTTGAATTAAAGTTGAAACGCTTATTCCTGTTGCTCCTGATAACTGTGTCAAAGAGTAACCTCTATCTTCTCGCAGTTTACGAAGTATCGGTCCAACTGCATAACCATCATATTTCATCGCTATATCCTCCATTGTCCATTGCCATTTCTCTTACCATCTCTACAGCCGCATCTTCTGTCTCATACTGACCAAGCCACTTCCCACTTGAATCATGTACCACAATTCCAAATGCTGTCTGTGCAAATCTGCAATCCTTCACAGCCGGGACTGGTTTGTCCCGACCAGAAGGATTTCCTGTTGCCGTTCTACTAGAGAACTCCGTTAGCATCCAAAATCCTCTGCATGAGAAACGGTAATCGGTACCGGACCAACTTCTAAGGAATAAAGCCATATTCCCATATCAGTGATGGTCTTAACAAATTCCTCCAAATCGTAGATATCATCTGTAATCTCGTTAAGACTTCTGATTACCACAACTTCTATGTTTTCATCTGCCAGTGTTGTAAAGAAATTATTCAGAACCTCTCTGTCATAATCTCTTGTCACCGTGCGGTCACAATACAACCTCTCAATCATTACTCCGTTAGGTATTGCCTGCTCCCTCATAAGCTCAGCCATCTGGATAACATTGATTTCCGCCCTGCGTGACTTAATAAAAGCAATTCCCTTTGCAAGATCCTGATTGTCAGCTTCCTGATTTCCTACTGCATTAAAGTTTCTCTTATTCATGTTGTTGTCTCCTTTACATTTCGTATTGGAGAGATTGGCGCCTCACTCTCGTGATGTGCTGTTCCTCAGCACATGATTATTGTATAAAACATTCCTGTGCTTTTTAACCGAATGCCATTCGGTATATAGAATAATAACCCTGAATGGTATTCGGGGTTTTGGATTATTCTCATTCAGCAAGACAGTCATACAAAAAAGAGACCTTAGATTATCTCTAAGATCTCTATATCTGCTTCACCATGTCCATATACTGAGAACACACCACTGGCTGATTCTCTTGCATACTCTGGTATATAAAACGACTCCCCTCGCATCATTTACATATGATGTACGGGGAGTCCTCTTTATCACTGCAAAAGCTCTTATGCTTTTCATTGAATCTAAATTCACAGTTTCATTACCTACTGTCAACCATTATTCCACGAAATTTTATACTTATTATCAGATTTCGTTTATCAAATATTTCGTTTATTTTTTACATAAAAAGAAAAACAGAGCTAACATCGTTCTCACAATGCCACTCTGCAAAAGATAAACTTTTTCTAAATAGGTCCAATTAAATCTATTCGCTATTATCTCTGTAAAATATCAAGCATTTCTTTTGGAGTTAAAACAAATGGTTTGACTGGAAAATGCTTAATATTCCCTGTAATAAGGTATGCGTCATCATGTTCCTTGCGTCCTTCCATCACCACTTCATAAAATACAATATCCTTAGGATCCGGAATAATCTCCTCTACGGGAACAGCATCTACGAATATACCTCTGTCAATTATTCCGTCAATTAATACATTTACTACATTCTGGTCAAACTTAAATTTAGGTCGTGATAAAACTTCCCTGTATTCTGCTATAATTTCATCGCACAATAACGGAATCAAATTTCCCAAGAGTGCCTCATTTGCAATTTGCCCTGGAACTGACTGAAATTTTAACATAGCGGAGACCAGCACATTTGTATCTATAACTGCATAATATTGCATTGATTTCTCCTTCTACTATTTCTTCATTCTAACGGCATCAATTTCAGCATTGATTTCTTCTAATGTCATCTCTGATGTACCATTTTCTATCGCTGCATTGCTCAGTTCTTGAAGTGCCATTGCTGCTCTTTCAGCCTTGAAATTATTTTTGGGCAATGTCATATTAAAAGGCACACCATTTACCATTATGGATCTCTTCAAAAACATACGCACGGCTGTAGATAAATCAATTCCCAATGCATCATACACAGCAGTTGCCTGTTCCTTTAATTCGTCATCAACTCTTACCTGCACTAATGTTGTTGCCATATTGAGCACCTCCTTTACCCTTTTTGTAATTCAATTATATTACACTGTATTTGATTGTCAAGTATTTGTTAATAATTTTCTAATAAATATTTTGCCCACAAAGACCATATTTACTCATGCCCTGTTAAAGCTTCATTGACTGCATATCACTTATTCAAAAACAATGTAATCATTTTTCCAATCCTATCCAGTTCATCCGCATTACACCCTTTAAGCAAGTTCACAATATTATCAACACCTGCGACATCAGTACCTCTACTTTCTACCCCATAATATATATAATCCGCTGTAACACCGAATATTTCACATATCTTTGCTACATTTTCCGGCATACACATGGTTTTCCCATTTTCAAAATTGGATACGCTGTCTGCTGTAAGAAACAGCTTCTCAGCGAGCTGCTCCTGTGTCATTTTGTTCTTTCTTC
>CAVERH010000094.1:0-5233 GCA_963618065.1 bacterium | reverse complement strand
AAACAATTTTGGCAAGTCACATTTTACTTCACCGCGTTCAATCCTCGAATAACTATTGGCTGTTATATCAAGATACGCTGCCATATCAACTCCTGACAGTTCCTTCTCTATTCTCTTCTCTTGTATTCTCTGTCCAATCTTTAATTGCACATTTTTATTATATTCTTCCGCTTCTATATACATATTGCCCATCCTTTCAAACTTGTTACCGTTAACTCGTTTGAGGACGGACAATAACTCCCTAGATATGAAATTTTCAGCAAATAAAAAAGGACACATGAAAAACAGTCCCAGTCCTCAAACTGGTTTCTAATTTTTCATGCGTCCTTAGGATGACACCTTTGCGTATCATCAGCTTACGCTTATTGCAGGTGTCTCCCATATCATGATGACCACTAATTTAATTGTCTTGTCCTGTTGCGACCAAATATCTGCCGCAGCATCTGATGCCTGACTGTATATATCAGATATAATACTTATCCTGTTCTACTCTATCCAGCAGCTCACCTTCCTTGAAATTCTTCAAGTTCATTACTCTGCCACAATGGTGACATTTCATCATAACTCTCGGCAATACCGGATAATTTCTGTTACCTGTAACCATGTATGAAACTTTCATACTCTTCTTACACTTCTTACAATAAAAATCTATAACTTTTAACTCTTTGTTCAATTCAGTTCGCTCCTTATTCATACAAAATCATCAATCTACAATTCTGTACTCGTAAAGGAAAGGGAAATCACCTTTGCAAGCCTTTTGCCGGGAGTCCCGATGAATGTCTGCACATTCCCCGGCTTTGCTGATCTAAAGCCAACTGATATGAATTGTGCTGTCAGCACACAATCACATCAGGCTCCGGCTCTTTCCATAAACCACATATTGTTATCTTCATAGAAAAGGAATATTTCCTTTCCATCTACTACACAGGTATAACGCTCTCCAACGCCACCAGCCCTTGTACTGGCTGCTCTGCGCTTGTCTTTTACTCGTGTAATCTCATACTTTCTGCCATCTTCCCATGTTATCTCTTTAGGAATAAGCAGTCCGTCCTTTGAAAACTCTGCAAGTACATCAACATATACCTTATTGCTCAATGTAATCACCTTCCTCACAAGATTGCTATCGCTCTGGAAGAATCCGTCTTCCTTGCTATATAGCCTTTTTCTTCTAATATTTTCAGATGTGCATAAACACTTGAAGTCGATGCCACCCCTACCATCCTGCATATCTCCCTGATAGTAGGAGCATAACCATTCACACGCTGATATTGCATAATGCTTTCATACACATTCTGCTGTTTCTCCGTCAATGGTGCTCTGTCTATCAGATCAATTCTTGCTTCTTCGCTCATGTTCCGCCTCCCTCTTTATCCAAAAAATCCATGTGGATGTACTGTGTGATCTTCTTTTGCATTGACTGCCGATAGAATCCTGTCCCGGTACATGAGTCCCCTCTGGATACTGTAAAATCCAAATCTTCTGCGTATCTCGTCTACTGCCGAATCCATCTTCATCTGCTTTTCACGCTTCTCCACACTTGAGAACAAATCAATCTGCTCCCAATAGTTATCTGTTACTAGGTCTGCACCACGGACACCAACACTTCGGATTGGCTTGCTCCAGTTATAGTTTTCCTTAAATATCTGATAAGCGTATGCAGCTATCTCTCCGGTGATGTTTGTTGCATGGTCAATCTTTTTCTGACGGGTAAAAGAGAATAACTCATTATCTCTGACACTTATCTCAACCACTCTACACCGGAATCCATTCTCACGAAGTCTTGCCGCAACACTCTCAGCCAGGATATAAAGAACAATCTTTACATCCTCATCGCATACTAAATCCTTTGGTGTCGTTGTGCTGTTTCCCACCGATTTGATTGGAGCGTGGGTATTCTCCAGCTTGACAGGCGAATCATCATAGCCATTGGCAAATGACCATAAGATGCTACCCATCTTTCCAAGGTGACTGTTAAGCATCTCTTCATCTGCCCTTGCAAGATCACCTATGGTTCTGATACCGAATTTTGCAAGCTTCTGATTCGTGCTTCTCCCGACATATAGCAGATCGCTTACCGGAAGTGCCCATGCCTTCTGCTTAAACTCACTCTTATACATAGTTGTGATTGCATCGGGCTTCTTATAATCTGAACCAAGCTTTGCAAATATCTTATTGAAAGAAACACCAACACTTACCGTGATGCCAAGCTCGGACTTCATTCTCCTGCTGATTTCCTGTGCGATAAGCAATCCATCCCCTTTAAGGGAGCTGCTCCCTGTCACATCAAGCCAGCACTCATCAATCCCATACGGCTCCTGTCTGTCCGTATATTCTGCATATATCTCATGCGCCATTCTTGAGAACCGAAGATATAAGTCCATTCTTGGTGAGACAAATGTTATATCAGGACAAACCTGCTTTGCCTGCCAGAGTGCCATTCCTGTTTTCACACCGTACTTCTTGGCAATATAGTCAGCTGTTAAGACAATCCCATGTCTTGCCTCCGGGTCACCGCCTACTGCCAGTGGCTTTCCTGCAAGCTCCGGATGATGCAGATGCTCAATCGAGGCATAACAACAGTTGATATCTGAATGAAGTATTACCCTGTCTCCCATCTTGATCACCTCCTGCATTTAATCTGTCACTTCCCTAACCTTTAATCCAAGTATATGAGTAATGTTTCTTACATGGCATAGTATAGCTCCAAGAATAATCGACTGTCAACGGACACATGTGTCCTTTTTCTTATTATATTGGATTTTTAACTTGAATAATTGGTACTATTGCTATATACTATGGAGTGAAAAGAGACATTAAAAATCAGCAAAATGAAAGAAAAGAGGCGTATGTATGTACTCAATCGGAGAAATCATTTCAACATATAGAAAAAAGAAAGGCTTGCTCCAGCAGGATCTCGCTGATGAACTTGCAAAGGAAGGCATTACCATTTCCTATAAAGCCATATCCAACTGGGAGAGAAATCTTGCCGAACCAAGCGTTACCATATTTTACAAAGTGTGTAGAATCCTTGGTATTACTAATATGTATGAAGCATATTTTGGAATAAATCCTGCCGATCCTTTCTCATCACTTACCGATGAAGGCAGGGAAAAAGCTATGGATTATATCAATCTGCTCCATGCATCCGGAATGTACGAAAAGCAGACTGCTAAGATTATTCCGTTCCGAAGCATTGATATTTTTGAAAATGCAGTATCAGCTGGAACCGGTAATTTTCTCGTAGACGGACCGAAAGAGACTGTACGCATAGAGGAATCTATTCTGCCGGAAGATACTACTTTCGGTGTACGCATTAGTGGTGACAGTATGGAACCTGAATTTCATGATGGTCAGATTGCATGGGTATTACAACAAGAATCTGTTGCTAATGGAGAAATCGGCATCTTCGCTCTTAACGGAGAAGCCTATATTAAGAAATTACAAAACGATAAAGGCGGAATTTTCCTTATCTCTCTTAATGAAAAATATGCACCGATAAGAGTTGGGGAGAATGACAGATTAGATATCTTCGGAAAGGTTGTTGGAAAATGCAACTCTGCTGATATTTCAAAACACTGTGAGTAAGAATTGACAGGAAAGAAGGGATTTTTATGGCGGTTACCAATAATATCAGAGAAATCCGGGAGCAGCGCGGCATTTACCAGGATGACCTTGCCGCTGCTATCGGATACAGCACCAAAACTGTCGGTAGGATAGAACGTGGGGACAGCACCCCATCTGCCGAATTTATGCTGCGGATATCAAAGTACTTTAATATGCTGGTGGAAGATGTATTCCATGTGGAAGATTGAGTCGGAGTAGCATCCGGCTCTCCTTCTGCCTTATTAAATTTGCATTACGTAAATGGATAATCTGCACCCAAATGAGCCACCTGCCCGGTGACGGACACCTAATTATTCATCTGTTTATTGTTCTGGAGGTAACACAGACAGATGGCAACTATAAAGAGGTGATGACTAAGTATGTCAATTCCATTGTCCTGATTTTGGACGGGCTGATGGCTTCTATTGAGCAAACGCTCCATAGTGGGTACACCCACATAAGTAACCGCGCCGAAGAGTGGCTTTATTGAATGTTTCCTGAATATTCCGGATGGTTTTACATCAGCTGTCCGGTGATATGGAAATCACTTTTTAGATTCGCTTTTGTGCATACCAAATCATAATTTCTGCTGAGACATCTGTAAAGACTGCTACGCACCGCAGATGCGGCAAGGTCTTGACAAATATCCCAACAGAAATGGATAAGTCATCAAGCACAAAATAGGCGATTTCCGAGTACCGGAACTCTGATTTCCAAATTTCCGGAAGTGCGATTTCATCGCACAAGAATATTCATTTCCCATGTGTAACTTCGTCTTTGACTCCTGCGTTTTAACCATTTGAACAGCAGTTTCTTTGTAATACATAGAAACGTTTTTATCTCTCTTGTATTATCGGTTGCACCATATTATTGATAATGTTCCTGCAGTTTTGCATTGATAGTATTGTTCTTCGACTGGTACTCTTGGTGATCTCATAGTTACCTCATCATGATAATCAATCTTTCTGCTCTGTATCAGTAGGTTTAAGAAGCATACATCCATCGAGAATGAGAAGCACGTGTAATTCAGACTCATTATTTACCGTTCTATCAATTTTTAATTGCAGGTGCAATATCATAATCCATGAAGCATGAATTCGTTGATCGCAGAAATCACTTTAACCAATTCATTTTATAAGCGAGTTCTTTAATCAAAAATGCATTTTCATAATACATGTTTATTTTTAAAATTGGTCGTTTTGACCTTTTATCAAATAGTAAAATATAAGTAACGTTATCCCCTTGTTTAATCTCCGCTTCAGATATGTCAACATATGCAATCAATTTTTTCTTCTTTAATATACTTGACTCTTCAATATATCCATTACCAATGGTATATTTTTTTGAATAGTGGTAACTGCAATTCCAGATGCCAAATATTAACAAAAGTCCAAATATAAGGCTTACTACTACATTATATGTAAATATTCCCAAAAGCAAAAAAGCCAAAAACACTACTACGCACAAAACACTTAGCACCCTTTGATATTTTGCTGGTCTAATAATAAATCTATCTTTTTTTCTTGCATTTTTTGTTGTAATACTTTGCTCGCTCATCCATAACATAATGCTATCTGCGTACTCCGGTTCAAAAGAAACTTTAGTTTCATCAGAACATACTATATTTAAC
>CAVERH010000093.1:0-9074 GCA_963618065.1 bacterium | reverse complement strand
CGTTTCATCCACCGTTTTGAAGAATTAGTTGCCATTCCCAATTCCTCCAGAGAAGAGGCTGCCATGTGTGACTACCTGAAAAAGGCACTCACGGCACTGTCCATCCCCTTTGAGGAAGATGATACCGCATCAAAGCTTAATGGAAACTGTGGTAATCTCTATGCTTATGTCGAAGGGGAAAAGGCACTCCCACCGATCCTTTTATCCGCACATATGGATTCCGTAGAACCTGCCAAAGACAAACGCTGCGTCTTTCATCCCGACGGTACGATCACTTCGGACGGAACGACCGTTTTAGGTGCCGATGACCTCGCCGGAATCTGTGCCATTTTAGAAGCCATCACTTCCATAAAGGAAGACGGCAGGGCACACCGCCCTGTAGAAATTGTATTTGATGTTTCTGAAGAAACCTATTGTGAGGGCATCCAGCATTTTGATTTCTCCAGATTAAAATCAAAGGAAGCCTATGTATTCGATCTGACGGGTCCGATCGGCGGCGCTGCCTATCAGGCTCCCGCGATTCTTTCTTTTGAAGCTGTTTTCCATGGGAGAGCTGCACATGCTGCCTTTTCTCCCGAAAGTGGAATCCATGCCATCAAAGCTGCTGCACATGCCATCGATGCGATTTCCTGCGGACGGGTCGGAGATACGACCGTAAATATCGGCACTGTGCAGGGTGGATCTGCCACCAACGTCATTCCGGAAACCTGTATCATCACCGGAGAAGTCCGAAGCTTTAATAATGAAAGCTCCCGGCGTAAGCTCGATGAAATCAAGGAAATCTGTGAAGAAGCCGCACTTCTTACCGGTGGCTCAATTGATTTTAAGGCTCAGACCTTTTGCCTTGCCTACCGGGTTGAATCCTCTTCCCAGGCCGTCAACCGCTTTACCGCAGCATGCGATTCCCTTCACCTTGAACCGAAGCTGATCAGCACTTACGGCGGCAGTGACAACAATCACTTCTTCCATCATGGCATCACCGGACTGGTAGTGGCCTGCGGAATGAACGACTGCCACTCCTGCAAGGAATATACCAGCGTTTCGGATCTGGAAAAGTCTGCCCGACTGGCTGAGGCGTTAATTCTGTCTGATATGTAAAATTTGATACACCTGATGCAGGTCGGTAATCACTTCATCCACCTGCACTCCGGCTTTCTTTATCATGGTATCATCCCGTCCTTCCGGATGATACCAGCAGGTACGGATTCCGGCATTATTTCCTCCCCGGATATCACTGGTAAGGGAATCTCCCACAATCAGCACCTCCTCTTTTCTTACCGGACCAATGGCATGAAATACTCTGGTAAAGAATTCCATACTCGGCTTCTCTGCCTCTAAATCCTCCGACAGAAAAATGCCATCCATGAAGTCTCCAATCCCGGAGAGGCGAAGCTTTTTCGTCTGTGCCACAACCGTTCCATTCGATACTACGTACTGCCTGACCTTCCCCCGCAAAGCTTTCACAATATTCAGGCTGTCATCGCAATACACAATCGTATCTCCCAGACGTACCTGATATTTCTCATTGAATTCTTCTGCAAGATCCGGGTCGATTCCTTCACTTGTGAAAAAATCCCGGAATCTTTCCACCAGAATCTCCGGTTTCGTAAGCTCTCCACGCTCTAATCTCTCCCAGTAAGTCCGGTTGATCTCCGAATACCGTGCAATCTTCTCATCGGTGCATTCCCCCAGATGAAATTCCTCAAATAAGCTTTGGATGGCTGCCTTTTCTGCTGCCAGAAAATTCAGTAAGGTTCCATCCACATCCCATAAAATTGTTGTAATCATTTGTTCTCTCCTTCACCTACTTTTCAAACCGGAAATAAGCAAAGTCAAAATTACTTCCGGGCAGGAACGCAAAGGATACCTTCTGTTTACCGGTAATATCCTGCAATGCAAATGTTCTTTCTTCATAAGAATCCGCATTTTCTGTCCGGAACTCACAGAGAATCCGTTTCTCGCCATCCGCACCTGTCAGGATCAGATGAATACTGTTAAGTGCTAACGTGGATTTCCCGCTGATCCGGATCTGCTTCGGTGCTTCCGCAGCGAAGTCAAATGTGCCAAAGTCCAGCATGACGTTATTTCCGATTCCGGTTACGTTTCTTCCCTCCACGGTGAATTTATCTCCATAAATATTCTCGGCATCGGCAGCATCATTTCGTTCAAATTCCCGCTCCTGCTTTTCAAAGGAAAATCCGCTCACCTGAAAACCATCGGTTGTTTCAATACAGAAGGTTCCGATTCCCTTAAGCTTCTTTGACAGCTTGAAGGTATTCGGCTTAAAGGTCATCCATTCCGGCGGCTCATGATAAGAGAATTCACCTAAGAGCTCTCCGTCTTCTCCCGGCACACCATCGTAAAACCGGATCTGTACCGGATCGAGGGTATTGGCCCAGATCGGAACAGTAACGGTGTCAGACCCTGCTGCCCCGAAATCAATATGATCGTATATCGCATAGGAAGAGGCTCCGCCTGCTGCAAAGCCTACTCCCTTATTAATACCGCTGCTGATGTTCTCGCTGCCTCTGGTATAAAGTCCTCCGGTTACGAAATCATACGGATCGGTTACGGCAACGCCCAGTCCCTGCGCCGTAAATTTCAATACCGAAAGAATATGATAACGTTCCGTTCCATTTTTGCACATCGCACGGAGCCAGAAGCTGCCATCCCCGTTTGCCTTTACGGTGACGGTATGATCCGGATTCACCGTACATTCCGCAAGATTGGTTACGATTCCCTTTTCATTCGTCACACGGAACTCAATCTCATCCGCATAGTCCGCATTTTCCGGATAAATGGTGTAAGCCACCGTTCTTTCACCGGCTTCCTTCGTAAAGCTAAGGCTCTCTGCCTGTAATTCGATCTTACGAACCGGAACTTCATCTGCTCTTCCACATTCGGTCGGAACAAAAGTAACCTCCTGTTCCCGTACTTTATTATTTCCATCCGGTGCATCTGCCGACAACAATTTGATACTGCAGTCCGGTATTCCCGGAGAGGTCAGGGTCACTTTGATTTCACCCGGCTTTCCACTTGAAGCAAGTACGGCCAGCATTTTACCGGAAAACAGTCTCCGGGAGGTTCCCTTATACGGATCAAAGTCCGTACTGTCTCCATTATCAAGACCTAACAGCCTTCCTTCGCCTTCCACGCGGACATTGACACGGTTGTTGGCATTCGCGCAGAAAATGCCCTTTTCATCTATGGCAGAGATTTCAAGATAAATCAGATCTTCCCCGTCCGCATACACTTCCGTCTTATCGGGATCCATCCGGAAAGCTGCTGCATCCCAGAAGGAACACTGTACATCCTCTGCAATCACCTTTCCGTTTTCATCATAAGCAAATGCTTTCAACTCACCCTTCTGATAAGGGATCCGGAAATTTCCGGTAAGCTGTTTTCCATGCTCATGGTCGATGTCATAGGTTCCTACGGAATCTCCGTTATAAAACAGCTCAATCTTCGGTGCATTGGAGCATACCCGCACATCCACCGGAAGCCCCTCGTTGAAATCCCAGTACGGAAAAATATGTACAAACGGAGCCTTACGGTAATCTGTCCATTCTGCCCGGAACACATACGCACTGTCCTTGGCAAAGCCTGCGGTATCGTACTGTCCGAAGTAGGAATTCTTCGTGCTGTACGGCGTCGGCTCTCCAATGTAGTCAAATCCCGTCCAGATAAACTGACCGGCACAATATTCAGCATCACGATCCTTAATAATACACTCTTCGGTGTTCTTCGCGCCCCATCCGGTACAACTGTTTCCAAGGGAAGAACACTGCTCATCATCATCGGTAAGGAGCGTTTCTTCGAGCGGGAAATGATAAATGCCACGGCTCTGAACCACCGATGCCGTCTCACTTCCGTAGATCATCCAGTCGGGATGATTCCTATGATGCTCCTCATAAAGCCGCTCACCATAGTTATATCCAACGAGCTTTAAGATGTCTCCACACTTCTGTCCATTCTCCCACTGCATAAAGTTCGAGCCAAAGGTCACCGGACCATTTCCTCTCGGATCATGCAGCTCCACCAGCCGTTTTAAAAGGGCCGTTACTTCCTGTCCACGTTCATCTGCATGGGTATCATAAATTTCATTTCCGATACTCCATCCAATGATGGACGGATGATTCCTATCCCGCCGGATCCAGGAAGCCACATCCCTTTCTACCCATTCATCAAAGAAACGCGCATAGTCGTAATCGGTCTTCGAACGTTCCCACATGTCAAAGCCCTCGGAGAGAATCAGCATACCGGTTTCATCGGCCAGCTCCAGCATTTCCTGTGCAGGCATATTGTGAGAGGTTCGAATCGCATTCACACCCATCTCACGTAATTTCCGGAATTTCCGCCGCAATGCAGGAACGCTGAATGCAGCCCCCAGACATCCACTGTCATGATGCTCACAGGTTCCATGCAGCTTTACATGCCGTCCGTTTAAGAAAAATCCATGATCCACGGTATACGCAATCGTCCGGAATCCAAAATGCTGCCGGATCGTCTGTGTCACCTCTCCCTGTACCAGAATTTCCGACTGCAACGTATATAAATATGGCTCGCCAATATCCCAAGGGATCGGATTTTTAACGGTTAAATTCTGTGTCGTCAGGGAATACCGGCATCCTTCCACTCTTGCTCCCTTAGGAACACAGGAAGCGTCTGCTGCACAGGCATCGGATTCACAAACCGCTGCCACCTTTCCTTCCCGGTCTGAAATAGTCTGGCGCACCCGGACTCCTGCAAAGGAATCTTCCTTCTTTTGCAGCAGTTCGGAAGTAACGGTTACCTTCCAGCTTCCGTTCTCCTTAGAAGTCGATACATAAATGCCATCGTTTCCAAACCGCAGCTCCGGACTCTCACACAGCCATACCTTACGGAATATCCCGGCTCCCGAATACCATCTGGAATTCGGCGCATGATGATCCACACGGACTCTTACGGTATTCTCTCCGTCCTGAATCAGATCGGTAATGTCAAACTGGAATGCAGAGTATCCATACTTCCATTCTCCTGCAAGGGCATCGTTCACATAGACCTTACTGTCCATGTACACGCCATCAAAACGAAGATAGGTGCGTACGCCGTCCTTTTTCTCATAAACAAACCTCTTCCGGTACCATCCGGTCGATGTCTCGTATAAATCATTCGTATTTTCAATCAGCCAGTCATGGGGGATGTCCACCCGGTAAAAGGCCAAGCTCTCCTCATAATCACTGCCAAACGGAGCCTTATAAAACTCCCAGTCCTCACAAAATGAAACCCGGTTCTGATCCTTGTCACAAACCATATTCTTTCTCCTCCGCTGCAAATCCTTATCTGGATTTCTTTTCTGTAACCCAAACGTTAACCATATTCTCTCCTTCCATGGCAGCCGGTAATTCCACAGATGCCTTTCAAAATCTAATGGATCAGGAGATGTGTGGCAAATGCCGCAATCCATGCAATCACACACTGCCATATTACCACAATTACCGCCCATTTTCTACAAGATCTCCTCTGTATCTATTCCGTAACTTTTCTTATTATGATATAATGAGCCTCAGAGAAAAGAGGTAACCTTCCATGATAAAATTTTTAAAAGAAGCAGCCAACGTACTGCCCTCCCGGAAACAACTAAACTGGTACGAAATGGAGTCATATGCATTTATCCATTTCGGACCCAATACCTTTACTAATAAGGAATGGGGCGATGGAACCGAAGATCCTTCCCTTTTTAATCCGGTAAAATTAGACTGTGACCAGTGGGTAAGCGCCATCAAAGCTGCCGGTATGAAGGGTATGGTCTTAACTGCCAAGCACCATGACGGCTTCTGCTTATGGCCCTCCAAATATACGGAGCATTCGGTGAAAAACAGTCCCTTAAAACGGGATGTTGTGAAAGAAGCTGCCGAGGCCTGCCGCAGGGGCGGTATCAAATTTGGTTTCTATTTATCCCCCTGGGACCGGAATTCTGCTTATTACGGCACACCGGAATACAACGATTATTTCTGCAACCAGTTGACCGAGCTTCTGACACAATATGGTGATATTTTCTATGTATGGTTTGACAATGCCTGTGGAGAAGGCCCGAATGGGAAAAAGCAGGTCTATGACTTCCCACGTTACTTTGAGCTGATTCACAAGTACCAGCCGGACGCACTGATCTTTAATGACTTTGGCCCGGATATCCGCTGGTGCGGAAACGAGGCCGGCGTTGCCCGTCATGCCGAATGGGCAGTCGTTCCGTCCGAGCTTTGCTTCTACAGTCCCGTCCAGACCGGAAAGGGTCCTATGGCAGACGAAGGTGATCTGTCATGGATTTATAATACCGAGAAGGAGCTGGGAACCATGCCCAACATTTTATATTCCAAGGGGCTGACCTTTACCCCTGCGGAGATCAATATGTCCATCCGTCCGGGCTGGTTCTGGCATCCGGAAGAGGAACCGCATTCTCTGGAACGTCTCTTCCACACATATTTAATCAGTGTCGGAGCAAACTCCTGCTTTCACCTGAATCTGCCGCCTACAACCGACGGACTGATTGATGAATGCGATGTAAAACGCCTCAGGGAATTACGTGGATTACTGGATCAGGAATTTGGAAAAGAAATTCCCTTCCGCTTAGAAAAGGACGAAGCCTCTCCTGCCACACAGCCCTACTACCGCCTGATTCTGGAGCATCCGGTTCAGAACATCAAATATATTGTTGTACAGGAAGATATTGCGAAAGGACAGCGTGTCGAAAGCTTCCGTGTCACGGCAGATTTTCTAAGCGGTGCCCAGTATCCCATTTATCAGGGAACCTGTATCGGCCATAAAAAGATCTGCCAGCTGCAGGATCCTTTTGCCTTACAGAATCCGCTTACGGATGATACCTCCGAAAGGATTTCCCAGGTACAGCTCCGGATCACTGCTGCCAGAGATGAAGTATTTTTGAAGTCTGTGAAATTATACGAGTAATGAGTTAAAAAAGAAGAGTCCTGCTTTTTCATTATAACTAAGATGATGAAATCAGGGCTCTTCTTTTCTTTTTAGTTACTATGTGATACTTTACTTTTCCTCATTGTCCCTGAGACATTATAAATCACAAGTGCCGCCAGAATCAGCACATATCCAATCAGTTTCAAAAACGTCATGCCCTCACCTGCCAGGACTACACCCATCACGCTTGCAGTCAGAGGATTCACCACCGTAAATACTGCTGCGGTTTCTGCCGGAAGATATTTCTGTCCGACCGGTTGAAACGTAAATCCAAAGCAGCTACACAGTAATACAAGAAACAGCAGCATCAGCCACTGCTTTCCGGTCTGCGGC
Source organism: bacterium (assembly GCA_963618065.1). Lineage (GTDB taxonomy): Bacteria > Bacillota > Clostridia > Lachnospirales > Lachnospiraceae > Suilimivivens. The sequence goes on along the minus strand of CAVERH010000093.1, from coordinate 1,775 downwards.
ACACCAAAGCTTCCGGTAAACAACGATGCGATCAGGCACAGTACCCCCATCACGCCAAGCTGCAGCATTCCAACCGTAACCGGATCTGCATTCTGTGTCACACGTTCCGTCGTCATAATGCATGCCGCATAGGTAAGCGCCGCACAGATCATTAACGCAATGCCAATTCCGCCTCCCGGATTGCTGCTTTGTGTAAGAGACAGGAATCCTACACCAATCACTGCCAGCACCGCACAAAGCATGGTCTTCTTTTGTGGCAGAGATTTCGTCAGTACCGCTGCATAAATCGGCACCATGACAATCGCCATATTTTCAATCAAGGCACTGACACCGGAGTCAATCTGTCTCAGTCCATACATTTCAAAAATCATACAGACCGTATACAAAACGCCTAAGATCAACCCGCCTTTTAAGCTCTCCTTACTGCATTCCTTCAGCTTTTTAAAGAAAATCACCGCCAGAACCAGAAATGCCAGAATAAACCGGATCGCCAGAATGCTCATCGGCGACATAGATTCCATCAATATTTTTGAGAAAAGAAAGGACGTTCCTCTTGCGATAAAAACCGTTGTTAACAGTATCTTTGCACCTGTCTTGCTCATGTTGTCTCTCCTGTTATTTCATCTCTTGTTTTCTATTACAGGAATATACACCGGTTTATTTCGGAACGCAACCTTTCTTTTCTATTCTATTCTCTTCTATATTTCGTGGATCTGCTACTTTTTCTTTTTAAACTTGGAGTATTGTATTGCAAAATGAATAAAGATCCACAGATACAGGATAATCACTGGTGCAGTCAATATTCTATTGACTTAATTCCCAAATATGATAATCTATCATTAATTAAATTCCATTTTCATTTTTAAGTCATAAAACTTAATTTAAAACATCTTCATTTTCAATAACTATTTCAAAATATAATCCCTATACATCAGAAAGGAATATTTCACATGAGTACCAGACAGGATATATCTATCATTAAAGATAGAAACGGACAACCTCTCGTTCTTATCCATAATAAAAAATTTAGAGGATCAACCCGTGAAGACTGGAAAACAATAGAGAAACATCTAATGAGCTATATTGGTAATTGTTATGAAATTACAGCAAGTTCAGAAAAAATATATATTAATAAAGATTTTCCTGATGAATATGCAAACTCCCAAAGTCGAATTGCGTTAAAAGGAGCCAGGAAAAAAGCAAAAGCTGAAGCAGTTCAGGCAATTCCTGAAATAATAAAAATTGCTACTCCTAACCTTCCTTTCTGGCAGGCAAATCAAGAAGATAAACATTGTGAGGATGCTCAAAACGGATGGTATCGCTATATAACCCGTTTTGGATTACCTGTTTATAATGATAAAACAGCGCAAGTCGATCACTACAATATCTATTCTGCGATCATGCTTGTACGTCATGCTGCAGATGGCAACAAATACTTATATGATTTCACTTCAATAAAAAAAGAAACGAGCAGCCCGCTTGAGTTATAAACTGTACGGTGAAAACCCATTTCTTTTTTATAATAATACTAATTTTAAAAGTAATTGTCAACCAGATTTTTCGGATTCATCCCTTTCTCTATGACACCGCAGGGAATGTCCCAACTAATCCCCGGTTTCTTTTCTCATGTAAAAACACCTGCCACATCCTTTGATATGACAGGTGTTCCTTTTTGCGATTCTAAATTCCAAGGCTGACCGATATCTCTCTTATCGTTCCTCAATATGGCGTGTAATTTCCTCCCAATGCTCCAGCACATACTTACCAATAAAGGG
>CAVERH010000092.1:2889-9099 GCA_963618065.1 bacterium | reverse complement strand
CGTATAATTATATGTTGTCGGTCATCCGTTAAGGCATCAATGAGTGGCGCATAACAGTAGCCCGTAAACTTATCTCTTCCGAAGTCGACTCGATCTCGCCGGATGACCAGTCACTGTCAGTTTTATAACTATAAAATATCAGGAGGTAGTTACTTGTCTTTTAAAATTATTAAAAATAATTGCTGTGGACTCGATGTCCACAAAACATGGATCTATGCCTGTGTCGGTATCACTGATCCCAACAATCGTACAGAGTACAAGCAGGCTCGCTTTTCTTCTTTTCCAAAAGGATTGAATGAGCTGTGTGACTGGCTTGCCAAGTACAACTGTAATGATGTTTGCATGGAATCTACCGGTAAGTACTGGATCCCTGTCTTTAATATCTTAGAGCAACACAATATCTGGGTTACTCTATCTCATCCCAAATACACAAAGCCGATGAAAGGAAACAAGACCGACCGTAAAGATGCCAAATGGATCTGTGATCTTTACATGTGTGGTATGGTCAAACCTTCCTTTATTCCACCTGCTGACATCCGGGAACTTCGTGATCTTGTAAGATACCGATATAAACTCACCTGTATGATTACCGGCGAGAAAAATCGTGCTCAGAATTGTCTTACGGTATCCAACCTAAAACTCGACGATGTCTTTTCAGATGTATTTGGTAAATCTTCTCGTTCCATTACGGAACAGATTTTGCAACACCCTGGGGAAAAATTTGATGTGGCACCTTTCGTTGATCGCAGATGCAAAACTCCTATTGAAGAAATCCAATCTGCTATTGATGGTGCTATTTCTAAAGAACAAGCTGTTAAACTTAGACAGTGCCTTGATCACATTGATGAGCTCAATAAACACATTTCAGAAGTAGAACAGGAAATCCTTCGTCTCAGTGATAAATATGAGGCTGCTTTAAACTTAATAAGGACTGTTCCCGGATTCAATAAGAATCCCATGACTGCTATTCAAGTGCTCTCAGAGATTGGTGGTGATATGTCTGTCTTCCCCACAGCTAAACACCTTGTCTCCTGGGCCGGATGTTGCCCTCGTAACGATCAAAGCAATCAAAAAATCAAATCCACTAGGATTTCCCGTGCTGGTTCTTATTTTAAACCAGTTCTGGTGCAAGTTGCAAATGCTTTAATCAAATCGAAGAAACATCCTGAATTTACCACTCGCTATAAGCGTATCAAAGCACGCCGCGGACACAAGAAAGCCATCATTGCCATCTGTCGTATGATCCTGACCGCTATCTGGCATATACTCTCAGATTTAAAACCTTATACAGCAGAAGGCTTTCGTGAATCACGTCCTGTGAACGAATCAAAAGTACTGACCACTTCACAGGCTCTTAATTTATTAAAACAGCGCGGTTATATTATCAAAGATAATCTTTCATCTGCCATGAATTAAGTGTTGTGTCTATATTTACTTTTTTTAACCACCCTAAGGATGGTTTGTTTGCTATGCAATTTTATTCTTCTCTAACCACTACCTCTTTGTTTCAAACTTTTTCCTCCTCTTAATTATATGCCGGAATAATTATGCATAGTTCCCGCATATTCATTCATCTATCTTTCCCCCATTTTATCAGCTTTTGTGAAAAATGCAAGACTTTCCATAAGATTCCTTATTTTTTGCTTCCTGTTTTCTGAGAAAATTTGGAAAAATTCACTTTTTCATAACAGACTTGTGGTATGATAAGATAGAAACACGTGATGAGGAGTATAAAAACAAGGCGTTTACCCGCCGGATACAAGGAGGTAATTATTATGAAATTTACAAAAATGCATGGTATCGGAAACGATTATGTATATGTGAACTGCTTCAAAGAAACTGTGAAAGATCCGTCAGCGGTGGCGAAGTTTGTAAGTGACCGCCATTTCGGCATTGGCTCTGACGGGCTGATCCTGATCAAGCCCTCTGACATTGCAGACTGTGAGATGGATATGTATAACCTGGATGGTTCCCAGGGTGCCATGTGCGGAAACGGAATCCGCTGCGTTGCCAAATATGCCTACGATTACGGCATTGTAAACAAGACCAGCATCAGCGTTGCCACCAAAAGCGGCGTGAAATATCTGGATCTTTCCATCCGTGACGGCAAGGTCAGCATGGTAAAGGTAAATATGGGGGCACCAATTCTTCAGGCAGCTCTCATTCCTGTTGTTTCAGAGGATGAGCAGGTGATCGACGCACCGATTGAAGTGGACGGACAGACCTACCGTTTCACAGCAGTTTCCATGGGAAATCCTCATGCCATTGTCTACATGGATGATGTGGACGGACTGGATATTGAGAAAATCGGACCGTCTTTTGAATCTCATGTGAACTTCCCGGACCGTGTGAATACAGAGTTTGTTAGGGTAATCGACCGTCACACTGTCCAGATGAGAGTGTGGGAGCGCGGTTCCGGCGAAACACTTGCCTGCGGTACAGGAGCCTGTGCAGTTGCGGTTGCTTCTATTTTAAACGGACTGGTTGACAGAGATCAGCCGGTTACTGTGAAGCTTCTTGGAGGCGACCTGAATATTTTCTGGGATGAAAGCGACGACCAGGTTTACATGACCGGTCCGGCAACTACTGTATTTGACGGGGAAATTGATTTAGGATTTCTTGGAGAATAAATACAGAAAAGAAATGGCCCTTGCGGACCGTAAGCACTGCAAAATGCTTACGCTGCAAAGGCCATTATTCTTTCTACGATAAATACTGCAGCGCAGGCCCAGAGGGCTACGGTCAGCAGGCTTTTTTCTCTGTAGGCTGCGATCAGCGCTACGATAAATCCGGCTACAGCAGAAATCACGCTTGCCGTTGCTGACAAAATGGCCGGGAAGGTCATCGCCGCAAGGCAGGCATAGGGCACATAAAACAGAAAAGATTTTACAAAAGGATTGGTAATCTCCTTCTTCGCCAGTGCCAGGGGAAGCATACGGATCAGGTATGTCACTCCCGCCATAACCAGTATATAAATATAAACATTAGGCTTCATGAGCTTCCTCCTTCTCGTTTTCTTCTGCAACCGGGCAAAGCACAGCCGCAATTCCGGCAACCAGAATGGTAGTGATAATGATCACAAATCCGGATGATACCTTTGATAAAACCGGAACCCAGGCGAACAGTGCACTCACTGCCATGGCTCCAAGCACTACCAGAAACACCGCTTTGTTTTTCTTGGAAGGAGGAATGATCACAGCCAGGAACATTCCGTAAATTGCCACGCTAAGTGCGCTCATAATAAAATCAGGCAGAAGACTGCCGGAAACCGCTCCAAGCAGGGTTCCAAATGTCCAGCCGGGGATGGCCACGCTCATCACGCCATAATTGTAAAAAGCACTGACCTTGCCAGGCTTGCTGGCACTGACGCCGAAAATTTCGTCTGTCACGCCAAAAGCCACTCCATAGCGGTGTCCCCATGGCTCATCCCTGCGCAGCTTCTGGGAAAGAGAAAAGGACATCAGACAATACCGCAAATTGATGATCAGCTGAGTCAGTGCCATCTCCCACAGAGATCCTCCTGCTATGATAATGTCCAGTCCCGCAAACTGTCCCGCTGACGTAAGATTGGTCAGGGAAATCAGAACTGCCTGCCAGATGGTAAGTCCGCCCTGCACCGCCATCATGCCAAACGTAAAGGAAACTGCCAGATACCCCAGGGCAATGGGGATTCCATCTGTAATTCCCTGCTTAAAGCTCTCTTTTTTCATGAGAGATTTCCTCCGGTTTCTTCTGCCTGTCTGCATTTTTAGAAATACCAGTCAGGCTTTTTTCGCATAAATAGCCTGGGAAGCATTTTTTTGCCTCCCAGGCTATCTCATTGTAACACTTTACACTGGTAAATACAACCCTGCCCTTATCTTCTTTCTACGATTTTATAATAGGTTCTGGCTGTAAGTCCGTAAATAATTCCATAGATCACACCAAATACCAGAATGGTGATCACCGTACATCCTGCAAACAGGCCAATATTGGTCATGCTGAACAGCGCCAACAGTCTTTTTACCATAGGAAATGCCATAGCAATATGAAGAGCCGCCATTCCAAGGGGAAGGAAAAATACCATAAGGATCTGTCTGTGAATGGAGGATTTCACCTCTTTGTGGGTCATCCCCACCTTCTGCATGATTTCAAAACGATCTTTATCCTCATAGCCCTCGGAAACCTGCTTGTAGTAAATGATCATGGCTGCACCCATTAAGAACAAAAGGCCAAGGAAAATTCCAAGGAACAAAATTCCGCCAAACAAGCTGTAGAAGCTTTCATACAGTTCGTACCGCACAGAGGTCATACAATAGCTTTCTGCCGGGAGATTTCCCGCTTCCTTCTGTCCATCAAAAAATTCCATGGCAAGGTCACGGATTTTCGACGCATCAGCCTCTTTTTCCTCTTCTGTTCCATTAAGATAAACATCCATCTCCATGGATGCCATAGAAGAAACGCCTCCATAAGCCTCGGCCTGTTCCTCATATAGCTTCTGGAAATCTTCATCATTTACAATCAGCTTAATGGAATCCATGGAAGAAAAATTATCTCCCACATATTCATAATCCTTCAGCCATTCTTTTACCTGGTAAACGCTGTCATGAATTTCCAGAGCATCTTCACCTGCTTTTCCATCCCTGTAAGCAAGGACTTCACCGGGTTCAAGAGAAATTTCTTCACCGGTAATCCTGGAATATTCCTCCTGGGGAACAACGGTAAGGGTCTCCAGCTGGTTTTGAAGTTCGGAAAAGGTACTCCCATCTGATTTTTCAAATCTCCAGCTGCCGCTCCCATCTTTAACCAGAGTGCTGGAAAAATTAATTTCCGTATTTAATTTTTCGTAAGAAGCCTGATCCTCAATTTCCTGCAAAAGCTTCGCTCTGATATTTTCCAGCTGTTCCTTTGAATCCGCTTTGTACATCACGCTCACATCTGATGGACAGCGCAGATTAATAATGTCATCAATTCCGGAATTCAGGCATACCGTAGTGGATACCATCAAAAGCACGCCGGTACTTAAAATACAGATACTTGCAAGTCCCACCGCATTTTGCTTCATTCGGTAAAGCATACCGGAAATGGCAGTAAAATTCTTTGTCTTATAGTAAAATTTCTTGTTCCAGCGCATGATTTTCAGGATTACAATGCTTCCTGCTGTAAAAAGCAGATAGGTTCCTGCCATAACCAGCAAGACGGCAACAAAAAACAATGCCAGGGCAGACAAAGGGGATTCCGTGGTAACTGCAATATAATATCCTGCAAACAGACAGATAAATCCAATCAGAGCCATCAGCCACTTTGCTTTTGGTTCCCGCTCTCCTGCATTTTCTGCCTTAAGAAGTTCAATTGGCTTTGCCTTATATACTTTCCGTATGTTTACCAGAAGAATCACTGCAAATATAACGCCATACACTTCCAGACAAGTGATGATTGCCTGAATGCCTATTTCAAATCCAAACGCAGCCGGCAGCCGGATCAGCTTCAGAAGCAGCAAAAGGGCAAGCTTGCTTCCCAGAATTCCTACAAGAATTCCTCCTGCTAAGCTGATCAAAGAAGTAATCACGGTTTCCATACTCATCACAATACTGATGTGCCTTTTTTCCAGACCCAGAATATTGTAAAGTCCCAGTTCCTTCTGTCTTCGCTTCATTAGAAAGCTGTTGCTGTACAGAAGAAAAATAAAGGAAAAAATAATGATAATTCCCACACCCATGCTGGTGATCATCAGCACATCCCCACTATGGCGGATGCTTTTCATTCCTGCATTATTGTTGATAAACAGCATCATATACAGCATTGCCACATCGAACAGGCTCGCCAGAATGTAAGGCACATAGGTCTGGTGGTTTTTCTTTATGTTTACCAGTGCCAGCTTTGCAAAAAGTCCGTTACGCATGATATTCACCGCCTGTCATCAATATGGTAAGAGTATCGGAAATCATCTGGTACATTTCTTCTTTTGTTTTTTCCCCTCGGTAAATCTGATGGAATACCTCACCGTCCTTGATGAAAAGGACTCTGGAAGCCCGGCTTGCTGCCTGTGCGCTGTGCGTAACCATAAGAATGGTCTGTCCCTGCCTATTTACTTCTCCGAATACATTCAGAAGAGCATTGGCTGCCTTGGAATCCAGGGCGCCTGTCGGCTCATCTGCCAGCACCAGCCGTGGGTTTGTGATCAGTGCTCTTGCCACTGCGCAGCGCTGCTTCTGACCGCCAGATACCTCA
>CAVERH010000092.1:0-2879 GCA_963618065.1 bacterium | reverse complement strand
GGCCTGGGCAATGGGGCGGATTTTCTGTGCCATTTCCCGGTAATCTTCCCCGGCAAGCACCAGCGGAAGATAAATGTTGTCCCTTAAGCTAAAGGTATCCAGAAGATTAAAATCCTGGAATACAAATCCCAGATTTTTTCTTCGGAATGAGGAAACCTCCTTGTCGGAAATGTGCACCAGACTTTTTCCATCCAGAAGCACCTCTCCGGAGGTAGGCTTATCCAGGGTGGCAAGAATGTTCAGAAGGGTAGTTTTGCCGGAACCGCTCTCTCCCATGATGGCAACGAATTCTCCTTTTTCCACGGAGAAATTTACGTTGGATAAGGCCTGTACTTTATTGCCGCCGAAGCGGGTGGTATATATTTTCTTCAGGTTTGTAACTTCAAGCAATGGCATGTTTTATGTCCTCTCTTTCTTTGAACCATTCATTTACTATATCTAAAATATCAGGATCAAGATCAGATAGCTGTTCCTTTTTGTTCCTAACATCTATCTGACAGTATAATGAAAAAAACATGTCGCTGCCATCGAATCAGGTTACAAAATGCAGGGGGAAACTTACGATTTTGTAAGGTTTATTTTGTAGGGCGTGCAGATTGTGGGAATGATTTTGAGGGCGCACTCTATTACTCTGCGTAGATTTTTTCCCCGGGAAGTCCTGCTGCCAGGGTCAGATAATAGACTGCATCTGCTGCCACGCAGACTACATTTTCTTCATGCATAAACTCCGTGATCTCGGAATCAAACAGCATGTTTGCCTGGGCATCGAACTCCTCGTCCTTATCCCAGAAAAGAACGGCTATGTTTAAAAACGGAAAAACAGGCAGTACATAACCTACATCTCCCTGTGGAAGCGGCGTGCCGCCAAGAGCTTCACATGCCATTTTCAGTTCCTGTGTTTTCCCGGAAAAAATGGTCTGCAGTTTGGAAATGATGGTTCTTCGGTAGGCCGCCTCGAAAGGATACACTCTTTTTACCTGGCGAAAGGCCACCAGATTTCCAGATGCAACGGGATGTTCGGACGCATAATAAAAGGTGTTGTAAATATTCATCACAGTGTCAAAGCCAGGACGAACGCCATGATCTGTGATTTCTCCGCTCTTCCGGTCGATCCGAAGCTTTCGGGAAAAATATACAATATATAGCGCCTCTTCGTCCGCTTCAAGATTAAATTTCCGGATCAGTTTCTCCTGATCCATTTCCAGGAATTTCAGACGCCAGTTCTCAATTACCTGGTCATAGTTGGATTTCTCTGTTTCTTTCAAAGATACACCTTCTTTCTGATTTCGTTTCATTGGTTTCCATTCTAGCAAACTTTATATGGATATGCAAATATACCCATAAACCACAAAGCAGCGCTGCCTTTCTATCACATTGTAAAAGATGATAAAGGGCGCGCTGCTTTTCTTTTTTTAACTATGCCAGATTACCTGAAAGGTTCCGTTTTCCAGAACCTGGGCCAGCTGTTCTAATTCATCTGAGTTCCAGTTCCGGGCTTTCTCTGCGGTTCCGGTGAATTTCACGCAGGTTCCGCAGGAGGAGCTTAAATTTCTCGGCACCGGCATGATCACAGCCGGATAGCCTTCTTTGTCACATTTTTTCTTAAATGCCATTGCTCCGAAATGGGAAAAAAATGTGGCAATATAGTCTTCCATTATTTTTCCAGGGTCAGAATGAAATCTTCCCCGTCCTCTTTCCAGGAAACCTGATATCCCTGATGCATGGCAAAACGGGATACGTTCTCTCTTGCGGTTACATTATCTACCATTACGGTGTATGCCTTTTCCCCGGATGCCAGAGCATTCTTCGTGCGGATCACAGGCTCCGGACAGGAAAGACCTCTTGCGTCTACTGTTTTCATAAATGAAATCCCCTTTCTTTGAAGATGAAATTTCTGCTGCGTTTCAATCGGATAATTTCTTATCTGTATCGGTTTGCAGGATTTTTTGTCCAAGGTCATATTTAACTTTATTGCATCTTAGCTCTCTGCCTTACGTGCAGAGTTAACTGCCGCAATTACAAACAGTACAACAAATCCGATGATAACTGCCACTTTTCCATTTGCTGTGGGGCCCTCTCCAGAGGAAGCAAGTCCAAAGTTATGCGCCACTGCTGCACCAGCCATCAGACCAAATACGGTAATTGCGGAATCTGTATTTCCCTCTCCTGCCAGTACCAGCTGACGAAGCGGGCAGCCGCCAAGAAGCACGCAGCCAAATCCAGCCAGTGCCATTCCAAGTGCATTCCACAGACCATCTGTGTGCGCGATTGCCTGTCCTGCAAATCCAGGATGAAAATATCCAAGAATCATATTTCCGATCAGGGCACTTACCAGAATTGCAACGAATCCAAGAAGCAGCTTCCATTCTCCAAACAGAACTACATCACGGATACCGCCAACCATGCAAAGACGGGTTCTCTGTGCCAGAGCTCCAACTGCAAGTCCTGCGATCAGGGAAATGGCAATTGCCGCATGTTTTGCGCCAGGGCCGCCGTCTGCTTCTGTGAAATGAATAAATGCAGGTGCCGCGATCAGAAGTACCAGAATTCCAATTTCCACAACCGGGAAAATGATACCCTCAACCGGCTGCATCTTATAGGAACGTTTCAGAGTGTATCCTTTTTTCAGGAAAAATACGCCAGCCAAGATTCCAACAATGAATCCAATCAGACCAAAAATGGCGTTCCAGTCACCGCCTGCAAGACGAAGGATCATACGGAACGGACAACCAAGGAACATCAGGCATCCAATCATAACGAACATTCCAATTACAAAACGGGTGACAGGTGCAGAGCCGCCTCTTGGCTTGAATTCTTTGGTTGCAAGAGCCAGGATGCAGGAACCAAGAACCAGTCCCACGATCTCCGGACGTATGTAC
>CAVERH010000091.1:0-9339 GCA_963618065.1 bacterium | reverse complement strand
AATGTTTGGCATTGAAAAAGGGGACTGGCAGAATGAGAGGAAACTGCGTCTTATGCAGGAGAATCTTGAAGATTCGGATGCAAACAGGGAAGCACAGCTTTTATATGGGAATACCGATAACTATGGTATTTACCAGTTAAAGGATGATCCCGAACTGGACAAGTTCCGTTTTGAGGGAACGGAAAGTCTGAAACATATGGGAATAACCAAAGATAATTTTGATGCAGTATTGCCGGAAAATTATAAACTGGTGTATCTGGGCGAACTGTCAGAAATGCAGGGACGGACGCAATCGGAAACACTGGAAGCAATCTATACAAAGCTCAATATTGACCATCCGGCAGACTACAAGGCACATTCCCTGTCGGTCAGCGATATTGTGGTACTGCACGAGAATGGAGAAAACAGCGCACATTTTGTTGATTCTTTTGGATTTACAGAGCTGCCGAAGTTCATGCTGACACTGGAGGGAAAGGAGAATGAGATAGAGACGGAGCTTGCGGTTCATATCGCAGACCGTTATATTCTGATGCACGAATGTGAGGAGGGATATGATTATTCCATTCTGGATGAACAGTACCATTTGCTGGATGGAGGTGTCTACGATAACCCGGATATTACCATCCGCAGGGCAATGGATATGGTGATTGCAGATTTGAAAGAACCGAGATTTTCAGCCGTGACCGAGCAGTATTACAGGGATGAGCATTTGCAGGGAGAAGTGTATGCAGGTTCGGAAACGGAGATTGTCAATTTTGAGGAACTTTGCGAAAAAGCAGAGGAAGCAGAACAGGCTGACTTGGCAGCACAGCAGGCAGAAATTATCGAAAACAATGTGGATGTGATCGCCGATTTCCGGGCAAAGACAGAAGAACTGTTTCACAGTCTGGACGGACAGAGTGCGGAAGATATTGAAAAAACAGTGTATGCTTATGTGCAGTCGCAGATTGATGAATACGGTCTGGATGCAGAGATTGTGGATGTAGTGGTAGCCGGGAGTAGATGCAGAGGTATTGAGCAGGAAAACTCGGATTTGGATGTGGTTGTGGAATACACAGGCTCCACCAGAGAAGATGACCTTTTCAATATGCTCCATGAGGACAGCATTTATATTGCAGGCATACAGGTAGATATTAACCCGATTACAGAGAGCAGAACCGGAACATTGGAGACTTATCTTCCGGAGGTGGAAACTTACCTGCAGGAGCAGATCAGCAATCAGTTTGTCACGCAGGGGAGAGAATTGGTGCAGGAACAAAACGCACTTGTATCAGAAGAAAAAGTGCTTTCTGAACTGGAAAAAGAGCCTGTAATTGAACCAGAGACAGTCCATATTACATTTACGGTTGCTGAGTGTGGAGAATTTCACAATATGGGCGAATCCCATGAGGGCATTGAAACGATAGAGGAAGCTATGAAACTCTATAATGCCATTGATCCGTCCCAGATGCATGGGATTCCTTCGATTGGTGTTAATATGCACGTTGAAGGGACAGAAGAATGGGAAGATGAGCAGGCGGACATTTTGAGTGGAAAGTGTATTGATGTTGATTTTCTGAATTACACACCAGATCTTCGTGACACACCAAAGGTGCAAGACGCAATTAAAAAGCTGATTGCGGCATATCCGGAGAAAGATGTGATTGATATGGAGACAAAAGAGCAGAAGATACAGACACTTGCGGCAGAGCTTGACCAGTTATCCTATGATATTGACACTTTTGAATACAGAGATTCGGTGCCGGACAGGGAAGCACAGGTTCAGATGATTGCAAATGATATAAGAAATGGCAATGTAAAGCCATTACAGATTTTTTTACAGACATCTATTGATGAGGGGATAGATGCAGACAGCGAAAGACAGGCAAAGGAATTGCTTGCAAAGCTGGCAGAATATAAGCCACTTGCCAAAATCGAGGAGATTGAGGAGCAGAATTATAACATGATTGATAATGTGCTTAACAATGGCGTGGAGAAATTCAATCGTGAGGAGGAAAAGAAAGAACAGCAGGAAAAGCAGGAGGCACGTTCTTCTTTAAAAGAGCGACTTGCAGCAAAACAAAAGGAAGTGGCACAGGATAAGAATAAAGATGCCAAAGGGCAGGATAAGACTAAAAAGACGAACAGGGAGGAGATATAGGAATATGAATAATCCATTTACAGTAGAAGAAACGAATTTGATATGTATTTTCCAGAGTGATAGCAGAACAAAGGTTATAGAGGATATTCATAAGGCAATGAAGCATATCGAAGATGAGGAGCTTGCAGAATTGTCTGTGCGAGTGGCAGGAAAACTGGAAAGTATGAGCGATGAAGCATATGCCGGATTAAAGTTGGAAGCGGCAGAGTAGGAAGTGGCTCGTGGGTTGGTATTGAAAATACCGATCTGCGAGTTTTTTTCGTAGGGGTTTTTATTGGACACTATAGATTTTATAATCAAATCAGAAAGAGAAAAGGAAACGGATATGATGAACAGATTGTATTATTGGATGTGGAAGTCCATAGGAAATAAAAAGTTTTGCAAGCATTGTTGCTTATTTTGTCAATTTTATGATAATTGCAGACGAGACGGTGAACATCCGTAAAGGATAAACCTGTCCTATAATATTCCCTGCATTATACAAATGTGGTAAAATATAGTCGATATTTTATCATAAGGGGGCGGATGATGTGCCAAAGGGGACAAATCAGAAATTAAAATTATATTATTTAGCCAAAATCATGGTAAACAATACTGATGATGAACACGCAATGACTTTGCAGGATATAAAAACTGCTTTGGAATATTATGAGATTACCGCAGACAGGAAAAGTTTGTATGACGATTTTAATGTACTGCGGGATATGGGAATAGATATTCTGGGAGAACAGCGTGGCAGGAGCTATTATTACCATGTTGGAAAAAAGAAATTTGAATTAGCAGAGCTTAAATTGCTCGTAGATGTAATTCAATCTTCTAAATTTATTACGGTAAAGAAATCGCATGAGCTGATTAAAAAGCTGGAGAGTTTTGCAAGTAGATATGAAGCAGCACAGCTTCAAAGGCAGGTTGTAGTTGCAGGGCGTATAAAGACAATGAATGAGTGCATTTACTATAATGTGGATGCAATACATTCAGCAATCGCAACCAACCATAAGGTACGTTTTCAGTATTTCCAATGGAATATAAAAAAGCAGATGGAATTACGACATGATGGACAGTTTTATGAGGTTAGTCCATGGGCATTAACATGGGACGATGAAAATTACTATTTAGTCGGATATGATGCACAGGCTGAGAAAATCAAGCATTATCGTGTAGATAAGATGCGAAAACTGACTATTATGGATGCAAAAAGGGAAGGTAAGGAGTATTTCAAGCAATTCAACCTTGCTGCCTATGCCAAGAAAAATTTTGGAATGTTTGGTGGAGAGGAAGAAAATGTGCGTATGCAGTTTTCAAATGAATTGGTCGGAGTGGTGATAGATAGATTTGGAAAAGATGTTACCATCTCTCCGGTAGATGATGAACATTTCACAGTAAATGTGAATGTGGCAATCAGCAGTCAGTTTTTCGGTTGGGTATTTGCGCTTGGTACAGGAGTAAAAATATTAGGACCGAGTAACGTGGTGGAGCGGATGAAGCAGGAAATTGATGAATTGCATGAGTTTTATAATAGGAGGTAGCGATGAAATACAGCAATGAACAAAAACAGATGTTTCAACAGATAGCGGATTATATAGGAGCTATGCCGATAGGAACTGTGACAACGACAGCAAGAGCAATGGCAGAGTTATTCCCGGATGATAAAGAGAATATATGGGGAACAAGGTCATACTTGGGACTTGAATTGTTTACAATACACTTTGAAGTAATGGAATTGCTTGAGAATATGGGCATTGAGACAGATATGTGCAATCATGATGGAAAGGTTGAAGGACTACCATATAATTTTACATTTGAGATAACGAAGAAACGAGCCTAAAGGTGCAAGGGGTGTTTATCGGACACCATGGAGATTATAATAGGAACCATGATAGGGATAGTCCCTTGATTGGTTCTTATTTTTTTGGAGGTGCTTATGCTGGAAGAATTGAAATTTTCGATCGGTGGTATGGCAGGGTGGACTAAAGTAACAGTAAAAGTAGAAAAGGATATAGTTCATTATGCTACAGAAAGTATTGTGGACGGAATAATGAGTAAAAATAAGCTGAGAAAGGCTGATTCCAAGATATTTCTACAGAAGATTGAGGAGTTGCAGATAAATAAGTGGAAATCAAAATATTTGCCGCCAGAGGAAATAATGATTTGCGATGGAACACAGTGGAATCTTGATTATAAGGAAGTAGGAAAGCGTTGCAGGCATATTTATGGGGATAATACTTATCCGAACGATTGGAATGAATTTATGGAAATTATGGATATGCTGTATCCATTTATTGATGAAGAGTCTATTCAGGATGTTCTAATAGAATTAAATATGCTTGATTCAGAATATAGTGAGAACTTGAACATAATCCGTAAGGATGGGATTGTAATGTATGAAACCAGATTCGGGGGTGGACGCAGGATATTTTCCTTGTATGTAGATAAAAACGGAGTAAGGGAGTTCCTTGATGAACTGAGCTATTCTGAAATTCCAAAAATAAATGTGAATGATGATGGTATGGTTGGTGATAATGTGAAGAATTTAGGAAGCTACAAATGTGTGATAACCTACCATTCAAAGGAGCAAACAGTTCTTGAAGGTATTTATGACAGAGACGGAATACCGGAAAACTGGGCAGATTTTATCAATGCAATCAAAGAAGTTTTGAGTGGATATGAGCATAGAAAGCTGTTTGATATTTCTGATTGTTTTGATAAGAATTTTAAATGAGTATCAAGTATTTAGATGTTTGAGAACTCGGACAAATTGATTGTATTATCGCCACTACTTTGCTATAATCATTCTATGATTGTCTATTGTAGAAATGTGGAGGAGATATGATGACCAATAATAGGGTGAATATTAACTATAAGCCTTTATGGAAGCTTTTAATAGACAGAGAAATGTCTAAAACAGATTTAAGAGAAAAGACATCTATTGCGAGAAGCACAATTATGAAGATGAACAATAATGAGTATGTTGCATTGGATGTTTTAGTGAGAATCTGTGTAGCACTTGATTGTGATTTGGATGATATTGTTGAAATAGAAAAATAAGTGGAGGTATTTATGGCAGGCAAAAGGAAGACAAAAGAAGTATCAATGGAAGAAGCATTGTGGAAATCAGCCGATAAGTTGCGTGGCTCTGTTGAACCATCAGAATATAAGCATGTGGTATTAAGTTTATTTTTCTTAAAGTTCGCAAGTGATAAATTTGTAGAACAAAGAAGCAAGTTGAAAACACAGGGAATGGAAAAATTTATAGATAATATTGCATTTTATACAAAGGACAATGTTTTTTACCTACCAGAACAGAGTAGATGGTCATATATTATGGACAACGCAAAGCAGGATGATATTGCATTGAAGATAGATACCGCACTATATACGATAGAAAAGACTAATCCATCTCTAAAGGGAGCATTGCCAGATAACTATTACTCAAGATTGCAGATTGATACTGTAAAACTGGCATCGCTCTTAGATGAGATTAATAAGATTGATACAACCAAAGATAAAGAGAATGACATTATCGGTAGAGTATATGAATATTTTCTTAGCAAGTTCGCTATTGCGGAAGGAAAAGGAAAGGGAGAATTCTACACACCGAAGAGCATTGTAAATCTGATTGCAGAACTGATTGAACCGTATGACGGAACATTATATGATCCTTGTTGTGGTTCAGGTGGCATGTTTGTACAGTCTATAAAATTTATTGAGGCACATCATGGTAATAAGAAAAAAGTTTCAATATACGGACAGGAATACACCAATACGACATATAAGCTGGCAAAGATGAATCTCGCAATAAGAGGAATATCTGCAAATCTTGGAGAGATGGCAGCTAATACATTCACAAACGACCAACATAAGGATCTTAAAGCTGATTATATAATGGCAAATCCGCCTTTCAATCAAAAAGATTGGAGAGGTGCAGATGAACTTACACAGGATAGTAGGTGGGATGGGTATGAAGTACCGCCTACAAGCAATGCCAATTATGGTTGGATATTGAACATTGTATCAAAGTTATCCCGTAATGGTGTGGCAGGATTTCTTTTGGCAAATGGTGCTTTATCTGATGATGGAACAGAATTAAAAATCAGACAGCAGTTATTAAAGAATGATTTAGTGGAATCAATTATGATATTGCCGAGAAATCTGTTCTATACTACCGACATTAGTGTCACACTTTGGATACTAAATAGGAACAAAGAAAAACGAGAAGTAGATCAAAATGGAGTTGTAAAAAAATATAGAGACCGAAAGAATCAAGTTTTGTTTATGGATTTAAGGCAGATGGGGTCTCCATATGAAAAAAAATACATAGAGCTTACACCAGAAGATAGAGATAAAGTTACGGAAGTATATCATAATTGGCAGCAAGAAGGTTATGAAGAAAATTATAAAGATATACCGGAATTCTGTTATAGTGCATCTTTAGATGAGATTGCCGAAAAAGGGTACACACTTGTTCCAAGTAGATATATTGAATTTGTAAACAGAGATGAAAATATTGACTTTGATACGAAAATGAAAACATTGCAGGTGGAATTGAAAGATTTGTTAGAGCAGGAAGAAAAGTCAAAAGCTGATTTGCTGGACGTGTTTAAAGAGCTAGGATATGAAATTAAATTATAATCGGTATAATACTGGAAAGATCGGAAGGTGCATAATGTATAAGTCCATAGAAGAATTGGTGGAAAGAGTAGATGAAAGAAATACTGACAACAAAATAAATAATCTAATTGGTGTCAGTATTGATAAGTGCTTTATAAAATCTGTTGCGAATACGAATGGCACAGACCTGTCGAAGTACAAAATAATTCGTAGAAATGATTTTGCAGTAAGCCTTATGCAGGTTAGCAGGGATTCTAAGATCCCTGTAGCTAGATTAGATGATTGTGATGTTGCCATAATGTCACCGGCTTATCCAATTTTTAGGATTAAGGATACAAATGTATGTTTGCCGGAATATCTGGATATGTGGTTTAAAAGACCGGAATTTGATAGAGAAGCTGCATTTATTGCTGTTGGTGGAGTGCGTGGAAGTATGCCTTGGGAAGAGTTTGCAAAAATGCGATTACCGGTACCAACAATAGAAAAACAAAAAGAAATTATAGCGGCGTATAAAGTGGTAACTGATAGAATTGTTTTAAAACAGAAGATAAATGATAATTTAGCGGCTTGACAACTGAGCAAGTAAAACGGTTTTTATTTCTTCAAGAGCGTGAATTTCTCTGATACTGCGGTGTATATGCTCATAAACGCGTTTTGCAGCTTCACCAAATTTATTGATAGAATTATCGTCAGGCAGTGGAATCTCAAATGATTCAAGTTCCTGCTTGTTAATAGCTTCTCTGGTGGAGCCTGATTGCCCAATACCCAGCAATTTAGATTTATTATCGGTAGAGCAAAGAGTGAACATGATGTAATAACTCATATTTTCCCCCTTAATTGGGCGTATTATCATAACGTGCTGATTTACTCTTGCGGGTAACACATCATCAGGAACCATGCAACAGCGAGCCACAGATACACCAGTGATATTAAAAAGAACGTCGTTCGGTTCTACAGTAACATTAGCTAAGATATCCGCTTGGTTCTGATTTATGTGAGCGAGATCCGAATACTCAAATCGAAAATCGAAGACATTTGTGCTTCGGATAAGAGAAATACCTTCGTCAATATAGGCTGCTTTTCCACCTTTTGGCGTTGCTCCGCTACCAATTTTATTGCAAACCTGTTGCAATGGAACTTTTGGATATTGTGTTTCTGTGTCAGAAAAAAGTTCCTTGTAAACTGTGGACAGAGATTCCACTAAATTATCATTTATCCTCTTCTTTAATTCTATTCTATCTGTAATAGTCTTATATGCATTAACGATTTCCAGTTGTTCTTCAAGTGTCGGAATAGGTACTGTCATTCTTATAATTTCATCCCATGTTATTCCACCTCTAACGCTACCATCAGTTCTTAGCCAGCATTGTCTATCAAACTCTGATCGTCTAAACCACATCATAAGATATTCTTCATTAAGCCTAGTATTATCAATTACCTTAAACATGAAGTATGCCGGTGACACCAGTCCTGGAACATCTTCACCATACAAAGAAATCGGCAATCTTTCATCTCGTCCCACATGCATAGGATTACAAGCAAAATATCCTTTTTTCAATAACTTATACTTAGATAAATCTGTTCCTATTACATTTGCTACAGATGGCATGAAATATTTATCAATATTAATTCCGAGCACCCTATCAGTTATTTTGTTTCTATTTCTATCATCAACAAGCTGGATATGTCTTCCGAGAGCTTCATATTTTTTCATGTAGTCACCTCATCCTATATATTTTCTATGTGCCATTTTCACATTGCTTTGTTTAACCATTGCATATTGCAAAGTTGTATCTATTCTTTGATGCCCTAGCAACTGCTGTAATTGCTCTATTGGCATTCCCTTATCTATTGCAGTTGTTGCCAATGTCCTTCTAAACTTATGCGGATGCACCTTATTAATTCCCAAAATTTTTCCAAGTTCTCTTAGCCTGACTTCCACCCCACTAATCTTCAATCTATCATGTGGTGAGCATAACGATACGAATAATGCTGGGTTATTATCAGTTCGAGATTCTATATACTTCTGCAAATGCATTTTTGTCCTTGCATCAAAATAAACAATTCTTTCTTTATCCCCCTTACCAAATACAACACATTCCCTCTCTTCAAAATTTATATCATCTTTATTTAACAATACCATTTCTCCAACTCGCATCCCTGTGGAAGCCAACATATCAATAATTGCTAAATCACGTAGTTCTGCGCTATTATCTCGCATAAGTTCAAGCTCTTCGTCAGTATAAGTTTCTTTAATGCTTTTTCCTGTTTTTACTTTATGTATTCTTCTTACAGGACTTTTCAATATGTAATCTTCATCCTCTAACCACGCAAAGAAGCTCGATAAAATCCTCCGTATATTATCAATCGTCACCTTACTAGAATTATGCTCGTTCTGATAATCAGCGAGATAATTTCGCAAATCATCCGTTGAAATATGATTGACATTCTTATCAATAGTTTGTGTCATTTTTTCTATCGTTGCCTTGTAATACTTTAGCGACTTTTCGGATCTTCCCTCTATTCTTTTGGCAGACAAAAAAATCTCTAAATAATTTTTTTCTTCTGAATTAGCGAAGTCAGAAGTAGTC
>CAVERH010000090.1:0-9458 GCA_963618065.1 bacterium | reverse complement strand
ACCTGCTTTGGACTATCTCCGGTTTCCTCGCTTATAAGCTCCAGCCCATTCTTCCCATTATTGTGGTCAACCTGGCCTGCTTTCCTTCGCCCGCTTTTTCTTTTCAACACGTCATACTTCATCTTGTATGCAAATGCTTTTTCACTTGGAAGTATCTTCTCCCTGTGCAGGTTTGAATCCACCATTTCAATAACGGCCTGGTCATCTGTCATATACCTGATTATCGTAGGAACTTTACGATATCCCAGCTTTTCAGCTGCAAATCTTCTCCTGTGACCGGATATGATTTCATAAAAGCCTTCTTTCCTCGGTCTGACAATGATTGGTGTAATGATTCCGTACTTTTTGATGCTATCCTGGAGTTCCTTCATCTGACCGTCCATCTCAACATGAAACGGATGATTTTCAAATGTCCTTAATCTCTCCAGTTCAATCTCAACAATTTTTTCACCTGAATCCTTCTGCTCTGCTTGTGCTGCCATAGGCTCCTCCTTTTCTCCAAAATTGTGATACCTGCGTAAATTAAAAAATCGCTCAGATTAGAACGTTAATCTAATCTGAACGACTTCATCATCCAGGCCTGATTTTATTCAGGCAGAAATATTTGAATCATTACCCTTCTGTTAGAAGCTCATATTTACAACGCTTTACTCATACTTCTATGTAACTTCCCACTCTTGTTAGCAGATTGAACTGATTTTTAATGTTAGCAAATCGCAATTTCTGTTAGCAGAGTTTTATTTTTTCATGGCTTTTTGTTAGCAGAAAATCCATAAAAAAAAGTGGCAATGACTATCTTATCATTACCACTAGAACAAGTGTTCCCCCGCGGGAATCGAACCCACAATTATAGCTTAGGAGCTCGAGATACCACTGTAAATACATACAATGATTAGTCAACCTAAGTCAAGGAAATCCTTGATTTTCCTAACTATTCTGTTGCTCTCTGTCAAAATAAGAAAACCTGTTTTCATCTCTGTAAAGCACCTTTCGGTGCTCGTCCGGTGCTCGGAGCACCCGGAGGATATAACCATTCCGTTCCATTGAGTTCACTCGGTTGGCCACCATTACGATTCAGCTTGTAACAATGATCACTTGGTTTTCCTATTAGATTAACTATATTATAACGTGCTGTAGGTCGGATGTCGATGGGTTTTTGACCATTATTTGCTCCGAATTACACGTACTCTCTTCTATGTTACAGAATCAAGCATATCTTATTGTTTTCTGTATCTGGTTATCTTTCTCCAATTTTCCGGAAAACCCATTTTCTCATACAGTTCTTGTTCCGATATACTATCATGTTTCTTTAGATATTTATCAATCAGGGCTTTAAGTTCCTTTATAAACTCTTTATACCACTGATCATTCAACATATATCTCAATGCGATCACTACGGAAAACAAATCATTTTTTCCATTCACATATTGCGAACCCTTTTGTGCAATCTTTAGTTTTCTATGTATCGGCAAATCTGGAATACTGTCTGCGGTTCTATAAGTAAACAGCCTTTCTCCATGAGCACAAACATTTCTGAATTTAACAAGCACTGCCAGTATGGAAACCATTTGTTTTTCATTGACACACTGATAATTCCTGCTGACTTTGATTTGTATATCCTGTGGAAGCAGCATATACATTTTCGATATGTTTCCAAACGTTAAAGCATTAGTAAGTACCCACAATGGAACATTTCCATATTTCTTCTGCGAATGATTTATATAATGATAGTCCGTTGGTTTTGTGACATATCCCTCTAATATTTTAATCAGACGGTCAATATCTCTCTGATTCTTCTTTCCTGAATAATTGTAATTTGATGTATCAAGGTATTCTTTTTGATTTTCCCCATTTTTTTCTGTAAAATAATAGGACACTTGAGATTTTATTCCATTTTCGACCTTGATAAGATACCGTAAGAATAGCTGTCTTAACAATTCGTCAAAATAATACAGTTCCACAATATCTTCAAACCTTGTCCCATCCTTATATTTTTTAGTGGTTGGGTTCTTAAAGATATCCTTATATCCACCAATCAGGGAATAATAACTTGTCTGTTTTAAAATCTCCTTTGCATATGCCTCATTATCAATCAACAGATTCTTTTCATTTTTCAATTTTTCTATCTGCTGATCGTAATTCAAAAAAATCTTTTGCATATGCACCATCCCCCTAATATAAAAAAAGAGGAGACCCCGCAGGTTCTCCCCCGGTCGCAGGCCTCACAGGTTTCTGCAACGCGATCACTGTATTTTATCTTACTTAACTTTATACATCTTGTCAAGCAATTTCTACAGCTTTCTATAGTATATGCCGATGTCATTTATCATATACCTTATACCATTTTTTGCGGTTTATTTCGCAATGGGAATGGGTTTTCGGTCTCCATCCCGACCACTGGAACAGGTTTAAGGTCTCTGCTCCGACCTTATATAAATCTTTTTTAATTATGCATGATAATTTTAGAATCTGCAACAAGTTGTTGCAAAATTAACTACATATTTGTGTCACCGGTGGTGTCACAAATCGACTTATTATACTTTCATTGTCTTCGCCAGAGAAGTAAGCAATGCCGCCATTTCCGGATTTCCAAGTACTTTCATCAGCAGTTCGGGATCTACTCCATCTGGTATAGTAATCTTATTTTCTTCCCCATTCTTCTCATATATATCCGGATTAAGATTTTCCTTATTATAGAAGGCATTCTCCATTCTCTCTGCATTCTTTCTCCGGTCCTCATCAATGATATGGCCATACACTTCCGTTACCATGTCCGCCTGTGCATGTCCGGAATCTCCCTGAACCGCTTTGATATCTCCACCGCTCAGTTTCAGCTTGTATGTAACACTTGTATGGCGCAGACTATGAAAAACCACATCCGGAAGACCTTCTTTATCAATTACTTTCTGCATCTGATCACGAATATAACTGTCATTGATCGGCAGGCCAAACGTAGTCGCCATTACCAGATTATAATCCGTATACTCACTGCCAAGTGCCTTCTTTACCTCGTCCTGTTCCTTCTTTATATCAATAAGGCACTGTGCCACAAATCCAGGTATATAAACTTTGCGCTCACTGGTATCGGTCTTTGGTGTTTTCAGCACCCTGACCGTCTTATTATTCTTCCTTTGGGATGGAAAGATCAGAATGACTTCTTTTGAATCCAGTTCCTCAACTGCTTCCTTTGATACACGCTCCACCTGCTTGTTAATAAAAACATAAGCCCTGTTCTCTGAAATAGCTTCTTCTGATATATCCACACAGTCCCATGTCAGACCAAGCAGCTCTCCTATTCGGACCGTTGCTGCGAATGCCAGATGAAATGCTACTTTGAGCCATTTATTCTCACATGCATTGATTGCCTGCATCAGCATTTCCGCAGTCCAGATTTCGCGCTCCTCAGCTTTATACTTCGGCAGTGTCGCATCCGTTGCCGGATTCTTGTCCATCATATCCCACTTTACAGCCTGTCTGAAACAACTCCTTAGTACCTTATGTATCTGATGAACTGTCGCAGCTGTGATCAGCTTGTCCCCATCCGGATTCCTTGAACTCTTTACAGCCGGCATTTTCAGAAGATCGGTATAATACTTCTCCATGAAATGGTTATTGATTTCAGAGAGCTTCACCTCTCCGATTGTGGGTATAATATAATTATTTATCAGTCCTATGTTTCCATCATAGGTAGCTATTCCCCACTCATTATGGCCGTATATTCTGACATATTCCTTTATAAGTTCTTTTACCCTGGTGCATTTTGGCACCACAAATGTTCCCAGAGACTGCCTATACTCTATCTCTTTTTTTCGATTTTCAGCTTCTCTCAGTGTAGCATAGCCTTCTGACTTCTGATGCTCCATGCCATCTGCATCATTTACACGGTAGACAACACTGTATGATTTCTTTCGCTTCCTTATGTATGCCATATTATCCAGCTCCTTCCTGGTATTCTTTCAGCCATTGCAGAAATTCTTTGCGGTTTATTCTCAGAACTTTCCCGGCTCCAACACATGAAAAGTGTTCCTTCTGCATCCATTTTGTGATTGTTCCGCTTGTAACTCCTGCAAGAGCTGCTGCCTCTGGTCGGGAAATATATTCTTTTGTCTCCATACTCTCCTGATTATCCTGCTTTACAGGCCCCGGTTCCTTCACAACCTGATATACACTCTGTGCATTCAGAAAATACTGAAAACTCTTTTTAGAGATCCACTTCTTATCCTCAAATACCTGGATTTCAAAGCAGTCCTTAAATCTGCTTGCCCTGGTGATTACCGACATCTTCTCCTTCGTGATTCCAAGAAGTGCTGCCGCTTCGTGTAATGGGATAAAGTCTGCCTGCAGATCCGTGATCGTGGGCATCTTTCCTACTTTCTGATACATGATCTGATTCTCATACCATTTTTCAAATACTTCAATGGGAATCCTCTTTGTAAAATCTACCGTAAAAGTCTCAAGGTTTTCTTCCCGCCATATCTCATACAGGTTTGAAGAATGGATTCCCAGAAGATTTGCCGCATCACGAAAAGAATAAGATTTCTTTGTCAGTTCAGCTCCCGGATCCTCGCCATTCACCTTTTTATGTTTTACCTGGTTTGCATACCATTTTTCAAAACTCTCCAGATCAACACGCATCTGCCCATTGATGATCTCCGTCTTGAAAAAATTTCTGTGCACCAGCCAGTAGCTCTCTGTCTTTTTGACTCCAAGAAGTTCCCGCATCTCCGGAACAGACATTGTTTTCTTCTTTGCCTGCTTTCCGGATGCCATCTTTTCTTCCATATTCTTTCTTATATTATCCGCACCTGTCAGATTATCCATAGTCCTGAATTTCTCCTTTTCGTGTTTTCCTCAATATACCATGATTCCTGTTAAATCTTTAGAACGTCAGTGACGTTCCCTTAAATATCACTCTTCTGATCCAGCCATTCATCAAAACTCTTCTTTGATATACGGTACTTATTTCCAATCTGGATCCAGCGGAATTCATTTTTCTTTAGCAACTCATATACGGTCGGTCTGCTGATTCCAAGCATTTCCTGTACTTCCTTTACGGTATAGCACCTTTTTTCTGCAATGTTCTCTGCTGTCACTCCCATTATGCGATACCTCCCGGCTGTCCATCCATGAATCTCTTCACCTGCTTTTTCATACGGACTTTTATTTTCTGCATCTGCTGTCTTGCTGATTCATACGCAATTCCCTGCTCCTCTGCAATATCCGAAATGCTCTTTTCTTTCAGCAGATACTTGATAAATGTCTCTTTTTCTGTTCCCAGAATTCCAAGTTGGCTGTTAAACAGGTTATAGTCTTTCCTCATACTCCTGAGAATGTATGCATCCCTGATATATACTTCTGCCTGATCCACTCCATCCAGTACACCATCTGAAAAATCGCAGTTGACCAGTGCTTCCCTTGTAATAACATTGTTGACTGCTTTTCTGGCGGTGGGATCACTTGTCATTCCTCCGGTCTGGACTCTTACTCCGAGATCTCCAACTGACTGCCGGTGGCTGCTTTCCTTTTCACATTCGATCATGTAACGCAGCCCGTCTGTATATCCGTCCACAATTCCAATGAATTTTGTATAGTTTTTGATAATGATATCTATGCGCTTCTCTGATGTAGCTCCTGTATATACTCTGATAAGGTTCTTTTCTGTCATTGCTGTACTCCTTTTATTTCTGAATGTCATGAGCTTTCGTACGTTTACTCTTCTTTACAGATATTATTGTAGATAACCACGGAGTAAAAATCGTTCCCCAAAGACCGTACAAAATCCGGTGGAACCGTACCTGAACCATTTATATTATTCCAGCCAGCACCTTCACCTGTGCAACTGCTGCCTTTCTCAGCTCTTTGCTCTTAATCTGCTGCAAGGCCATAGCCATTTGTATAATTTCATCTTTAATATCCCCGTCCTGTTCTCCAACCAGATAACTGACAGAAGTGCCCAGAGCATTTGCAATCTCTTTCAAAACACTGATTTTCATATCAATCTTGTCATTCTCATAATCGGAAATTGTAGATTTTTTGGTCAACATGATTTCTGCAAGATCTTCCTGAGTCATTTCTTTTTTCAGTCTGCATTCCTTAATTCTCTTTCCTAATGTTTTTTCCATTCTTCTCTCCGTTTCCGAAGCCCAAACGGAAATACAACATGTCTTATGATGGAACAGAAAAAGAGCCTGCAAAACGCATTAAAATAAAACGATTACTCGTTATATTTCCGTTTTGCAGGCTCCTTATAGTCTTCTGCTATATTCAGCTCGTTTACAAACTCTTGCACAGTGGGATCATCTTTAAGGATTCTCGGCATTACCGAAATCAAGGTTCCGGTTCCTCTGTCCAGTCTGATGGTCCGCCCACTGGCTCATTTTATTCAATTATCTATTATTCGTGCAATATTTTCATACTGCTTATATTATTCAAATCTGATTTTTTCTGCGATCCCGGATTGTCTTAAGTTCCCCTGATTTGAGATCCGCAATCGTAACCGTCCGGCATTTCGGACAAATGATATTCAATGATATTACTTCTTTACATGTTGCCAAAAACTTTCCGCAGCCTGAACAATGAATCATTCTGTGTTCATTATCTCGTTTATCATTTCTCATTTTCATCCTAATAGTCGGGTTTTTCACTACTCCCCAATAAATATTACGATTTCCCCGTCTATTCTCCTTTCTCTGTGTTGTTCAATATCCTGAGTACATACTTGGCCATTCTCTCAAAAAAATCGCGTTTTTCCTTCCAGGGCATATTTACAACATATCTGTCTATGTCAATCTGCTCTCTCTTTCCTGTTACTATGTATCGCACATCGAAATGGAATGCATCTTCCAGTATTGACAGCTTCTCACATGAAATTGCAGAATCTCCATATTCGTATCTCTGATACTGCTTTATACATATACCAAGAGCATCCGCGACAGCTTCCTGGGACAGCACATTTTCTTTCCGCACCGTTCTCAGCCGCTTACCCATATTCTTTTGATATTCCTGGCATTTATCGTTATCGTTCGACATATTACTCCTCTCATTTCATCCATAATAGAATACTATTTTCTTCTGTAAATCAGAACCGAGTAATATGTGGAAGATTTTGGACATATTAGCGTAATTTTTTCCAGATAAAACCAGACTCCCAACACATATCTGTATTTTTATATTATTTGAACGAAGGACAGATTATGGGGATATTTTCCTGTATTCTGTACCTTTTCTGCATGTTATTACTATATTGCTCTTTTCCGCTGCCTTAACGCCTCCATATCCGTAGAGTATCTGCTGGCTTTTTCCTGATCAGGTTCCTTTCCACGGCAGTTCTCAAATATCTTCATATAAATTTCATCCACCACCCCTACGATTTCTTTCTTGCATCTCACACATGTAATCTCAACACTGCAATTCCCTGCCACCTTAAACAGCTGCTTTCCGCAGGACGGGCAGCTCACATATCTCATCTTAACTCTCTCAGTCATCATCAAAGTCCTCCTGACATTGTACAATTTGTGTACCATTCAACGGATAAGGGAAATGAAAACCATTGATGATTGTATCCTCTGGATAAATGAGTTCCGATGTGCCGAAGTCCGCACCATTCATCCTGTGACCTTCTTGCTGATCTTTTCGACTGGTATAACACCATTAAAAAACTATCTCTCCTCCATAAACCACATATTGTTGTCTTCGTAGAAAAGATGGCTCTCTTTTCCATCAACAATACAGGTGTAACGTATTCCGGCTCCTCCTGCTTTCAGGCTCGCTGCTCTTCTTACATCTGTTACTTTCTGAATCTCATATACACGGCCATCCTTCCAGATAAAGCTCCTTGGAAGAAGTCTTCCGTCATTTGTAAATTCAGCCATGACATTTACATATACTTTGCTGCTTTCCATAATAATTCAGTCCCTCCTGTCTATCCAAAATACCCATGTGGATGTACCGTATGATCAGACTTGGCATCACATGCTGACAGTATTCTGTCGCGGTACATAAGCCCTCTCTGGACACTGTAAAATCCAAATCTTTTGCGGATAATGTCAACCGCCTCATCCATTTTCATCTGTTTCTCCCTTGCCTGCGGATCCATGAACATGTCCAGCTGCTCCCAAAAATAATCTGTAACAAGATCCGTTCCACGTATTCCTATGCTCCGCAGTGGCTTTTGAAAGAACTCTGGCCGGCTGCTTTTCAGTTCCTTATCATCTGCCGGTAGTCTGTAGTTGTCTTTGTATAGCCTGTATCCTGCCTCCGCTATCTCCTTGGTGATATTACTTGCATTCTGTAACTTTACCTGTTTTGAAAAATGAAACAGTTCTTTGTCACGGACACTGATTTCCACAGTCTGGCACCGGAAACCATTCTCCCTGAGTCTTGCCGCTACACTTTCTGCCAGAATGTATAACACAATCTTGACATCCTCATCTGTTTCCATATCCCTGGGCGTTGTTGTACTGTTGCCAACTGACTTGACCGGAGCTGATGTGTTTTCCAGCTTTACCGGAGAATCATCATATCCATTAGCAAAAGCCCACAGGATACTTCCCATCTTGCCAAGTTTTCTGACCAGCAGAGTTTCATCCGATTTTGCCAGATCCCCGATGGTCCGGATTCCCATGCTATATAACTTTTTATTCGTTGCATTTCCCACATATAACAGATCAGAAACTGGAAGGCACCAGGCTTTACTCTGATACTCATCCTCATACATAGTAGTAATGGCATCCGGTTTCTTGTAATCCGAACCAAGTTTTGCAAAAATCTTGTTGAACGACACACCAACGCTCACTGTAATGCCAAGCTCTTTTTTCATCCTGCTACTGATTTCCTGCGCAATATGAAATCCGTCTCCCTTGAGAGTTGCACTGTCTGTCACATCCAGCCAGGACTCATCAATTCCGTATGGCTCCCTCTTGTCTGTATAGTCAGCATAAATTTCCTGTGCCATTCTGGAAAATCTAAGATACAGGTCCATTCTTGGTGGAAGAAATGTTATATCCGGGCATACCTGTTTTGCCTGCCATAATGCCATTCCGGTTTTTACACCATATCTCTTGGCCTTGTAATCAGCAGTCAGCACAATTCCATGCCTCGCCTCAGGATCTCCACCTACTGCTACAGGCTTTCCCCGAAGTTCCGGATGATGCAGAAGCTCTACTGACGCATAGAAACAGTTACAGTCACTATGCAGTATTGTCCGGCTCATTGAATCACCTTCTTTCCCGCTGCCGGATGATGCGCCATCCGTCTACATGGCATAATATAATACTTTTTATATTGCTATTCAATGGTAATTTATTGCATATTATCAATGTGATTGATATTTCTATTGCTTTTTAGAAATTCCTGTGCTAAAGTTGATATATCCCACATCGGGAGATCATACCTGATATGATTACCCCTATGTGTTAGAATAGTTGTCAGTGAAAGATAATTAGTTTTGTGGTAGAATA
>CAVERH010000089.1:0-9538 GCA_963618065.1 bacterium | reverse complement strand
GTATAGATATAGTGCTCACCATAAATACCACTTGGTATCGTACTGATAAATATATCATCATTTTGTTCCAAATGAATGTAGTCATATTTGAAGAACAAAACAAAAAAAATAGTAACCACAAGTACCCATAATATTGCTGTCAGATCTTCAACCGTTATCTTACGATCTATCATTTTCATGAAGCTATCTTTCATCCTTTTTACATCATACATATTGATTACAGACTTCAACATACTTATTCATTTCTTTGCCAAATAGAATAATAATTCTCACTGCCCTTTAACGATTTAATATAATTATTTACACAAGCCTGTTCATCTCCAAAATGTATGTATGAAGCCAGACATATTTCAACCATAGCAAACAGTTTAATCATTTCTTTTCTTTTTTTATTCCATGGCAATTTCTGAAACCTGCTATTCACATACCCACATTCATCTTCACGCGTTAGTGTATATACATTCCACTGTGGACGTAACTCTTTTACTTCTTTTACAAAACGATAATCATCCGTGAAAATAAAAATGTCAGATATATTCATATTGATTTTTTCCAAAGCGTCTTTTGTATTAATCAAATTCATGTATTCTAAAGACTTATCCCCCCCTCTGAATTGAATCGATGCATATTCTCCCGGCAATTTTACAGTTGCAATTAATTCATTAACTTCTCTCATAGTCTTTTCATTATATCTTAATGCTATTTTGCTAAGTTTAGCAAACTCCCCCAAATTCGTTCCTTTAATATTAAAAAGAGACCATTCCACCTCTACCGTAGTACTATATTCTCGTGGTATACACTTTTCAAAAATATCAAAGGTCAAATAATCAACACCTAACTTCTTTTTCAGCATTCTTGCCATAATTTTACGGTCTACTCTATACCATGAAATAGGAAGTCTATAATTTGCAACATGATTCATCTTATCATGATTTTCTTCACAAAAGGATTCAAAGAATTCATTCCAACCATAACCACCTGCGAAGTTCGCATCATCCGCATAGAGAACAAATTTTATTTTATTCACATAACAATACAGCATACACTGCATCATTGCATCTACCTCAGAATGAAATCCTGCCGCAACACCTACATGATAAACAACTGTTTTGGTGAAAGAATTATTTATTTTATTGTATTCTTCTACTAAGTTCATATTGATTAATACTCCTTTAAAGCATCTAAATACTCCTTCGCAATTTTACCCGGATCATAAATACTGAAATCCAAACTTCCCATTTCTTCCTTTGACCGGATCATTTTTATCCATTCATCAACGCTGTACGGATCCTCTACATAAAGTGCCTTATTTTGTGTTACTTCCGGAATCGACGTACATTTGGTTGTAATCACTTTTGTTCCAAATAACATTGCCTCTACCGGCGGCATTCCGAAGCCTTCAAACACACTTGGGAAAAGAAAACTGTGGCAGTTTTTATACAGGGAGTTTCTCTCCTCCTCCCGAATAAAACCTGTAAGGATAACATTTTCTTTCAATCCGCATTGCTCTATTTCATTAATAAGCTCATTTGAAGCATTTCCACTGATTCCGCTGATCAACAGCTTTGAGGGCAGATCTTTTTCCTGCTCTTTGATCTTTTTCATCACTTTAATTAAGGTGATTAAATTCTTATGCGGAATCATCTGGCTTACCGTATAAAAAAACTGTTTCTCCTCGATTCCATATCGATCCCGTAAGACGGCAAAGTCAGAAAGGTGATTCTTCTTGATCAAAATAGGGTTGTAAATAACCTCTACATCCTTTCTGTGATATCTCTTCTCAATGTCGGTCTTTACCCAATTCGATATTGCAATAATCTTCCTGGCATTCCATGCATCCATTTGCCAGCACAGCTTGGAATAAAGGACTTCATGTAATGGATGATACTGTGGATAATGCCATGCCTGCAGATCATGAATAACGCAGGTGTATTGAATTCTTCCGTTAAACCATGGTTTACAATAAACCGGTTCGAAGCATCTGGTAAATCCATTTTTACGCAGGAACCTGTTCTGATGCAGATTCTGCCAGATGATCCTGTGGGCAATTCCTTTTGAATTTACATCTGCGACAAGTAGATGAAATCTATTATCTGATTCATATTTGCGAAAGGTTTCTGCATTATCCTTTGATACCAGCAGTGTAAAATCAAACATTTCTGACAGGTTCATCCAGCCGTCGAGGAGATTCCTAAGATAACTTTCAGTTCCTCCAACTTGCCCCGGACGAATCCACAACAAATCAATTGCCATTCTTTCCATCGTTTATCTGACTCTCCAATTCCCTGATTCTTTTCTCCAGCATACTGATTTCCTGTATCAACGTTCTGACCTTCATTGCAAATCTGGATACAATTGCTGTTAACATCATTAAAATAGCGATAATAAAAGCAAAGCATAGAATAAACAACCCATTCATATTGCTTTCTATTCCCAGAAGATGAACAAAGTCAATCAAAAGACCCGGGAAAAAAACCATAATTCCCATACACACCCCGGCAGCCAGCCAGATTAATGTATAGCGAAGCTCCAACATTCTTTTTTTCAAATAATATAAAATAATAACAAAATAGCAGATAACTGCTACTGATAAAACGATTCTAAGTGTTGTAGGTATCATTTCTCTCTCCTAACCCCAAAGCTAAGCCTCCTTACCAGCATGGCCAATGTTACCTTTATCATATAATATACGGACTTCTTAAAAGTAATGGAGCTCGTCCCATTCTCTCTTTCTCTCATAATCACCGGATATTCCTTAATTATTCCTCCATGGACTGCTGCAATGATCATAGCCTCCGGTTCCGGATAATCTGCCGGATAATCATTTGCATAGATTTCAATAAATCTCCGGTTTACTACCCGGTAGCCACTGGTAATATCCCGGACCTGTACCCCCGTGAGAATCCGAGCAAGAATACTTAAGAATCGAATTCCCACCCTGCGGATCTGGGATGACTGAAAGCCCTCTTTCTGTACAAAACGGGAGCCAATTACGACATCTGCCTCTCCTGTCTCCAGCAGCTTCAGCATATCTTCTAAAAAAGCCACATCATGTTGTCCGTCCCCATCAATTTGGACAGCAGCATCATAATTGTTCTTCTTCGCATACCGATATCCGGTCTGTACCGCGCCTCCAATTCCCATATTAATGGGAAGATTCAGTACCTGATACCCTGCATTGGCACAGACTTCCTCCGTCTTATCTGTAGAACCGTCATTAATAATGACATAATCATACTGCGGATAATTCTGCACAATATTATTAATGACTTTTTCAATATTCGCGGCTTCGTTGTATGCCGGGATGATAATCAGGCATTTCATAAAGTTATCCCTCATGTTTGACAATTATTCTGTCCTATTCCCCAGATCTCGGTAAATATGCTGTGAAATGGGAAAGGTTAAGCTCACTGCAAGGCTCCGCATCAATTTCTTCTGTTACATATTCCGGAATTAAAAACATCACGTTCCCGGATACATAGTTTTCTTTATGCTGTTCATAATCTGTAACGGAGATCGTACGGCAGTCCTGCCTGGTATACCCATAGTAACTTCTTAAATAACCATATCTGTTTTCTATTGTATCATAAATATAAAATATTTCATCAATTTTATTGTTTTGGGCATATTCTGCAATTTCAATACCATCCTTCTCGATCTCTGTTCCTTTCACATAAACATTCGTATAAACCGGCAACTGGATCAACGTAAGTAACCAGAACCCTGTTGTTATCCCGACCATGCCCATCCATATTTTATCTTTGGAGATACGCATTTTCTTAAAATAAATGACTAATAGCCCTAAAGTAATCATCCCGGTTATTAATGCATCTGCATGAGGTAATATCAGCTTGGAGATATTTTCCAATATCAGATACAGGTGCCCATCCATAATAGCCTGTCTTGCATTCGTGCCACGGAATAAATAATATACCAGAGATCCTGCAAGTCCGGCTATACCGGTCCAGAAGATAAATCTATAACAGGCATCCTCATGCTCCTGCATTTTTTTAATAAATACAATTAAGAGCACCGGCATCCAGATTTGAAAATAACGGAACAGTATTTTATGCGGAAATACGCCGACTCCCTCTTCGGTAAGAACAATCATAAACACAATTTCCACAATCATGAACAGTAACGAGCCAATCACCCATAAATAAAATGGCTTTCGTTCCTTTTTATATACTGCAGCCAAACTTCCCATTGTAAAAATGCCTGTATTAAAAATCAGGTAGCATAAATATACCAGACACCCTATCATTCCCCAAAAGACTGTAGCTGATGTAATGGGAAACAGATTCCTGATCTGGGAAGAATAATGATTTACTCCCTTTTCAAACCCATTGATTGCAAAAATCATATAATAAAATCCTGCAAACAAAGCGATATAAAGGGCATCATAGATAAGAGCGGTTCCGATTATTCTTTTTCTCTTTTCTCCCTTTACTTTCATCCACATCACAAAAAGAGAAAGATTTAACGTAATTGGGATAAAAAAAGTATATGTCTTCGTGAAAAAGAGACTGACAGAAAAAACCGCCGCTAAAATACACCATCTGTATCCTCCCTGATCTTCCATCTGCTCAAACAGGCGGTACAAAAAGAAAAGCAGCCAGCAGAATAATGGATAACACAGTACCTCCTGCATCATATAAGCGCAATCTGCCATATACGGCATCAAAAGAAACCATGCGGTTATCTTCACCGCCATGCCCTCATCCATAAGAATTGCTTTTGCCAGAAAATAAATTGGAAATACGGATGAACACATACAAAGTACGCCAACAAAGCGCAACAGAAATAAAATGCTTTGCGGTGTATAAAAATAATAAGCCAATGAAAGAAGCATTGAATAAAGCACACAGCTGTAATCCAATATCTGACCGTTTTTTTCAAACCTTCCCAAATAATGAAAGGATTTCGCCAACGTCACATATAATTCCTCGTCCACTTCAATATGTACCGTTGAAGTAAACAGGCTTACCCAGATTGTATAGAAAATAACTCCTATGAGAAACAGCCATTTTACATTCTTTTGTTGTAAGAATCTTACTTTTTTCTCCAAATTTAAAAGCCCTTTCCAATATAATATCCCATAAGATAAAAGATCCATTGCACATCATACAAAATATATAATCCCTGCTGCGCCCCCTCTTCTTCTGTCGTATGATTATTTCTGATACACAGAAGAAGCAGCAATAACAAGGGAATAAAATATCTGCCCTGTATTCCCCAGATGTATGCCATTCCCTTTGTTGTTTCGCTCGAAAAAATGACGAAATGTGCCATAGCCACTAAAGCAAAAGTAACAAGCATCCCGAGCTTAAGCCTGCAATCTATCTTTTCCTCCCTGCCCACACGATTTATTGACAAAAGGAGAATAATTCCAAATAAAAAGGAGGACCATGCAGGAACATCCGCCGCCGGCCAGGCTATAATTCTTCCTAAAACCCCACGGTAATATTCTTCTGTTTTATCCACTACGGTCTGCATGACCAGCTTTATGAAGTCAACCGGCTGCTTTAAGCAATAGCTCATACCGTATCTTTGATCCATGATAAATACTGGTTCTGGTTCTGATTCCTGCTCTGCTTCTGAGACTATCACATTTCCCTCTTCCGTCATAACCTCTGCGGTCTGCTCCGTTACAGGTGGTGTAGGTTTCAGGTACATCATCAGCAGACTACTATAACTTACCAAAAACAGAAGCAACGTTAAGCCTCCCGTTACCAGAATATAAATGATCTTCTTCTTTATATTTCCCATCTTTTCTTTCGGAATACACAAAAGCAGGAAAAGCATGGGCGTATAAACGCCGCCTTTACAGAGACTCAAAGCCATACATAAAAGTGCCAGAGAAATCCCGGTTTTTCTATTTATTCCATCATAATAAATTTTCAGCACGAGGGCCAGCATTAAAAACAATACCATATAAGTAAAATTATCATAGGTAATGCCTGTAGCCTGCTGCAGAGACATCGGCAACGCCGCCAGAAACAGCAATATTCTTTTCCCTACGGGAATTATTTTAATTGCATAGTAACAGGCGGTCAGATAAAGAACAAAGGGGAAAAGCTTCGCCAGCAAAATCATGGGATACGTGCCTAAGTGAAATAGCCTTGCCAATGCAATCGCTATGACACTTGGAAAATACTCCAGCATATTCGCCCCGGCTACTCCTTCCCGTTTAATGCCCTCCACCATAGTTACATCCTTGGCAAACCAACTCCAGTTTTCCATAATGTGACTCATATTCCGTGCATTATCATTTATGGCAGAATTGCAGTTGAACACAGCATCCACATCATCCTGTCTCATCGCAATGGATATCTGGGTATCGCTCTGTGCCTTTCCAAGCAATTTATTGGCATAATGATACGATTGCAGGAAATGGGCATCACCATCATGAATAAAATTCACAGACTGAAAGCAAAGAAGTGCAATACCCATTGGAATTGCAATCATCAAGAAAATTTGTTCTGTTTTCAACTTTCCTTCACTCAAAAAAAGTAAAAGGATAAAAAATCCTGCAAATGCAATGATCAATATCAGATATAAAAGTCTGGAAAACAAATCGGAATAGATATGTATCCCAATACTAAGCACGTAATCGGATTTTTCTCCATTAACAAGCGCTGGCTGCTCTCCTTCTTCGGGTAAATATCCATAGAACCCAATCGCTTCTTCTCCGGTATCCAATGCCGTTACCTTTACCAGATAAGCATGATTTCCTGTTCCCGGAAAGACGATTTCCAAAGGAGTCCCATAGTGAATATCCGTATTTTCTATTTTTTTTGAATAAACCGACTCCCCTGCTTCTGTATCCCATAGTTCAAGCAAGATCTTTCCCGGAAGACTCTGTTCATGGTCAGAACAGCTTAATGTAATGCACTCGAAATCATGCGGTGCAGTAAAGGACTGTTCGATCGTCATTCCCGAAGTCAGATTTCTGATAAACTGTTCCTCATCATTATTAGCAACATAGGTTTCATAAGGAACTATTGTATCCTCGACCTTCATTTTAAACAGAATAAAGGCTGCTGCCAGCGTCATCATAAATATAATTCCGTATAAAACCAGCTTTTTGATATTTCTTCTTTCCAAAAAGGGTGATCGTATTTCATACTGCTTCATGTTTTTCTCCCGAGCTTTTATGTGCCTTGAATTTTTTATTATTATAATTTTTACCATTATCAATAATGTGCACATAAGTGTATTCTTTACCCTCAGATGCCTTGGCAATCCGTGCACATATCGATACCTGTGAAACACCTGCTACCAGTCCATCACATGCCGCTAATGTCAACATATCGCGCAGTACCTCATACGCCAGCAAATAATGATGCATTTCTCTGTTACTTTTACTGAATGCAACAGAAGTTGTACTATTACTCCGTGCCACATCCGAATAAAAGACGATCTGTTTCTTAAACTCTGCCCTAAAAGCTTCAACCGCTGCTTTGTCATCCGTTGCCAGAAAAATTTGTTCGAATCCTTCCTCTCTCATTGCCTGTCTGATTACCTTAAGCTCCTGCTCAAGCGTCACACACACCGGATGATTATCATAATTCATTTTAAAATCTGTTCCTCTGTAATGAACTGCCAGGGTCTTCTTATCCCCTAATAATGTATGGATTTCCTTTTGCATTTCAGGAGCAGTCTGCGAATTCAAACGGATATATCTTTTGTATACATCCGCCGCTTTCGCCAGATATTCCCCGGATAAATCATATCCCCTATGATATTTTTCTTCTATCCAGCCTGCCTGTCCTTTCTTGGATATTGTCAACAGATCCGCCCGGTCAATCCTATTGCCAAGCTCTCCATTAATGGGCTCAAACAAATATTCATATGCATTCCTTGTACTTTTTATATCTTCTTCATAATATAAAAATTCTTTTCCCCAGCGTACATACGGTTTCAAATGAAAGGCTTCCGCAAATATCAGTTTTTGAAGCATTGTATGGAATTCAGCAAAAAATCCATAGCCTTCTCCCACCTCTTCTATCAGATAAATACAGTCACCGATGCAGCTTTGACCTCTGTTTTCAAACTCCAGCAGCATAGGATTGTTCTCTCTGTTAATAAAGAATTCTAAATACTCTTTATCGTTTATATGCTTAAATGCTTTTACAAAAAAATGCAGCACACTGTTTTTTTTAAGAATTTCACTTATTTTTTGCATTGACACATTCCTCTTGAGTTGTCATCCATGATGCGCATTATTTATTCTTCTTTATGCGCAATATAATACTATGAATAAAATTCATGATCAGATCATCTTTTATCAAAAGAAGGCTTCCCAGATACACCATGATACCCAATAATATTTTAGCCATTAACAGCAGTTCATCACCCAATCCTGTATGGTTTAGCCCGTATATTGCTGCTGCCATGATTACACTGCAAAAACCATACCTGAAAAATTGTTTTACAATTTCCCTGATTCTTATATCCTGTCTTCCAAAGGCCATTAACATAATCAGGATAAGTGTCTCAGCAGCCACTGTTGCTATTGCTGCCCCTAAAGCTCCCACCAACGGTATAAGCACCAGATTCATTATAAAATTAATCACAGCCCCTGCAATGACACAGATATTGGCCTGCTTCTGTTTTCCCATGGCTGTTAAGCATTGTCCGCTTATTAAAACACTCAAGCCTACAACTACTATTAAAACTGCCAGTACTCTCACAATAATAATACACTTTTGAAAACCCTCTCCCAAAAAGAGCGGTATCAATTGAGGCGCTACCATCATTAAGCCTACTGCCATTGGCATCGCAATACAGATCACAAATCGTATCGTAGTATCAATAATGTTCCTGATCTCATTGTAATTTTTCTCATCATACAGCCGTACTACCCTCGGTAATGTAACTGTCCGCAATGACGTCACAACCACCAATACCATCTGCACTATTTTATATGCCTGCTCATAATAACCGTTTTCATATGGAGTCTTCGTAATCCACCCTATCATAGCCTTATCAAGCATAGTATATACAGAGGTTGCAATCGTAGGCACAAAATATATCAGCCCACCTTTAAAGTGTGGCAATATTTCAATCTGTTTAACAGGTATCAATGTGACAAATTTGCGCAGATACGGAACTACGATCAGATTTCCGATAAATACCGTTCCCTGCATAATGATTGTATAAATTCCAACATCATCGGGATTTTTTACAAGGCAGAAAATTCCAATAATTCCAACGCCTTTTACCAGAAGATTTC
Source organism: bacterium (assembly GCA_963618065.1). GTDB lineage: Bacteria > Bacillota > Clostridia > Lachnospirales > Lachnospiraceae > Suilimivivens. The sequence goes on along the minus strand of CAVERH010000089.1, from coordinate 300 downwards.
TTGTCACGATAAATGCAAATTCTTCTATTCCTTGAAAAAACCATGTAAAATCGACTAATTGTGACAGGAAGAAAATGATCATAATCCAATATAGATTTTTGTACATTCCTATATATGGCTCTAATACAATATATACTAATATGGTTATTGCAGTTGTCAGAAGCTTTGCTGCAAAAATACCATAAATCAACTTACTGCATTCTCTTTTATCCTCTCTGCATTTCGCCACCTGCAATTGTCCATAGATATCCATACCCAATATAGCAAAGGTCCCCATATAAGTTGCAGTTGCAAGCGTAT
>CAVERH010000088.1:7408-9636 GCA_963618065.1 bacterium | reverse complement strand
CGCTCCAACTATTCCCACGTGTGCATTAGCCATCCTGTAAGTTTCATACATGATTTGTAATGCATTTTCAAAAAATTTAACATCATCATTAATTATCAAATAGAAATCATATCCTAATGTGCGAACCTGCTTCATCAGGATATACATACTTCTACTCCAATACATATTTCCGCTGCCCTTTGTGACTTTTGCATCCGGAAAAAAGTTATCTATCATCTCTAATGTTGCATCCGTTGATCCATCATCATAGACAAAGATATCCACTGCAATATCTTTCAAACTATCTTTCTGCAAATATATGGTTTCCAAGCATCTTTTTGTGTATTCTTCCCGATTAAAACACGAGAACATAATCGCCATTTTTTTCATATACTTACCTTTGAATCCTTCGTATCAATTTAACTCCCAGCCTTCCCAGTGAAAAATGCTGCACCAAGAGTTCTGTAACCTCATATCCCTCTAAACAGGAATAGGCAGATACACCTAATTTTCTGTAAATAAATGCCGGCAATTCACACTCTACAGAATTAACTGTTATTTCTTCCAACATTTTGGTTTTTGTTCCGTCTTGAGTATTCTCTACTATTTCTTCAATAATAACTGATTTCCCTCTTTGTTTACGAGTGCTTTTCTCCAATACACGATACCATACTCCTTCTCTGTAAAACCAATTACCAGCATGAATGGAATAATAATTGCTATCTGTTCCTTTCCATTTCAAGACGGAACTTATTTTCCCAGAATTAAAAAAATCTACTATTTCAAATTTCGCAAATACAGATCTATTGTCAGCATTGCCTTCAAGCAAAGACCCTGTCAAATATACTCTATCATTTATATATGTTGCAACAGCATTCACCAGATTTTCTGTTATTTCTAATACTGCATATTTTTTCCACGTAAATACATCTTGTCCCATTTCATAAAATACATATAAATCATTTTTACAATCCCGAGTTAATAAATAATACTTTTCTCTCATGTATAGTAAACTCAAAAACTCTCTTGAAGCTTTATCTTCTAAAAGTATCTGCTCTTTTTCAATCATATTTCTTTGATTCAAATGGAAAAGAGCAACACTCTTTTGTAAAGTATTTTTTTTAACCCGAGTGGCAAAAATATATTTTTCGCCTTGCACCTCACATATCATAGGGCTTCTGTAATCTTTAATAACACCTGCTTTAATTGTTAAAAATTCTTCATTATTTTTTCTGCATATCAGACAATGTTCTACTTCTGCCAAGGCATACCAATAACCACCTAATTTTTGTCGCCAGAACTCGAAAAATCTTTTCTTTTGAAGCTCTTTTAATAATACTGTATTCTTTTTAGAATATTGAAAATTCCATGTCTTCTCCAACTGAGTTTTCGGTAATCTGGTAGTTTCACCGCCACAATTTGTGCCAGAACCATCTAATCCAATATTATAAGATTTGGGATATTTAGGAAATACAGTTATCATATCCTCCTTATATTGTTGATAGCACCATCGGATAGCCCATGAATGAATCTCTCCTTCCTGCTGTAATTGCAATAGCCTACTCATATCACGTCCGCCACGATTAAACGCTCTTTGTCTCTTTCTACTTTTCTCAAACTCCCGGTAGTCTCCCACCGACCAATCAACCCTGTTCCAACGATCTGCCCAACTGGCCCATCCCCAGCATTCTCCTCTATATGTCCATAAAATATCCTCTTTGCAATTCTTTATCTTCCGGTTATTAATGAGCCATGTTGATATTGACCATACTTTAGGATCTTTTTCAAATGCATCCAAAGCTTTGTTCATAAAAGACAAAAAATCAGGCGTTGTTATAATGTCATCTTCTAATACTATAGCTTTTCCATATTGATTAATTATTTTACCAACGCCCGATATAATAGATTTTTCAAGTCCTAAATTCTTTTCCTGAAAATATATGGTCATACTTGCAAACCAATTACACTCTTTGACCTCTTTTAAATATTCTCTTACTGCGTTTACTTTTGCTTCTTCAGTTGGATCTTTTGCTCCATCTGCAAATACATATAACTCGGCCTCATTACTTCCCCAGTTATTATGAAGAGCTTTTATTGTCTGCATAGTATGATTTAGTCTATTATAAGTAAACAACACAACCGGTGCTTTCATACCCAACACTCCTGATTTTTAAATTCCACATATTTCATGATATAAATCCGCATATTTCTTTAACATACCAACTAGCCTCTTTGCTCAAAATATCTTG
>CAVERH010000088.1:0-7398 GCA_963618065.1 bacterium | reverse complement strand
TGGTATTAATATGAGATATGTTGCCGTGCGAGAATATTCATTATCCCAAATTTATCAACAAAATATCATTCACTTCCTTCATCTCAAATGGCTTCATATTTTCCTTATCAGCAAATTCTTCATATTCCAACAATTCTTCATATGTCAGGTCCTCATCTATCGAAATGTCATATCCTAAATATGAAAAATATTTTTGCAAATACAATTGTTTATCCTTATTGCCAGTCCACTTTAAATCATTTAAAACTGATAAACTACCAAGACTATCCGTATATTTATAATTAGGCACACCCGGTGTAAATATTGATCTGAAATAGTGTTCTATACTTCCGCCAAAACTATCTTCATCAGCTATAATATGTGCTTCATACCAATCACCTAAATCTAATTCTCCGACAAACACAACTTTTTTATCATCATATTCAGATAATATATGATATCCCAGCTGTCGTGCAATGGACATTTCATTGTCTGAACGTTGATTTTCGACTTCTAAAAGATAATGTAAATAAATCGCCTGCTCAAATGCTAAATATAGTAAAGACACAACCATTATACGCTTAAAAGCTATTCCAACTTTCGTTTTATCTTGATTAATCCCAATTATCTTATCATACAAATTCACGCACAGATAACCTACAAAAGGTACAAAGAACACAATTGTCCATGCCGTTCTGTAATTCATATAACTTCCCCGAACAATCGCCAGGAGAAATAACGAAATCAGAACTAAGATTCCTAATCCCATCACTTTCACTTGTCTTTGTTTTATGGCTACTATAGTAGTAATGATTATAAATATTACCACCCCCCCACAAAAAATTCCTATAGGCATATATTCAAAGGCTCTGATAACATAGTAATAAAAATTATATGCTATTTCCTTAAATGTCAATGCCAATGGATATCTTATCCAATTGATTTGCCTTTCCCCGTTTGAGATAGGTTGCAACTGCAGGACCAGAAGCAATACTTTTCCAATTACCACATATAATATGCAATCAATCACCAATGGAATAGCACAGATAATGCCTTCTTTAAACCAGCCTTTTCTATTTTCATATATTCCATAATCTAAATATATCATCATAAGTGTCAACGTAATATACACAAAATAGGTAACTTCATATCCCATTGCTGCAGGGAAAAATAATATTATACTAATTCCGATTGTTTTTAAGCTACATTTTTTTATAGTCTTCAAATATATTAGCGTGATTATTACAAAGCATAACGGAATATACAATGATATTAGCTTGTATATCCATACTTCTCCTATCAAAGGATAAGTAATAAACAATGATGAAAAAACAGTATACTGCATTATTGATTTATTCTTCCCGTTGACTATATATAGCAAAAAACAAGTTAACCCCGCGCACAATAGAAGCGCGCATAAACCAATGAAATCTAATGCAAACGGACCAGCCTCATAATAATATATCACCTTTCGTAAAAATACCCCTCCCCAACGTCCCGCTCTTAAGAGTACTCCCGGATAATCATAATACCTGGGAAATAAGATATTGTCCATACAATCTGTTCGGTTAAACAAAGAAAAACCGTACCCCATTATAGAAAGAAACAGCAATGGTACATAATACAATTTTCTTTTTAAAATTGAATTCCAAAAATCGATTATTTCTTCCTTCATTGCAACCTCCTTTATAAAACGTAAAACTATGATGCTTGAGTTATTTTTCCTTTTTCCGTCTCATCCTTAGGTCCATTTGAAAAAATAAACGGTTCAGAATCTCTCGCACCTTCATTGTTCTGCTCATCAATCTTTCAACCAATTATGCTGTTCACCCGCTTCAAGTTCTAAACCGAAGCCTCATACAATTCCTGATACAATTCAGTATACTTCCGCAGCATAAGTTCTTCTGAAAAATTATTCATTATATATTCCCTGCATTTCATCTGCTTTCTAATATACTCTGTATCATCTATAAATACTTTCTCAATGGTATTAGTCAACGAATCAACATCTCTCTGTTCCACAAGCCAGCCAACCTCTTTGCTCACGATTTCCGGGATGCCTCCTGTTCTAAAGGCAATTACCGGCGTTCCTGCCGCCATTGACTCAAGAACAACAAGGGGGAAGTTATCTGCAATGCTAACGGAGACAAAAACATCAGATAATGCATACATTTCATTCATGATCTTCTCATCACTGATGTACCCGGGAGAAAATATCTGATAACCCATATCCTGGATTTCTTTTATATCATTTCCCACTACCAGTAGACAATAATTCTCCTTATTGTTAATTCTATTTAATGCTTGCTGCAAATATTGAAACCCTTTATAGGGATGTTTCACATTATTAGCTGCGATCATGATTATGTGCTTTTTTGAGGCAATTCCATATTTATCCCGTAACTTCCCCTTATCCAGTGGGTGATAAACCGTTGTGTTGACACCATTGGGGATCACTTGTATTTTTTCGTTTTTAAGATAACTTTTATTACAACACTCAGCCAGCCATTTCGATGGCGAAACAAAAAGTATATTCTTGTTACTGTATGAATTCATCTTACATAACAAGTACTTATCTGCATTCTTTACTCCATGCTTCAACCATTCATTCCCATAGCACTTTCGACAGTCTTCTCCATAATGCCATCCCTCACATTTCATACCATGCGGGCAGCATCCGGTCAGCATCCACATATCATGCATGGTAACCATAATATTGGGGCATGCCTTCCTAATACCATCTATATCTTCCGGTCCGAAATAATTCCCATGCATATTATGAAAATGAACGATATCAATTCCTTCTTTTTTAATAAAATTTATAATTTCCCTTCTGGCAATTCTTGTTCGATATAAGAAATTATGATTTGGTATTGCTGCAAGAACTGACACTGCTCTCTCAAAGAAGCTATTATATATGACCTTAACCTCCCTGGGAACATTTTCCTGATATCTACCGGATATAAAATAACAAGCAAAGCCATATTCTTTGACTCCGCTATATAATTGTCTTGCAATCTTCTCTGCACCGCCGCCCCAGTATAATGCATTTATATATAAAACTTTTATTTCATGCTTGCTTTCTGTTTCTATATGAACCATCATCAATCAACCCCCCGCACCCATTTGCACAGGGCGTCCTTTATATTCTTCTTATTCATTTGATCAGTGTTACTTATTACTTCCATATTCCTTAATGAAGAAATGCATTGACTTTCATCTGTACTATTTCCAAGAGATAAAGGAACTAAATCACGTAAGTCCTCATACCCTATCCCTGGAATATTATTTTCCTTTAACAACTGTTTTGGAGCAACAGGTATCGTACCCACAAAGATTGTCTCCTGTAATACTCCGGATGTTCTTCCTTCATATATTTTCATATTATACGGCATGATTGAGTACTTCGCACCTGCAAGCTTCCGATAATAGTCATCCTCGGGTAAAATTGCATCTTTGATCATTATATTATCTTTTGCTATACACTGCAACTTTCTGTATCGTTGCTCATCTAAAAATTTACCAATAATCTCGAGACGAATCCCGTTCACATTAAATACCTCTACCAGCTTTTCCAGTTCCTTATATGGATTCATTGTTCCCAGGCAAACAACTTTATCATCCTTAGGCAATTTTCTGTATTGCTCATATTTAGTTGCATCATAGATATAATCCGGCATATAGAACGTCTTAGAATGAGGGATTTTCATACCCTTCTGCGTATAAATGACCGCATCAAACTTGCTTAGACCTTTGCGAAAGACATAATCTAATATTTTCCCCGGCAAGCCATCTGCAAAAGTCTGTTGGTAAAGTAGACAAATCATTACCTTATTGTCCGGCTTTCGATGAAAAAAGTAATATAAAAACAAGAAAAAATCCGTTCGGTAGTACCAGCAAATTTTATGTTCACTGTATCGATTCGATAGCCCGATATTTCTAAATAATTTGTACTTATCCAACAATCGTTTTAATAAGCCTCTATTTCCTTCTTCTACAATCTGATACGGCAGATTCGTTATTCTATCAAACGTTCCTGTTTTCACCGTCTCATGAATACATAAAGGTAATATTGCTTCAAGCTTATAATGATCTTTTAGCAGATCAGCATATTCCATCAATACCTTTGGGGAATGTCCGATTGCTTTGCCCTCTCCGTCACAGCTTCCACAATAATCAATAAAGACTATGGTTTCTTTTTTCATATAATCTCACATCCTTACTATTCGTGAAAAGCAATAATGATTTTACCTTCATTCATATAACAGGAATAAGTAGAATTACTTAAAACCGGCTCCCCATTATCCACAGCCACCTGATCATTCTCATTTAGGCCTTCATTATAAATATTGTCTGGTAAATAGGACAATAACCATGCTGCGCCTATCCATATATCATTAGAAAAATATCTTGGAACAATTTCATCATAAAAACTGTATTTCTGTCTGATCAGCTCATATTTCCTTGACCGTGGAGCAGTTCCCGAAAAAGAGAAGCTCCGATATTCATTCTCTGCATTAATTGTTTCTATATCATGTGCAATAGAATATGCAAGATATTTCTCGTATTCTGTTTCGTTTTTTACTGTATTTGCATAAGAATACATACAGGAAAACTGACTGAGTAAATATCCCGAAAGAATAACTGCTACTATTAATTTATTCTTCCTGGAAAGCTCCAGCATAAATACACCAAAATAAAGCAATACTCCGCTGAATGCAATAAATATTCTACATTTAATATCCAGAGAGCTCAATATTGCCAACGGAATATAAGATATTACCGCTATTATACAAGGTGCAGCCACTAATGCTAATATTGTGATAACACACTTCTTCCTGTTATCCCTGGTTTTTGAGTATCCAAAGTATAAAGAATATCCCCATGCTGCAATCACAAATAATCCTAAAAAGATTTTGCTTACTTTGGACAATCCTTTCAGATAATTAATAATATAAAAGGTACTGTTCCATATGTTTAATAAAAAAACCTTAACCGTCTCCAGACTGAGCCCTGAAACTGTCTGCGATGCCTTATGTCTCCATCCTTCCGAATCAATATAGCGCGGCATAATGAATACCATATATACCACTGCGCCCAAAAACAATCCGATTAATCTCGTAATATCATTCTTAATTCTGTTTTTCCCCTGCAGCAGTAAAAATATAATATTCACACAAACCAAAACCAGACACATTCCAAATGCTGCCTGATATAATGACATAATCGCTATCCCAGAGACAAATGCTATGATTCCTATTACCCATGCAGCAATTTCATCATTAAAAGAAAACAGCAGAAATGGAATGCTTAAAGCTGTAATCATAACGAATCCTCCAGTTCGATAGAACAGAATCGACATACTTAAAGGATTCGTAAGAACTGTCAGCAAAACAAAGCTTAAAAGTATATGATGTTCCGTAAAAGGTATATTTTCTTTTGCATATAGCACCAGGGAATAGGATAAGATAACAACGGAACATAATAACGGTAATGGTCCGATATCTGCGACGATCCCACCACCTGATAAAAAATCACTCAATAATTGTCCAAGCGGTCTTCCATCCCCATTTAATCCGGTTACTCCATATAGGGTAATTCCCAAATCATCGTTAAACCATGTATTAAATAATATAATTGGCAAAACATAAAAGGTGCTGAACACAAATAATATAATAAATACCTTAGTATAACTGCTCTGTAGACTAAATTTCTTTAATGTGTTTTTCATCCCTACTCCTCTACGAAACGATCTATACACACCAATACTCCTACACACGGACAATTCCGATGTAGATTCAGATTCACATTAATGTTAAATCTCAAATCACACATTATTATACCCGATGTTCATATAATTTCAATATATTGGATAAAGAATATCACAAAGTCCCATTCCTTATAAACAAATAACCAAGCATGGCAATAACCATGCTACTCTAATCTCATGAAGTTTCTCTTTCATTCAATTTCTTCTCCCGTTCAAACAGTTTGTAATAACCTGCACTTGCCCATAATACTGGCGTACATATTATATAAGGCAATGCATAACGAACTAATGCGCACGGACCTGCAAAAATAGTTATTAAAAGTACTAACATAAACAACTGTAATGGCAGCAATTCCTTTGTACGAACACATGCACATAACATTCCCCTTACTAAAATCCAAAAATAAAGAGCCGGTGAACATAGTAATCTGAGTCCTATGATGTTTTCATATTTATTTTTTGTGTAAAGTATTTCATACAAGCTTTCTAATATTGGGAAATACGATACATGAAACACATCAAATCCATCTTTGGTATCTGTCAGGAATATACCTTGTCTATTGTTAGTTCCATAGATTTCAGCAAATGTTATATCTGTTACGGACAGATATCCGGCATTTAATTCAACAAATGCTCTAACATAACTATCCGGATATTGTATAAGGAACTTAAAATACAGCTTGACGAAATCCCATAAATAAGTAGTCCCTTGCCCGCTTTTTTTGATCGGATCCGATATATCTGATCTATAATTTTCGACATCCGGAAGGATTTTTTTCACCGCATTTTTATTCTCTACCGACATGTTCTCTATATTTTCTGAATACGCACAGGCAATTTGCTGGTAGGGTAAACTTAAGGCTTCATTAGATGAACCCTTGCTCGCTCCCAAGCCTGACTGCAATAAAACAGCTATCGCTATACCAAATAGTAAACCCATAATCGTATCAATGATAAGTCTGTGACCTTTTCGTATTCTAATGTATCGAATCAATACTGCTAATATAAGAATGCTCACTGGATATATACCATTATTACGAAAAAGAACTGTGCCAATCGTAGCCATTGTATAGATTATTCTTAATCTTTTATTGCAGTACTGTGGAAGAACAATATTATACGCCAATGCAGTAATCAACACTGCGACATTCCCTGCAAAAAATATGTCTTTCGTCATAGATATGCCAAGCAGCGAGAAAATGGGCGATAATGTTGTAAATATAACAATTAAATATCTGATCCATTTGGTTACATATGCTCTTTTCAAAAACAAATGAACATACGCCAACATTGCTGAGAAAACAACCATTTGAAATATAGTAGCCAGTGCTATTCCTATGGTATAGTTTCGAAATATCCCTTTACCTATCACATAATAAAAAAATTGTAAATAAAGCGTATGCACCAATGGATGATGCGTAGAGTAGCCCTCTGTATACTGAGAAATTTGAGAATGAACATCGTATGCAAAGAGTCCCGGAAAGTATGCCAAAAATATTGGAAGCCATCCGATCATTTGAATCAGCCATATCACAATTATGTATGACCTGTCTCTAATAATTAGGCTATCATCCATGGTCTGAAAAGACAATCCTTTGCTGTTATTCCAATCACTTATTATCGCCCCCCCGAAAAGGCATATACAGGTC
>CAVERH010000087.1:0-9871 GCA_963618065.1 bacterium | reverse complement strand
CATCATAAGGAAGGCGTGGATCTGATCCCGGCAAATATAGAGTTGTCAGCGATTGAGGTATCTCTGGTAAATGCCATGAGCAGGGAGCTGATTATGAGATCCCTGGTTGAACGGTTAAGAGAATTTTATGATTTTATCATTATCGACTGTATGCCGTCACTTGGAATGATGACTATAAATGCTCTTGCATGTGCTGATTCAGTATTGATACCTGTGCAGGCTGCATATCTCCCGGTCAAGGGATTACAGCAGCTGATCAAGACAATCGGCAGGGTAAAGAAACAGCTGAATCCCAAACTACATATTGAGGGGATTCTTCTTACCATGGTAGATAACAGAACGAACTACGCCAGAGATATTTCCTTGATGGTATATGATACATATTCCGCATCTATCAAGGTATTTACAACAGAAATTCCAATGTCAGTCAGAGCATCAGAGGTCAGCGTTGAGGGCGGAAGCATTTATTCCTATGATCCAAAAGGAAAAGCAGCATTTGCTTATATGGCATTAACTAAGGAAGTATTGAAGGAGGCTGAATGATTATGGCAAGCAGAGTTGCAGGAAAGATAAAATTACAGACAGTTGATGAATTACTTGGAGTACCGGAGATTGCCGGTACTCAGGAAATAGAGATTGGAAGAATCCATGCATTTCCAAATCATCCGTTTAAAGTACTGGATGATGAAAGAATGGATACGCTGGTAGACAGTATCAGGGAGAATGGCATCCTCAATCCGGTGATTGTAAGACCAGATAAGACTGGTAATTATGAAATGATATCCGGACACCGCAGACTGCATGCGGCAAGTATTGTAGGATTAAACAAGATTCCGGCTATCGTAAAGGAAATGACAGATGATGAAGCCATTATTAAAATGGTGGATGCCAACATTCAGAGGGAAGAGATATTGCCGAGTGAGAGGGCGTTCAGTTTCAAAATGAAAATGGAAGCATTAAGCAGACAGGGAAACAGAGGAGACTTAACTTGTGGAACTGAGTTCCACAAGTTAGATGAAAATAGCAGAAAAACAAGAGAAACAATAGGTAGTGAATCGGGAATGACAGGAAGACAAGTCGCAAAGTATATAAGGCTCACAGAACTTATCCCAGAATTACTTGATAATGTAGATGTAAAGAAGATTACACTGACAATGGGAGTAGATCTTTCTTATCTGGATCAGCAGGTGCAGAAATGGGTATACGAGTATTTCAAGGAAAACGGCTTCTTAAAGCCGGTACAGGTAGAAGCATTGAAGAATCATCCAAATCTATCAAATGCTTCACAGCACATGATTATTACCATACTAAACGAAGCGCTTCCAAAGAAGAGTACAGCGGCAAAGGTTTCATTGTCAGAGAAGAAACTGGATAAATATTTCCCACCACATTATTCGGCAAAGGAACGTGAGAATGTGATCATACAGCTGCTGGAGCAGTGGAGTGCACAGCAGACACAGGAATAAAAAATATAAAGGCATGTTTCAGAAGTGTAAAAACTGCACTTCTGGAACAGGGAGGAGAATCAGATGAACGACAGAATAAAGCTCTCATATTTTTATGGAAGTGAGGCGGACCAATATTCATTTTATAAAATACCAAAGCTCTTATTTACGGAAGAGTATTTCAAAAAAATATCAGTGGAGGCAAAGGTGCTGTATGGACTGATGCTGGATCGGATGTCATTATCCATGAAAAACCAGTGGCTGGACGAAGAAGGACGCGCATACATATATTATTCGCTGGAAGATATCATGGAAGCCCTGGGTTGCAGCAATAAAAAAGCAATCGCCATTATGAAAGAACTTGATGCGGAGTCAGGTATTGGATTGATAGAAAAAAAGCGCCAGGGGCAAGGAAAACCAACCATGATCTATCTGAAGCAGTTCGTGATACAGGATATCCAGAAGTGTAAAAATTACACTTCTGACGAAAAAACAGAGATTTCAGAAGTGAAGAATTTACACGTCTTGAAGTGTAAAAATGACATGTCTAGAAGTGAAAATTTTACACATCTAGAAGTGAAAAAATTACACACTAATAAGACTAATATAAATAATACTGAGTTAAGTAATACTGAATCTAATCATATCATATCTGGAAATGATGGGATGGGATCGGATGTGGAGGCATACACAGAACTGATCAGCGAGAATCTGGATTTTGAAATCCTGCTTGAGAGGTATCCGTATGACAAAGAACTGCTGGAGGGAATCTTTGACCTTATCCTGGAAACAGTGCTTTGCAGGAATGAGACCATCATTGTTGCATCGAATGAGTATCCGGCAGAACTGGTCAGAAGTAAATTTCTGAAACTGAACAGCTCGCATGTGGAGTATGCCATGAACTGCATGAGGACGAACACTACCAAGGTTCACAATATCAAAAAATACCTGATGGCTGCGCTGTTCAATGCTCCAAGTACAATCAGCGGATACTATCAGGCAGAGGTTAATCATGATATGCCACAGTTTGCTGTAAGTGGCAGATGATGCCCGGAAGAAAGACGAAAGGAGATTTGAAGTATGCTTATCTTAAAATTGTGTGGAAAGATAATTTTGCTGCCAGTGCTTCTTGTTATGACTGTATTATTCTATGTCGTGACGATTTTTTCAAGGATATACAATCTGGCGGCTATGATTTTTAATCTGGTAATTATGCTCTGCGCGATTATTGCGCTCGCTTTACAGCAGTGGAATAATTTTGGAATAGCAGTGGGAATACTGGTGGTAAGCTATCTGCTGATGGGAGCGTGGAATGTAATTGCCGGAGTGTTTGCTTATGCAAAAGTGTTTTTCACAGAACTGTTATTTGCATAATATGCCTGTGGTGTTGATACACATCAGTGTGAAAACTAACGAAGAACTAACGACAGACTAACGAACGACTAACAAAGAACTAACAACGCGTATCTTTTTTTTCGTTTTGACCTGTGATAATATTATCATAGACAAATGAGACGTGAGCCACGAACTTGCATCTCATTTGTTTTTCTTTTGCAAAAGAATACGGACAAAAATAAAGCGTCAGCTCATTGCCGGAAAGGCGATGGGTATGGCGCTTTTTTAATGTCGAAAACTGGGTGACAACCTGAGAAAAATGAAAGAGGAGGAAATTGCATGGCATATGAATATGACCATGACTGTCCATTTGAAGCCTACATCACGAACCTTGGAAAGTATAACGAAGGTGTGCTGGCAGGTGAATGGGTAAAATTCCCTACCACATCAGAAGAACTGCAGAAAGTATTTGAACGGATTGGAATTGGCTCGAAAGATGACTTTGGCAATCCTTATGAGGAATGGTTCATAAGTGATTATGACTGCTACGTTGACGGGCTGTATGAAAAACTTGGAGAATACGAAAACCTGGATGAACTTAATTATCTGGCCTCCAAGCTCGATGAGCTGGATGATCATGATTACAACCATTTTCAGGCTGCAATGCAGGTCAGCGATTATACGGACAGCATACAGGATGTGATCAACCTGATTGATAACCTGGACAAGTATGAAATCTATCCAGGAGTCGAAAGCAATGCAGATCTGGGACGCTACTACATCGAAGAACTTGGCATGTTGGAGATTCCGGATCATCTGGCTGATTACTTTGATTATGAGGCTTATGGCAGGGACGTGGCCATTAACGAAATGGGACAGTTTACAGATTATGGATATGTGAGAGATACACAGGAATCTTTTACAGAATATTACGATGGAGATCGTGAGAACATCCCGGAGGAATACAGGGTTATGGATTTTGCGGTTTCAGGTGAGAAGGAGAAAGAACATATGGATTATGAATCATTTAAAGAGACATTTGCAGACGATATCCGAGAGAAACTCAGCGAGATCGGTCATGAGGATGTAAAAATTAGTTTCCAGCACATTGAGAAAGCCAATGGAAATTATGAAGCAATGACGGTTGTTCCTGACGGCAGCAACGTGGGCGTGAATTTTAACATCAAAAATGCATTTGCAGCTTATGAAGACACACAGGACTATGCCGGAGTGCTGGCAAGTGCCACCAAGGCAATTTCGGGTGGATTGGACAAAGCGCCGGAATTTGATGTAAATGCCTTGATGGATTATGGAAACATGAGAGAGAAGCTTTCCATTGAGGTCATTTCCGCAGAAACCAATGCGGAGCTGCTTAACAAAATTCCTCATGAGCAAATTGAGGATCTTGCAGTAGTATACAGATTTGTGATGGAAAGTAATAAGGACGGCAGAGCCTCTATTTTGGTTACAAACGATATGATCGATCACATGGGTGTTTCACATGAACAGTTAAGGGCGGATGCCCTGGAAAATGCACCGGAGATTAGGCCGGCAGTGATCCAGGGGATGACCGAGATTATGAAGGAAATGATGGATCCAGAGTTATTTGAATTATTCGGTATTCCAGAAGGGGCTGATGAACAGATGTATGTAGCATCTGTTCCGGACAGAAATTCAGGTGCCGGGATAATTGCTTATCAGGATTTCATGGACCAGGCAGCAGAGAAGCTGGGTGGTGACTTTTTTATACTGCCTTCATCCATTAATGAGATTATTCTGATCCCAGATAATGGCGAACTGGATTCCGAAGCATTAAAGGACATGGTAAAAACGGTAAATGCAACGGAAGTAGAACCTGAGGAAAAACTCTCTGATAACGTATACCATTATGATTCCAAGGATCATGTCTTTGAACTGGCAGAGAAGTTTACCGAAAGACAGCAGGAGAAAGAATCCGGTATTGATGAGAAGTCGGAAGAGAAAGGTTCCGTGTTAAAAGATTTGAAGGATAAACAGAAAGATGTAGCTGCTAAGGCACCTGCGAAGGATGCAGTTACAAAAGAAAAGTCTAAGGGCGGAGAAGCCCTCTAAATATTAATAAATTGTCGAAAAGTGTCAGCCTGTGCCGAGTGCATGGGACTGGCACTTTTTTGATGCCAGAAAATGCAAATTTTGAAAACTGAAAGAGAAAAGTCTGAAAAATCAATGAATTAGGGCTTGTCATTATAGGAAGGAACAGGTGATTTGAATGTCAGCAGAATATAACAAGAAAAGAGTAAGTGTAGGTCATGAGATTCCGGGAACAGCGATTGGAGCAAGAATGCCCATTTCCCATCCGCAGAATTGTGATCATGAGTGTCCATATGGCAAGGGCAGGGATTTTTGTTTTCCGTGCTATAAGAAAATCATGGATGCAACCAGGACAAAGAAAGTACAGAGGGTTTAGGTATGTACGATTATTTTTATGAGGAAAGTGCTGATAATTTCAGCTTTTACAGGATTCCAAAGCAGTTGTTTACAGATAAGAGATTTGCTGAGATATCTACGGAAAGCAAAGTGCTTTACGGACTTCTTCTGGACCGGGTATCACTTTCCAGAGAGAATGGCTGGATGGATGACGAGGGCAGAGTGTATGTCATTTTTACAATCAATGCTGTATGTGAAGCCATGAACTGTTCCAACAAGTCTGCTGTGAGATATCTGGCGGAACTGGAATCAGCAGATCTTATTGAGCGTGTGAAACAGAAGCTCTGTAAGCCGGATCTGATTTATGTGATGAATTTTTCCGTGGTGAATGATCTACATCTCCGGGAGTGTAATAATTACACCCACGGAAGTGTAAAATCTACATCTCCGGAAGTGAAGAATCTACACTCTAATTATACTAATAACAATAATACTGATTTTAATAATACTAATCTAATCTTATCTGGGGATGAGGATAGGATGGGATATGAGGCATACCTGCGGGAACAGCTTTGTATCGATTATTTATATCATGAGTATCCTCATGAGCAGGAAATACTTGACGGTATTTTGGAGCTCATTTTGGATGTAGTCTGCTCTAAAAGAACCAGTATCGTGATTGCAGGGGATGAAAAATCAATAAATCTGGTAAAGAGCCGGTTCATGAAGCTGAACATGGAGCACATCCGGTATGTGATGAACTGCATGCAGGAGAATACCACGAAAATCAGGAGCATCAAACAATACCTGCTGGCAGCACTTTACAATGCACCGGCAACGATCGACAGCTACTACCGTGCGGAGGTCAACCACGATATGGCAGAAGGAAAAATATAAAAATTTACGGAGGATTATAAGCAATGGATATGAATAAAATTTTGGAATGTGTACAGGGAATCACGGAAAATCTGGGTGAGCTTGTTGCGGCACTTGAGGAGAAATGTGAAAGAGATGGTGCCATCTATGTGGATGATGAGCAGAATGTTCATTTTGTCAGTTTAGACGCAGCATATGATGTACTTGCCGGTTTTGGTGAAAACAGTGAGTCTGTCATGATCGGTAATTCAGATTACATTCTGATCTATGACGCAGATAAGAAGATAGTCATTGATGGAGAAGCCTATCTTCCGGCTGATTTCGTGGTAATGAGATCCTATTATGGGTTGCAGCCCATTAGTAAGGAAGAGGCAAACACGGTGATTTCAGCTCTGATAAGCAGAATGGCAACACTTGTGTGCGGGAACTGCAGATTGCAGGCATATCAGCTGGATTAGGAGGGACACATGAATAATAAACCATGGGCCTATGTGACATCTGCCTGGAGTGCAGACCGAAGCAGGGCAAAAAGATCTGCAAAGAGATACTGCAGAAAGTTATTTGAGGCAGGCTATACACCGATCTGCCCGCTGTTATTGCTGCCGGAGTTTATTGATATGACCAGTGCAGATGAATTCAAGGATTACATGGATATGTCAGAAGACATGCTGAGGCGATCCAGAATTCTCGTGGTTTGTGGGACAGCGGTGGATGAGACAGTGCTTACAGACATTGCCATAGCTAACCGTTTTCATGTAGCATCCTCCACTATGAGGGGAATTCTCGGTGTGGATAAAAGTAAAAATAATGAGTAATCATGTGGATTATGATTTGATGAAAGGAAGTGAGAAAACTGATTCATGAAGATATTGATAGGGAAATTGTCAATAAAACAGTGCATTTAGCTTTTCGTTTTATTGGAAATCCAACAGAAAAGGCATTTATGAAGGCATTAAGCATATTTCCGGGAAAGCCTTTAAAGGCAGGAGGAAAAAAGATCGTCCATGATGTGGGACAGAAGTTCTACCCAACAGAAGGAAAGCAGTCCGTGAAAACACTGATCCGGCAGGGGCAGGGAGTAACGAGCATTCCCCTGGCAGATGAGGGATTAAAGGATTTTCAGAAAATAGCCAGAAAGTACGGTGTAGATTTTGCTGTGGTAAAGGATAAAAATTCTGAGCCACCCATCTATACCGTATTTTTTAAAGCCAAAGATCAGGATGCAATTACAAGGATTTTACAGGATTATTCTGCAAAGCAGGTGAAGAATCCGGATCTGGCAAAGGGCAGTGTCCTGGAGAAGCTGAAGAAATTCAAGGAGATTGTGGCAGCAATTCCGAAGAAGGTAGCAGAGAAAAAGAAGGAGATGTCGCGATGAATATAAAAGAGTTGAAAAAGCAGCTGATCCTGAACATTCCCTATATTGTTCTGGGACTGCTTGCTACAAATCTTGGTGAAGCATGGAGGATTGCTGTCGGAGCAAATATGTCAGAAAAGGTGCAGAGTATTGTACTTGATGGCACGATAGGACTGGCCTTTGCGAATCCTCTTCCGAGCCTTTATCCTACAGATTTACTTGTAGGAATTGCCTGTGGTGCAGCACTCAGGCTTGCAGTATACTTGAAAGGCAAGAATGCTAAGAAATTCAGGCACAACGAAGAGTATGGTTCTGCCAGGTGGGGGAAACACGCAGATATAGAACCGTTTGAGGATCCAGTATTTGCAAACAACGTGATTCTATCCCAGTCGGAGCGCATTACCATGAGCAGCCGGCCGAAGATGCCAAAATATGCCAGAAATAAAAATGTTCTGGTAGTCGGTGGATCTGGTTCGGGAAAGACGAGGTTTTTCATTAAGCCCAATCTCTTACAAATGCATAGTTCCTATGTGGTGACGGATCCGAAAGGTGGACTCGTGAACGAGGTAGGAAAAGCCCTCTATGAGAATGGGTACAGAATGAAAATTGTGAACACTATCAACTTTTCAAAGTCGATGCATTATAATCCGTTTGCGTATATTCATTCAGAGAAGGATATTTTGAAGCTGGTAACCACGCTGATCGCTAATACCAAGGGAGAGAGCAAAGGCGGGGATGATTTCTGGCTGAAAGCCGAGACTCTGCTTTATACGGCGTTGATCGGATATATCCATTATGAGGCACCGGAGGAGGAGCAGAACTTTTCAACGCTGCTTGAAATGATCAATGCAATGGAAGTTCGTGAGGATGATGAGGATTTCAAAAATCCAGTGGATCTGATGTTTGACGAACTGGAAGAGCAGAACCCGGATCACTTTGCAGTAAGGCAATACAAAAAATATAAATTGAGTGCAGGTGCTGCATAATCTATTTAGTATCCTGTACCAAATAAGTTAAATAAGCTGATTTTCAAGGGAAACAGCGGAAAGGAGAGAGAAGACTTATGAAGAAACAGACAAGATACACAGCCCTTTATGAAAGGCTGAGCCATGATGATGAACTGCAGGGAGAGTCAAACAGCATCTCCAATCAGAAGCAGCTCTTAATGGATTATGCAGTTACACACGAATTACCAAGCCCAAGACATTTTGCGGATGATGGAATATCCGGCACTAGATTTGACAGACCGGCATTCCTTGAAATGATGGAAGAAATCGAGAACGGCAACATAGGATCAGTAGTAATTAAGGACATGAGCCGACTTGGAAGAGATTACCTTAAAGTCGGTCAGATTGTGGAAATGTTCAGGCAGAAGAATGTACGCCTGATATCGGTAAATGACGGAACAGATACCCTCAAGGGGGATGATGATTTTCTGCCATTCAGAAATATCATGAATGAATGGTATGCGAAAGATACGAGCAAGAAGATAAGGTCAACCTTTAAGGCAAAAGGCGATTCCGGCAAGCATGTAGCCAGCTCTACTCCATACGGCTATTTAAAAGACCCGGATGATAAAAACCATTGGATAATAGACGAAGAAGCAGCCGAAGTTGTGAGACGGATATTTAAGCTGACGCTTGACGGATTGGGACCATATCAGATATCCCAAGAACTTGAAAAGGATAAAATCCCATGCCCTGCATACCACATGCAGCAGATGGGGCTGGGATTATGGAAAACAAGGGAGATAAAGCATCCCTACAGATGGAGCAGTTCCACCATAGCCAATATGCTCACGAAGAAAGAGTATCTGGGACATACGGTTAATTTCAAGACAAGAAAGCACTTTAAGGATAAGAAAAGCCATTATGTAGCACAGAAGTATTGGCAGATATTTGAAAACACTCAGGAGCCGATAATTGACGAGGAAACTTTTTATAATGCCCAGAAATGCAGGAATGGTATCAAGCGATATCCAAATGGCTGGGGAGAGCCACATCCACTTGATGGAAAAATGCGTTGCTTTGACTGTGGAGGTCTTATGTACTGCCACAGGACAAGTAACGGCAAGAGGGTAGCACAGTTTGTGTGTGCTAAATACAGTAAGATACCAGTCGGCACCCAGTGCAGTTCCGGTCACAGGATAAATGGTGATGCAGTTATTGAAATTCTGCGGGAAACCCTGAGATATCTGAAAAGTACCATTGATGATGACCCTGAAATGTTCATTGAGCAGGTAACACGAACTGAATCAGAGAACAGGGATGCTGAAGCCAGAAAGAAGAAAGAGAGATTTAAAACCTGCAATAGAAGAATGGCTGAACTGGAAAAATTAATCTGCAAAATCTATGAGGACAGCGTGCTGGGCAAAATGCCTGAAAGCAGATATGAAACCCTAATCAGGCAGTATTCAAAGGAGCAGGCAGAACTCAAGGATGAGATAGAACAG
>CAVERH010000086.1:4841-10006 GCA_963618065.1 bacterium | reverse complement strand
CAGTCGGTAGCATTCAGTACAGATATCATTGCTTCGTTATGGAGGGTTATGGGATTTACAATCCTTTTAGCATTTACCCTATTTAAGACCGGAGCAGTGGCTCACAGCGTATTTCACGCACATTAAAAATGAGAAACAGATTGTGGGAGATTTAAGCAAAACCTTTCACAAAATAGCAGGAGGTAATTATGGCGGCATCTTATATCAGTGTCCCGCGGGACCTGACAAAAGTAAAAAGCAAGGTGATGTTCAATCTGACAAAGAGGCAGCTGATCTGTTTTGGAATGGCGGTGCTCATTGGGGTACCGTCATTTTTCCTGATGAAAACAGCAGTAAAAACCAATACGGCAGTCATGGCAATGATGGTGATCATGATGCCATTCTTTTTTCTTGCCATGTATGAGAAAAACGGACAGCCCCTGGAAGTCATTTTGAACCACATGATACAGACAGTATTTAAAAGACCAAAGGTCCGTCCCTATAAGACGGATAACTATTACGCAGCACTTATTAGACAGGCGAACGTAGAAAAGGAAATACGTAAAATTCAGGCTGGTTCACTTGCTGAGCAAGCCGTAAGAAAACACGGAACAGGAGGTAGAGAAGATTGTTAGACTTTCTAAGAAAGAAAAATCAGGAGAACAGGCAGTTTTCCATGCCGGAGGGCTTAAGCAGGGAAGACCAGAAAGCAGTGAGGGAAATCATAAAAAATGCAAGACGAGATGATGAGATACCGCATACAGCCCAGCAGAGCATTCCCTTTGACAGGATGTTCCCGGACGGGATCTGCCGTGTGGGAAATGATTATTACACCAAGACGGTGCAGTTTCAGGATATCAACTATCAGCTGGCACAGCAGGAGGATAAGACAGAGATTTTTGAAGAATGGTGTGCCTTCTTAAATTTCTTTGACAGTTCGGTAAATTTTCAGCTGTCATTTGAAAACATGGCAACGGATATATCGGATTTTGAAAAGAGTATCAGAATTGTCCACAAAAAAGATGGTTTTGATGATGTCAGGGATGAGTATTCGGATGTGCTGCTTCATCAGATGGAAGCAGGAAACAATGGTCTTACCAAGACCAAGTACCTGACATTCGGGATCCATGCGGAGTCCATGAAAGCAGCAAAGCCGAGATTGATTCATATTGAAACGGATATCCTGAATAATTTTAAGAGACTGGGCGTGAGGGCAGAGAGCCTAAACGGAAGTGAAAGATTGGAGCTGATGCACAGGCAGTTTCATATGGGAGATGATGCAAAATTTCATTTTGACTGGAAATATCTGGTGGGGAGCGGGCTTTCGGTAAAGGATTTCATTGCACCAAGCAGCTTTGCATTCCCTACGGGAAGGTATTTCCAGATCGGGGAAATGTATGGGTGCATGAGTTTTTTATCGATTGATGCGTCGGATATCAGCGACAGGCTTTTAGCAGATTTTCTTTCCATGGAATCCAGCCAGATCGTGACCATGCATATCCAGTCTGTAGACCAGAATGAGGCAATCAAGACAGTAAAACACACGATCACGGAACTTGATAGAAGTAAGATTGAGGAGCAGAAAAAAGCCGTAAGAGCCGGATATGATATGGACATAATTCCGTCAGACCTCGCAACCTATGGAAGGGATGCCAAGGCACTTTTGAAGGAATTACAGTCCCAGAATGAGAGAATGTTCCTTCTCACCTTTTTGGTGATGAATACAGGAAAAACCATGCAGGAGCTGGAAAATAACGTGTTCCAGGCAGCATCTATTGCGCAGAAGCATAACTGCAACCTGGTTCGTCTGGATTATCAGCAGGAGCAGGGACTTATGAGCACGCTTCCGCTGGCAAGCAACCTGATCGAGATTCAGAGAGGAATGACCACTTCCAGTACAGCAATATTTGTACCGTTTACCACACAGGAGCTTTTTCAGAGTGGGGACGGAGCCTTGTACTATGGCTTGAATGCACTTTCCAACAACATGATTATGGTAGACAGGAAGAAGTTAAAGAATCCCAATGCCCTGATTCTTGGTACGCCTGGATCCGGTAAGTCATTTTCAGCAAAAAGAGAGATTGCCAACAGCTTCCTGGTTACGGATGATGACATCATTATTTCAGATCCAGAGGCCGAGTATGCACCACTGGTATCAAGATTTGGTGGCCAGGTTATTAAGATCAGCCCGACATCAGATCAGTATATCAACCCGATGGATATCAACATGGATTATTCGGGTGATGGTGACAATCCAATATCGCTAAAAGCAGATTTTATCCTGTCTCTCTGTGAGCTGATTGTAAGCTCAAAGGAAGGACTAAAGCCTGTAGAGAAAACGGTTATAGATCGCTGTATCCGACAGATTTATCAGAAATATTTTGAAAATCCTGGACCGGAAAACATGCCTGTCCTGGAAGACCTCTACAATGCGCTCCTGGCACAAGATGAGCCGGAAGCAAAGCATGTGGCAACAGCACTTGAAATCTACGTATCAGGTTCCCTGAATGTATTCAATCACAGAACCAATGTGGAACTTACCAACAGGCTGGTATGCTATGACATCAAGGATCTGGGTAAGCAGCTGAAAAAAATCGGCATGCTTATCGTAGAAGATCAGGTGTGGGGCAGAGTAAGCATGAACAGAAGCCAGGGCAAGTCTACCTGGTACTATATGGACGAGGCGCATCTGCTTTTAAAGGATGAGCAGACAGCAGCTTATACCGTAGAAATCTGGAAGCGTTTCAGAAAATGGGGCGGTATTCCGACAGCCTTAACCCAGAACGTCAAGGATTTCCTGGCTTCTAAGGAAGTAGAGTCTATTTTTGAAAATACGGACTTTGTGATCATGCTCAACCAGGCAGTTGGCGACAGATCAATTTTGGCAAGACAGCTTAATATCAGTCCTCATCAGCTTTCCTATGTTACTCACAGCGGTGCTGGTGAAGGGCTTTTATTTTACGGAAATGTGATCCTGCCATTCGTGGACCGGTTCCCGACCAATACAGAGCTTTACCGTATCATGACCACTCGCCTGTCCGAAGTATCTGGAACACAGAAGGAGCAGCCTTAATGGCTGTTTCTTCGGAAAGGATAAAGAATGAATGAGGAGAAATTTACAAGGGATTCTGCAAAGAAGTCCACCCGGTATTTAAAGTCTGATGAAAGCAAAGATAAAGGAAAAACCCATGAATCCAGGCTGAAAAATGATTCCACGGCAGCGAAAAATTATCGTAGCAAAATCCGTTACGGGAAAAAGGATAATACTTTGTCCGTCAGTGAGAAAAAAGACCTTCACAGAATGAAAAAGCGTAACAGACGGCAGATTTATAAGGAACAGGCAGCTATGTCTACCGTGAGGAAAAAAGCCATCCAAAATGAAGATAACAATAGTGGAACAGACAGTCTAAATGCCGGATTATCTGTAACAGAGGCCGGTATCGGGAAGATGCGTGAGCACGGACAGGCAAGAAAATACGCTTCCAAGATTCATAACCGCAGTGATCATCTGGATGCCGTGCAGGGCGCTAAGGGTGCAAAAGAAGCTGGAGAGGCTGGAGAAGGAACTTTGTCAGCAATGGTAAAACAGACCAGAAAAAAGCTGATGCAGAGAGAATTTGCCGAGGCGGCAGCCAAGAAGCAGGCAAAGGAAGCTGCAAACGGTGTAGGAAGTATCAGCCGGAAATTTACGGATAAAGCCGAAGATTTGATGGGAAGGCTGGCAGAAATGCTAAAGGAATTCTGTGAAGACCATCCGATTGGCCTGATGATTGCAGCTTCCATTCTGATTGTTGTCCTTGTAATATCAGGAGCTTTGACATCTTGTTCTGCTCTGGGAAGCGGGATAAACGGTGGAACGATTGCTACATCGTTTACTGCAGAAGATGAGGATATTAAACAGGTGGAAGCAGACTACGTAGCCAAGGAGGAGGCTCTGCAGAAAACCATTGATAATATCGAAAGAGATCATTCTGGTTATGATGAGTACAATTATTCACTTGCGGAGATTTCCCATAATCCGTTTGAATTGGCAGCACTTTTGACAGTCCTTTATGAAAATTATACTCCGAATCAGGTGGCTGATATGTTACAGACGATCTTTGATAAGCAGTATACACTTACATTGAAGGAGCGGGTGATCAGAGGAGATGAGGACGAGGATGATTACTATATTCTGAACGTAAAACTGACAAATCATGGAATCTCAGCGGCAATCAGCACCTTAAATCTGACAGACGAGCAGATGGAACGCTATCGGCTCCTGTTGGAGACCAAGGGCAACAAGCCGGATATCTTCGGTGACAACATTTATGCAAATCCGGAAATTTCAGAAGAATATCAGGATTATGCAGTGCCGGGAGAATACCTGACAGACCAGCAGTTTGCAAATATGTTAAATGAGGCTGAGAAATACCTTGGATATCCTTATGTCTGGGGCGGTGCCTCACCGAGCACCAGCTTTGACTGTTCCGGTTTTGTCAGCTATGTCATTAATCATTGTGGAAATGGCTGGAATTATGGCAGGCTCACGGCCAATGGCTGGAAGAACGCAACGAAGCGGGTGAGGGAGTCGGATGTAAAGGCAGGGGATCTGGTATTTTTCCAGGGAACTTATGAAACGAGCGGTGCAAGCCATGTGGGAATCGTAGTGGATCCGGTCAATAAGGTCATGATCCACGCTGGAAATCCGATCCAGTATGCATCGTATGATACAGCCTACTGGAGGGCACATGCCTACTGTTACGGAAGAATCCAGTAACCATATATAACAGAAAATACAGCATAAGTCACCTGAAAAAGGTGGCTTTTTTGCTGCCACGAAAGAAAGGAGAAACTTATGTATGCAAAGTTAGATAAGCTCCGTGAGGATCTGAAAAAGGCTGTAGCCAAAAGGGATTCTGCGGATGCAAAAGTAAAGCAGCTGGAAGCGAAGCTTAAGGAAGAGGAAAATCAGCAGATCGTAAATGATGTTGCATCCTACAACTTATCACCTGAACAGCTGGCACAGTTCTTACAGCTTACAAAGAGCGGAAAGTTACAGGAACTGCTAAGTGGACAGGTTCCAATGCCTGGAGCCTTGGGAGGCGATCCATCTACAGATAAGAAGGACGAAAGCAGCACAGCATATGGAAATAGTGAAACAGATTATGAATTGGATGAAATGACTAAGGAAGAGGAGGATTTTT
>CAVERH010000086.1:0-4312 GCA_963618065.1 bacterium | reverse complement strand
ATGAGACGGAATCGGATGCGGAAGCTGCAGTAGACGAGGAAATGACAGTAACCGTAGAAAAGAAGAGTCCGAATATCACAGTTATCATGGCTTTTGTCCTGGTAGGTGCGTTGTCTGGAATCAGCGGTTATCTGTATGTGAAATCCGGCAAGGCCAAGAAGAAAGCCGATGCACCGGATCCGGATGCAGACTATTTTGATGGTGATGATGACGAGGATTACCTTGCAGACCTGGACATTGAGGAGGATGTTCTGTCAGAGCAGGATGTAGAGAAAAGTTCTGATCTGGAAGTTTCTAATGTAGAAGACGATCCGGATATTCCGATGGATAACCCGGATGAGGTTCAGGAATAAGAATACAGCAATGAGAATGGGGCGGTCTGCGGGCTGCCTTATTCTGATGGGAGAAATCTATGGAAGAAAACGAATTTGATCACCTGACACCGGAAGAGAAAAAAGAAAGATTTCAGAAGGCGCTGGATGACTACAACAATGGATTTGTGGAATCCGATTATGTATTACGATCCGTGGCATCCATTCGCGTGGAAGAAGCCCTGGAAGGATCCGGAAAGTGCCTGGAAGATTTCAAACCAGCACAGAGACGGGTAATGTTTGACGCGGCACAGGCAAATTTGAATCTGGAGCACTATATCAATCCCAAGTTTTCAGCGTCCCACATGAAATTTATCATGGAGCAGGAACTGGCCGGGAAGGATGTTACATGGCTTCCCATTGGAAAGATTCTTCACCGGAGCATTGTGGAACAGCCACTTTCCAGGGAGCAGATCAGAAAAATCAAGGAAAGGATGCAGAGGGTAGAAATAAAAGATTCCGTGATCGAGAATTTGCAGGAAAAGAAAAAAGAAGTAGCAAATGTCCCAAGAAAGCGGGGACAGTCAAAAGAGAAGGGAGAACGATAACATGGCAGTAAAGAGCAGATATATGGGATACATGAGAGGCATTCAGGAAATGTCCCAAAGAACAGAAAAGTCAGCAGCAAAGAGATTCATAAAGAGATCCACCAAGGAATCTGTGCTGGACAGATTAAAAAGTCTTAAGGGAAAAGAATTTCACATGACCATCCCGGTAAAGGAGAACGCAGATGCTTAGCAGCGGTGTACATCCACAGCCGGGATTTTATGATTCAGTGCCAAAACAGGAGACTGAGAAAACAGGAACATACAGGCTGAACCAGGTGGCTATCCGTTTAGTGGAGATGCCGCCTCTTTTGAGTGATGTTCCGCTGGATGGTCCTGAGGCAGCTGTTAAGGTCATGGCAGACATGCTAAAGGATTATGACAGGGAAGTGGTTGCCATTGTGAATATGCAGTCGGATGGTAGACCCATCAACATGAACATCGTGAGCATGGGAGCACTGGATCAGTCCATCGCCCATCCGAGGGAGATACTAAAAAGCACGATCTTATCAAATGCAGCATCCATCATGATGGTTCATAATCATCCATCCAATAAACTTACCCCAAGTGCGGAGGATATCGCAACTACGGCAAGAATCAAGCAGCTTTGTGATTTAGTGGGTGTAAGGTTCTTGGATCATATCATAGTAGGACCTGGAAAGGATTATTATTCCTTTCATCAGAGAGACCAGATTCCGCTTTCTTCATTAAAGCTGACAAAAAATCTAGGAGACATAGAACTGGAGGGATTTAAGGTGGCTGAAAATACAGCAGTAAAAGAGGAAACGCAAACAAAAAAGATTGTAACGCTGACCGTTGCAGAATGCAGTGAGTTTCATAATCTTGGAGAATTTCATGAAAATATAAAAACCGTAGCGGAGGCGATAGAAAAGTTTCAGGCAATCCCACCTGAACGCATGCATGCCATACCGGGAATCGGTATCCGGGTGGCTGATGCAAAAGATCCGGAGGACTGTGTGGAAATGGATATCGTGACAGGAAAGAGGATTGACCTGGATATGCTTGCCTATGTACCGGATATCGCGGATAACTGGCAGGCACAGCAGATGATCGCAGCACTCATCCATGAGATGCCGGAGGCAGAAATATGCGGAGAAATCCCAGAGAATATCCAGAAAAAAGTAAACTGGCTGGAGTCCAGGGATAAACGTGCAGATGAACTGCAACAGATCACAGATAAGCTGGAAAAGGGAGTTGTGGACATTTTTCAGAGTGACAAATATAAGCAGTTCCTTGATACCATGGCGAAATTTCCAAGATATTCCGTCAATAATTCTATTCTTATCATGATGCAGAAGCCGGATGCGCAGCTGTGTCAGAGCTATACCGGATGGAAGCAGATGGGACGTTATGTGAAAAAAGGCGAAAAAGGTATCAGCATCCTGGCGCCGGCACCTTATAAGATTGAGCGTGAGCAGACCAAGCTCGATGATAATGGAAAGCCAGTATTTGACGCAGATGGAGAACCGGTAAAGGAAAAAGTGGAAGTGACAATCCGGGCATTCAAGGTAGTAAAAACCTTTGATCTGTCCCAGACGGACGGTAAGGAAATATCATCCATAGGACCATCGGAACTTACAGGAAGTATTGAAGGATATCCAAAGCTCTTACAGGCTCTGCAGGAGATCAGCCCTGTTCCGGTATCATTTGAATTGATTGATGGAAATGCAAAGGGGTTTTATCATCAACAGGATAAAAAGATTGTAGTGCAGGACGGCATGAGTGAGGTACAGACCATAAAGACGTTGCTCCATGAAATGGCACACCAGCAAATGCATGACAAAGATCAGGTCCCGGAAGCAAAGAATTTTACCAGGAATAGTGTAGAAACGGAAGCCGAAAGCGTAGCATATGTTGTCTGTCAGCACTATGGAATCAATACTTCTGATTATTCCTTTTCATATGTGGCGGGATGGTCTAAGAACAAGGAGACACCGGAGCTTAAGGCATCCCTCGACAAAATCCGGCAGACAGCGGCTGATTTTATCACCCAGATCGATGAGAAGTTGGAGCTGTCCCAGAAAATTGACAAGGCAAAGATTGTCCCGGAACAGGCTGCAAATCCGGATCTGGCAGCCACAGTGAACAAAGAGCTGGAGAATGTGGCAAAGCAGAGAAAATCTGTGAAATCCAAGATTAAGGAAGCCGAGGTAAAACCTAAGAAATCGGCAGCTAAAACGAAAAAGAAAGAGGAGATGCTGGTGTAAGTTACTACCAAAACAATACAAATGTATTGACACAGCAATTCAAAGAGGGTATTCTGAAGTCAGCTAAGAAAATTTAGGCTTGATGTGATAGGAGGTCAACGAATGGCAAGCACAATTCAAGTAAGAGTAGATGACGATTTAAAGAAAAAATCTGATGAATTATTCAAAGACTTAGGAACAGATACAACAACCGCAATCCGTATTTTTTTGACTCAGGCATTGGCTTCAAATGGTTTTCCTTTTGAAATTAAACGTGCAAAATTAAACCCTTATGAGGCGTTAACAGAGCAGCAAATACTGGATAAACTTGAGATTTCCCGCGAACATGCTGCTCAAGGCTTATACAATGATGCTGCGGAAGTTTCTCAGAACATGAGGGCAAAGTATGGATTATAAAATAAGGGTTACCACAGATGCTCAGGAAGATTTAGACCGGTTTATCCGATATTTACTAATTGAAAAGCAAAGTGATCAGGCGGCAAGGAATGTTCTCAATGATTTTGATGAAACAATCGATAATTTGAAAATCGTAGCAGGAAGTCTGGAGCAATGCAAAAATCCGAGGTTGAGAGAATTAGGGTACTATAGGATTAACTTCTTGAAGCACAGATACTTTATGTTATATCGAATAGTGGATGATGTAGTATTTGTTGACAATATCTTCCATGAATTGCAGGATTATGAAAACAAAATGAAATAAATAGGGCTGATAGCAGATATGAGAGAAATCTTGTATCTGCTATTTTTATACCAAAGTATGCAAGAAAAGCTGCCAGCGGCAGCTTTTCTGTATGAGAATTTTAAGGAGGAACGCTAATGACACAGGCACAATTTGACGCAGCTGTCACAGACCAGCTGCAGCATTGCATGGAGCTTTTGACAGCAAAGGGCGTGGAGTACGCTCATGATACAGTGACGGTACCTGAGAAGGACCGTTTGGCACATTTCAAAAAAGCAGCGGATTTGCTAGGACTTACCTCAGAGCAAGCACTTATGGGGATGTTAGCAAAGCATCTGGTATCTATCTCTGATATGTGTTTTGAGGAATATATTTATTATCCCAAGGAAGTGTGGCAGGAGAAGATCACGGATAGTATCAATTATCTTCTGATTTTAAGAGCCATGATCGAGGAGGAAGCGAATGAACAAGATTGAGGTAAAAATCTTA
>CAVERH010000085.1:0-10013 GCA_963618065.1 bacterium | reverse complement strand
TCAACGGGCATCTTCGTCAGAAAGGTAAGATCGCAGAACTTGCCCTCGGCTACGGCGGCAGTGTTGGCGCCTTAAAAGCAATGGGCGCACTGGAAATGGGAATTCCCGAGAACGAATTACAAGCTCTGGTTGATGCCTGGCGGCGGTCCAATCCACATATCGTAGCTATGTGGTGGGATTTCGATACTGCCATAAAGAATGCTATCAAGATGCACAGCAGCACCGCCTCACACGGTATTAAGTTTACCTGGCGCAGCGGCATGCTCTTCATCACACTTCCCTCCGGAAGAAAGCTGACCTATATCAAACCACATATCGGCGAGAATCAATTCGGTGGCGAATCCATCACCTATGAAGGAATCGGAGCCAATAAGAAATGGCAGCGGCTTGAAAGCTACGGTCCGAAATTTGTCGAAAATGTGGTTCAGGCAATCTCCAGAGACCTTCTGATGAATGCCATGAAAACTTTATCTCATTGCTTCATCTGCGGACATGTCCACGATGAACTCATTATCGAATGTACGGAAGACGTCTCCCTAAAAGTGCTATGTGAGCAGATGGCACGAGTGCCTGATTGGTTTACCGGCATCCAACTCCGGGCCGATGGATACGTGACAGAATTTTATAAGAAGGATTGACAGCAAAATAGCGGCTCCCGGTTTAACGCCTGAGAGTCGCTTGTTTCATATATTATATGCCCCTATCCCTTTGCTCATATCATAATTTTTATCTTCGATATTCGTTGCTTCGAGTTCTATTCTTATTTTACTTATCCTCGTTCACTTCCCAATGTCCATATCGTTTACCACCTATACGAACAATTTTTCCGTTGTCTGAAAGAATCTTCATAGTACGTTTTATAGACGGAACCGATACTTTTGTAGCTTCTGCTATTTCACCCTGAGTCATCTGCGGATTACTCTTTAACAGCGTAATAATACTATCTGGCAAAGTATCAGCCAAAGTATCAACCTGATCCTTTAGATCCTTTGGTTGATCTATTAGAGCTTTTTCCAGTGCCTTGAAACGTATACGCAATGTCGTTCCCGTTAGCTCATACACAGGAAGCTCTGCTCCTATTTCCTTACACCCATCACAGATTTTTTGAATTCCCTGTCCCCAATTCTCAATAAATCCGGCACGATAAAAAACATTTGCAATCTCCGGATTATATGGGATTGAATCATGTTTTTCCATCAATGTTTCAACAGTCCAATTTTCAGGAAGTATACAACGATTGCTGATTGTCATTTCATCTTCCGTAATCTTAATCTGGATCGGAGTTCCGTACATATAACAGTTATGTGCTATAGCATTATAGATAGCCTCACGAATAGCCTCTCTCGCAAATGGGTAATCCTCTACACGAATATCATGCTCGTAACTAATCTTCGCCTTCAGATACATCTGAAAAATCAGATCAACCACCTTGTATGCATTGACGATTAGTGACTCATCAAGGTCATTATGATACACAACAAGACCCTTTTCATCAAACTTTCCCACCTTAACAAAACTTCCGACCTGAACTACACCGGGATCATGATAAAAAAGCAGCACGGCAGATCTTTTTAGGCTTCCGTTCTTCATCAAATGCAACTTTTGAAGCAGTTCCTCATTCGAAACATTCAGTTCTGCCTCCGTCATCCTATTTTTACGCAAAGCCTCTCTGCGAAAAATCTTAAAACTTTCATCATCCAGATCTTCTACCTTTATATCATCAACAATGGCATCTTCCCAGTGAATACCTGTTTTTCTTGTTATAAACTCTGACAACGCGATTCCAGTAAGTTGCTGCTTGGTCGCCCCACTTCTATAATGGAATTCTCCGCGGTAACTGATAGGGAAAGCACTTGGCTTAACCTTAATCTCCAGATAGTCTTTTCCATCCTTTGTCAGCTTATTTACATCAGCTACAATACCAAGCCCAGACTGGATTTTATTCGGAATGTCCTCCAGAAGCTTTTTGGCATTCTCCACGCCGACAACATTGCCTGCATCATCAATTCCGATATAAATAGTTCCGCCCTGAGCATTGGCAAAACCGCATAACCATTTCAAATACTCATCCCGCCAGGATTCTTTATATTCAATATTTTGGCTTTCTGCCATAGACTGCCCACCTCCATTTCAGGCTATATCGCCTGATCAATACCACAATTATTTTGTCTTATCATACAAGTCTAGGTACTGCTGCTAATCTTTAACTGCTTGCGAAGCTTTGTTTTATTTGTTCCCTTGTCAATCAATAACTTCCATAATCTGTTATAAGACACAGCCATGCGATCCGCCTCCGTTTGGATAAATATACGAAATTTTCATACATTTATTATACTAACAGAGGCATGTTTTGTAAAAGGGATTTTTCGATTTCTCAAACTTCTTTATGTCGCTGTTTGTTTCTCTCTTTAAGCTGCTTTAATCGGGGAGAAGTCAGCCATCTTTCCATAGCCGGCTCTCTTTTTAATATTTACACATGTGTACACATTCTTCCATATCTTCAAATCCCAAATGTTTATATATTTGATGCGCCGTTTTCTCGCTCTGTGTCATCAACTTCACACTGAGAATCCGCTTTTTTAACCTATTCTCACAAATCTTTGACAAAAGCATTTTTCCAATACCATATCCTTGCGCATCTCTTCCTACAACAAAAGTATCTATGTAAAGATAATAATATCCACCGTAAGCTGGACATCTATGAGCCAGTATAAATCCCAAAATCACATTTTCCCTTTTTGCTACGAATGAATATCCTCCGTCCACAAAATCATCGAGTGAATCTATTTCATCATCTTTCAACCACGGTCCAAGATCCAATTCCTTGTTTGCCAGGTACGATATTTGTTCCAAATCATCGACTTTCAAGGGTTCAATAGTTACATACTCTTTTATATCGGTTTTACTTTTGTCATTACATAACTCCTGAAATTCCAGTCGTAGAAGCTCATCCTCTAGTTCCTGCTCTACTGTTTCTTTCCAATCGCAAATACTCCCGTCAAATGCATCACAAAATTGAATATAAAGCTCTTTTCTGCTTTGTTTATCTTTTGAAGCACCGAAAGCTCTCTTAAACAGGTTCAGTGCCATTTCTTTTTGTGCCTTTCTTAGCGACATTTTTAATATCCTCCTTCGTTATTCTACGCCTCTACAACATCCAAATGATATTGCTTAACCAACCGCTTTGCCACCATTACATTCAAGTCCTTATTCACGGCAATGGTATTAATTCCATTTGAGTAAATAAAGTGTGAACCTCTGCAACGCTGATATTCATAACCATTACTGTGAAGTATTTTCTTCATATCCTTTGTATTAATTATTCCCATCTTCTTTCCTCCAATTAGTCAAAATCATAATCATCGGGATCCAGCCCAGCATCTTCCAATACTTCTCGCCTTTCATCTGCATCCATACACTCCAGCTCTATAGCATCCAAGCCTGCTGCTGTCAAATCGTCCTCTAACTCATCACCTTCATCGAAATCTTCGTCGTGCCCGAAAACTACATCATCCATAACCGCATATTCATATGCATTCAGTTTTCCGTCTCCATCAAAATCAAAAGCTGCATCATAAAATCTTCCGTCTTTTCCTAACATAATTTTTTCTCCTGTAATTGCTTTTTTCTCTAGAACAGACATTCATCTATAATTTCTTTCATATAAATACTATCAATCCAGTCTTTTGGTATACTTTCAATGCCATACATTATTCCTGCAATGCCTCCCGCTACAGCACCAATAGTATCCGTGTCATCACCCAGATTTACAGCTTTAATTAAGCAATCTCGGTAATTATCAGTAGTCATCAGACACCACATAGCTGCTTCAAAAGTATCAACTACATACCCGGAAGATTTTATTTCATCTCTGCTCAATTTTTCTATTTGTCTTATTCTCCGATAAACTGAGTTTTCCGGTATTCGAGATGTGATTGAATCTTTCAATGACTTTCCACGAAGTAAATCACCGGCAATTCCAATATAATATACACAAGCATCCATACAATTTTGATGCGCATGAGTAATCGCAGAAACCTGTCTTATCTCATCATCTGTGATACCTGCAACAAACGCAAGCGGAATTGTCCTCATCAATGATCCATTTCCCTGGCTCCATTCATCAGTATGTCCTCTCTTTTCTTCTATAGCGTTGCCACATGTAGAACCAATATCAATGGCAAACCCTGTTTGTGTGTACTTTCCATCATATAGCCATTCCTCAAAATTATGTCTAATTTCATTTGTATCAACTTTTCCACATTTCTTGATGCCATCACATATAGCTAATGCCATGCTTGTATCATCTGAAAATGTACCTTTTGGTAATTTTGTATATTCATCTGGAATCATAGAGTCAAGCAATGAATACTGATCCCGATATTTAAACTGTACCGGCAGTCCCAGTGCATCTCCTACTGCTAATCCGTAAATTGCATCCTTAAGTCCTCTAATCATATGCTGCGTCATCCTTTTCTTAATTCATCGAAAATAGTTGCTGTTATTCCCTTTATTTTTCTGCTTCATCATAATCAGATGCGAAATCGTGCCTTATTTCTTAAATGAACTGGCAACGCCACCTATAATTGACATTACTATGATGAACAAAAACATCAATACTCCCGACGGAATATCATCAACCTCTGCACCAAGTGCTGTAATGATCAAAGTCAATACAACCAATGTTCCTGCCAATAGCAATACTGCAGTAATTATCGTACCTAAGCAGCCCATGTTACCGCCTCCGCCCTTGTTCCGGTCGTAACACCAACAATCCGGATCGTGGTAACCGTTGTGATAATTGTTATCCATCATAGATGCACCTCCGTTTTTTCTTATCCACCATTATCTAAACTGAAAAGAGCCATCCCGGAGAGTTTTTCATCTGTCTCTCTTAGGATGACTCTATTATGCCAAATTACAAGTCCATAAATCTCCCCTTGTACATCGAATCTTTGTTCTGTTTGGCGTGTTTCGTTTTAATTTTCGTTGTACTGATCTGTAAGTCGTTTGATCTCTGCCTTGATTTCCTCCACCAGATTCTCCGGACCGATAATCTGCGCTCCGGCTCCAAGTGCCATAACCCAATGGATGAAGTGACTGCTGGCCGCTACTTTTGCTCTGACTTTAAAATGCTCTTCATCTACCTTATACATTCTTACATCTTTTCCAAAGCGGTCAATCATAACTCCGGCGAGGTTGTTCGTGCACAGGATTTCCACATCCTCCTCTTCTCCATCAAACATGTTAAACATCTTCTTTGCATAGGCAGCCATGTCTACTTCTTTGAATTTATATCTTCCCTCACGCTTCGTATTTTCAATTTTGATGTGAAGCATCTTGTCTACGCGATAATGCTTTATCATGTCTGCATCAGAATCATAGCCTACCAGATAATAATTTTCATCGTCCCAGGAAAGTCCCCACGGGCTGATCACATATCGTGCTCCACCCTTTCTAAGCTCCGGCTGTTTCTTGATATTCCACTGGAAATACTGAAAGGATATCTTTAGATTCTGGGAAATTGCGTTGTGGATCGCATCTACATTTTCCATGATATCGTTGTTCATGGCTTTGACTCGCCCTGCCACATATACCTGTCGCTGTAGCTTTGATGCATCATGTTTGCTTGCCAGATGCTCTATCTTTTTTATCAGTTCATTTGATTTCTTCTCTGTGATGAATTTTGCCGATGCTACGGAATCTGCAAGTAGCTTTAGCTCCGCTATTTCAAAATCCCGATTTACGACCTGGTAATGGTAGGTCTTTCCATACTGGGTTTTCTTGATTTTGATTCCAAAATCATCCAGCTGTGCAATATCATCATAGATGCTCTTCCTCTCTGCTGTCACATTGTTGGCCGATAGCTTATCAATGATTTCCTGCAGGGTGATGTCATGATCAGCATCTGTGTTTTCCAACAATATCTTTGCTAAATATAAAATCTTGAGCTTCTGATTGCTTCTTGCTCCACGCCTCTGAACTTCTACCTGAATTTCCATATCCTCTGCCATAAAAATATACCCCCAACACACTTTGATATCTGTATTATATCAGAGCTGTCGGAGGTTTGGTAGTCCATAAAATTGGTCTTACATATCTTTGCACATATCCTCAATCCATTCCCTGCGGATAATATCTTTCTTCCACCTCTCCGGAATATTGTCATATCCGTAGTAGATGCCGGCAAGTCCGCCTGCAATTGCAGCCGTTGTATCTGTATCACGTCCGAAATTTACAGCTCTTTTTACACATTCTTCATAGCTATCTGTGTTAAGCAGGCACCAAAGTGCAGCTTCTATGGACTCTATCACATATCCACCACTCATGATCTCTGATTCTGGGATGCATTTTAATTTTTCAGCATCACGGATTCTCTTAAAATAGCTTAATTCTTTGCCGGAATCCACATCCTTTTCATAATAAGAAAATGCCTGATTCAATGCTTTTCCAAGTAAATTCTGAATTGAATCATTTCTTTTTAACAATTCTTTCACGCAATAAAAGTAGATTCCACAAGCCATCTTACTTCTGATATGTGCATGTGTTAGCGCTGACATATCATGAATGACTTTTATTGCCTCTGTATCATCCATACCGACTTCATCCTGCAAATATTTTAGGTATATGCAAACCGGAAGAATACGCATAAGTGAACCATTGCCATTGCTGTCTTCACCTGTTCTCCCGCAAGTGATGACATCTCCCGACTGCATATAAGCATGGATTGCCATATGACAGGTAATTCCTTCATCAAACATTCTGCCTTCCGGTGTAAATTTTCCGTTCTTCCCCCATGCAACAAAATTATCCATCGTTGTTTTGAGATTTATACCATCCGTCTGTAATGCTTTCAGCGTAGCTAATGCCATGCTGCTGTCATCGGACCAAGATCCCTTTGGTACATCATATGCACCATAACCTCGCATTTCCGATACCGGATCTGTCTGTCTTTCTTCTCTGCTGGAATGTTCTACCGGAACCCCTAAGGCATCGCCTACTATAAGCCCCATCATTCCATCAAGATAAAGTTCCTTTGAGATTACCCTGTCCGCCCTTCTTACATAAAATACCTCTTCATCCTCCAGGCGAATACATGCCAGCTTCGCATTTGGTCTTACCATACTAAGTGCACAGCCACAATCAATATCATAAAAGATACAATCCCGATCTTCATCATACATACGATATACATTTCCATCACTGTATGGGAATTCCTGATCCGCTGTAGTCGGTGTATGTCCGGCGATGATCATTCCATGCTCGATGCCTCCGCACATATATGCATCATCCCTGGCATGCAGATAAAAATCCTCAAGATTGTTGTATGTTTCTTCGGTATCCGCTTCCTCAAGATTTTCAATATAACCTGCATGAACCACAATACAGGTTCTGTCGCCTATCATCATCTTATGAAAATAAGGCATTTCCGATATTTTGTCCGACCATCTGCATAATTCCGAAAAAGCCACATTTTCATCATTGATAAGCTTGCCTATTGTTCCATAATAATCAAAAAATGAATTACCATTCTCTTTACATAGCAAAGTTACTGCTTGATATAAGGTCTTAGAATCTGCCACATCACCAGAATTTAATTCTGCCTTATTACAAATATTCCTCATAATGTCAATATTTGCAGCGTATTCCTCATCATGATTTCCACGCACAAATACTATATTATCCGGAGCATTCATAATCCATTTCATCATTTCAAAGTTCTTTGTTCCCCGGTCAATATAATCTCCGGCACACACAAGAATATCATTCTGGCTGAATTGTATCTTTTTCAGCATACTGATAAACTCATCATAGCAGCCATGTATATCTGACATTACATACGTACTCATATTAGAACCTCCATTTGATTTTTCCATTGTAGTATAAGCAAAAGAAAATATTCCATTACGCAGCCCGTTGCCTATTTTCTATGATGTACACATACATATGTTTTCTGTTTAAATAAAATCAATCGTCATTTCATGTCTTAAAGGCATATAGGACTCCAATAATTTCCCGGTTGTGTCTGCCTCATCAATCAATTTCTCTGTACCAACCAGGCTCTGTAATTTTTCATATATTGCTGTTATGACAGCATAAGCAACCGTATTACTTATTTCAGGGACTTTATCGGCCCTTTTCTTTATCCTTTCAGCAGCTTCTTCCAGGCATTCATTTAACTCATTCATATTATCTCTTGTCATTGATATAATTTTCATGTCAGCTAAGGCACGTGCATACATACAGGTAATTTCATGTTCTAAAACAAGTCGTTCTCTATTAGCTGCAATCCAATCTGCATATGTTGAATATCCTTCACACTTTAGTTCATAGGCAATCCGGTCTTTCAGAATATTTTTTGAGGAAATTTTTTTCTTATCCGCAAGCTGTTCCAATCCTTTATATGTAATAAATACAACATCTGTTTCAGTATCATCCAATTTTCTTATTTTTTCTGATATGCAGTATTCTTTTTGGATTGTACGATCAATAATTTTGCAAAACAGATCTTTCTGCAGTCCATAACTGGTTCCTAATGTGGATTGCAGAACATTAACCTCGATCGCACCTTTTCTTACATACAACTGATTCAAAAAATCATTTTCTATATCATTCCATAATTTTTCACTCATTGCTCATAATCTCCATTCAATTGCTTGTACTATATTTCTTGTCTCAAATTAATCACCCAAATAAAGTTCCATCGCCTTATAAGCATTTAATGTATTTGTATCGGCATCGCTAAAAGTGCTTGAATATGTCTGTAAACTGCCGGACGGATCTGTTGCACAATTTGTAAGAGAGATATATGCATCGTACAGATCTGAGACAGCATCATAGGCATCCTTATACTCCTCTGGCGGATTCTTTAATTGCTTCATCAGTGCATTCACAGAATCCTGATTATCTTTCACACTGCTTACCTTACTGCTAAAGCTAGAATCTGAAAAAAGATTACCTAACGCCTCATTAAAATCTGATACAAAATATCCCTTCGGTCTTGTGTATTTATCT
This sequence comes from bacterium, assembly GCA_963618065.1. GTDB lineage: Bacteria > Bacillota > Clostridia > Lachnospirales > Lachnospiraceae > Suilimivivens. The sequence continues at coordinate 998 of CAVERH010000085.1, read as the reverse complement.
GTGTCATCATCCCTTTTCTCGTAAATAGCATTGTACCATACCTGCTTGATAAGATTTGCCGCCGACTCTGCTTCGCTTGCGCCTGTCAGCATTGTGTATGTTGCTAATTCAAGATTACTCGAATATATTTCTACCCGCTGTGCATATTCTTCCGCTGCTTTTTTCTTCTGATAGTGGGATATGCCGACACCGGTAAGGCCACCAGCGATCAGTACGGCCACAATAATTCCTATTATGAGCTTTATCTTTTTAGTCACCTTTACGCCTGTTACCTCAACCTTTTGTGGCTTATCCTCTGACCCGCTCTCCTGCAGTTTTTCTATCGGACATCCACAATTCGGGCATGTTTCCATCTCCTCTGTAATTTCCGCACCACATTCAGTACAGTATTTCTTTTCCTCTGGTATCAATATCTCCCCACAATGTACACATTTTTTGCCTTGTCTGATACCTGTTCTCCACAATGTGGACATGCAATCATAGCCATAAATTTTCTCCTCCTAATTATCTTTTAGTAGCTTGTCTCTTAGTCTTCCATTCCAAACATAAGATACGCATATATATTTCCCCTGAACTCGCTTGGGATCTCACTTTGTCTATCAATCACATCTTCTATCGTTTTGAATCTATTCTTACGAAGGTACTCTAATGTTTTCTTGCGTACCTTCAAAGTCTCTATACTCTTACTTCTTTCCTCGGTTGGAACCTTATATACAATTTTTTCTGGCATACTCCACTTCTCCCTTCTTAACATTTGTGTATGTATGGTTCAAAATCATTGAACCTATATTCCTCAAAGTTTTTCTTTTTCCCACAATTTGGACACCAAATATATTTATGATGTCCTTTTTCCCTTGCATCTGATTTCTTTCTTGGGATTGGGAACTTCAATCCACAGTCAGGACAGATGCAAGTTGAAATAGTATATGACTGTTTTCTCATGTTACCAGTCCTCATCAAATTCATCCATGGCGTCATCTACACCGTCTGCATAGTCC
>CAVERH010000084.1:0-10128 GCA_963618065.1 bacterium | reverse complement strand
AAAATAAGAATATCAAATTTATAAATAGGTGGTTGCGTTATGGAAAGGAAAATAGGAATTAGAGTGAATGGAATTAAAATAGGTGAAGGAGATTTGGGAAGTGCTTCAGTTATTTTGACAGAAGAAATTCCGATGAAAGGAAACCTATGTGCTTTGAATTTAAAGGTGGAAGAAAAAACAAAGACGCATTCTTACATGGAATATACAACCAATATTAATGTATTGGAATTGATTCTTAAAAATCAAACGTTGAGAAGCAGTAGTCTTACTAATGCAAATTTGAACGATCCTATGGAAAAAGAGAGGGTCGGAGTAAGCCGGTTTGTTAATCGGAACTTTATTACCTGTTTCTTGTGCAATTGACGGAAATTTTTGATGTGACGTTGGATGATCTTGTGGTGATTAAGCAGGTGTAAAGTGTTAAAAGGAAGAGCAGGTTCTTTATGGAATCTGCTTTTCCTTTTAACAAATGTCCATATTTCATTATTTAAGAAGTTCATGCAGATAATGCTCGTCTTTATCATGGGAACCATTATACTTGTGGTATTTTTTAATACAGTCTACAAGAAGCTTTGGATTTTCTCCGAAATATTCCGTGTAGAAGGCCGTACTGTTATCATAGTTTCTTTTTCCGATGGAGATATGTTCTTTGGCAAAGGTTTTTGCTTTCATCGAAGATTTTAGTTTTTCGAAGTCTTGTTCAAGGTTTTCAGCCAGAATAAAAAGCATTTCTAATTCTGGCTTTGTACAATATTTATCCACGGAAAGTATTTTGTCTTTATACTCCGATGGAATGACAAGCTTATCACTTTGCTTATCACCGATTCTGAGGATCCGTACCTGACCTGGATAGATATTCAATTCCGTTTTTACCTGTCCGGAGGTCTTTATTTGCCTTGCGTGGTAAGGTGTTAATCCGAGCAGATCATCTTCAGTAAATTTTAGAAGATCATTTTCAAGAAGAATTTTTATGATTTCTTTCTCGTTTGGACCTTCACACATGATCAGGAGCTTTTCCATACTTTCAACTCCTTTTTAAGCTGCATCAGTTCTTCGTAATTGACGGCGGTTTGGAATACGTTATTATAAAACTGCCTGCTTTTTAGCAATTCCGATCTGATATTGAATCCATCGTACATATTGGTAAGATAAACCTTATCGTTGGACTTGGCAATATAGATATTATCCTGCCGGTTAAAAAGATCCAAAAGCTCGCAATAGTGTGTCGTGAAGATAAGTGTTGCATTATTTCGGTTAACAGTTTTATCCTTATAGAGACTGATCATGTTCTCAACCAGCGTTTTGTGAAAATGATTTTCGATCTCATCGATAATTAAATCGAATCCCTGCTGGAGAGATGCAACCATCAAAATATATAGAAGCATTCCTTTGGTGGTGCCGCTTGACAGCATATAAATCAGTTCTTTGTCGGAAACAGTTTTTGTTTCGGTGCAGAAAGAAAGTTTAAAGTTGTGATCATCCAGCATTTGAAGATCGTGGATATTCTCGTCAAATATGGAGATAACCTTTACTAAAAGTGCCGGGCGAATATGGTAATCTTTCAAGGTTGCAAAGATGAGCCGATAGGTGTCGGCACCATTTCCAAAACTGTCAAAATAAACTGCCCTTGTTTCTTTCCTTTTTAAAACAAAGAAAAGAATGGAGGTATCTTCGGGAAGTTCACCGGTTATTTCTACATCAACAAAATCTTCGTCATTATAGAGATCCTTTACTTTGCTCTTATAGTATTTCTTTTTGCAAAGTCGCTGCTTCATAAAAATCGCCTTGGAAGCAATACTGTCTGCGTTTTTTAAAATGGTTTCATAGCGGTAAATAAATCCATCATGATAAAAATCTATGCATAATTCAACATTTTCATAGTTGTATGGTTTCCCATCTAGACGGAAATCACCCAGAATAGAATAGCATGCATCAAGAAGTTCAACTGCGGTGGTTTTCCCGGAAGCATTTTTGCCGATAAAGGCCATTGTATTATAAACGTGAAGGTCATCAGCAATCTCTTGCAGCTCGTATTCTTTATCTTCAGCAGTCTTTTTGGACTTCGAAACAAAATCGATTTCGAAAGAGTCATTACAATTTTTAAAGCCATTTGCAATTACATGCAAAAGTTTCATGGTATATGCCCTCCTTTATCACTTATTATAACAATAAATCTGACTTTAAACAAGAAAAATGTTTAAAACACGATTAAAGGTTAAAAATGCTTATTTAGTAGATGATATGATGTGGATTCTGTTTTGAATCAGTTTTTTATATAGAATATCCGAAAATTTACTCTGCTATCATTAGTTAGAACGATTTTGATAATGTACATAAGTGGATGCAGGCAGCCTGTTTTTCATTTACCAGGGAAAGTAACATAAAAGAAGTAGAAAGTTATCAGAAAACGTGGGAGAGGGTTCTGGTGCATACAAAAAAGCATCCGGAAGGCAGTGGAAAACGGCGTGATGAAATGGATGTTTTGTGGACATGATCATCTGAATAACCTTTCCGTGGTGTACAAAGGGATCCGGATGACGTATGGCATGTCGATTGATTATCTGGGCTACAATGGGATTCTGAAGCAGCACACCCAGAGAGGAGGAACCTTGATTACCCGGCATGCGGATGGAAGTGTGGAAATCCGGATGGTGCCGCTGGATGAGCAGATGGGGTAAAAGTAAATAGATTGGGTAAGTAAGAGGTCATGGCATAGCAAACTTCTATGTCATGATCTTTTTTTCTGTTATGGGAAATTACAGGATGTCGTAAAAGGAAAAAAATTACCGGGAAAAATGCAAGAAAGGAAATGATGCAGTATGGATAATAGAATCATGATGATATTTAAAACTAAAGTGGAGGTAATGGGTAATGAAGAAAGAAAAATTGTGGACAAGACAATACACGGGATTGTGTTTAACCAATATTTTATCGTCATTCAGCTTCTATATGATCGTTACGGTTCTGATTTCCTTTCTGACGGGGGCATCGGTAGGTGCGACAACGGCAGCGGCTGGAGTAATATCAGGACTGTTTTCTGTGACTTCGCTTGTCTGTAGACCATTTTGTGGAATTATATCTGACCGGTTCAGCAAGGTGAAATTGATGCGTGCAGCGACACTGATGATGGCAGTCGGATGTTTTTCTTATACTTTTTCCAATCAGATTATTCTTATTGTGATAGCCAGGGTGATTCATGGGGTAGGATTTGCAGTCAGCAGTACGGCGGTTATGGCTTTAGCTTCCGATTATATTCCGAAGTCCAGAATGGGAGAGGGGATTGGATATATTGGTCTGGCAAATGTGATTGCATCTGCGGCGGCTCCCGGACTTGGAATTTATATTGCAGATATTTTCGGACTGAAAGGAGTTTTTTATACTGCAGGAATTTTATGTCTGGCAGCGGCTTTTTTCTTTTTCCTGTTTAAAGAGGAAAAAAGACTGGGGAGGGCGGTCAGAACGAAAATTGAATTGGAGAATTTCCTGGCGGTTAGTGTATTAGGATATTCCATAATTGGCGGAATTTTCTCTTTCACCAATGGAGTTATTTCAACTTATCTATTAACATATTCCCAGTTACTTGATATTTCCAATATTGGCATATATTTTACAATCAATGCAATTGTTTTATTTTTAATCCGACCCTGTGCCGGAAAACTGATGGATCGGAAGGGTTTGAATATTGTAGCATTTCCCGGACTTTTGTGTGCGGCTGCTTCCATGTTTCTGCTGGCAGAGGCCAATCGTTTTCAGACGGCAGGACTGACAATCATTCTGTTAAGTGGAATGATACGGGCACTGGGACAGGGAGCAGTAAATCCTGCCTTACAGACCGAATGCATAAAACGTGTGGGAAAAGAGAGAAGCGGAGTGGCAACCAGTACGTTTTATTTAGGTGGGGATGTTGGACAGGGAATCGGCCCTATGGTTGCAGGTGCCCTGGTTGAGGCAATGGCAGGTCGATTGTATGCATATAAAGTAGTCTTTTATTTGTGCGGACTGCTTTTGCTGGGAGCAATGGCTGGACTGTGGATTATGAATAAGAAACAGGGTAAAATAAAAAAGAAAAGAATGTCGTAAAAGTGAAAAAAATATTGAAAAAAATGCAAGAGAAGAAATGCATGAATATAGATAATAGAATTATCAATGATAGCAAGAGGAGGAAAGAGCTATGCGAAAAAAATTACTGGCAGTTCTGATGAGTGCTGCAATGGTTATGACCTTATTCGGTTGTGGAAGTTCATCAGACGCAACAAAAACGGAGAGTGCTTCTACAGCATCTGGGGAAACAGCCAAAGGAAGCGATGATGGAGAAATGTATCACGCAGTAATGGTGTATGTAGTGGCACAGGATTCCCAGGATCAGGATAAGATCAATGAACGGTTTAATGAGCTGACGCGTGAACAGCTGAATATGGAAGTGACACTGATGCCAATGACATTCAGTACCTGGACGAGTCAATTACCCCTGATGTTAGCGGGTGGTGAACAGGTAGATTTATTTCCGATGTTCAGCGGAAATGCAGCTACTTATGTTGCTTCCGACTATCTGGTTGATTTAAGTCCATACCTGCAGAATGCATCGTACATTATGGAAAATGTGGGTGAAGACGGCATCAAATGCTGCTCGATCGGTGACTTTGTATATGGAGTTCCTACTATGAAGGAACGGACCATGCCGAATGCAATGGTGATGAGGACGGACTGCCTGGAGGCTGCAGGGATTGATCCCTCCACAGTAAAAACGTATGAAGATATTACCAATGCCTATGAAAAAGTTCATGCCCTTTATCCGGACATGATTATGTTTGGAGGATCTGGAAGTGGTGAAAACCCGGCAACGCCGGCTTCCCAGTCAGTAAGCTTTGATGGACTCGGGCAGGTAAAGGGAACAGGATGTCTGGAAAATTACGGACAGACCACAACCGTAACCAACTTTTATGAATCGGATACTTTCCGTGAACTGGTTGAGATGACCAGAGAATGGTATCTGGCAGGTTATGTCTCTAAAGATATGGCAACAAGCTCTGATACCGGTGAGGCTCAGATGAGAGCCGGAAATCTGTTTTCCTACATGACAAACTGTAAGCCGAACACCAAACAGGAAAAGGATGAACAGACCGGATATGATACCACAATTGTACAGGTAGATCAGAACATGCTTACTACTGCGGGGATGAATGCCATCAGCTATTGTGTTGGTTCCGGTTCCTCTGATCCGGCAAAGGCTGTCGAACTTTTAAACTGGATATGTGAAACTGAGGAAGCAAATGATTTGTTAAACTGGGGTGTGAAAGGCGTACACTGGGAAGAAGCAGAAGATGGTACGGCGCAGTTCCCGGAGGGAGTAACTTCGGAAACCTGTGGATATCATCAGAATATGGGCTATATTCTGCCGAACCAGTTCAACAGTCATGTATGGACAGGAAATCAGGCTGATATTTTTGATGTATATAAGGAAGTGGATGGGAAGGCAGTGCGTTCCATGGCTTATGGCTTCTCGCCCGATCTGACAGTTGTAGCAGATGAGCTGACTGCCATGACAGAGGTAATCAGTCAGTACATGGGACAGATTACAACAGGTTCCGTAGATCCTGATACAGCAATTAAAGAGTTTAATCAGGCTTTGTATGATGCGGGATTACAAAAGGTAATTGATACAAAGCAGGAACAGTTAAATGCATGGTTGGAATCAAACAAATAGGATTACCTCTATGGGTCTGCACAGCTTAACGCAGACCCATATTAAAAAGGAAAAAACAATGATGACAGACAGAGAGAGACGAAATGCGGAAATATCCTATCATGCCGCAGCATCCGGAATGGTTCTTTTGGAAAATGATGGAACACTTCCTGTTCATAAAAGCGGACTAATTGCACTTTATGGGATCGGGGCAGTCCGGACAGTAAGAGGTGGTACCGGTTCGGGAGATCCGTTTAATGGTGGATTGAGTGGAGGCGGTAATCCACTGATAGATCAGTCACCAAGATATCATATTCATATTCTCCGGGCTTTTCTGGATGCAGGGTATCATGTGGTGAATGAAGCCGGGTTAGAAAGTGCAGCACAGAAATATGATATTGAGAAACAGAAATTCGGAGCGCAGGGAATGGGAACCTTTCATTTTCCGGAGCCATTGCTTTCGGAGAAAGCAGTATATGAGGATGCCTTACAATGCGATACGGCAATTTTTGTAATTTCCAGAAATTCAGGGGAAGGAGAAGACCGGAAAATGCTGCAAAAAACAGCATCCGGCATGGAAATCGGTGATTACCGACTCTCAACCCAGGAAAAAACCAATCTGCTGCTTGTCCGGAGAATGTTTTCGAAAATGATCGTGGTGTTGAATACAGGAGGAATTCTTGATATTACGGAGATTCAGGAAGCTTGTCCAAACAGTATTCTCCTGATGGGACTTGCCGGACAGGAGGGCGGTAATGCGGTTCGGGACATATTAAATGGAACCATTACGCCATCCGGAAAGCTTACGGATACCTGGGCGGCACGATATGAGGATTATCCGGCATCGGCAACATTTGCCGACCATGATGGAAATGTGAAACTGGAAAAGTACGAGGAAGATCTTTTTATTGGCTACCGTTATTTTGACAGTTTTAGAAAAAAGCCGGTTTATCCGTTCGGTTATGGATTAAGTTACACGCAGTTTTCTTTTGAGCTAGAATCTACCGGATATGGAAATCGGAGAATGGCAATCAGGGTACGTGTCAGAAATACAGGAAAACGGGCTGGCCGTGAGATAATACAGGTTTATGTTTCCACGTATAATACCGGAAAGTCTATGCCATATCAGGAATTAAAGGCATGGAAGAAGACGGGATTTCTGGAACCGGGACAGGAAGAGTTGTTGGAGTTCTTTATTCCATTACAGGAATTGAAAAGTTTTGATGATGTAAATAATTGTTGGGAAATTCCAGCGGGCCTTTATGTTTTTCGGGTAGGAACTTCTTCTGTGGATCATATACCGGCTGCCAAGCTGGAGCTTAAGTATACGCAGTGTGTGCAGAGAGCTTATGAGATTCTGCCTTTGCCTGGTGAACTTAACACGCTTAGCATAGCATACGACACAGACCTGGAAAACTTATATCCGGAACTGCCGGTTTATTATGAAAATGGGCGGACAACAGCGGAGGCATTAAATGATTTTGTGAAGAAGGAAAGGGTTATCACCTACACTACAGATCCGGACTATCATGCAATTCTGCCTTATGAACAGGTTGAATTCAGACAACAAAAGCAGATTGACTGGAAGGCATTCCTGCAGGATCAGATTTCGGTAGAAGATATTGTGGCTGCTTTGCAGGATGAGGAGTTGATCGCACTGAACTGTGGAACCGGATGGGGAGTTATGGATGAGAATAGTCCCGTAGTGGGAGGAAACTCGGAAAGCGTTCCGGGAGCAGCAGGTGAAACAACTCACATGTTGGAGAAGCCATATGGAATTCCTTACATAGTTCTGGCAGATGGACCGGGTGGTATCCGGGTCCGGCAGGAATATGTTGCAACCAATATAAAGACAGGGGAGAAGGAAACAAGGGAACATTATTGTACGGCCTGGCCCTCTGGCACGCTGTTGGCGCAGAGCTTTGATGAAGATATTTTACGCGAAGTAGGCAAAGCAATTGCAATGGAAATGGAAGAAATCGGTATTCATATATTACTTGCTCCGGGCATGAATCTTCATCGGGATCCGTTATGTGGAAGAAATTTTGAATATTTTTCGGAGGATCCAGTGGTTTCAGGAAAGCTGGCAGCGGCTCTTGTACAGGGAATTCAAGGGACCGGAAAGGGTGTTGGAGCATGTGTGAAACACTATGCTGCCAATAACCAGGAAACGAACCGGAGCAGAGTAGATGAATGGATCAGCCCACGTGCTTTGCGGGAGTTGTATCTGAGAGGGTTTGAAATTGCGGTAAAAGAAGCTTCACCCTATGCGATTATGACCTCTTATAATCGGATTAACGGAGTGCCGACCGCAGACAGCCATGATTTGTGTATGAAGGTTGCAAGAGCGGAATGGGGATTCCAGGGACTGATTATGACGGACTGGAATGGAGGAAGCAGCACAGCAAGTAAGTCCATGCATGCCGGTAATGATCTGATTATGCCGGGAGGGATCAGTAAGGTGAGAGAGATTCTACTCAGCCTGAAAAGAATGGAACCGGAGTTTGATGAACGGGGACAGGTTCTGTTTACCAAATTTTATGATATCTTTCCTTTTATGGAAGCTCATTGGAACTCTTTTATTCCGGATCCGGATGGCAAAGAGCAGGTCGCAGTTTCGTTAGGGGCAGGACATCGTGCGTGTGAGATAAATGGTGAGATCCACGTAGATGGAGAGCCTGTCTTTACAGAAGCAACAGATAAATATGTATTTCTGCAGGCAGAACATGAGGTGTGTCCGATGACGAAGCCTCTAACCGTGAAAACAGCAGAAATTGCACAAGAGGGACGGGGTTTGGTCTATAAGGGAAATTATCGCAGCAAACAGACGATATGCCGTGGAGACCTGCAGCAGTGCGCAGCACACATTCTGGAACTATTAAAGAGAATCGAACTGGATAAGAATTCCAATCAGCATAGCTATAAGATCTGAAAGAGGGAGTGTATGTAATGAAAGAAAAGACGAATTTCAAGAAACGTTTTATCTATTCCCTGCCTTTATATTTCATGCTTTTGCCGGGAATGGTTTATATTGTGATCAATAACTACATTCCAATGGGCGGAATTGTTGTTGCGTTTAAAAAGTATTCTGCAAAGCTTGGAATATGGGGAAGCAAATGGGTAGGATTTGCTAATTTTAAATATTTATTTGAAAAGGATGCCGGATTATTATTCCGTAATACGATTCTTTATAATGTAGCATTTATTATTCTGGATATGGTAATTGGAATTATTCTGGCAATTATGATTACAGATGTCAGAAGTAAGTTTGCCAAAAAGATTTATCAGAGTGCAATCCTGTTACCATTCCTTGTATCCATCGTAATTGTAAGTTATATCGTATTTGCATTTCTTTCTACTGAAAATGGAATGTTGAATTCGATTCTTCGTAGCGTGGGAAAAGAGGACATACAATGGTATGCTACGCCAAAGTACTGGCCGTTTATTCTGTGTCTGGTACATGTGTGGAAAGGTGTAGGTTATGGAACACTGATTTATATTGCCGGAATTGCCGGAATTGATCCTGCACTGTATGAGGCGGCCGGACTGGACGGTGCATCCATATGGCAGAGAATACGGTATATTACATTACCGGAACTTGTTCCCTCTATTATCACCATGCTGTTACTGAGTGTCGGACATATTTTTAATTCTGATTTCGGTTTGTTTTATCAGGTACCGCAGAATTCAGGACCACTCTATAGTGTAACCAGTACCATTGATACCTATGTGTATCGCGCAATGATGACAGCCGGTGGCATTGACCGGTCTTCGGCAGCCAGTGTATTTCAATCACTGATTGGATTTGCCCTGGTCATGTCCAGTAACTTAATTGTGAAGAAAGTCAGCAAGGAAAATGCGATTTTCTAATAATGCAGAGAGAAGACTGCAGGTTGAGACTGCAAAATCAGAATGGAGCTTATCATGATAAAATCAAAATATAATCAATTATATCAGGTTGTTATTAATACCATATTAATCCTGGTTACTCTGGCAGTTGTGATTCCGTTCCTGCTGTTGTTTATATCTTCCATATCGTCTGAAAGATCCCTGCTCGCAAATGGCTATTCCTTTTTAGTCTCGGAATTCAGTCTTGCAGGATACCGCTATATCTGGATTAACCGGGGAACCGTATTGCGAGCATATGGAATTACCATTATTGTTACAGTGATCGGAACCTTTTTAAATGTTTTCCTGTCAGCAATGATGGCATATGCATTGTCAGACAAAAAACTGCTTTTCCGTGGGGTATTTAATTTTTTGATCTTCTTTACGATGATCTTTAATGGAGGATTGGTTCCGGCTTATATTATGTGGACATCGGTATTTCACATTAAAAATACACTGCTTGCACTGCTGATTCCGAATCTTCTGCTGAACTCCATGAATATTATCCTGATCCGTACCTACATGATGACTACGGTACCGGGAGCACTGTATGAGGC
>CAVERH010000083.1:728-10247 GCA_963618065.1 bacterium | reverse complement strand
CTATACTATCACACATTCATTGTAACTTCACTGACAACTATCCTAACACACAGGGGTATTTACTCACGAGTATTTATTTAAGAAAAATGTTACAAAACACCATGAAAAAGTAAGAAAAAATGTTATGAATAATGTTACAATTTACTTCTAAAATCAAGAGAAAAATGTTACACTAATAAAGTAAATAACATAAATAACATAAATAACATAAATAACGTAAATAACGTAAATAACATTTGGAGGACAACAGATGTTAAGACGAAAAACCTATCAGGATCTTTTAAAATGGAAAAATGGAACCAGTGGAAAAGCATTATGCATCATAGGTGCAAGACAGATTGGAAAGACCACTCTCATCCGTGAATTTGGTAAAAATGAATATGAACACTTTGCAGAAATTAATTTTGTAACAGATAAAAAAGCTGCAGATATTTTCAGTGGAAAACTGACTGCAGATGAACTTATAACAAATATGACCGCTTATCTCCAAAAAACCTTAGAGGTTGGAAAAACCCTGATTCTATTTGATGAAATACAGGAGTGTCCGGAGATACGTTCTGCGATAAAATTTCTGGTCGAAGATGGAAGATTCGACTATATAGAATCCGGATCATTACTTGGAGTAAGATATAAAGATATTAAATCCTATCCTGTAGGCTTTGAACAAATGCTTTCCATGTATCCTCTTGATTTCGAAGAATATTTATGGGCAAACGGAGTACAGGAACAAACCATTGCTTATCTCAGAGAATGTTATGAACGTAAAGAAAAAGTATCGGAAACAGTACATGAAACCTTGTGTAAACTCTTTTACAGTTATCTGGTAGTAGGCGGAATGCCACAAAATGTACAAATTTATGTTGATACACATGATATTGCAAAAGTAATTCAAAATCAGAGAAGCATCCTGGATCTGTATCGGCTGGATATTGCAAGATATGCATCAGAAAATGAAAAGATAAAGATTAAAGCCATATTTGACAGTATTTCTGCACAGCTTAACGAAAAAAACAAAAGATTTAAAATAAACAGCATTCATCCGGATGCCAGAATTTTGCGCTATGAAGACAGCTTTAACTGGCTTGCAGATGCAGGAGTTGCACTTCCTTGTTATAATGTGACGGAACCACAGACTCCCTTACAGTTAAATGAAAAAAGAAATCTGTTTAAGCTGTATATGAATGATGTAGGACTGCTTTGTGCCTCCTGCATGGAAAATATCCAGTTTGACCTTCTCATGGGAAATGTAGATATCAATATGGGAAGTATTTTGGAAAATGCATTTGCGCAAAACCTGAAGTCCAATGGGTTTGAACTGCATTATTTTGATTCAAAGAAAGTCGGAGAACTTGATTTTGTATTACAAAAAGGTCTTTCTACAGAACTTTTGGAAATTAAATCCGGGAAAGACTTTAAAAAGCATCCCGCCATGGATCATGCCATGCAGACAGAACAATGGAAATTTGATCATTGCATTGTTTTTTCAAAATCCAATGTAGAAGTAGAAAATGGAATTTTATACCTTCCATGGTATATGGTCATGTTTTTTCAACAGCAAAAAGAACCGGAACAAATGATTTATGAGATTGATCTTTCGGCTTTAAATCTAAAATAATTATTTATTCAGAACCCCATTCGTAAAGAAGCTGCTAAGAGCAGCGTCTTTGCAAATGGGGTTATTATTTTATCAATCTTTGCATGGCTCTGAGTAGAAAAATAAGTTTGTCCTACTTTATACTTCCGGCAATTTTTTTATACACAATAATTCGAAAATCATAGGTACTATATTTTTCTGCTTCTCTGATACAGTCCTCTGCCTCTTGAAATTTTCCAAATCCAAGCAGTGCATATGCCTTTAATATATATCCATCTGTCAAATTTAATTTCACTATATCTGTTTCAAAAGGCATAGGAGAAGGTGAACCCACACCATAGTAGGTTCTCAGATCACAATTTTTAATCTGATTATCTGCAACTTCAATCATTTCATCTAATACCGCTTTTGCCTCACTATAGCACATTATTTTTTGAAGTGCCAAGGCACGGAATAAAGAAATTTCAGAGACAGCAGCCTTATAAACAGAAGCCTCCTCATAGTATTCCTTCTTACCTGTAAATTCACCAAGATAATAGTAAATATGAGATTCCTGATTAAAAAATGTTTTTGCTTCTCCATATGATTTAGGCATATTAATTCCATCTTCACAGAGTTTTATTGCTTCTTCCATTTTTCCTTCTTTGGCCATTTGAATCGCATATAGTACATGCATCCATGCATGAAGTTTAGTAAGCTTTCCTTCTCCTCCCTCATAAATATGAAAGTGCCTATCCTTTGCCATTTCAATTGCCTTTTTGTATTCGCCAACCATACAATAAAGCGTAATCATATCTAAATAACAGTCATCTCTCTGCATCATTAAATCATGATATTTCTGATAACAATCAATTCGATGTTCGGGTGTATAGTTCATCTTTTTTAGCAATTGCTCATATTCCATGAGCAGCCGGGAATCATTCGGTTTATTTTTAAGTGCTTTCTCCATACAAATCTTTGCCGAAAGGAAGTCTTCTCTTTTATCAGCATATGCAAGAGCAAGATTTCTATAGGCTTTTTCATGCTTTGGATTTATAGTTATCGTACTCTCCCACAGTTGAATAGCCTGTTCATATGCAAATTTATCATAATACAGGCATCCAAGATAATATGGTGCGTTGTCACCTTTTGGATTCACTAATATTGCATAATTTAATACTGCAATATCTTGAATTCTGGATGGAAAACAATATCCTGTATCCATTTTTTCTGCTTCCATTATATATTTATTTGCTTCTTCTTCATCTCCCAGCATATGGACACAGTATCCTTTTACATATGAAATCATTGGATATTCTATTCTAGCCAACTCTAATACATGAAACGCCTCATTATAAAATCCGGCATCTAAGTAATCATAGGCAACATCTAAATAATTTTCTGCTTTATCCCCAAATGTATGTATAAATTCTTCCACATCACCTCCATAATTCAAAAGTTCAGTATGTGTAAACATATCCAAAATATCATACGCATAAACATTGCGCAAAATATTTTCTGCATCTACATTTTTTCCAAGATGTCTTAAAATTACAGCTTTCATATTTAATGCTTTTAAATGATTGGAATTCTGCTTCAGTGATTCCTCCAGATGACATAGTGCCTCTTCATATTCTCCATTTATACAATCAATTAAAGCTAGTTCATAATACGCTGCACTTCGATAGGAATGATCCCATGCCGCCATATATAAAGTATCATATGCCTTCTGATATTCCCGCTTTGCTTTTAACGCAATTCCTTTTAAATAGAAACTTTCCGTATCTTTCGGATGCATATTTCTCGATGTCAATCTGGTAATTGCAGCATCTGCATACATGATACAATCATCAAACTGACCATTTTTTAAAGAAATTCTGGCCATACCTGTATTACATCGTGCATCCAAAGGATCTCTGCGAATTCCTTCCAAATAATAATCCTGTGCATCATAATTATGCTGCTTGTATTGTTCTAAATGAAGTCCATTAATATATAATTCATCAATAGAATCAATTTCTCTTGGACGAGCTACCGGTTTTCTTGGATTAATTGGTTCCTTTTGTCCCCTGACATAAGTTTTATATTGTATCAGCTCTTTTCCCGCTTTGTCCAACAAGGACACCGCAATATCCTCCAGTTTCATTCCATTCATTGGAATTTCTTTTAAATAAGCCTTATCCGGAGTCATATCCACACACTCTTCGAAAACAACATCATTTTTATACTGGACTTTTATTTTTGTATTTTCAAAACAGCCGGTAACGTTAAAGCCCATAAACAACTTTTGACCACGTTGCTCTACATTTATTGCAGCATCAATACTCGCGTTTTTTACATCTCCAATTTCTCTGATGGGATACCAATACTGCTCAAATTCTCTCACCTCATATGGATTAAGCCATGTAAAATCCGGTTGATTATCTGTATAAACACCGGTCATCAGCTCAATATATGGTCCATTTTGATCTGTCAGATTATTGCACCACATTTCACCAAAATCACCTTTTCCCCATGTCCACATTTTTTTTCCGGGACAAATGTGATGATTTGCTACCGTTACAATGCCAAGTTGTTTTCCGCCATCATATCCGGCGACAAAGTTCATATCCGACTGTCCCTGAGAAACAAGAAAAGAGGACGGAACCTTTACAGTATCATACATTGAAATATCTGTTCCTTCACCATAATTAAACGGTCTAGCCGTATGATATACACCCTTAGCAATAGGCCAGCTCATAATACATCTTCGATCATGATCATTGACCCATTCCACATCCGGAGGAAAAATAGTTTTATAGGTTTTATTTACTGGTACCGCCAAATTTGCCCACCACATAAATATCTGTGGTTGATTGGTTCGATTATACACTTTAATTTTTGCTTTTATATAAGAACGGCCAGGTTCTACTGAAACACCCAACATTCCTTTCATTCTGTTAAATGGTTCCACTTCCCCCATCCATACAATTTTTTCTCCATTCGGACGTTCTTCTGTAACTACTTCTGCCGGAAGATAAGTAGTTGGTCTGTGATGCTGTGGAAAATTAAATTCAATACCTCCGGAAATCCATGGTCCTGCAAGACCAACTAAAGCTGGTTTTACTACTTCATTATAATAAATAAAATCATAATTCCCATACTTATCATAAGCTCTTAAAATCTTTCCGCCCAAAGCAGGTAATAGATCTGTTTTAATATATTCATTTTCCAGTGTATATACTTCATATGTTACATCATTTTTTTCATCACTGATTCCATCAGTATATGGGAGCGGATAGAGTCTTCCACTGGCACCCTGATATGGCTTTCTTTCAAAAAACATTGGTAAATCCATTGCTTTTTTTGGTATATAAGTTGGAATCTTTCTACTATTTTTCAATAATTTTACTGACATTTTTTTACCTCACAAATATTAAACTGGGTTTTTGTTACTTATTGTAACTGTTGTAACTGATAATAACTGGATTATAAATCACCATGCTTTTTCCAAATATCTGACAGGTTCATCATAAGGTGCTTTTTGTCCTGTCATAACACTATATAAATTGGAAGAACTGGTTTTCATAGCTTCTACCATAAGCGGATATGGTAAATTACAACAATCAATAATACCATGAGCAGCATGTTCACCATCAAAACGACCCATCAACGTCTGGTTATTATATTCAAAATAATGTATGCCAACACAATTCGGGTCAGCAGCACTTATCTCACAATAACGACGATACGCTTTTGCACGATCTTCCTGACTAACTGCACCTAGAATACCTGTGCGTAAAAGCCCACTATCTGGACCACCAAAATGCCATTCACCTATTATCATGGGTTTTTCTGTAATCCGTGCCAGATCAAAGTACTTCTCCGGTGTTTTACTGTAACAGTTAAAAGAAACAACATCAAACACCTTACAACTCATAAGCACTTTTTGATTCATTTGTGCATAACGCATACCCAGACACAAATGATTCGGCGAAATTTCTTTACAGGCAGACATCGGGATTCTTCCAAATCTGTCAATAAGAATCTGCTCATATTCTTTAAGATCCTTCCAACCTCTGTCGGACAAAATTATATTCCGTCTAAGTGGTTTAAGTAATCTTTCAAAAGAATTCAGATCAAGTCCCCATGAAGCATTTAATGCTTCAATATTTTCATAACGTTCTTTTAACCAGGTCATCATATTTTCACGACTTTTAAGTGGCTTATTTTCCACCAAAAGTTCCCATGCAATATTACAATCAGATTCAAACATCCATTCAGGTTCATTATGCAAAAAATAACCAATCAGATTATGATTATTTACATGCGGACCCAGTTCATTTTCTGCAAATATTTTAGAATTTTCTATATATTCATTTGAAAAAACATCCGGAAAATCACGAAAAATAAAATTCTTTGTAGTAGGAAATCTTTTTAAAGTTACAACATATGGGAGATTCGACATACGTAAAAAATCATCACAATGCTCATCTGTAAAATTAACAATTCCTACACCTGTAGTATTTATTCCCCACTCATGAAAACGTCTGGTTGCAATCAATCGCCATGCATTCCACCATTCTTTTCCAAAAATACGAATCATATTACCACGTGCAGGATTATACATCCATTCATTCGAACGTTCTGTTACTCCATACCGTTTCACATATTCGTCTATCATTCCCGGATGAGTAAAGGCTTCCTCATATCTGGGATCTTCTGGTGATGGTGCGTTCTCATAAAATTTCTCCATACCTGTATACCAGCCAAACTCTCCCATTCTGGTACCATAACATAAGCCATGTGAAAAAAAGGCATACCCATCCGGATCCACCATCCACCACCTGTTTCCATCATGTTGTACTCGGAACCAACCAGTGGATCTGAACTGTTTCTCCAAAAATCCACCCCAGCGGCTGCGATTTGGAAACAAATAATCATTACTTTTTGCCTCTTCGTATTCTGTACAAAGCCGATTCTTCATTTCTTTAAAAGAATGTGTCTTTGTTGTCCACTCATATCCTATTAATTGTCCCATCTCATCAATGATTGGTTCATCAGGATTAATCCCATCCGGATGTTTTTCGCTAATCCAAACTTTGCTAAGCACGGCACTTTTAAAATCCTTGCCAGGTGTTACAGAAATTTCGATTTTTTCCACATTCTGCGGATCCATTGGTAAGCCATGTACTGTTCCCTTATAAGAGCCCGGAAATACTTCCAGAAAAAAACGTTTACTCCATAATTCATCTAACTTTACGCGAAAACTAACCTTTACATTTGGTAAAAGTTCATATTCGATAATTAATTTTTTATGTGAAGTATCCTGAAATGCTATCTGTATACGAACATCAGAATATTGATCCACACATATATCTGCGCAAAACCAATTTTCGTTTTTCCAAAGAACCGTCTGCGGACGATCAAACATAATTTTCAATGGCTCATCTTTACATTTTGATGTTGTATCATCCGGAACCATATTATATATTCCATCAAATATGATATATTCCATACCTGCCACCCTCTATTATTTTTCATTTAACCTTTGACTGAACCAATCATCACGCCTTTCACAAAATATTTTTGTATAAAAGGATAAATAGCGTACAATGGTACAGTTGAAACTACAATAGTCGCATATTTTAATAAATATTTCAGATTTCTTATTGCACTTTCAGTTTCTCCATCAATCATATCTGATTGAACTTCTCCTAATACCAGAATTTCTCTTAAATAAATTTGTAATGGATACTTGCTTTTATCATTCAAATATAAAAATGCATTAAAATAAGAATTCCAATGTCCTACTGCATACCAGATAACCAATACTGCCAAAATTGCTTTTGATAAAGGAAGAACCATTTTAAAGAAAAAACGTATGTCATCACAACCATCAATTTTGGATGATTCCAGTAACTCATCCGGAATATTACTTTGAATAAATGTTCTTGCAACAATCATGTTATAAACACTTATAGCTCCCGGAAGCAACAGTGACCAGGCTGTATTGATCATTTTTAATTTGCTGATCAATATATAATTTGGAAGCATTCCTCCATTAAAGAGCATTGTAAATGTAAAAAGGAACATAATTTTATTTCGTCCCCTCAAATTTTTACGGGATAATGGATATGCACAGATCATCGTCATACAAACATTGATAAAAGTTCCTGCTACAGTATATAGAATCGAGTTACGATAACCAATCCAAATATCTTTATACTTTAGAACTGCGGCATAACCATCCAGTGTGAATTCCACAGGCCATAGCCATACTTTTCCTGTTGCAATAGCATTTCCAGAGCTGAAAGATGCTGAAATAACATATATGATAGGATATAATACCGCAATCACTAATATGGAAACGATTGAATAACTGATAACATAAAACAATCTATCCCCGTTGCCTGCTTTTTTTGCTGCAAGTCGTCTTTCCATTTCTGAAACCTCCTCTACCACAAGCTTTCATCACTGATTTTGCCAGATATTTTATTTGCCATAACAACCAGGATAAAACTTATCACTGAATTGAATAATCCGATTGCAGTTGCATATGAAAAATTTCCACCACTGCTTGCAATTCCAACTTCATATACATAAGTAGAAATAATATCACTGGTTTCCAGATTTAAAGAATTTTGCATCAAATAAGCTTTTTCAAATCCAAGGTTAAGTACAGAGCCTAATCGAAGTATCAATGTAATAACAATAGTTGGTCGTATACTTGGTAAATCAATATGTAATATTCTCTGAAAACGACTGGCTCCATCTATTTGTGCTGCCTCATGATAGGACGGATCTACAGAAGATAAAGCTGCTGTATAAATAATACTGTTCCAACCAAAGGTTTGCCAAACACCGGACCATACATAAAGATGACGAAAAGATTTTGCACTTCCAAAAAGATCCATCGGATAGGAACCTGTCAACCTTTGTACTATATTGCCATATAATCCGTAACGTGAATCCATTATTTGAAATAAAATACCAACCATAACCGTAACAGATATAAAATATGGAAGATTAACTATAGATTGTGCAACCTTTTGAAATTTTCCGTGATTAAGACTATTCACCAGCAGTGCAAAGCAAATAGGAATAGGAAAACCAGCAATAAGCTGATAAACGGCAAGAACAATCGTATTGCGAATAATACGTACACAGTAATAGCTATCAAAAAAACGAATAAAATGTTTTAGTCCCACCCATTCGCTGCCCCAAATACCCTTTCGCATACTGTAATCCTTAAATGCAATAATAAGTCCTCCCATTGGCAGATAAGCAAAAATAATAATATAAACGACAGGTAAAACTAAAAAGAGATAGAGCTGCTTATCTCTGAGAATATCCTTTATGAATTTATCAGTTTTACCTTTTTTCGAATTATATTGTTTATTTTTCATATGACAGTCCTTTCTAAATAAAGGGGTCATCATCCTATTCAATTCAAACCAATTACTTAAATTCAAATAAGATGATGACTCCAGCACTTTAATTTTTATACTGCATTTTTAGCAAATTATCCTTCAACACGATCCCATGCTGTCTGATATTTTTGCAAAAGTTCATCAACACCTAACTTTTTCATCTGGGTTTTATAATTATCCCATTCTGCATCAATATCTTTTGCTCCGGTAAGAAAAGCTCCGATAGATTCATATAGATATTTTGTAATTTCTGTTTTTGAATCAACAATTGATTCCAGCTCATCTGTTGTCATAGGTAAATAAGTAACAACTTCTTTGCATCTTGTTTCTGAACCTGCTTCTATAACTGCTCCTCTCTGATGCTGATCAAGTTCTATCATCTGCTTTGTTTCTTCATCTTTTGGATTCTTTTCAACAGCAGTACCAAAAATAGTTCTCGCAGGAATAATAAACGGTCCATTTTGTAAATAACTTACATTTTGTACTTCCGTGCTATTCCAAAAACCAGTATCGTCATACTTAATAATATACATG
>CAVERH010000083.1:0-718 GCA_963618065.1 bacterium | reverse complement strand
CCATCATCACCCATAAAATCATATGAAGATGTGTACTGGGACTTATCTAAATCTAAATCTGCAAAATAATCCCAATTAACACCTCTCTTTCCAAAACGGCTTGTAGTAGATAACTCATCATTGCACATATAGTCTAATACTAAAAATGCAGCTAATTGATTTTCACAATCTGTAGTAATAACAGCACCGTCTGAATATGGTGTACATGGCAGATAATAACACTGATATAGACCTTCTGGTCCTTTAAGTGCAGGAACATTATTCCACTTTAAATTGTATTCCGTTGACGAACTGTTCATAAACCAATCTACGATAGAAAGCACTGTTGTTTCTTCTGTATTTACTCGTATGGTTGTCCATTGATCTTCACTCTGCGTCAAAGTTTCCTGTGGAATAAGACCCTCATCAAAGAAACGTTTTATATATTTAAGTCCTTCCTTCCATTCATCAGACATATAAGCAAAACTGAGTTCTCCATCTTTTGAAACAAGATATCTTTCATCTCCTGCATATACAAAAGGGGACATTAAAAAATCAAACCATCCGTCTCGATAATTTCCCAATCCTGATCCGCTTAATATGTATTCATCAGCTTTACCATTGCCATTTAAATCTGTTTCAGAAACTAATTTCGCTAACTCATAAAATTCCTCTGTAGTAGTTGGATAATCTGCGCCAAGCTCTTTCATCCAGTCATCATATATCCATAGCTGCTGCC
>CAVERH010000082.1:0-10326 GCA_963618065.1 bacterium | reverse complement strand
GCATTGAACGGAACCCCTAATATCATTTTCAACTAATGGGGTTCTGAACAGTTACGTATATCTTATGAAATAAAGTAAAGGAAGCCTTTAGGTATTGTGAATACAGTATTTAAGGGCTTTCTTTTTGAACTGTTACATTTTGAACCACATGGGTGAGCCACATGCGTGAACCACATGGGTGAACCACATGGGTGAACCACATGGGTGCAATTTTATGGTTGCCAGTTGATTCAGAATTGATTAAAATTACATGTGGCAACATAAAATGAAGCATAACTGTGAAAGTGCTGAACAGTTACAAACAAGCATAGTGTAGAAATATAGAAAGCAGAGTGAATGGACAAATGAACGAGAAACAGGATTTTACAACAGGAAGCATTCCGAAGAAAATGATCGGGTTCATGCTGCCGGTGTTGGGAGCATTGATTTTACAGGCAATGTATGGTGCAGTCGATCTGATGATTGTCGGAAGATTTGGAACAACGGAAGGAGTATCGGGAGTTACGACCGGAAGCAGCATTATGAATCTGGTAACCTTTACGGTAAGTTCCCTCACGACAGGTGTTACCGTAATCATGGGACAATATCTGGGAGAAAAGCGCCCCGAGAGACTGGGAGGGCTGATAGGAGGAGCAACGTGCTTCTTTTTCATCATTTCTCTGGTTCTGACAGCAGCATTGCTGATTTTTGCAAGACCTATTGCGATATTGATGCAGGCACCGGAATCGGCTCTTGATCTTACGGTAACCTATATCCGGATCTGCGGAGTCGGTTATGTATTTATTGTATTTTATAACTTTATCAGCAGCATCTTCCGTGGACTCGGCGATTCCAGGATGCCGCTTTTATTTGTGGCAATTGCCTGTGTGGTCAATATTATCGGAGACCTCGTATTGGTTGCAGGATTCCATATGAATGTCGCAGGAGCGGCCATTGCAACGGTACTGGCACAGGCAGTCAGTGTGGTGCTTTCCATTGTCATCATTTTCCGGAAGAATTTGGGATTTACGCTGCAGAAAGCAGATTTCCGGCTTTCGGATGAAGTAACTCACTTTCTCGTAGTAGGTGCGCCATTGGCCCTGCAGGAGTTCCTCACGAACCTTACCTTCCTTGCATTATGTGCTTTTATCAACCGGTTGGGACTGGACGCATCCTCCGGGTATGGGGTAGCGCAGAAGATTCAGTCCTTCGTCATGCTGATTCCTTCTTCTATTATGCAGTCCATGGCAGCGATTGTTTCACAAAACGTCGGGGCAGGCAAAGAAAAAAGAGCCGATGAGGCGATGCGTTGTGGAATTTTGTTTGGTGCGGCAGTCGGTGTTGTGATTGCCTATGTGGCATTCTTCCATGGCGATGCGCTGGCAGGGCTTTTTACCGAAGATGCAGCTGTTGTGAAAAGGGCGTTTGAATTCTTAAAAGGATTTGCACCGGAAGCCATTGTCACAAGCATTCTGTTCAGTTATATGGGATATTTCAACGGACATTCCAGGTCTTTATTTGTCATGATTCAGGGACTGGCACAGTCATTCCTTGTAAGACTTCCGATGTCGTATCTGATGAGCATCCGTCCGGACGCTTCTTTGTTTGGTGTGGGACTGGCGGCACCCTCGGCAACCGTGTTCGGAATTATTCTGTGTACGGTTTACTATGTGCATTTGAAAAAGCAGATATAATATTTAAGAACAAAAAAAGAAACGAGCAAGCCGCTTGAGCAATAGCTGTACGGTCGTAAAACTCATTTCTTGAATAAAACCCTCCGATTTCCACATACTACCCATACAGTATTTTTATGGAAATCAGGAGGGTTTTTAATATGAGAGCAACGGGAATCGTGAGGAGGATTGATGAGCTGGGCAGGATTGTCATTCCGAAGGAATTAAGAAGAACACTTCGTATCCGCGAAAGTGATCCGATAGAAATTTTTTCAGGAAGAGAGGGCGAAATCATTCTGAAAAAGTACTCTCCGATGGGGGAGATCAGTGTGTTTGCCAAACAATATGCGGAGAGTCTGGCACAGGTGTCGGGAAGAGCAGCACTGATTACGGATCGTGATCAGTTTATTGCAGCTGCAGGAGGCTTCCGGACATTTTTGGGGAAATCAATCAGCAAGGAGCTGGAGCTCAAACTGGAAAACCGGGAGACGTTGATGGCAATGGCAGATGATAAGCGGTTTATTTCTGTGGTGAAGGATAATACCGATGATTATGCCGAAGAGGCAATCTGCCCGATTATCTGCGAGGGTGATGTGATCGGAGCAGTGCTCCTGCTTAGTACAGCAGATAAGGAGAAAATGGGGGAAGTTGAGCTGAAGCTGATCCAGTCGGCTGCCGGATTTTTAGGGCGACAGATGGAGCAGTAACACAATTTTACAGGAACTTTACAAAAACCTCTCGACAGAATTTACATTTGTTTTGTACACTAGTAAAAGTGGAACATTTTCAGTTATTTGTAAAATCTGGATGTGAGGTATGTAAAATGGACTTGTTTGATGTATTAACGTTGATTGGTGGATTGTGCCTGTTCCTTTTTGGTATGAATGTCATGGGGGAGGCACTGGAGAGCAGAGCGGGAAATAAGCTTCGCACCCTGCTTTCGAAAATGACGACGGGGAAATTTGCCGGATTTCTGACAGGACTTGGAGTGACATCTATCATTCAGAGTTCATCGGCAACAACGGTTATGGTTGTCGGGTTTGTAAATTCCGGGCTGATGAATTTAAGACAGGCGATTCATGTAATCATGGGTGCTAACGTTGGAACGACAGTCACCGGATGGCTGCTTTCCCTTGGAGGAATCAGCGGCGATAATTTCTGGGTAAGGCTTATGAAGCCGACCGCCTTTACACCGGTGCTTGCTCTGGTGGGAATTATTCTGTATATGTTTACAGGATCTTCGAAGAAGAAGGATACCGGAGCAATTTTTCTGGGCTTTGCCACATTGATGTTCGGAATGGAAGCCATGTCCGGGGCAGTATCCGGTCTTTCTGAGGTGCCGGCCTTCCGAGAGCTGTTCATTATGTTCACGAATCCGATCCTGGGACTTCTGGCAGGAACAGTGCTGACCTGTATCATTCAATCGAGCTCTGCTTCGGTCGGAATTCTGCAGGCATTAAGTATGACCGGACAGATTACCTTTGGAGCTGCGATACCGATCGTTATGGGTGATGCAATCGGAACCTGCATTACGGCAATGCTTTCAAGTATCGGAACGAAGAGGGATGCGAAGCGTGCAGCAGTAGCACACCTGACCTTAAATATCGGGGGTGCACTGGTATGGCTTATCGTATACTGTGTGATCCGATCCGTCTTTGCACCGCCGCTTCTGACAGCGGTAGCAACACCGCTTGGCATTGCAATTGTGAACACATTATTTAAAGTTCTTAACGTTATGTTATTCATGCCGCTGACCGGACTGCTGGAGAAGGTGGTTTGCATTCTTGTACCGGGAACGACCGGAGCAGAGAAGGATACTGAGCTGGACGAGCGTCTTCTTGCAACACCGACACTTGCCCTGCAGCAATGTCATACCATTGCCGTTGATATGGCAAAGGATGCGGTGACTTCTTTAAAGGAAGCGTTACAGAGCTTTGACCACTACACCCCACAGCTCGAGGAAAGCATTCGGAACAAGGAAGATATTACCGATCATTATGAAGATATTTTAGGCTCTTATCTTATTAAACTAAGTTCCCAGAAAATCAGCAGTGAAGATGGTGAAGAGGTTACCATGCTGATGAAAATTATCGGTGACTTTGAACGGATTTCGGATCATGCGGTTAACATTCTGGAAGCTTCCGCAGAAATGCGTGAGAAGGAACTGAACTTTTCTGACAGTGCTAAAAGTGACTTTAAGGTGATTTCCGCTGCAGTGGAAGAGATTCTGGATCTGTCCTATGAGGCCTTTGCCGAAAATAATATTGAAAGTGCAATCAATGTAGAACCCTTAGAGCAGGTCATTGATGTTTTGAAGGAGGAAATGCGTACCCGTCATATCCTGCGTATGCAGCAGGGAAGCTGTAGCGTGATTGCGGGCTTTGTATGGTCCGATCTTCTGACCTGCCTTGAGAGAACAGCGGATCACTGCTCCAATATTGCAGGCTGTGTGATTGATGTTGCGCATCACGAGCTTCATCTGCATGAGACCCTGCAGGCAGTTCATAAGGATAACAAAGAGTTTCAGAATAAATTTGAGATGTATAGCAAAAAATATGCTGTGCAGGAATTATAAATATTAAAAAAGCTTTCAAATAGAAAATCACATACACGGTAGCATAGCCGGAGCACAGCAGAATCCGACAAGCCGCTTACCGTGTAGTGTTTTTTTGTGTCTCTTACAACTCCTGCCGGGAAACTTACCGGATAAAGTAAAAGTCTTTTGGAAAACATGAAGATTGGATTTGTGCACAGCCATGGGAAGGATACTGGATGGAAAAGAGAGAAGCGGGAAAGACTCAAAGAAAAAGTGATAAGACAGTGAAGGAAGAATCAGATAAAAGGAACTCTGCGGAGTGGCAGCGGGAAGAGGAATACTTACATCAGACACTGGATATTGTGAAGCGTAATGTGGAAAATTACGAGAGCGAAATCCGGGAGATGAGTGAGCAGATTGAGGAAATGCTGCAGCACTATCACGACAATGATGTAGAAGTCTACACGCAGATGAGCAACACGGTAACGATGCGGGATCATATGCAGTTTGCCCTGATGCGTAACCAGAAAGCAACAAAGAAGCCTTATTTTGGACGGATTGATTTTCTGGATGAGACGCTTCAAAAGGAGGAATCCCTGTATATCGGCCGGGGAGGAATTGCGAAGGATACGACGCATCAGATGGTTGTGGACTGGCGTGCGCCGGTAGCGAATGCGTATTATGAAAACGGATTGGGAGAATGCAGTTATTGTGCACCGGATGGCAGGGAGCTTCCAATCCGTCTTGATTTGAAAAGGACTTATGAGATTGACAATGGAAAGCTGCTCGATTACTTCGATACGGAAGTGATTGCCAATGATGAGCTTCTGACAAAGTATCTTGCAAAAAATAAACAGGCAGTTCTTGGCGAAATTATCGCAACGATTCAGAAGGAACAGAACGACATCATTCGTAAAACGCCGTATCACAACATCATTGTACAGGGTGTTGCCGGATCCGGAAAGACAACCGTTGCCATGCACAGGATTTCCTTTATTCTTTACAATTATGCAGAACGTTTCCGACCGGAGGACTTCTATATTGTAGGAAGTAACCGGATTTTGCTGGAATATATTACCGGGGTTCTGCCGGATCTGGACGTGTATGGCATCCGGCAGATGACGATGGAACAGCTTTTTGTGAGGCTCCTGTATGAGGACTGGAATGAGCAGAAGTATTCCATTCTTGAAAATACCGCAGCTACACAGGGCAGCATGGACAGAGGCACCTATGGGTGGTTTCAGGATCTGACGGAGTTTGGTGCAAAGGTGGAAGCAGAGAGGATCTGCATGGAAAGTGTCGTTCTTGACCGGAGACAGTTCGTGGAAGGCTTAAAGGGCGGTGTGGCCGGTGTGTTTGATGAGCGGGAAGGCGAGCCACAGCCTTCGGATCTGGTGGAGCTTCTTAGTGGGAAGGCGATCCGGGATTATGTAGAACAGACGAAGGCTTCCGTACAGACGAAGATCAATATGCTGAACGAGCGGCTGATTATTAAGATCAAGGATGAGTTTCTGAAAAACGGCCTGCGCTATTCGGAAAAGGAACGGAAAGCGATTTTGAAGGAGTACCGCGGCTATTTTGGGAAAAAGATCTTTGATACTTCTATTTTCGAGCTTTATCAGCGGTTCCTTCTGGAACAGAAGGAAAAGGGATATGAGGTTTCTGTTCCGGAGCAGGCATACGATGTGTATGATCTGGCAGCACTTGCTTATTTGTATAAGCGTTTGAAGGAAACGGAGGTCATCAGTGAGGCGCATCATGTCGTGATTGATGAGGCGCAGGACTATGGAATGATGGCGTATGCGGTTTTGAAATATTGCATGAAGGACTGTACCTATACGGTCATGGGCGATGTGTCGCAGAACATTCATTTCGGCTTTGGACTGGCAGACTGGGAGGAGCTGCGGAAGCTGCTTTGCAGTCAGGATGGGGACAGCTTTGGAATTCTGAAAAAGAGCTACCGTAACACGGTGGAGATTTCGGAGTTCGCAACGAAGATTCTGCATCATGGAAGCTTTGAGCCCTATCCGGTTGAGCCCATTATCCGGCATGGAAAAGAAGTGGAGGTTATGCAGCTTCCGACCAAAAGAGAGCTGTATGAAGAGACCGCCCGGAGATGCCGCGTCTGGCAGAAGCAGGGACTTAATACGATTGCAATTGTCTGCCGTACGCCGGAAAAGGCAGAGCTTGTTGCAAGACAGCTTGGCAGACTCATTCCGGTCTGCGAGAGCAATCTCGAAAAGGCTGTCTTTTCGGATGGAATCATGGTTCTTCCTGTCGTGTATACAAAGGGACTGGAGTTCGATGCCGTGCTGATTTTCGATCCGGACAAGGAGGAGTATCCGGTGGACGATGGGCATGCGAAGCTCCTTTATGTGGCGGCAACGAGAGCGCTCCATGAACTGTGCGTGTTGTACCGTGAGGAGCTGACCGGACTTATCGCCGATCCCCTTCCGGAGGAGAAACAGAAGGAGATTGACCGGAAGGTGCAGCAACTGTTGGAAGAAGAACAAGGCAGGCAAAATATTTCGGTAGTATCCGCAGAGTCAAAATATGATAACACGATAGAAAATAATAATATAATAGAAAATAATAATACAATAGAAAATAATAAAGGTTCTTTGCAATTAAATGAGAAATATGGGAATATAAGAGAAAAGAACGAACCGGGACAAAAAATAAAGCAAGAAATAGGGCAAGAAACAAGACAAGGAACAGAGCAAAAAACAGCAACGAATCTTTCCAAGAATGAGAAGGAAAGAGAAACGCGGCAGGAAACCGTCCAGTCTCGTCCCCAGCTCCAAGTACGTCCGCGGGTCGCAGCCACTTTAAAAAAGCCGCTGGCTGTGACACCTCCGTCACAAAGCATGCTGCTTACCGGTGTACAGCCCATTGTAATCAAGTCAAAAGAACAAAAAGCGCTTGAAGCCATGCAGCGTGAACAGGAGGCAGTCAAAGCGCAGGAAGCAGAAAAGCTTCGTAAGGAGAAGCTTCGTAAAAAGAAGATGCCGGGAGTTCCCCTGTTCGGAGATATGCCGGAGAATGACAAGCTGCGTCCGGCAGGACATGCAAAGATTGATCTTACCATCCGCTGGGTGCATGAACGTCCCGACGGCCTGTATCTGCAAAGCCGGTATGGTATGCTGCGGATCTGCCCGGTTTCGAAAGGTGCCGTTCGTGTTAGTTTTTGCCGTGAGGGAGATTTTGAAGCTTCAAAACGGATATATGAAAAACTTAGTGCACAGCAAGACCCAGCAGGTACATATGCCGGAGCAGCAGACATTCATACCGGCATAGCAGATGATATTAGTACAAAGATCAAATTGAAATATCGTGACAAAGGTAGTATGGTAGAGATGACGACGCCGGGACTTTTTCTTGAAATTGATAAGGGAGCAGGAAACATCCGCTTTCTTACGAAGGACCGGAAAGTGCTCTGCGAAGAACGAAAGGCAGAGTGCCGTCTGATTGAGGCTGATAAAAGCTGGCAGTTCTTTGACTGGAAGAAAGAGAAGATTTCCATTCCGAACCGGGGCAACAGCCTTGGCTTTTCCATGAAGGGCAGTGCGCGCTATATTCATGGCAAAGAAGGAGAGCTGCTTCCCATGATGATTTCTGATCGGGGCTACAGTGTGGAAGTGTTGAACGAAGGCCCGGTCATCTGCTGTGATATTCCCACGTACGGATCTTATTTCCAAGTGGCGGGGACTGAAATTGATTATATAATGCAAATTGAAGCAAACTAAATGGCGATGAAGCAGATACTTGGTTTTCAGAGTTCATTAACTGGAAAGTATCTGAATAATATAAAGTTCAGATTTATGAGGCGCTTGTAGAATAAATCATACATGAGATCAAAAGCTATGAAGGGTATAGAAACACATAATAATTCATAATACCCACAAGAAAAAAGAAACAGGGGTATATAAAGAAAAATAGAACTACTGTACCCAGAGAAAATCGGTTCACTGGGTATAGAGATAAAAATGACTTTAAAATACCCATTGGGAATCAGCAATATGGGTATATAATAGCAGAAGTGATTCTTATACCCAGAATAAATAAAAACAAAGGGTACATAAGGAAAAAGAGTCTCACATACCCACAAAGGAAGCAGGCTTTGGGTATGTGAGATACAAATACGATCCAGTACCCATGGAAAATAAAATATTTATATTAAAATAAAATACTCGACTTAAATTCTTAAATAATGGTAACTATTCAGAACTCCATTCGCAAAACCGCTGTTTCACAGCTTATGTTTTGCTCATGTAGTTACTTCGCCATATAAAATTGCTTTTCTGCCTGAATGCAAGCATTCGCAGAAAGCAATTTTGCATGGCTCTGAATAGTTACAAATAATGAAATAAATGAACACAAATGCAGAAATGAGAACAAGATAGAAATATTATAAAAGTCAGGAGGACAACACAAATGACAAGAGAAGAATATCAGAATCGTGTATTGGGATGTTTTGTGGGGAAGAACATTGGCGGTACGCTGGGAATGCCGATGGAATGGGAGCGCAGTAAGAATAACGTTACCTATTATACCCATGACATCACCGGGGATCCGCTGCCGAATGACGATCTGGACATCCAGATTTTGTGGCTGCTTGCGTTAGAGGAACAGGGGCTGCACATTGACAGCAAAATTCTGGGACAGTACTTTAATGAGTACATGATTTTTACGCATGCAGAGTATGGGGTTGCAAAGACGAATCTCCGTGCGGGATTGCAGCCGCCGGTAACCGGAACGTTTCATAACAAATTTAAGGATAGCTGTGGTTCCTATATCCGCTCGGACATCTGGGCATGTCTCTTCCCGGGAAATCCGGAAAAGGCAGCGGAGTATGCTTTTGAGGATGCGCTTGTGGATCATGGGAACGGAGAGGGAGTCTATGCGGAAGTATTCATGGCAGCCATGGAGAGTGCCGCCTTTTATGAAAAGGACATGCGTAAGCTGATTGACATCGGCTTAAGCTATATTCCGGAGGAGTGCACGGTAAGCAAGGCAATCCGCGATGCGATCCGCACCTTTGACGAAGGAATGAGTGTGGAGCAGACCAGGGAATATCTGATGCAGCATTACATCGGGCATCTGGAGTGGCATGCAATCGCGAAAGAGGACGAAGAAAAGGGCTATAACGAAGGCCCGATGGGCTTTGATGTTCCGTCCAATATGATGAT
The DNA here is from genome assembly GCA_963618065.1 of bacterium. GTDB lineage: Bacteria > Bacillota > Clostridia > Lachnospirales > Lachnospiraceae > Suilimivivens. The sequence continues at coordinate 949 of CAVERH010000082.1, read as the reverse complement.
TATTATTTATGGACTGCTTTTCGGAGAGGGCAGCTATGAGAAAGCCATGTGTACGGCTGTAAATTATGGAGAGGACACGGACTGCACCGCAGGTACGATTGCGGCTCTGTATGGAATGATGTATGGCCGCGATATTTTTGATGAAAAGTGGACGAAGCCGATTGGCAATAAGCTTGTTACGATCAGCATTGATCCGTTCCTGATGTATGGAAAGATTCCGAAGACCGTGGAGGAGCTGACCGAGCGGGTTACCGTTCTTTATGAAAAGGCACAGCAGGAATTCGGACTCGCCGAATGGAGTGGAAATGTAGAGGACTTTTATGCAAAGCCATATTTCCGGAATATTTACCGGGAAATGAACGTGGTACGCTTTACGTTCCCCGGTTTAAATGTACGTCTTGATTATTGCGGTGATCCGGTGATCCGCCGCGGCGAGCCGAAGAAAATTAAATTTATTCTTTCCAACAAATCAAAGTATGTGACCTCGGATCGTGTGAATGTGTATTTATATGGAAGAGAGGGATGCGAGATCCTTCCGCAGAAGGAGCAGAACATCTTCTTAAGTATGGCTCACATGGGTGATGGCATCCGGGAACTGGAGTATGAAATTCTGGTAGAGGAGCCGCTTCGGGCGTCCTACCGGTTTGTGGCAGAATTTGTCTTTGAAGAGAATAAGAACAACTGCCCGATGGAGGTGCCGTTTGTATTGTTGTCCGAAGCAGGACAGACCGTGCCGGTTGTCTGGGAGAAAAAGGGGCCGGCCTGCACTCCGAATCTGCCGCGGGTGTGAGTAATTTGTAACAGTTCAGCCATGTAGAAATGATTGTGCAAGATGACCGTGGAAGCTAACTTTTTGGATTTATTTGATTATATTCTTGCAATTAAGTCCAATCGGTTTCCACGGTTTCTCAAATTTTACTCACCACAAGCTTCATTTTGGACTTTTTTC
>CAVERH010000081.1:3255-10638 GCA_963618065.1 bacterium | reverse complement strand
ATAAGAAGGTTAGAACGTTATCTGTCCATAGCATGGGACAGTGGAGCTGTTCCGGTCATAATTCTGACAAAAATAGATTTGTGTGATGATTTACAGGCAAAGAGATTTGAGATTGAAAAAGTAGCAGTTGGCGTTCCGGTAATGGAAACTTCTGGAACAACAGGATATGGCTTGCAACAAATAAAGCCATATCTGCAGGAAACAAAAACAGTTGCGTTCATTGGTTCTTCGGGTGTAGGAAAATCAACATTAATCAATAGATTGCTGGGTGAAGAATGCTTGAAAATCAATACACTTAGAAAAGATGACAAGGGAAGACATACAACTACTCATAGAGAACTGTTCTTGCTTCCTGATAGTGGAATGGTTATTGATACACCGGGGATGCGGGAACTTGGAATGTGGAAGGCAGAAGAAGGAATTGAACATACTTTTTCTGATATTGAGAAATTGGCAGAAAAATGTCGTTTCCATAATTGCACACATACATCTGAACCAGGATGTGCAGTAAGAGCAGCAATGGAAGAGGGGATAATTGATGAGGAACGTCTGAAATCCTATAAAAAGTTAAAGGCAGAGAATTCATATATGGAAGATACTGGAAACTATATGTTCGCAAAGAAAAAGAAGTTTAAAGAAATTGCAAAGTATAATAAAAATAATTTGAAAAGGTAATATAAGAGCCAGACGCTTAAGACGCAGAGCCGTTAATTCTGATACTGAAAAATCAGGATTATTGGTTTTTATTTTTTAGAGAGGATATAAAAGAAATGGAAAAAAGTAATATTATGATTCGTTTAGAAAAAAAGGGAGAATATCAAAAAGTAGAAAATCTGGTAAGAGAAAGTTTTTGGAATGTGTATCGTCCGGGGTGCCTTGAGCATTATGTATTACATCAGCTCCGAAATGATCCGGCATTTATTCCAGAACTGGATTTTGTGATGCTTCTTAATGAAAAAGGCAAAGAGGACAAGTTGATCGGTCAGAACATGTTTATGAGAACGAGTATTAAAGCGGATGATGGAAGAAATATTCCAATTATGACTATGGGACCGATTTGTATTACTCCAGAACTGAAAAGACAAGGGTATGGAAAAGCCTTACTGGATTATTCATTAGACAAGGCAACGAAACTTGGCTGTGGTGCAGTTTGTTTTGAGGGAAACATTGATTTTTATGGAAAAAGTGGATTTAGACCGGCAAGTGAATTTAACATCCGTTATCACGGACTGGAAGAAGGGCAGGATGCATCTTTCTTTTTGTGCAAAGAGCTGATTACTGGATATTTAAATGGTATTACAGGAGAGTATGCGACACCAGCGGGATATTTTGTAGATGAAAAGGAATCTGAAGAATTTGATAAGATGTTTCCTTATAAAGAGAAGAAAAAACTACCGGGACAGTTATTTTAATTTGCTTGAATTATGCAGAGCAGTGTGATATATTGAAACTACCGAATGGTAGTCAAAATAAAACCGAGAGGTAATATATAGGAGATGGTTTAAACAAATAATGAGTGATACAAGAAAAAAAGACATTATCATGGCTACATTGGAGCTGGCAGCTAATAAAGGACTTGGTAACGTATCTATGAATATGATTGCAAATAAAGTTGGGATAAAAAAACCGTCATTATACAATCATTTTGCATCCAAAGAGGAGCTTGTTGAAGTAATGTATCAATTCCTCCGAGAAGAGGCTAAGAAAAATGCCAATATAGGCGCAATTGATTATACTATCATTTTTGCCGGCAAGAGTGCTTTGGAAATATTGAGGATGATGGTCGGAGGATATTTTAACATGAACCAGCAGGAACATATGTTGAATTTCTACAAGGTTATTTATTCAGAGAGAAGTATCCAGCCGATGGCAGCTAAAATTCTGGCAGAGGAAACTGATAAAATGATTATTGCGACAAAACAGTTATTCTATGCCATGGAAGTACATAAATTACTTCATTTTACAAATCCGGATATGAGTGCAGTAAGCTTTGCTATGACCATACATGGACTGATGGATTATGAACTGGATCAGAGCAATGGTAACTGCAGCTATGAAACAGATAAGAATCTTATGGACGATTATCTGAAATGGTTTTGCGAGGAGAATGCTGTATGATAAAGAAAAAGAGTTTATTGAATTATTGTGGATTACTTGGAGTAGCAGCTTTTTTGTCATATGCAGCAGCGGTTGTATTTTCGCCAATCGCATATCCGGGATATGACTGGATGGCGCAGGCGGTAAGCGACCTTAGTGCATCAAATGCACCATCGCTTCGGTTATGGAACCAGCTAAGCAGTCTGTACAATGTATGTACTCTGGTGTGTGCAATGATGGTATGTATAGGCATTCAGGGTAAGGAAAACAGACTGCTGCGGGTAGGCATCTATCTGTTCACGATTATGGAGTGGGTGTCAGCAGTGGGATTTAGCATGTTTCCTTTAAGTGACAGTGGTTATGCAGGTACATTTCAGGATAAGATGCATATTTTTTCGACAGTGATCGTTGTTTTATTGTCCATAGTATCTTTGGTTTTGATTATTATTGCCGGAGCAAAGGATAAAAGCTGCCGTTCTTATGGCATTTTTGCAGCAATTGCTCTTGGTATGATGATGGTAGGTGCAATGGGAATGAATATTGTACCGAAGGATTATTTCGGGATTGTTGAAAGATTCAGTGTGTTTGCTGCGACAGGATATAATGCAGTACTTGGAATAGAACTGTATCGGATGAAGTTTTAGAAAGTGAAAAAATATATACTTGTTATTGACATGTATGTATAAAGTGATATACTATAAACGAGTTTATAGTAAACTAATTTATAGTATTGGAGATTTTATATGCCAAGTAGTCCGAAAATAAAAAAAGAAGATATGTTGCAGGCTGCATTGGAGCTTATTTCCCAAAATGGATATGCCGCCCTTAATATAAAAGCTGTAGCCAGAGAACTGGGATGTTCTACAGCACCGATTTCATGGCAGTTTGGTGGAATGGATGGATTGCGTGAGGAATTGATTCCTTTTGCGGAGCAGTATGTGGAGGATAAGTATTATAGTTGGAATGAAAACGAATTTGCAACATTCGAACAGAGAGGAAAAGGAACCATTGATTTAGCGTTAGAAAATCCCAATTTGTTTCGTTTCCTTTACATGGGAGAGCGAAGCCAGCTTCTAAGTACAGGCTTCGAGTTACAGACGAATAATCAGGATGCCGCTAATGTGTATCAGGAGATGGCAGAACTGCTTGGGATTACACCAAAACAGGTAATGGATTTTGCTATGACAATGATGGTGTATACACAGGGGATAGGAACCCTTATTGCATCAGGAATCGTCAAGGATACGAAAGAAAATATGTATCATATGCTTCACAATACTGGTATGACATATTTAAAAGGTTTAGGTGTGAAAGATAGCACTTTATGGGATTTATCAGGAGGTGACAGGGTAGATGAAAGCAGTAGTAACGGATAAATGGATACTATGTCCGGTATGCAAAGCAAAGACACGGACACAGATATTGGATGATACGGAATTAAAACATTTTCCGCTGTTTTGTCCAAAATGTAAAGAAAGTTTTATTATCAATGTGAAGGATCATATAGTGGATTACAAATCCATTGCCAGACGCTAAGACGCAGAGCAGAAACGAAATGTTTTTTGCCTGCGTCTTTTTTGTTGGATAGGAGTGTATTATGAATAAGTATTTGAATTACTGGGGATTGATTTTTGTTATTGTGATTTTGATCCCTAATATTGTGTTTGCAATAACATGTAAAGATGGATTCGAAAATCGTTACCAGAACAAATTAGTGGAAATTCTTGAGCAGATTGGGCGGTTTGGATGTTTTTTCAGTATGTTTTTAACAATCCCTTTTATGAGCAGAGGATATTGGTTTAAACAGGGGAAAACAGTTTATCTGTTTTTGGGAGTGATACTCGTAGTATTGTATTGCTTAGGTTGGATAGTATTCTGGAAAGAGGATTCTATACGAAAGTCCTTATATTTATCAATTATCCCATCTTTGCTATTTATTGAAAGCGGTATTATAAGCGGCAATATCCTACTATTGATTTTTGCTGTTATCTTTGCTCCGTGTCATATCCTAATAAGCTATATGAATGCAGTTTTAATATGAGTTAAAGATTGGAAAGGGGCAACAGTGTGATGAAGAAGAATATGAAAAAGCATTCTTTTATCAAACGTACAGTATGTATCAGTTTGATTATGGGCTGTATTATAACAGGAGTTTACTCTTATTACGGAGGGATTGGAACAGGAAAATGTGCCAATGTAAATGAATTTGAAAAATATGCGGTAACAGTTGAAAATCTTTCAATTCCGGAGCAGGCAAGGATTGTGGCATTAGGTGAAGCAACTCATGGAAATAAGGAATTTCAACAATTAAAGCTGGATATATTCAAAATCATGGTAGAAGATTATGGAGTCCGGGCGTTTTCATTAGAAGGAGATTATGGCGGGTGTGAGGCTATTAACCGCTATATTCATGGCGGTGATGGAACGGTAAAAGATGCTGTTTCTGCTATTGGTTTTGCAATCTATCAGACAGAAGAAATGGAAAATCTGATTTCATGGATGCGGGAGTATAATAAATCTGCAGCTCAGGGGAATGATATTCGATTTTATGGTTTTGACATGCAAAGAAGAGAATATAATTATCAGTATTTGTTGGAAGCAGTAAAAAATGCGGGAATGGATGCAGAAGAACTGGAGAAAATCCGGAATCAGAATAAACTGGAATATACAGATGGATATACGGCAGAACAGCGAGAAAAGATAATTGAAGATGTAAAAAGAGAGTTTGAAGAGAAAGACACATTACAGAATGCGTCGGCAGTTCATTTAGCCGATGTGCTTCTTCAGAATATGGAACTTGGCAAATACATAGACAATGTAGGAGAAATAAATATCCACAGGGATAAAATGATGGCTGAAAACATTATGTGGATATTAAAGCAGGAAGAAGCAAGAGGGAATGGGCGTATTTTTATCTCCGGACATAACGGACATGTGAAGAAATCAGGAAATTATGATAAGAATAATAAGGTAATGGGTAATCTTCTGGCAGATGAACTTGGAAATGAATATTTTGTGATAGGAACAGATTTTTATAAGACCACATGTAATCTACTGGTTGATGAAAACGGCAAGCGAAAAAATAATATTTTTTACTCATATGATCCGATGGCAAAGGCGTCTAAGCAGTGTGGATTTGATATAAGTTATTTGGATTTTGAAAGTATTCCGGATTCTTCTGAATTAAAAAAGCAAGTATCTGAATGCGGTTGGATGGGAAGTTTGGGAGAAACGTACAGTACATTATACAGAATTCTTCCAAGAGGCTATCGTGTATGGGCATCTCCAGCAGAACTTTATGATGCGATGATTTATGTATCAGATGCTCATCCGATACAAGTAATAAAAGATTGACAAGTTACCATCTGGTTACTATAATACAAGTAACCGAGTGGTAACTAATGGCGGATATGGAGGTAAAAATGGATGAAGTGTTCAAAATGTGGTAAAGAAATGAGAAAAGGATATTTATTCAGCAGTAAGGACGGAGCTTTCAGCTTTGCAAATGAAGTACCTGGAGTTTTTGAGAATGCAAAAAATGCAGAGGGTTTTGTAGAAATAACAAAACTCAAACCAAGTCACAGGACAAGAGTGGAAGCAAACTGTTGTGAAGAATGCAGAATGATAGTGATTAATTACTAAGAGTGACAGACGCCAGACGCTAAGACGCAGAGCAACAATTTTATTGCCTGCGTCTTTTGTGATTATATAGGAAAGAGAGGAGCAACAGGCAGTGAGTAATATTGTTGTTTTATCAGGAAGTGTACGAAAAGGTGGAAATACTGAGTTACTTGTGCAGGCATTTGTTGATGGTGCTAAGAAAAATAATAGTGTTGAAGTAATTTCGGTAGCAGATTATAAAGTGCATCCTTGTATAGGGTGCAATACATGTTTTGACAGAGAAGGACATGAGTGCTTTCAAAAAGATGATATGACGAAAGTATATGAAAAACTGAAAATGGTAGATGTGCTTGTTATAGCTTCTCCTGTATATTTCTATGGTGTCAGTGCACAGTTAAAAGCACTTATTGACAGACTACATACACCTATGCGTAATGAGTTTAAGCTTAAAAAGCTTGCACTGATATTAGTTGGTGCAGCAGCATTACCGGAGTTGTTTGATGCAATTAAGGTGCAGTATCGGCTTGCATTAAATTATTTCAAACTTGAAGATGCTGGAACAGTATTTGTGAGAGATGCAAAAGATAAGGACGATGTGAAAAAGACAGATGGCTTGGAAAAAGCATATCAATTAGGAACTACTATTTAATGATGGAGTATTTGCGGAGGATTGGCTTATGGTTAACAATTATAAGATTATAGATGAAAAGACATGGGAAAGAGCCATGCATTGTATGATTTTTAGAAACAGTATAGAACCACAATTTTGTGTTACGTTTGAGGCAGACATAACAAATTTCAAAGAGAAGGTAAAAAAACAGGGATTATCATTTACTATGGCGATGGTATATGCAGTTTGCAAATGTGCCAATGAGATAGAGGAATTCCGTTATCGCTTTTTAGATGGAAAAATTGTTCTTTATGACAGAATAGATACTGCCTTTACATATTTGAATAAGTCTACAAATTTATTTAAAGTGGTTAATGTGCCATTTGTTGATGATATCAGTGAGTACTGTAAATTGGCATATACAACTGCAAATGAACAAAAGGAATACTTTACTGGTCCGTTAGGAAATGATGTATTTCAATGTTCACCAATGCCATGGGTTACATTTACGCATATTTCGCATACAAATTCGGGAAAGAAGGATAACGCAACTCCATTATTTGACTGGGGAAAATATTATGAGAAAAATGGAAGAATTATGATACCGATATCGGTACAGGTGCATCATTCATTTGTGGATGGAATACATGTTGGACAATTTGTGAACGGATTACAGGAGTATTTTAATATAATGGATTAACATAAGTGAGGAAATGATGATGAGTAAAAGAACAAGGCAATATATAGGCATTCTATTTGCAATAATAGTTTATTACATAGTGCATGAAGGTGCACACTTGATCGTGGCACTTACATTACATGCATTTAGGAAAATTAACTTTATGGGTATTGGAATACAGATTGATATATATCGTGACAGATTAACAGATACGCAACTGGGAATATTTTGCATTGCCGGAGTGACAGCAACATTAATTACAGCTTATGCGTTAGTATATTTTAAGAACAAAATTTGTGGGATAAAGAATAAGCTTGTGAAAGCTATTTTTTATTATGTAACAGTAATTATGCTGGTATTGGATCCAATATATTTG
>CAVERH010000081.1:0-3206 GCA_963618065.1 bacterium | reverse complement strand
TATATTTGTGTTTACTCAGTGGAGCGTTTGGTGGCGGAGATTTAAACGGAATCCTTTATTTAATGCCGCAGGCATGGGTCTGGACAATTTTTGCATTCATATTACTTTTTAACATATGGATTCTATTAAAAAAGGTAAATCCAATATATACTGCGTCATTTAAGGAAAGGTGAAACAAAAGAAAATATGGAATCAGATATCATTAAAATCAGCCACCTGAATAAAAGCTTTGGCGAAGTAAAAGCTGTAAATGATTTGAGCTTTCGTGTGAAAAAAGGAGAATTGTTTGCGTTTCTTGGAGTAAACGGTGCAGGGAAAAGTACAACCATTTCCATTCTCTGTGGACTGCTGAAAAAAGACAGTGGAACGGTTCAGGTAAACGGAATAGAAACTGACAAAGCCGGCGCACAGACAAAAAGAATGCTTGGTGTTGTATTTCAGGATAGCGTACTTGATAAACCGCTTACAGTGAAAGAGAACCTAATGAGCAGAGCTGCTTTGTACGGCATTACAGGAAATGCCTTTGATAAGAGATTACAGGAACTGGTCAAGATTCTGGATTTTGGCGAGTTTTTAAACAGACCCGTAGGTAAGCTGTCGGGAGGTCAGAGAAGAAGAATTGATATTGCCCGTGCATTATTGCACAGACCGGAGATTTTGATTCTTGACGAGCCTACCACAGGGCTTGATCCACAGACAAGACAGTTAATCTGGAATGTTATCGAGAAGCTTCAGAAAACAGAAAATATGACAGTATTTCTGACTACACATTATATGGAAGAGGCTGCTAATGCCGGGTATGTTGTGATTCTTGACAAAGGAAGTATTGCAGCGGAAGGTACACCATTTGAACTTAAAAATGATTATGTACAGGATATAGTATCTGTTTATGGTGTTTCCGAAGATGAAATAAAGTCATTGAACAGAGAATATAAAAAAATACGTGACGGATATCAGATAAAAGTAAGAAATACCAAGGAAGCAACGGAGCTTATTGTAGAGCATCAGGACCTATTCACGGATTATGAAGTAGTAAAAGGCGGTATGGATGATGTATTTCTTACAGTCACAGGAAAAAGGCTTGGAGGTGAACGCTGATGAGAACAGTATTGACACTAATGAACAGGAACAGGAAACTGTTTTTTAAAGATAAAGGGATGTTGTTTACATCAATGATCACACCAGTTATTCTGATTGTTCTGTATGCTACGTTTCTTGCAAAGGTTTTCAGAGATTCTTTTACAGCAGCGATTCCAGATATGATTACGATTTCGGACAAACTTATTAATGGAACCGTGGCAGCACAGCTGACAGCATCACTTATGGCAGTAAGCTGTATTACTGTAACATTTTGTGTGAATCTGACTATGGTGCAGGACAAGGCAAATGGAACAAGGAAGGATTTTAATGTTTCGCCTGTCAGCAAAGGGAAAATTTATTTGGGATATTTTCTGTCAACAGTAGCTAATTCTTTGATGGTCAATGGACTTACGTTTGTATTATGCCTGGGATATTTACTTAAAATGGGCTGGTATATGAATACAGCAGATGTATTATGGGTTTTATTTGATATGATATTGCTCGTCCTGTTTGGAAGTACGCTTTCAAGTATCATTAGCTTTCCGTTGACAACACAGGGACAGCTTTCGGCTGTGGGTACAATTGTCAGTGCAGGATATGGTTTTATATGTGGTGCGTATATGCCAATTTCAAATTTTGGTTCAGGTCTTCAGAAGGCACTGTCTTATCTTCCGAGTACATATGCCACTTCATTGATCAAGAATCATATGCTTCACGGAGTTTTCAGGGAGATGGAGAGAAAACATTATCCGGATGAAATGGTTGAAGCGATAAGAGACACTCTTGATTGCAATCCGGTATTTCATGGAAATGTGGTAAGTGTAAATCAGATGATCGGCATTATGATGGGAAGTATAGCTGTATTTGGAATTATTTATTATGTGGTTACATTGCTGCCAGAGGGTGAAGGCGGACGATAGAAAATATTATTTTCGGCGGGTGAAAGTCGCGTGTTTTAGCTGATGACACGATAGGTGTCGCTCATGTGACAGCACGATTCTTACTATTTTTCGTAATATATGTTACCTTCCAATCAGCCAACAGGCAAAAAATAAAAGGAAGGTAAAACAAAATGAAGAAAAACGGAAAGAAGCTATTAATTTTAGGAACTGCGTTACTTGTAATGTTTGCAATCTGGACATGTTTAATACAATGTGTGGATGTGCAGTCGGCAGGGCAGAAGGGCACGGAGATTGGATTCGCAACATTTAACTGCTGGTTTCACAGAATTACCGGAGTACACATGGCAATCTATACGATTACCGACTGGTTAGGTCTTGTGCCGATATTTGTATGTATGGCATTTGGTGGAGTGGGTTTCGTACAACTGATAAAAAGGAAAAGTCTTTTTAAGGTTGACAGAGATCTGATTTTCCTTGGGATTTATTATGTAGTAGTGATTTTGGGATATCTGATTTTTGAGATGATTCCGATTAATTACAGACCAATTCTGATTGATGGGATGCTTGAGGCATCTTATCCATCATCTACGACGCTGCTTGTACTAAGTGTTATGCCGACTTTGGTATATCAGGTGAATCGCAGAAGCACAAATCTGTTGCTTAGAAGATTTGTGTGTGTAATGTCAATCATTTTTTCTACATTTATGGTGATTGGAAGATTGGTTGCAGGAGTGCATTGGTTTACGGATATCGTTGGTGCTATGATTTTGAGTGCGGGGCTGTATTGCTTGTACAAAGCAATGGTTCTGTTATTTTGTGAAGATAAGTAATTACGAGTGAGAATGAATGGAGGTTCTGCCATGGAATTTAATGAAAAACTGAAAGAGTTAAGAAGCAGCAGAGGCTTAACACAGGAAGAACTGGCAGAAGCTCTGTTTGTTTCAAGGACAGCTATTTCGAAGTGGGAATCGGGCAGAGGGTATCCGAGTATTGATTCGCTAAAAGAAATTTCGTCGTTTTTCTCTGTGACAATTGATGAACTGTTGTCTGGGGAAAAATTACTTTCAATTGCGGAGAAAGAAAATAAATCAAATATGCAGAATCTATGCAGTATTCTGATCGGGGCTATTGATTTGTTTCATTTTCTGCTGATTGTGTTGCCTCTGTATCCAAAATCAATGAAAGAATATATTGCATCCGTGAATCTATTCGGTTACACCGAGA
>CAVERH010000080.1:0-11173 GCA_963618065.1 bacterium | reverse complement strand
TATGTGCAAGGTTATAGCAGTATCAAATCAAAAGGGAGGAACAGGAAAAACAACAACCTGTGTGAATCTGGGAATAGGATTAGCGTCAATAGGAAAAAGAGTTCTGTTGATTGATGCGGACCCACAAGGCTCACTTTCTATTAGTTTAGGGTATGCGGAGCCGGATGAAATGGAGCAGACATTGACCAATTTGATGATGCATATTGTCAATGAAGAAAAATATGACATTGAAAGTGTTGTCATTCATCATGAGGAGGGAATAGATTTAATACCTTCCAATATAGAGTTATCGGCAATGGAGATATCTTTGGTAAATGTTATAAGTAGAGAACTGATTCTAAAGCAAATGATTGAAAATGTGAAAGAAGATTACGACTTTATTATTATTGATTGCATGCCTTCACTTGGAATGATGACCATCAATGCCCTTGCCTGTGCAGATACAGTACTGATACCAGTACAAGCCGCATATTTGCCTGTCAAAGGCTTACAACAGCTTATTAAGACAATTAGCAGGGTGAAGAGGCGTTTGAATCCTAATCTGCAAATAGAAGGTATTTTACTTACTATGGTAGATTGTAGGACAAACTATGCAAAGGATATTTGTACGTTAGTACATGAAACATATTCTACGGTGCTTAAAATATTTAAAGTAGAAATACCAATGTCTGTACGTGCCACAGAAACTAGTGCAGAGGGAATCAGCATTTATCAATATGATCCAAAGGGAAAGGCTGCTTATGCTTATCGGGAGTTAACAAAGGAGGTTTCTCATGGTTAAAAGAGTTGGAGAAAAGATTAAACTTACAAGTATTGATGAATTATTAAAAGTTCCAGATGAGGGTGGAATCGTTGAAGTTGAATTGGGATTGATATCTGCATTTCGAAATCATCCATTCCGGGTGGTCGATGATGAAAAGATGGAGAAACTAGTGGAAAGTATCCGACAACAGGGAATAATTTCACCGGTACTGCTTCGGCCAAGAGACGAGGGCGGTTATGAAATGGTCTCTGGACATAGGAGATTGCGTGCAGCATATATAGCTGGTTTAAAGAGAATTCCGGCACTTATAAAAGGACTGAATGATGATGAGGCAGTCATTGTTATGGTGGATGCCAATATGCAAAGAGAAGAAATTTTGCCGAGCGAAAGAGGGTTTTCCCTAAAAATGAAAATGGATGCCATGCGTCATCAAGGAACTTGTCGACATGATGTCGACAGGTTGAGTGCAGAAGCAAGAAAGACCGCAACCATAGTTGGCGAAGGAAGTGGGTTGACAGGGAGAAGTGTTCAACGATATATACGACTAACGGAATTAATACCGGAATTGCTTGATTTAGTAGATCATAGAAAGTTATCTTTGGTAAATGGAGTAGAGATTTCATATTTTGATAAAGAAATCCAAGCGTGGCTATATGATTACATAAAAGCGAAAGGAATGCTTAAGACACAACAAATTCTTGCTCTTAAAAATCATAGGAATCTTGAAAACATGACGAAATATACCGTTATAGCTATATTAGATGAAGCAGTTATACAGAAAAATGTGGTAAAAAAAGTAAGTCTTTCAGAGCGAAAGTTATTAAAGTATTTTCCAGAGGATTATTCAGCATCAAAGTGTGAACGCATTATAGTATCCTTGTTGGAAAACTGGAAGAAAGAACAGTCCATTCAAAATGAAAATGAGGAAAATGTCTACCAAATGTCTATATAATGTCTATCAGGTGTCCATTTTCATTCATATTTGCCTGTGATAATATTATCCTAGACAAATGAGACAGGGACAAAAGAGTCAGCTCAGAAGTCTTTCTTTTGCAAAAGAATAAACAGAACGTCAGGTTGCTGCTATTGAGGTGATCTGACGTTTTTGTTTTGCAAAAATGGGGAAGAATGACGATTCAATCTCATTACACAATGAAATGGAGGAATGCAAATGAACTTTGAAGAGTTTGTAGACCAAATGATGGAGGAAACAAAAAATGGTCTTGAGGAAAGAGGACGTATAGGAATCAGTGTAACCCTTCATAAGCTTGATAAGATCAATGAGTCATATGAAGCAATGTCAATTGCTTTAAATGGGGCTAGAGTTGGAGTAAATATAAATTTAGACCAACTGTTTGAAGAATTGAATAATGGTAAGTCCATGGAAAAACTGGTCGGAGATACACTTGATCGCATAGAAAGGGATTTAAACAATATACCGGATTTTGACCTGGATGCAATTGGTGATTATGATCAGATGAAACACAGACTTTCTGTAGAAGTAGTATCCAGAGAAGAAAATCGGGAACTTCTTTTGAATGTTCCACACAAAGATTTGGAAGATATGGCAATTATTTATCGTTTTGATTTAAAAACACATTTTCATAGCAAATCAACGCTCTTAGTAACAAACAAAATACTTAATTATATGGGTGTAACTCCGGAGCAGTTACATGAAGATGCTTTGAAGAGTGCCCCAAAACTTGGTCCAGTTGTTATTATGGGAATGTCGGAAAAGATGAAAGAATTCTATCCGGATTCCATATTTTTAGCACAAAATCCGACGCTTGACGAAAATGGGAATGAAATGATGTATATTGCATCTACAGCATCGGGATATCGTGGTGCTGGGGTTATGGTTTATCCGGATTTCTTTGAGAAGGCATCAGAAAAGGTTGGAGGAAGCTTTTATGTTCTTCCATCTTCACGGCATGAGGTGATATTGGTACCGGATAATGGGAAGATTTCCTTTGAATATCTCAAAAGTACCGTTCGTAGTGTCAATATAACGGATGTGCCACCAGTCGATAAGCTTACAGATAATGTATACCATTATGATGCCAAAGAGCGTGTGTTTGAAATGGGTGAAAAGTATGAAGATCGCAAGGCAGAAAGAGAAACTCGGGACTCTGGAAGGAAAGAGGCTAAAAATTCTCTGCTTGGTGAGTTAAAGGCTAAAAAAGAGGAAACGACAAAAACACCTTCAAAAGATCTTGCCAATAAGACCTTATTAAGAGGAGGCGCAGTAATTGGATGATGATTTATGCGAAAGATAAGCCAAAGTGCAGAGAATGCAGATTCTGGAATGAGGATAAAGGGGCTTGTAACCTTGACAAAGATCGTTGCTATTACCTTTTGGAAGATCCTAAGGGACAATATCCTTGCGAAGAATGTCCCTATGGAAGAGGAAGGAATTTTTGCTTTCCCTGCTGGAAAAAACTGTTAAGTGAGAAGAAGGCAGAAAAGGAGGTAAAGCAGAATGGCTAAAATTACTGAGGCAAGTCCCATTGCATTTGGATCCAATGTTTCTTACCTATTTGCAGCACGGCTTATAGAGTATGATCGACTGATGAGGCAGATGCCAGAGGAGGGAAGAAAAGCAATTCCTCAAAACTGTGAAGAATGTCCTTATTATCATCCGGATTGGAAATATCGGATGTGTCTTTATACAAAATGCCGGTATGGAAAAGTTTCAAATGTGTTTCTTTCCACTGAAAATGTAATAGACCATAGGGAATCAGGTTCTAAGGAAAGGTAATTTATTATGGACTTCGACTACTTTTATGGGGAGCAGTCGGAACAGTTTGCGTTCTATCGGACACCAAAAGTATTCTATACAGATGAACAATTCCGAGGACTTTCCACAGATGCAAAACTTCTTTATGGAATTTTGCTTGATCGTGTGTCACTATCGGCAAGGAACTGTTGGCTGGACGAATACAGACGGGTGTATATTTACATGACGGTGACCAGTGTGGAGTCAGTTCTTGGCTGCTGTCATCAAAAAGCCTGTAATCTGCTTATTGAACTGGAAAAGTTTGGACTAATTGAACGGCGTAAACAGGGACAGGGTAAACCGGCAAGAGTTTATGTCAAAAACTTTGTGAGAAGTCAG
The DNA here is from genome assembly GCA_963618065.1 of bacterium. Classification (GTDB taxonomy): domain Bacteria; phylum Bacillota; class Clostridia; order Lachnospirales; family Lachnospiraceae; genus Suilimivivens. The sequence goes on along the minus strand of CAVERH010000080.1, from coordinate 7,295 downwards.
GACAGTAATTTGCAGAAGTATGAAAATCATACTTCAAGCGGTATGAAAAACAGACCTTTAGAAGTATATAAATCATACGCTAATAATACGGATTATAAAGATACTGATATAAATGAAACCAATCCTCTCCAATCCAAAGAAGAGGAAGATCGAAAAGAGAGAAATGCATATGTTAAGTATTTTATGAACCGATTGGATATGGAGATTTTAAGAGAGCGCTATCCGGATGATAAGGAAGTGCTGGATGCCATGCTATATCTGATTTTGGATGTAGTTTGCAGTAAAAGGAGCAGAATGCGTATCGCAGGGGATGACAAACCGGTGAGTGTGGTAAAGTCCCAGTTTTTAAAACTGAATTCCAGCCATATGGAATATGTCTTGGAGTGTATGAAACAAAATTCAACGAAGGTGCGTAATATCAAGCAGTATTTATTAGCTGCTTTATATAATGCACCTTTTACTATGAAAAGTTATTATCAGGCCCGGGTAAATTATGATTTTGCTACAGGCAGACAGATTGGAGGAAAAAGTGCAGACGATGAACATTAATATTGCTTTGGACCCAGTGAAAGACGGCTTTTATTGGGAGCAGAAACAAACATGCCCAAAGGAAAAGCATGCCCTCATTATTGGAACCAATGGAAAATACCGTGTAATTGGTGAACAGGAAGTAACTGAGATCTGGGGAAGATTAAATGGATATTATCATATGAACTACATGGGACATAAAGTATTCGTTGTGATCTGCAACAGTAAAAAAATAATCCGTGTTGGTGAAGCCAAATTTTTTGTGGGAAGTGTTCTTGTTATGAAGGGAAGCAAAGAAAGAGCTGAATTCCTAACCGATGAGGAAGTAGAATACGCAAAGATGGAATTTACTTCCCGATTGGTAACTCTTTGTGCGGATGGTATGGAGTTTTCTGCTTATGAGATCGGATAGGAGGATACTTAATGCAGGAGGAAGTAGAAAATAAAACAGTTCGGCTTGCTATTTCGACTAGCAAGATGACCGGTCAGACTATTTTGAAAGCATTAAGGGTCTATCTTAATCACCGGAAAGGGAGAAAGATGAAGAAGTTTACTTCTAAAAATGTAGTGGCTAAGGGAAAGCAGTCTGTTAAGGAATTGATCGGTCAGGGGCAGGGAGTTTCCAGTCTGGACATTGGAGATACCGGATTAAAGGATTTTGAAAAGATTGCCCGAAAATATGGAGTGGACTTTGCAGTAGTGAAAGATACTTCAGAGAACAAGGAGAGATATACGATCTTTTTTAAGGCGAAGGATGCAGATGCGATTACTAAAATTGTAAAAGATTATTCAGAAAAGCAGCTTCAGAAAGATCAAAAAAGACCAAGTGTGATAGAGCACCTTCAGAAACTTAAAGATATGATGGCAGGTGTTCCTCATAAGGCATCAGAGAAATGGAAGGTGAAAGAGCGATGAAACAACAGATAAAAAAGCAGTTTCTTTTCAACCTTCCGTATCTTTTATTAGGACTGCTTGCCACCAATTTGGGAGAAGCTTGGCGCATGGCAGATGGGATTGGTGCTTCGCAAAAGCTGCAGAACCTGCTGCTCAATCATACTATAACGACAGCCTTTGCTAATCCGGTACCGAGTGTGCATCCGTTTGATCTGGTGGTTGGTTTAGGAAGTGGGGCTGTATTTCGATTTGTGGTGTATGTGAAAGGGAAGAATGCTAAAAAATTTCGCCACAATGTGGAATATGGTTCTGCCAGGTGGGGAACAGTCAAAGACATCGCTCCTTACATAGATTCAGATTTTCAAAATAATGTGATTCTGTCCAAAACAGAGCGCATCACAATGAATAGCAGACCCAAACAGCCCAAATATGCCAGAAATAAAAATGTACTGATTGTTGGAGGTTCTGGATCTGGTAAGACAAGATTTTGGCTAAAACCGAATCTTTTGCAAATGCATAGCAGTTATGTAGTTACGGACCCGAAGGGAAGTATTGTGTGTGAATGTGGAAAAGCTTTGCTGAGACACCATTACCGGATAAAGATTTTTAATACCATCAATTTTAAAAAGTCCATGCGTTACAATCCGTTTGCCTATATCCATTCTGAAAAGGATATTTTAAAACTGGTAACCACACTGATTACTAATACCAAAGGAGAAGGAAAAGGTGGTGATGAGTTTTGGGAGAAGAGTGAAAAACTTCTTTATAGTGCGCTGATTGGCTATATTCATTATGAAGCACCGGAAGAGGAGCAGAATTTCTCCACACTGCTTGAAATGATTAATGCAATGGAAGTAAGGGAGGACGATGAGGAATTTAAGAATCCAGTAGACTTGATGTTTGAGGAATTAGCCCAAAGGGATCCTGGTCATTTTGCTGTTCGGCAGTATACGAAATATAAGCTGGCTGCCGGAAAAACGGCAAAATCTATCTTGGTAAGCTGTGGGGCGAGGCTGGCTCCATTTGATATTAAGGAACTGAGAGAGTTAACCACATATGATGAGTTGGAACTTGATACCATAGGGGATCAGAAAACCGCACTATTTCTTATTATGTCGGATACGGATGATACCTTCAATTTTCTCATTTCCATGATTTATACACAGTTGTTTAACCTGCTTTGTGAAAAGGCAGATGATGTATATGATGGTAGACTTCCGGTACATGTAAGATGCCTGATTGATGAGGCAGCTAATATTGGGCAGATTCCTCATTTGGAAAAGCTCATGGCAACCATACGAAGCAGGGAAATTTCTGCAGCGATTATTTTGCAGGCTAAGTCTCAGTTAAAAGCGATCTATAAAGATCATGCAGATACTATTATTGGGAATTGTGACAGTCAGATATTTTTAGGTGGATCGGAACAGAGTACGTTAAAGGATCTGAATACAATTCTTGGAAAGGAGACGATTGATCTATATAACACCGGAGAAAGCAGAGGATCCCAGCAAAGTCATAGTATGAACTATCAGAAACTTGGAAAAGAATTAATGAGTATGGATGAGCTTGCGGTTATGGATGGATCGAAGTGTATTGTGCAGCTTCGTGGAGTGAGACCATTTTTGTCTGAAAAGTATGATCTGACGGCTCATCCCAATTATGCTTTAACAGCAGATTATGATCAAAAGAATTATTTTGACATCGAAAAGTTCCTAAATCACAAACTAGTATTGAAAGAAAATGATCAATATGAAGTTATGGAAATAGAGGAATAAGAAAAAGGATGCATACAAACATGCATCCTATTCTAGAAATTGTGCTGGTGTTAAAATCTGTGGATGGTCAATGCCGGATTCCAAGAAATCCTTATCACCGGTAAGAAGAATATCTGCATTTGCATTGATTGCAGCCCGTAAAATAGGTCTGTCGGCAGCATCACGAACAAGAGATTCAGAATCGTTCTCATCTGTCGGAATTTGTACAATCTCAATAGACAGAAGTGCGATAGACAAAAAACGGTTCAAGGCATCAATGCGTTTTGGAAATTTTTTATTAAATATTCGTTTCAGCTCCTCAATGTTTTGATCACAGATTAATGCATGGTTCGGAAAGGAAACTGCCTTAAGGTATGCTTGAAATGGTGTTCCTTCAGGATTCAATATTGCTGATATTAATACATTTGTATCAATTAAAATTCTCATGCGTTTGTTTCCTCATTTCTCATTTCACGAACCATAGTAAGGATATCTTCTTCGGAAGTTAATCCGGCAGCTTCGGCTTCACCAGCCATTTCTGTTTGAAGGATCTGCATGGCATAGACAGCAGAGTTGACAATTCTTACCGAATTTCCTTCCACAATAAAGCTGACGCGATCACCATTGGCGACGCCTAATACGTCACGTACATCTTTGGGAATGGTTACCTGCCCTTTGGACATGACTTTGGCATTATCTACAAATGCTCTTGAGATCATAATACTCACCTCCTGTAAAAAAGTAGGGAATTTCCTACTTTTATTATACGAAGGATACTTTAAAAATACAATGGAAAAAATAGGATATTTTTTTGAGTTCTTTTATCTGTGTTTGATAAAAGTGCAGATGTGAGAACTTTTTTATGCGCGCATAAGATTGGAATCTGTCGACGGGTTTCAATGTCAAAACAAAATGAAAAGAAATGGAGGAAAAGAAATGGCATTTTTTCAGAGTTCAATTGGAGTATTACAGACAGTCGTTGTTGCTCTTGGAGCCGGACTACTTGTGTGGGGAGGGATCAACGCATTAGAAGGATATGGAAATGATAATCCAGGTGCAAAATCACAGGGAATCAAGCAGCTGATGGCTGGGGGTGGTGTGATCGCAATTGGTATTACTTTAGTACCGCAGCTTGCTGGTCTATTTTAAGAGGAGGCATAAATGGAGAGCATTTTTCAGCAGATTACCGACTGGCTGAAAGGAGTGCTTGTATCAGGGATTATGGATAATCTGACCGGGACCTTTCAATCTGTAAATGATCAGGTTGGTCAGATTGCAAATAAAGTAGGGCAGACACCGGCGGGCTTTTTGCCGGATGTCTATTCCCTGATTCGGAATATATCGGAAACAGTAATTTTGCCGATAGCCGGAATGATACTTACCTTTATTGCCTGTTATGAGTTGATCCAGCTAGTCATTAGTCATAATAACATGGCGAATTTTGAAACGTGGATATTCTTCAAATGGATATTCAAAACATTTATAGCAGTAACACTGATTTCCAATACCTTTACTATTACGATGGCAGTCTTTGACGTGGCACAATGGGTAGTTACACACAGTGGGGGATTAATCCAGAACAGCACAGCTGTAGATGATAGTGCCTTAGATCATATGCTTCTTACCCTTGAAGGGATGGATCTTGGATCTTTGTTTGGAATTTTTATGCAGTCCATGGTGGTACAGATGGGAATTCATGTTTTAAGCATTGCAATTTTTGTCATTATCAATGGACGTATGATTGAAATTTATTTAATGACTAGTCTTGCTCCGATTCCTTTTGCAACTTTTGGAAATCGGGAGCAAAGCATTATTGGACAGAATTACTTAAGGAGTTTGTTAGCTCTTGGATTTCAAGGATTCTTAATCATTATCTGTGTTGGAATCTATGCCGTACTTATTCAGACAATCGCCTTTTCTGGAGACATCATTGGATCAATTTGGAGTGTGATGGGATATACGGTGTTACTGGCATTTTCCCTGTTTAAAACAGGGACTATAGCAAAATCAGTGCTAAATGCACATTAGGAGGAAAAAATGGAACAGAAACAACAGAACAGAAAACAAAGGGGAACGGCAGGCTTTAAACCATTGCCGGTCGTTCTTGCATTTGGTATTACATTAGTCACGATCTTTTCCGGGGGTGCAGCCATTAGGGGATGTGCCATGGATCCGGATCCTATCGTGAGTGAAAGTCAGGCATCTCTGGATGCAGTAACGAAGGATCAGATGGAAAAGGAACTGCTGCAGATTTCCGATTCCCTGACCACAATGGATGGATCTGTAACCGAAAACTTAACGGCATTGTCCAAATTCAATGAAAGCACGATAGAACGGGTGGAAGGACTGGAGAAGACCGTTGGGGAAGTGCGGGAAATCATCGAGGAATATCTGAAAACCGAAGAGACCGAACGGAGTGAGGTAACAGAAAGTCTTACGACCATTTCCACAGAATTATCTACTGTTCAGGAGTCTTTGGTCAGTACAAAAGAGAAGTTAGTTACATTGATCGAAGAGATGAAGACGGCAGACCGTGAGAGGGAAACACAGATCCAGAAGGAATTTGAAAAGGTAGCAGAAATGCTGGACCGCAGCAAAAATCAGCTTTCCCAGACCTATGAAAGTCTGGTTTCCATGATTGATGTGCTTCGAAGTGAGAATACCAGCAGCACAAAAGAAGTGGTTACTGTATTGGAAAATGTGGAAAAGCAACTTTCTTTATCGTTCTTTGAAAAGATGGAATCTGTTTCTAAGGAAATTCAAGAAGGAAATGCTTCCCTGAAATCCAAGATGGAAGAAAGCACTGCAGCCATGACGGAGCAGGTGACTTCCCTTTCCGAGCAGCTTACTATTGTGAAGGAAGATCTGAACCGGGTTCTTAGTGAAATGCAGAAAACCACTTCCAATAACCAGAAAGAAATGGAGAAGCAGTTTTCCGAGGTGAAAAAGGAAGTAGAGAAATTTGAAAAGAACTTTGATGAAACGACCAGGAAGCTCAATGAGACTTTGGCAGATCTGAATCGTGAGCAGACCAAAGCGCAGAAAGAAGAGTTTCAGAAGATTGCAGACCGTCTGGCCCAACAGAAGAACCAGCTCTCTGAAACTTATCAGAACTTAAGTAATCTTCTTGCAGAGCTTAAGAAAAATGACAACCAGAATACCACGGAGCTTAGAACGCTTATAGAAAAAACAGAACGTGATCTGAATACCCTGGTGAATGAGTCAGCCGTTTCCTTAGAAAATACCATCCGGGAGGGAAATGCGGATCTGGGATCCCAAATGAGCGAAGATATGACCATTCTGCAGGGAAGACTTACTGATCTTTCCAGTCAGATCAATGGTACACAAACCGATATTTCCGCACTGCTTGATGTCTTAAGTAAAGATCAGGCAGGAAACCAGAAACAGATTGAAGAACAGTTTACACAGATTAAGGGAAAAATTGATGCCTTCAAGGAGGATTATGCGGCAGCACATGAGGAACTGAAAGGGATCCTTGCCAAGATGAGTGTTATACAGCAGGAAAATCATGCAGAGCTTCTTCGCACCCTTTCTAAGATGGATGAAGAAATGACCAAAGCCGATGCAGAATCCTTAAGCCAGATCACTGATACCCTGACCAATCTGGAAAACACCTATTTTTCCAAACTGAACCAGTTTGAAAGCAGTGTAAACAAGAGTTTTACGGATGTGAATCTTGGAATCACTTCCTTAAATACCAGTATGGAAGAACAGATTACCAACATGAACAGCTCTTTTTCCACACGGTTAGAAAGTATGGAGAACCAGATCGTAAACCAGCATGATAATGTTACGAATGCAGTTAAATATATAAAAGGGATGTGAGAGTTTGTATACGATTGGATTTGGCGGTTCTAATCATGATTATTCTGTGTGCTTAGTGAAGGACGGAGAGATTCGTTTTGCAATTGAAGAGGAAAGAATCGTAAGAAAAAAATATGGATATGGAATTAACGCAAGAGAAAATAAAGCCTTAAATTATGTTTTAAAAGCAGAGGGAATTACAATAGACGATGTTAGCTATTTTGCTTCAAATGACATATTGTTATTGATTTCATGAGCTGTCACTGAACTAACCTATTCGGCTGTCACTGACCT
>CAVERH010000079.1:0-11238 GCA_963618065.1 bacterium | reverse complement strand
CGGTTAAACCGTAGTATAGTAAATGCAAGATAGGAAAGGAGGTTGAATGAAATGCAAATCGCAAAGTCGCGATTACCATTAAAGGCTGCGCGTGAAATGCGAGGATATACGCAGGAAACAGCGGCAAAGCTCATTGGAGTAAGTGTTGATACACTTGGAAATTACGAGCGAGGCAAAAGCTATCCGGACATTCCGGTGTTGCGAAAGATTGAAGAGGTTTATGGGGTTCCATATGATCGCCTTCTTTTTTTACCCTTGGATTACGATAAAATCGTAAATTTGATATAGCACAACATCATAGGAGATCAATATGGACATCGCAACATTTACAAGGACCCTGATCCAGGCGGAGGCTTGGGCGGTAAGCCAGAAGCGTGTAACAAACAAGATGATCCGCGACCGCTTCGACGCAACCGAGGAGGAAGCGGATGACATCTATAAGTCCCTGAAAGCTCAGGGGATCGTCGGATCTATGGGGTACGTGAAGTAGAGGGCAAGAGATGAAAGAAGACATCGAAAAGCTTTTGAAGGATCTGAAAAAGATAAACAGAGACAGCCTGCAGGCGCAAGCCATCTCTGTTATCGCTTTGGTAATTAGCTTTATAGGACTGGTTATTCGACTAATACAGGCACAAAGATAGCCAATACACTGACCAATAGGGACAAGATAGCTACAGCTCTTGCGAACAATGCCTCTTTCTTTGCTGATTCAGCTTCAGATTTCGCAAAGATTAGCTGCTCCCTCATAATGTCAGTTTCGTGAGCAGTAGATTCTGCGAGGCTCCGCGCCTGATCGGCGATAGATTCAACCGCTTTGACCTGCCGATCTAGGCTTTCCTGCTTTTCGTGCAGTAGTGGATCGAGATAGTCAATCAGCCGCGAGGAATCGTCGGAAACCAGATCACGTAACTCGCGAAGCTCTTCGGAGCTCCGTGCAACATCGGTTTGATTCAGAAATGCAGATAAATCAGACATAGCAATATCCTCCTTGTAATCGTCCCATAAGCTGTAATTACAGTATAGGCCGAGCACACGGAGAAAACAAGAAAAGGAGGTGAGTACATGGTAAAAGCATATGAACCGTTATACACCGTAAAAGAGGTGGCGAAGCTGCTGAAGACTAATCCGCAGTCTATATACAGGCTGATCGACAGCAAGCAGATCGTAAGTCTCAGGCTGGGATCAATCAAAATCAGAGGCACCGACCTGGAACGTTTCATTGAGCAGTATCCGGCATATGATCCGGAGAAAGGAGAAATTCGAGATGGCGAAGCTTAGATTTGTAGAGGCGCAGCACCCGCAGATGCTCAGCTATATAGCCTGCCAGAGCACACCGCGCTTCTACTTGGTGGAAGAACCGGAACCGGAAAAGAAGCCAGAGCCAAGGCGGTATAAGGTGCGCAGGCTGATGGTAGTGTGAGGTGAGTGTATGGAAAAGGGATTAGCAAACATCTCCATCAGGACAGATGGAGCGAATGCCGAGGTTTACATGGACGGAAGGAAGATAAAAGGCCTGATCGGTTATGAAATCATACATGACCGGACAAAAAGCCAGGTTCCGACAATCCGTCTCAATCTCCAAGCAAAACTGGACATTGAGACGGGGATGCTTCCGGAGCTCCCTGAGCCGTGGAAACACTGCTATGTCCTTAAGAACCAGAATCAGAACGAGTGACCTTTGATGGAAATTCTTTTAAAAGAGTGCAATTCTTTGAACAATCTGGATAATTGCAATCATATCCATTGACAGAGTCACCGACTATAGATACGCAAACGCCCATTATTCTATCGGCTTTGGAACAATAGCATATATATGGGAAAGCATGATCACCCATAGTTGCCCTCCTTTCTGTATACTCGGCTCTGGCAGGAGCCTGTGAGTACAGTATAGGGCGGAGATCAACAAAACACAATGCAGGAGGTGGCCGAAATGGCAAAACTTACATTCGTAGAATCAAAACACCCACAGATGCTCAGCTATGTAGCTTGTCAGAGCACTCCGCGCTTCTACTTGGTGGAAGAAGTGGAAGAACCAGAAGAGCCGGAGCAGAAAGGCATTGACCTGGATCGGGCAGCAGGTTTTGCTTACTTCGGCATGTGCATGATTTATGTAGCGTGTTTTATCGGGGCATTTCTGGCAGGAGTTTAGGAGAAACCATGGAAAAAGATAATATGAATTGGGTTGCATTAGCAATCCCAGAGGATTGTCATTATATTTTAATATGTGCAAATGAAAAAATATTCGATGAGCGGATAAAGCACGGAATGGTGAAGCTGTATGATAACCGAAAAGAACAAAGCGAAACATCATTACCATGCTTTATCGGATACTCACCTACTGCAAATCTGAAAGATCTGGATACACTGGCGGGCCTTCTTTCGCCCAAGAAAGACGAAGCCGAGTAAGGTGATCCATAGAACCGTAAATTGCCATGAAGCACCATCCGAGCCTTAGGTATCGCGCTAGAACTTCCTCTTTGTTTGAAGAGGTTACATTTTGAAGTACTTCAAACATGGTGAAACTCCTTCCTATATACTCGGCTCTGGCAGGAACCTGTAGATGCAGTATAAAACGAAGAAATGCAAAATACAATATGAAGAATAGGACAATTCGGAACAATGAAAAACATAATCAGCCTTGGCCGCCACCCGGTAAACAGCTTGAAACCAGGCCAAACAGTCCGCTTTGCTTCCAGGATTTACTCGCAGGAGGCGATTCTCACAATCCGAAAGATGCACTGGATGAAAGATAAGGTGATTCTTTCCGGAGATGAAGTAAACGGCGTTGCTCTGGCAGTTCATGACTGGGTGGAACTGGTCAAAGTGGAAGAGGAAGAGGACGAAGGTGAGGAAGAACAATGTTAGAAAACTCGCAGATGAAATCTATCTTGATGCACGCTATCCGTGAGTGTTCCGGAATGATATTTACGGAAGAAACTATCAGCAAAGGGATTGACTTAGCCTTGCAGCGAATGGAGATCATTCAGGTGAAGCAGGACGGTCAGGAGATTTTTAACGTAAACGTAACCCCGGATGGGGTTGGCTTCTGGTCAACCGGTGGTTTTAGTCATGAAAACAACTGTGGCACCTTCGTCCTTCCGACGGATCCGAAGGGCGGACCCCTGAAAGAACTTGCCAGAATCAGCGAGAAAAACGGCAGGCATACCTTTCACCACATTTATCCAGGCTGCAAAATCTTGCAATGCGTATGTCCAAATCCTCCGGTGATCAACACAAGAATCTATACAGTGATGCGGATCAACGAGGAGACAGGTCACGCATATTGTAAGCGTTCCTACCTGGGAGAGCTTTCATCTTTGGAACTTGACCAGCTGGAAGGCGCAATAAGCGTAGCTATGGAAGGATGTACCAAGACCAATAACGAAGATAATCACTTTTTCTGGAGAAACACATGAACCGATACTGCGTAAAGGTTGCCGGACTGGTGCAGCAGGATGATGGACTGGGGCTTGTGCTCCGTGTTCCAGATCAGATTGTAAGGCAGATCAGGCAGAGAGCCGTCAAAGATATTGAAATCGGCATTGATGACGGCAGATATATATCGGTTCAGCAAAGAAAAAAGATATATGCAACACTTCGGGATATCGCGGAGCATACCGGATACCCGGATGGAGACATGAAGCAGATCATGAAAGCCGTGCATATGCTGCGGTGTGGCTGTGACATGTTTTCCCTCTCTGACTGCAGCATGACCACGGCCAGGGAGTTCATTAACACCTTAATGGATTACGCGCTAAGAGAGGGGGTGATTCTGACGGAGTCCGGACTCAGGCGGACGGATGATATTGATACATATCTGATTCAGTGCATCCGTTATCGGAAATGCTGCATATGCGGCAGACCGGCCGATATCCACCATGTAGATGCGATCGGAATGGGAAATGACAGACGGCATTATGACGACAGTCAAAGCCACATCATTGCTCTTTGCAGGCAGCATCATGAAATCTGCCACCAGAGAGGAAACCAAAGCTTTTTTGACATGTACAAGGTATATGGAATCGAGCGATACAGGACGGAACCCGTAACGAACTCATAAGTATTGCCTCTGCGGTTTAATGTGTCACGAACATTGAGAATGCCGTTGGTACTGCCCCGCTGACTTTGAAGGTGGGGCACACGTAAAGGGAGGAATAAGCATGGCAGGAGCTCCGAACAAATCTGCCCTGGATTACTTCCCGAAGATGGTGAATTTCTATGAGGATGATAAGATATTTGATTTGCTTGATGAATATGGCCCACTGGGCGTCACGATTTATGACGTGATCTTGACGATCGTATACTCAAATGGCTATTTCGCAAATCTATCGAAAGACAAGCTATCGAGAATGGTCATCCGGAAGATAGGAAATAAGTGGATTAAAAGTCAAAAGGTTGTCGTGCAAGTGATAGATTACTGTGCTGATTTGGGTCTTCTCAGTAAAGACCTCATGCTGCAGAATATTATCACCTCTGAAGGAATTCAAAAACGCTTCTACAAGATAGCTGTGAAGCTGATGAAGAGACAGCTCTATAGTGAAGAGTATTGGCTGCTTGATAAAAACGGGGAGTCTTTAAGAAGTGTACCCAAAACGTCAATTACTTCCGAAGAAATTCCAATTACTTCCGAAGAAATTCCAATTACTTCCGAAGAAATCCGACAGAAAGAAAAAGAAAATAAAAGAAAAGAAAATAAACCCCCTAGTCCCCCTTACGGGGAGCAGGAGGAGATAGAGCCGGAACTAAAGACGGCACTGGATGGCTTCCTTGATTTTCGAAGGAAGTCAGGAAGACCTGTTACCAGGTACAGCTTTCGCTTATTGCTTGCCGACCTGGCAAAGCTTTCCAATGACCCGAAGGAACAGGCTGAAATTTTGAACCAGTCCGCAAAGAATGGATGGATCGGAGTTTACAAGCTTGGAACAAAAGCGAAGGACAAAGGAAACACGGGAAACAAGTTTTTGAATTTTGAACAACGAAATACAGATTATGACGCGATGGTAGAAGCAGAAACAAAGCGTATGCTGCTTGAAAACGTGGCAGGAGGGTGAGATGAAAATTAAATTGACCATGCAGGAAGCATTCCTGGAGGTGGATGTGCAGGAGGATAAGGCAATGTCAGTATTTCGCAGGTTAGCGGAAAAACTGTTTTTGTATGCAGGAGAAAAAGAACCGGAGGTAAAGCCGGAGGAGACGAACCTGGGAAAGCTGATGCAGCAGCTAAAGGCAACCAGAAGAGAAATGCAGCAGGAGTCGGAAAGACAGGAGGCAAAGTGGCAGCAGGAGCCTGACGCAGTCCAAGAGGAAAAACAGGCAGAGCCGGAAGAGGTTAAGGCGAAACCGAGCAGAAAAAAAGACTATGAAGGATATAAAGGCTTTTTGCTGATCCGGTGCAAGGAATGCGGAACAGAAAAGGCTTACTGTCCCAAAACTCCAACTACAGTCTTTAAATGCAGGGAGTGCGAAGCTACGACCGAGCTGGAAGACTTGAGGTCCTTATGGATGCACTGCAAGTGCGGCAACCGATCGCATTACAACACCAACATTGAGGACGCAATGGCGGAAGTAAACTGCATTGTTTGCGGTGCGCCTGTTACAACAGAGTGGAACAAAAAGAAAAAGATGTATCAGACGATAAGGGGCTAACACATGACAAAGATAGAGCGAGACGTCCTGACCCTGTACGGAGATGGCATGTCAACGATAGATATTGCGAACCGCCTGGGAATTACAAGACAATGGGTTTATGAATGCTTAAGCCGGAATCATGTTCGGATGCGTAAGAAATGCGGCACCGTCCTTTCAGGACGCGGCATTTCTACCTGGAGAATCGTTGAGCTCAGGAAGAAAACGAAGCCAGGTCAGAAAATTCTGGTGAAGAGTACGAGAAATGCACTTTACGGTGACGGCGAAAAACAGCAGCACGTCAGGCCACGCATACTTGTAAAGGTGATTTCCAGTGCAAACCCGTATTTTTGCCTGGTAGAGCTTCCCAGCGGAATGAAGGAAAGCATTTTATGGATCGACCTGATCGGCGAAAATCTTGACAGATACTAAGGAGAGGACATGGAGAAAGAAAAAGTAAAGGAGATGCCGCCGGAACTTAAAAGGGGATGGGAGCAGGTCAATGAATGCTGCAGACTTCTGGCAGCGCACAAGGCAAACATTGCCGAGATGTATTTTAACGGCCAAATTGTGAAGTATACAAGACCAAACAAAAACTGGAGCGAGATGGTAGAAGAAAAAGAACTTGTAGTGGGAAATTATAAGGTCAAGCAGCCATGTAAAAACCTGCTTGCTATCGTGTACCTGCCGGAACGAAGGTTAGTATACCAGAGCGTTGTAAGCCACTGGATGAATGAAAACGAGCTTATGGCTGTCTTCAAGTTTTTTATAAGCAATAATCCGGAGGAATAAACATATGGATCTGAAAACCGTACATGAGACAGTAAGAAAAATCATGAACGAGAAGACAGGATCAGAAAGGAGAGCACTCCACACAGCCTGCGTATGCATCGAAAAGGCACTGCCCAAAAGAAGCCTGACGGAAACCAAAACAGACGGGAACGCAGAACACAGGTGCCCGCTCTGTAAAGATCGGCTGACAGGTGCAGTGAGGTATTGCAGGAACTGTGGGCAGAGGGTGCGATGGTGAGATGAAATGCAGAGACTGTAAATGGTGCTATTCAAATGAAACCATGAACGGGATGCACATTTGCGTAAACGGCAATTCAGAAAAATACCTAGAGTATACAGGAATCTGCTGTGAGGATGACTGCGACGACGGGGAGGAAGTGTGATGAAAAAAACTGCAAGACTGACAGAAAACAATGGTAAGGGCTTCTGGTGCTTGAAGGACGTTCCATGGCAGCAGCTTCGCCCGCTGATTACAATCACAAAAGACACTTGGGAAAAGCTCTATGGTGCACTGTACAAGCTGAAGGAATACGAAGACACCGGCTTATCTCCGGAAGAGATTGTAAGTCTTAACAACTTCGAAGAGACCCAGACACATAAGCTCTTGACGAAGCTGTCAGAAGAAAGAAACAAGCACCGCTTTATTCCAATCACCGAGAAGCTTCCCGATCCGGACGAACATGTTTTACTATCCTTCGAAAATGCCAGTTTTGTAATGATCGGCCGGTATACGGTAGACGATGAGGACTCCGGCACGTTCCGGATCGGTGACGACGATGAAAGCTTTATAGAAAATGACATGTATGTAAATGCCTGGATGAAACTTCCAGCGCCGTACAGGGAGGAAAAAAAAGACCCGGAATAAATCCCGGGTCGCATGAATCACGAAAGAGCGGACAAAAGAGCATCCTGCAAAACTTTGGAACAGTTAATCCCTCTTTTATCGGCGAGGGCAACCATCCAGGCAGGAAGGGAAACGTTTTTTCTGACTGCACGCGTATCGGTTAGACTGCGGTATTTGATCGTGTCGGCCTGGATGATTGTCAAAATATCGTCTGGGTTATGAGGAATATCACATTGCGGTGTGGCTGAATTTGGCTTGATCCCCTCATCTTCCAGACCGACAAGGCAAAGATTGAGCGCATCAGTGATAAGAACAATAGCCTCAGAAAGAGAGGAAGCAGTGGTAATACAGCCACTTACATCCGGAACCTTTGCGTAAAATGTCCCATCGGACTGAGAAATAACAGCAGTATAAGTATATAACATAAAAACACCTACCTTTTGATATATTATACACAACTTTGTGTATAATATATCAAATACACAAAAATACACAAAAATAAAGGGGAACAAAAATGAGTACGATGCATTGCCCGTATTGCGAAGTAAAGGACTTGGCGAAAATTAAGGTAACTTACAGTGCAATAAAGCCGACGCACGGAAAATGTCCGGATTGCGGAGCTTGGATAGATGCAGGACAGCACAAAATTAATATCAATGGATATGCCGATATATACAAAGGCGCGATTGAACTGATTGATTACATTATGGCTCAGGTCAATGATGTCCTTGAATTCTATGACATTAACCTTAACAGCTATCTGGAAGATGACTGTCATGGAGAGCTAAAGCTGTCTTTAAATACTTCGCTTATCTTAGAAAGGCTGTTTGTGCCGAATTACGGGGGCACGACAAAAGACAACCTGGCAAAGGCTTTAGGAATTACGGAAAGCACACACACCTGGACGATGACAAGCAATGAGGAGATTGAATGACATAGATACCGCCATAAGGGATTTAAAGCAACTTCATGAACGGGCGTGCAAAATGGACTTTGTAAGAGATCCTTTAGCGTATGCCTTGTTCCACACCTGGAGAAAATACGACAACGAGGGTAAGAGCAATGAAACTGTTCGAAGTGTATCTGATCAGCAAGGCCGGGGGAAATGACTGGCGCGTCTGGAATGACTACCGCAAAAACCTGCTTGCAAGCTGTACAGTGGTCGTGGGGATGATAGGAGAGCAGAAGAATACAAGAAAAATGATTACCAGGAGGCGAGAAATCAATGAAAAAGCTAAAACCGTGCCCCTTTTGTGGAGGTGATGCGTACATGATCGAGCATGACATGGGAGTCAGAAACCTTTATGTGGTCATGTGCAAGACCTGCGACAGCATGACCGCAACCAGATTTTCGAGGGAAGAGGCAGCAGGCACCTGGAATAGGAGGACAAATGAGGCTGATTGATGCAGATAAGCTTTTAACGCACTTGAGCAACTACGCATTACAGGAAGCACCACTTTGCGGATACTGCCAGAAAAAGGACGCATATGAAGTCATACAGAACTGCATGGACGCAGTAGAGGAACAGGAAACCTATAACGGTGCCTGGATTCCGGTAAGCAGTAATAAAAAGCCACCGTCCTGCACATGGCTGCTTGCAACCGTAAAAAGACACAGCTGGATATCAGACTTTGAAAGTGACTGGGTGCCGGAGAAGGAAAAGGTTTATCATCCAACGTTTACCTTTGTGACACTGGCAAGGTATGGCAAGCGCGGAGGCTGGCAGATTCTTATCCCTGATGAGGACGCGCCATACTTGATCCTGGAGGACTTTGACGGAAAAGAGGATGTGAGTCAAGAACTCCATGAAGTGCTTGCGTGGACGTATTTAACACAATATAACAAGGTTTGACTCAAAGGAGGTTAAAAAATGGCTTGGGCAACAAAGTGCGACAGGTGCGAGAAATATTATGACTGGCACGAAGAAACGAATGCTTTTGCATTCATGGTATACGACCATGGAACAGACAGATACAGTGTAGATGATACAGGAGAGCTTGATTTGTGTCCGGATTGCATACGATCATTGAACCATTGGTTTTTGAACCCGTGCATAGATGAGGAGGCTGATAAATGATCATCGAAGTAATAGGCACTGCCGCGATGCTGGAGCAGCTGGCCGAGGAGTGTGCGGAACTTTCGCACGCGGCCTTGAAGTCAGCACGGATCCTGAGAAAGGAAAATCCGTCACCGGCGGTATATAAGGATACTATGAAGAACGTAGAAGAAGAATTCACTGACGTTTACCAGTGCGCGTCAGAGCTTCGGTTAAGACCGGATATTAAGCAGATCAAGGAGAAGAACGAACGCTTCTTACAGCGGATTGAAGAAATGACCGCCTGTCGTTCCGTGACCATGCCGGAGAACCGGCAGCTTCGCGAGGCGATCTTGGACATCACGACCGGGAATTACTTAACAAAGCATGAATGGAATCGTATAATTGAAGTAATAAAGGCAGCAGCCCACAGGGGCGTTATCAGAGAAGAATATAAAGGGGAATAAGACAATGGGAAAATACGGATCGGGCTTAACAATCAATGACCTTTGCAAGCTTGAAGTGAAAGAAGCAAAAGAGATTCTGGGAAAATATAAAGTTTTAGATTCTGATGCAGAAGCAATCACGGACATGATCAAAGAAGCATATTACCAGTTTAACAGATCGGACATATACAGCAGAGCGCTGGAGCGCCTCTTTGAAGAAATGACCGGAAAGAAATGCCAGGACTATTTCCAGAGATTCATGGAATTGAACGTGGAAGAGGCAATGAAAGCTCCGTTCGATGCGGATGACGAAGAAGTGTTCGATGAAGACTATGACGAGCTGAAAAATGCTGAGAATAATCGGAACTGACAGGAATGACGAAACGAGTCTGCACAAAGCAAGCCGAATGATCTGAAGGAAAACAACCGTCTGAGCCGACGGGGCAGCAGGACACCCAGAAGACTAAAATAAGGCAACGAGAAGCAGCAGGATACTCAGAAGAATCGCAATACTAACACGAGATAGCAAGAAGCAGCAGAACAGGGGGACGAAGCATTGGAAGAAGATATCTTAGATCAATACTGCGAGATAAAGGCAGAGATTAAAGATCTGCAAAGCAGGATAGAAAATCTCAATACCTTCCTGCAAGAT
This sequence comes from bacterium, assembly GCA_963618065.1. Taxonomy (GTDB): domain Bacteria; phylum Bacillota; class Clostridia; order Lachnospirales; family Lachnospiraceae; genus Suilimivivens. The sequence continues at coordinate 843 of CAVERH010000079.1, read as the reverse complement.
CCTCCTCTTGTGGCTGATACAGTAACGGGATCAAGAAAAGATCTTACAATTGGTGTGATCAAAATAACAGGCGTTCCGGATCCTATCTATCAGCGAAGAAAGGCGTCAAGAGAACGCTACAAAAAACTCTTAGAGCTCAAAATAACGGAACTTTCGGAGCTGACTGTCCAGGTGGAGGAATTTATAAACAATATGACACAGCCGGAACTAAGAGTCATGTTCCGGCTGTATTACATTGATGACTTGACGTGGATCCAGGTGGCGCATAAAATGAACCAGATGTTTCCAAAGCGGAAGATTAAATATACGGACGAAAACTGCTGGAGAAAAAAACAAAGATTTTTTAAAAATGTCGGTTCATGTCGGTTAAAAGTGTGATAATATTTAGCATGGAGCCGAAGCCCAATAGAAAGAGTGCCTTATCGACTGCGACAAAGCTCATCCAGAGAAACGCCAAGAGCATCTGCGAGAGCAATCGCAGTCGATACGCGACAATCTCCACGATTTTCTATTTCCTGGATGGTACGGCGCGGAACTCCTGACAACTCAACCAGTTTCGGAACAGACAAGCCACGCTCGGCACGAATTTCTTTTAAACGCATTTTCTTTTCCTCCGTAAAAAATAAATAGTGATGCAAATAAACCAAGAAATCCACTTGACGACATCAAATATGGTTGGTGCAGAAAATTCACCGTTAAAACCATCGATAAGAATACAAATGGTTAATATGAATAGTGCAATACGACAATATTTCATGGTTTAATAAAGCAAATGAATGTGATATACTGAGAAAAGGGAAGGGGCTTATGCCCCGAACCCTATTTCTTACGCTTAGACCTTTT
>CAVERH010000078.1:0-11681 GCA_963618065.1 bacterium | reverse complement strand
CTGCCCTGTGCATCTGCATCTATCAGTAAAACTCTCTTTCCCTGCTTTGCCAGTCCTATTCCCAGGTTGCTTGTTGTGGTGGTTTTGCCAACTCCACCCTTCTGATTTGCGATTGCGATAACTTTACACATGATAAATTCTCCTATTCTCTACTATTTTGCTTTTATCTGCTGCTCTTTACATTGCTTTTCTGTACTTCCGCATAAGCTCTATAATATTTATTTGTTCCTTTATTGCTATAAAGCTCTGATATTTCCAGAACTTCTACTTTTGGATGACGCTGTAAGATTTTCTGAAACCATACAATGTCATTCTTCGTTCCCATCAATCTGACTTTTAACATTAGTCTGCTCCTCCAAATAAGGCATACAGCTCCCGGTTATAAGTCGCATACTCCGGATAGCGGATCTGTATCGCCTGCCAAAAGAAAGGTGCATAGGCACAGCAGAACAAGTCCTCCACTGTATACTGCCTGCACTCGTTTACCTGTTCCTCTGTTTTTGTGTAATCATCTACACTCGGTGTGCCATTGCAATACAGGTTAAATGCCATTCGCACCACCTTCATACTGCCACTGGTCTGCCAGCCTTCATGCAAGCACTCAGTTTTTACACATCCCGTCTTAAAATCATAGATGCTATTGATATTTCTTCTCGTATCATCACTGATACCAAGACAATAGCAAAGTGCCTTGTGGTACACATCCTGATAGCGTACCTCTTTTAATTTTTCATAGTAGAATTTTTCATGTGCTTCGCTGATAAAATTGATTGTCTGTTTCTTTTTGTTTTCTGCACCTAACGCTGTGTTGTTCATAGTGAACCTCCTTATAGATATTAGAATAAAAAAAGGGAACAAACCCAAATAAAAGGGCTTATTCCCAAACATCAAACAAGGGAAAGCAATAAATGCTTTCCCTTGCAGAACTTTATATATAGACTTTTACTTCAATATCTTTAAATCTGTTCGCTTTTGTATACTCTGGACGTTCAGCCATAAATGCCTGCACATCCGCTCTCGTTACCGTTAAGCTGCAGAAATAAATATATTGTTGCCTAATTCCTCTTGTCCGCAATAGCAGCCTGTGCTGCTGCCAGTCTTGCGATCGGCACACGGAACGGTGAACAGGATACATAATCCAGACCAATCTTGTGGCAGAATTCTACGGAAGAAGGATCTCCACCGTGCTCACCACAGATACCGATATGTAGATTCGGGTTCGCCGGTCTGCCAAGCTGGATCGCCATTTCCATCAGCTTACCAACACCAATCTGGTCAAGCTTGATGAACGGATCATATTCAAAGATCTTGGTATCATAGTATCCACCTAAGAACTTGCTCGCATCATCACGGGAGAATCCATAAGTCATCTGTGTCAAGTCATTCGTACCGAAGCAGAAGAAGTCTGCATCCTTTGCAATCGCATCTGCGGTAAGTGCTGCACGCGGAATCTCAATCATCGTACCCACTTCATACTCCATGGTGATTCCTGCTGCCTTGCTTTCTGCATCTGCGGTTTCTACAACAATCTTCTTAACAAAGTCAAATTCCTTTACATCTCCAACAAGCGGAATCATGATTTCCGGCTTCAGATTCCAGTCCGGATGCTCTTTCTTAACCTCAATCGCCGCACGGATCACAGCCTTGGTCTGCATCTTGGCAATTTCCGGATAAGTAACTGCCAGACGGCATCCTCTGTGTCCCATCATCGGGTTGAATTCATGTAAGCTGTCGATCATGGCCTTGATTTCATGAACGCTCTTGTTCTTTGCCTTTGCAAGCTTCTCAATATCTGCTTCTTCCGTCGGAACGAATTCATGAAGCGGGGGATCTAAGAAACGGATGGTTACCGGATTTCCTTCGAGCGCTTCATAAAGCTCCTTGAAATCTCCCTGCTGATAAGGAAGAATCTTTTCGAGTGCAACTTCTCTTTCTTCTACGGTATCGGAACAGATCATTTCGCGGAATGCAGCAATACGGTCTTCTTCGAAGAACATATGCTCCGTACGGCAAAGTCCGATTCCTTCTGCACCCAGCTCTCTTGCTCTTCTTGCATCACGGGGTGTATCGGCGTTGGTACGAACCTTTAATCTGCGGTACTTGTCTGCCCATGCCATAACACGTCCGAATTCTCCGGCGATCTTTGCATCTACGGTCTTAATTTGTCCATCATAAATATTTCCTGTTGTACCATCAATGGAAAGGTAATCTCCTTCGTGGAATTCCTTGCCACCTAAGGTAAAGGTCTTATTGGCTTCATCCATCACAATGTCACCACAGCCGGAAACACAGCAGGTTCCCATACCACGGGCAACAACGGCTGCATGGCTTGTCATACCGCCGCGTACCGTAAGGATACCCTGGGATACCTTCATACCGGTAATGTCCTCGGGAGAGGTTTCAAGGCGGACCAGAACCACCTTCTCACCCTTGCCTGCCCAGTTTTCTGCATCTTCTGCGGAGAAAACAATCTTACCACATGCAGCACCGGGAGATGCGCCAAGTCCCTTTCCAATCGGTGTAGCTGCCTTTAATGCAGCCGCATCGAACTGCGGATGCAATAAGGTATCCAGATTACGGGGATCGATCATGGCAACGGCCTCTTCCTCTGTTCTCATACCCTCATCTACAAGATCACAGGCAATCTTAAGTGCAGCCTGTGCGGTTCTCTTACCATTACGTGTCTGCAGCATATAAAGCTTTCCGTGCTCTACGGTAAATTCCATATCCTGCATGTCTCTGTAATGCTTCTCCAGTGTCTGGCATACTTCGGTAAACTGTTTGAATGCTTCCGGGAACTTCTGCTCCATCTCCGCAATCTTCATCGGAGTACGGACACCTGCTACAACGTCCTCGCCCTGTGCATTCGTTAAGAATTCGCCAAACAGTCCCTTCTCTCCGGTTGCAGGATCACGGGTAAAGGCAACACCTGTACCACAGTCATCACCCATATTACCAAACGCCATAGACTGTACGTTGACCGCGGTTCCCCAGGAATACGGGATGTCGTTGTCACGACGGTAAACGTTCGCACGGGGGTTGTCCCAGGAACGGAATACGGCCTTGATTGCTCCCATCAGCTGTTCCTTCGGATCATCCGGGAAGTCCTCACCGATCTTCTCTTTGTATTCTGCCTTAAACTGCGCTGCCAGCTCCTTAAGGTCTTCTGTTGTAAGCTCAACATCCTGCTTCACGCCGCGCTTTTCTTTCATTTCGTCAATCAGTTCTTCGAAGTACTTCTTTCCGACCTCCATAACAACGTCGGAATACATCTGGATAAATCTCCGATAGCAGTCCCACGCCCAACGGGGATTGCCGGACATCTCTGCAATGGCATTTACTACTTCCTCATTTAAACCAAGATTCAGGATAGTATCCATCATACCCGGCATGGAAGCACGTGCTCCGGAACGGACGGATACGAGCAGCGGGTTCTTCTTATCTCCAAACTTCTTACCGGTAATCTCTTCCATCTTTCCTATGTACTCATCAATCTGTGCACGGATCTCATCATTAATCTCACGACCATCCTCATAGTACTGTGTGCAGGCTTCTGTCGTAATTGTAAATCCCTGCGGTACAGGAAGTCCGATGTTGGTCATCTCTGCAAGGTTTGCACCCTTGCCGCCGAGCAGATTTCTCATGTCAGCGCTTCCTTCTTTAAATAGGTAAACCCATTTTGCCATAATTCTCTTCTCCTTTTCCCTCAAAATTTGATGTTACCCCTGATAGATGAATTATACCATAATATCAAACACTATGCATTAAAATTCTGGTAACTGTTCAAAACCACATGAGTAAAACCGTTGCTAACGCAACTCAGGTTTTACTCATGTGATTACTTCGCCATATAAATTATGGCATATGTCCTCTTGAATGCAAGCATTCCTTATTTTATTCCGGGATAAAGGAATCAAAGATAAACACATCAAAATGCTTCTTTGCTTCCTCTAATTCCTGCTGGCTTTTGATCGTCCAGGCTGCTGCCATATTTCCATAAAGACCGTGGCAGATCTTTCTGGATAAAACGTTTGCATGCTTATGATTATATGCTACAAAGTCCGGTTTTGTCAGGAAATTCAGTAACAGGTTCTGCAAAATAAAATACAGCGGTCCTTTGAATTCCCCTGTGCGTAAAAAGGCTTCCGCAAGCTGTCCGCGCACGACCTCCTTATGATGTCTGCGATACCAGAACACCGCCAGAGGATTGAAGGACTCCATGCAGTACAGTCCTTTGTATTTCCGTAAAAGGGCATCTGCCTTTTCACATACCGTAAGATCGGTAAGCTCTACCTTCAGCTCCACGATAAGAGGAATCCTTCCATCAACAAGCTCTAAAACATCTTCAAATAACGGAATCGTTTCGTTGCTCTTACATAAGTGAAACTTCTGCAGTTCTTCAAAGGTATAGTCACATACCTTGCCTTCCTGTCCGCAGACCCTCTGTAATGTAAAGTCATGGAAGACTACCGGAAGCTTATCCTTTGTCACCTGTACATCCAGTTCTATTCCATAGCCTGCCTCTACTGCTTTACGGAAAGCCGCCATGGAATTCTCCGGGGCATCTGTTTCATTATCGTGCAAGCCACGATGTGCATAATACACACTCAAAAACTTCTTTCGTTCACGGCGGTTTGTAAGCCTCGGCATAACCATTAATAAATACAGAACAACAAGTACTGCCAGAATGATAACGATCACTTCTAACCAAATTAATACTGCCATTGTTTTCATTTCTTTCTTACCTGATTTCTTATGTATACTTGTAACCGCTCACCCTTTCCGGTTATATATTCCCCATACACTGAAATCCCCGCTGTACCCGTCTTTCTTTAATCATCCACATCGAAATGCTCCAGAACGCTTGCCTTCTTATCCGGTCTGGTATCTCCGTGATGTACCTGCATCATCGTGATAAACGCCAGTACCGAGAACACGAATGCATATGGGAACAAAGTCCGATAGGAAACCTTCTCAAGCAGGAAGCCTGACAGAATCGGTGTCAGGATCTGTGCCGCCATGGAAAAGGTATAATAGGTTCCTGTAAATTTCCCAATATCACTTCCTTTACTCATCTCAACAATCATCGGATAGGAGTTGACATTGATGGCTGCCCAGCCGATACCGATCACTGCAAAAGCCACGTTAATCAGAGCATGATACTGATTGGCAAAGATCGCTGCAAAGTAACATCCGCTCATCAGCACGATTCCGACAAGAATTGTCTTCTTTCTGCCAATCTTTCCTGCCAGATTACCGATGGGAACATAGCTCAGAATGGCTGCTATGGTTGCCACCATCAGACAGTCTGCAAATCCGCCGCCCTCTAAGTGCCATACGACCTTCGTATAACGAGAAAAAGCGGTTGTTACTGCATTGTAAGCCGTAAACCACAGAAAAATGGAAGCAAGCAGAAATCCCATGCTGCGCTTCACTTCTGTGGGCATCTGATGCTTTGCTGTGCCGCCATCCTTTGCGGCTTCCTCTTCTTCGATGGTATCCTCTGTTTCCACCTTCAATCCGGTGCTGTCTTCATAGGCCTTGATCTCTTCTGCTACCTTCGCCTTTACCTTTTTCTCGGAAATGGTAATTGCCAGAATGCCGACAGAAGCTGCCATCAGGGCAGCTACACTGACAAACAGCGGCATGTAATCCGGACGGTCACCCTTGCCGACCAGAAGCTTAATCATGATCAGCGTATAAACACCGCCTACTGCTCCCATCAGATTGATGATCGCATTTCCCTTACTGCGGAGCTTATTCGGTGTCAGATCCGGCATCAGTGCTACCGCCGGTGAACGGTACAGTCCCATGGATACGAGAAGGGCAAACAGGAATACGATAAACAGTACCACGTTGACCTTTCTGTCTGCGACCGGTAAAAGCAGCAGGAAAATCACTGCCAGCACCGTTCCGGTCACGATAAACGGCATTCTCTTTCCAAAACGGGTATCCGCCTTATCCGATAATGCTCCGAATAACGGCAGGAGGAAAATGGCAAGCACGTTATCGGCCGCCATAATGGCTCCGGTCAGTGTCTCCCCGATTCCAAAGGTATTCTGCAGGATCAGCGGGATAATGCTGTCATACATCTGCCAGAACGCACAAATGGAAAGAAAGGCAAGACCGATTAACACAGTTCTTTTGTAATTCAGTTTCATAGTCTGGACTCCCTTACATTTTGTTTTTGCTATTAATTTTATTCTAACACAAACGCTATGATCCTTCTATATATTTTTCACCTCACACCCGTCCCATATCGTCTGCTTTCAATCACCTATTAAATATAACTTTCTATCTTCCAGACTCTTGATAATATAGGATATATCCTATATCATATTATCACAAGAAAATGCTTTACCAATGAAAAGGAGTCTATAGATGCCCGTAATCTCCAGATTTTATGGAATTATCATTAAAATGTATCTTCGCCAGAAGGAGCATAATCCTCCACATCTGCATGCAATCTATGGAGATTATGTGGGGCTCTTCTCACTGGAAGAGGGCGAGATGTATGAAGACGATATTCCTGTCAAAGAGCAGAAACTGATCAAAAATTTCATTCTGCACTACAGGGAGCAACTTTATGATATGTGGAAAACGCAGAACTTTTATCTTCTTCCACCAATCGAATAATTTTTAGGAGGCATATTATGTCACATAAAATCCAATCCGCTACCATGTTAGATCCTTTAAAAATCCAGGCATTATTTTTAACCGGAGAGGTCATTCAGTATAATCTTGAAAACCTCTTTCCATCTCTCCCCCAGTTCAGGGCTCTGCAATCTGATCCTGCTCTTTCTTCCAGACTTACATTAGACCCCGGAGGGTACGGCGTCTCCTGGTCAGATGAACTGGATCTCGATGCAGAAACCATATGGGAAGGCGGTACACTCATCCGGATAGAAATGGTAAATCCCTCCAAAATGCTTGCCGGAAGTCTGGCACGTGCAAGAGAATATGCTGCCCTTACACAAAAGCAGCTCTCTGAAAAAACCGGAATCTATCAATGCGATATCAGCAAAATCGAACGTGGAAACGCCAATCCTTCCCTGTCCACATTGCAGCGGCTTGCAGCTGGAATGGATATGCAGTTAAAAATCGAATTCATTCCACGGAATTCCGATCATCATCATTCCGATCATCCATTGTGATTTTCCTTGAAAATCCAACGATTTTATGTATAATAAGGTTTGTATGTCCAACAATAAAATCGAGAAAACAGAGGTAAGAAAATGATTCAGGCAAACAATGTAACTTTACGAATCGGCAAAAAGGCCCTCTTTGAAGATGTAAATATCAAATTTACCGAGGGAAACTGCTATGGTCTGATCGGTGCCAACGGTGCCGGAAAGTCCACATTTTTAAAGATATTATCCGGTGCTTTGGAAACGACAAGCGGTGATGTTACCATCACTCCCGGACAGCGTCTTTCGGTCCTTGAACAGGATCACTTCAAGTACGATGCTTATCCGGTTATGGATGTCGTTATTATGGGTAACGAGCGCCTTTATCAGATTATGAAGGAAAAGGACGCCATCTATGCCAAAGAGGATTTCAGCGATGAAGACGGTATCCGTGCCAGCGAACTTGAAGCGGAATTTGCAGAAATGGACGGCTGGGAAGCGGAAAGCAATGCCGCCATGCTATTAAACGGTCTTGGTATTGATCCTTCCTTACACTATGCCACCATGAAAGACTTAAACGGTAATGACAAGGTGAAGGTTTTACTTGCGAAAGCACTGTTCGGTAACCCGGACATCCTGCTTCTCGATGAGCCGACCAACCACCTGGATCTCGATGCGATCGCATGGCTGGAGGAGTTCCTCATTAACTTTGAGAATACCGTTATCGTCGTATCCCATGACCGTTATTTCTTAAATAAAGTATGTACCCACACGGCAGATATTGACTATGGCAAGATCCAGCTTTACGCCGGAAACTACGACTTCTGGTTTGAGTCCAGCCAGTTGTTAATCAAGCAGATGAAGGAAGCCAATAAAAAGAAGGAAGAAAAGATCAAGGAATTACAGGAATTTATCTCCCGCTTCTCTGCAAACGCAAGTAAATCCAAGCAGGCAACCAGTAGAAAACGTGCCCTTGAAAAAATCGAGCTGGATGAAATCAAGCCCTCCAGCCGTAAATATCCTTACATTGACTTCCGTCCCGACCGTGAAATCGGTAATGAGGTTCTCTCTGTAGAAGGAATCTCCAAGACCATTAATGGTGAAAAGGTATTAAACAACATTTCCTTTATCATGGGACATGAGGACAAGATCGCTTTTGTCGGAAGCAACGAGCTTGCCAAGACTACTCTCTTCCAGATTTTAATGGGTGAAATGGAACCCGATGAAGGTACTTATAAGTGGGGTGTTACCACCTCCCAGGCTTATTTCCCGAAGGACAGCACCTCAGAGTTTGATAACAACCTGACGATTGTGGACTGGCTGACCGGCTACTCTCCGGTTAAGGATGTCACCTATGTACGTGGTTTCCTCGGAAGAATGCTTTTCGCCGGTGAAGACGGTGTGAAGAAGGTAAAGGTTTTATCCGGTGGAGAAAAGGTACGTTGTCTCCTTTCCAAAATGATGATCAGCGGTGCAAACTGTCTGATCCTCGATGAACCGACCAACCATCTGGATATGGAATCCATTACTGCCCTGAACAACGGGCTGATCAAGTTCCCCGGTGTTGCACTTTTCTCCTGCCACGATCACCAGTTTGTACAGACAACGGCAAACCGTATCATGGAAATCCTTCCGGATGGAACATTAATTGACAAGATCACCACCTACGATGAATATCTCGAAAGTGATGAAATGGCACGTAAGCGTACCGTTTACACCAAGCAGGACGGTGAAGACGAAGATTAATCTTCGTCTTTGCTTCTATATTACGGTTCACTCCTGAATGATGTTTTTTACACCGTCTGACTACAGGCATCCGGCTGCTGTGTGAACCGCATAGCCTGTACCCTGATATGAGCAGGAAAGGAGCATCGAATTGAAAGCAATTGATCTGCATGTACATTCTACGAAATCGGACGGAAGCTACACCCCGACTGAGCTTGTAAATTATGCATTGGAAAAGGGCTTATCTGCATTTGCCCTGACTGATCACGATACTACAGATGGAATCACCGAAGCGCTTGCTGCTGCAAAGGGCAAAGACATCGAAGTGATTCCCGGAATTGAATTTTCCTCAGAATATGAAGGCCGCGATATTCATATCGTCGGTCTTTATATTGATTATGAAAGTGATTATTTTAAAAGGCGTCTCGTGCACTTCGTCAATGGCCGTAAAATCCGCAACATCGAAATGTGCAGACGTCTGACTGAACATGGCATGCCCGTAACCTATGAGGAGCTGGAAGCAGAATTTCCAGACTGTGTACTGACAAGAGCTCACTACGCCAAATACCTTTTGAAGCATGGATATGTGAAGAGCGTCAAGGAAGCCTTTGACCGCTATATCGGTGATCATGGCCCCTGCTTTGTTCCCCGTAAAAAGATTACCCCCATGCGTGCAGTCGAAATTATCCTGAAGGCCGACGGATTTCCGATTCTGGCTCATCCCTGTCTTTATCACATGGGAAGAGATCAATTGGACAAGCTGGTTGCTTCCTTAAAAGAAATCGGGCTTATGGGAATCGAGGCCATTTATTCTACCCATACGCCTGCGGACGAACGACAGATCCGTGCTCTTGCGAAAAAATATGACCTGTGCATCAGCGGCGGCTCCGATTTTCATGGCACCGCCAAGCCCGGTCTTGACCTTGGCACCGGGTATGGGAAGCTTTTTGTACCTGAGGAGATATTGACTACGATGAAAGAAAAAAGGAATTACATGATGAATCACCCTGAACTTTATAAGAAAACCAAAATTTTGTTTACCGATATGGATGGAACCCTGTTAAACCATGAAAAGCAGGTTACCGATTATACGAAAGAAGTCCTGACAAAATGGACGAATGCCGGACACAAATTCGTTCTCTGTTCCGGCAGGGATATCAATAACATCAAATATACGCAGAATGCACTGAATCTCTACTATAAAGGTATGTATCTGATCGGTTATAACGGCGGTGAAATTTATGACTGTGAAACCGGACAGGTGCTTTACCGGATCGGTTTGAAGCTTTCTCAGGTGAAATATGTGGCAGACCTTGCTGCTTCCTATCAGATCCACTTCCATACTTATTCGAAAACTCATATTGTATCTCCGACTATGGATGAAGGGCTTGCTTATTACCAGCGTTTTATTAATACCCCTACAATCATCAATCCGGATATTTTCTCCGTACTTGATGTGGAGCCCTGCAAATGTCTGATCATTGAACGGAACGATACGGACAAACTGGAAGCTTTGCGTCAGGAGCTTCTTCCCTGGGCAGAAAAGGAAGGAATCTCCCTTGCTTATTCCAATCCCTATTATCTGGAAGTATTTCCTTCTGCTTCCGGAAAAGGTGCTGCGGTTCGTAAGCTCTGTGAACTGCTTTCCATCAATCCTGCTTTCAGCCTTGCCGCCGGAGATGCAGAAAATGATATTTCCATGATTACAGAAGCCGGAATAGGAATTGCCATGGCGAATGCAACCGAAGCTGTCAAAAAAGCCGCCACAACCATTACCCAGTACGATAATGATCATGACGGCCTCGCTCATACCATTGAAGACATGATTTAAATACTTTATTCCTGAACTGTAACTGTTTAAAATAGTTACAGTTTCTTTTTTTCATCTCCGTGAAGATAAAGAAGAATCAGGCCGAGCACTGCTCCACCAATAATATTCCCAATCGTAACCGGAACCAGATTTTTCACAAAAAATCCATAGAGATTTAAGGATGCAAGCTGGTCTGCCGTGTACCCGTAGGTATCCATGGCAACCTGCACATAATTCGCATTCTTAGAAGCAATCAGTCCGGCAGGAATATAATACATGTTGGCAACGCAGTGCTCGTATCCTGCTACCACGAACAGCATAATCGTGAAGAAGCAGGCAAACAGCTTACCAACAATATCTCTTGCACACATCGCCATAAGGACGGCAGCACATACCAGAATATTACAAAGAATTCCCGAGCACAGTGCCTGTCCGAAGGACATGTTCACCTTTCCCATTGCCACCTTAATCGTATAGGCTCCAAGGAGTCCTTGGGAATAATTCAGCTGTCCGGAAACCACATTCACAAGTGCCAGCAAAACGGATCCCACAAAATTCCCAACATATACAACCAGCAGGAACTTACACAAATCAAGAATCGTACAGGTTCCTTCCGCATTTCCCATTGCCATCAGACAGTCCCCGGTGAACAGCTCTGCGCCAAGAAGAACGACCATCATCAGTCCGACCGGGAATACGCATCCGGCTGCCAGTCGGGAAAGACCGACATTGGTAATTGCATGAGCAGCTACATTACTGGCTGATGCGCCAAACGCAATCATCATTCCTGCTAAAACAGCACGTCCAAATACCTTGTGCGTTCTTACATTCATTTTGGTCTTGCATCCATCTATGTACTTCTGTACATCCTCTTTTACGGAATAGTAGTTGTCTGTTCCCATGTTCTCTCTCGCTTTCATTGGTAGATTATTGATTAAGGCTTGCTTTCACTAAGTGGTTCCTTCGGCTCTACATGCACCTGTTCCACTAAACTCTTGCTTCGGCTTTGCCTCGCATTC
>CAVERH010000077.1:0-11708 GCA_963618065.1 bacterium | reverse complement strand
AAAATTTCTTGTAATTTTTTCAAAAAACCTATTGACAACCGAAAAATTTAGGTCTACAATCCGTACTATCATAAGCAAAGGCGCTATGAGGTAAATCCTTGTGGCGTCTTTTTTTATGTGGAAATTGTTTTCCTTAAAGTGCTGCACAAGATGCGCACTTGTGCAGCCACCCTCAAAACAGAATTGGTTTTGAGGCAACACAACAATTTTAAAAGGAGGCCATTTATGAGAAGTAATGTACCAGAAATTTTCGGAAGTATGGTATTCAACGATGCCATAATGAGAGATAAACTTCCTAAAGACATTTACAAATCTTTAAAAAAGACCATCGAGGATGGCAAGGATTTAGATATTACCGTAGCCAATGTGGTTGCCATTGCCATGAAGGACTGGGCAATCGAAAAAGGAGCTACCCACTATACACACTGGTTCCAGCCGATGACCGGAATCACTGCTGAAAAGCATGACAGTTTTATTTCTCCACAGAATGACGGACGTGTCATTATGGAGTTCTCCGGTAAAGAGCTGATCAAAGGTGAACCGGATGCATCCAGCTTCCCTTCCGGTGGCTTACGTGCCACCTTTGAAGCAAGAGGTTATACCGCATGGGATCCTACCTCTTACGCATTCGTAAAAGACGGAGTGCTTTGTATTCCTACCGCATTCTGCTCCTACGGCGGTGAAGCACTTGATAAGAAGACTCCTCTTCTCCGTTCCATGGAAGCCCTTGGTGAACAGGCCGTTCGTGTATTACGTCTCTTCGGCAACACCGATGCAAAGCGTGTCATCACAACGGTTGGTCCCGAGCAGGAATACTTCCTTGTAGATAAGGATTTATATGATCAGAGAAAGGATCTTGTTTACTGCGGACGTACCTTATTTGGTGCAATGGCGCCTAAGGGACAGGAAATGGAGGATCACTACTTTGGAGCGATCAAGCCAAGAATTTCCGCTTTCATGAAAGAATTAAATGATGAATTATGGAAGCTTGGTATTTTAGCTAAGACGGAACATAACGAAGTATCACCTGCACAGCATGAGCTGGCTCCGATCTTCTCTACTACGAATATTGCAACCGACCATAACCAGATCACCATGGAAATCATGAAGAATGTGGCTAAGAAACATAATCTTATCTGCCTGCTCCATGAAAAACCGTTCAAGGGTGTCAACGGAAGTGGTAAGCACAACAACTGGTCTTTAACAACTGACACTGGTGTCAACCTGTTAGAGCCCGGTAAATCACCTTATGAAAATGCACAGTTCCTTTTATTCTTATCCGCAGTCATCAAAGCGGTGGATGAATATCAGGATCTGATGAGAGTTTCCGTTGCATCTGCTGAAAACGATCATCGTCTTGGCGCCAACGAAGCACCTCCGGCGATCATTTCCATGTTCCTTGGAGATGACCTGGAAGCCATTCTGGATGCAATCGAAAGCGGCAAGCCTTATAACGGCAGCGGTATTGAAAAGATGGAAATCGGCGTTCATGTACTTCCTTCCTTCCCGAAGGATACCACAGACCGTAACCGTACTTCACCGTTTGCCTTTACCGGCAACAAGTTCGAGTTCCGAAGCCTTGGCTCTTCCCAGTCGATTGCCGGACCGAACATCATCCTCAATACCATTGTTGCAGAGGAATTAAAGCAGTTTGCGGATGAACTCGAGGGTGCTGAGAACTTTACCGATAAGCTCAACGAACTGATTAAGAAGACCATTAAGGAGCATAAGAGAATCATCTTTAATGGTGACGGATATTCGGATGAATGGAAAGCAGAGGCAGAAAAGAGAGGTCTTCTGAACCTGAAGACTACCGTAGATGCCCTTCCTACCTTCCTTGCACCGAAGAATGTAGAGCTCTTTACCAAGCATAAGATCTTTACCGAGAAGGAAATGGAATCCAGATATGAAATCTTACTGGAAACCTACAGCAAGGTGATCAACATCGAAGGTCTTACCATGGTTGACATGGCAAAGAAACAGATTCTGCCTGCTGTAAACTCCTATATCGGAGACCTCGCTGCTACTGCAAAGAAGAAGCTCGCGGTTACCGAAGGTTTATCCTGCAAGATGGAAAAAGATCTGCTTGAGAAGCTTTCCGTACTGGAAGATTCCGCTTATGACAAAGCAAACAAGCTTGCTGCTCTCCTTGAAGAAGGCGGAAGGATTTCCGATGGTCTTGCCCAGGCAACCTTCTATAAGGATCAGATCCTTCCTGCTATGGAAGAATTAAGAAGCGACTGTGATGCACTCGAAGTAGATACTGCCGAAAGCTCCTGGCCGTTCCCGCAGTACGGACAATTATTATTCCATATCTAAATTGCAGAATCAGATATCATGATGATAACTATTCCACACCTGAAAGCCGGTTTCGGATAGTTATACATAAAACTGACACAATGGCGTGTATACTTTCTTAAGTGTACACGCTGTTTTACTTTTCAAGGTAAAACGGCGTACAGGATGATTCCTGCTTTTGAGGGAATACCGCATTATGTGTTAAAAAGGAGGAGATTATTATGACACAAGAAATTTTAAGTGCTCTGGACAGTGAGTTATTCAGTGTCTGGTTTCTGATTGGAGCTGCATTCGTATTCTGGATGCAGGCAGGCTTTGCAATGGTGGAGACAGGCTTCACCAGAGCGAAAAATACAGGTAACATCCTCATGAAGAACCTGATGGATTTCTGTATTGGTACTGTAGTCTTTATCCTGCTTGGCTTTGGCCTTTTCCTTGGAGAAGACTTCCTTGGTATTCTTGGGAAACCCGGATTTGATATTTTTACAGACTATGCGAACTTTGACTGGTCAAACTTCGTATTCAACCTGGTGTTCTGTGCGACCACAGCCACCATCGTATCCGGAGCTATGGCAGAAAGAACCAGATTCCTTTCCTATTGTGTATATTCTGCTGTGATTTCCGCATTCATCTATCCGATTGAGGCACATTGGACCTGGGGTGGTGGCTGGCTGGCTCAGATCGGCTTCCATGATTTCGCCGGTTCCAACTGTATCCACATGGTCGGTGGTATCTGTGCCCTGATCGGAGCTGCAATGGTTGGCCCCCGTATTGGTAAATTCACAAAGGATAAGGATGGAAGGATTACAAAGGTAAACGCTTTTCCCGGCCATAATATACCACTTGGATGCCTGGGTGTATTTATTCTATGGCTTGGCTGGTATGGCTTCAACGGAGCTGCTGCAACAAGTGTTGCTGAGCTCGGTTCCATCTTTGTAACTACTACAATTGCTCCCTCTGTTGCCACTGTAGTGTGTATGATCTTTACCTGGGTGAAATATGGCAAGCCCGATGTTTCCATGTGTCTGAATGCATCCCTTGCCGGGCTTGTAGCAATTACTGCAGGCTGTGATGTAACGGATGCACTCGGTTCCATTATTATCGGTGCGGTTGCAGGTGTTTTGGTTGTATTTGGTGTTTGGTTCCTTGATAACAAGCTTCGCGTAGATGACCCGGTTGGTGCAGTTGCCGTTCATTGTCTGAACGGTATCTGGGGTACAATCGCAGTCGGTCTTTTCGCTACAGATTCTGCCCCGGCCTTTGCAAGAGCAATCGGTGATGGTGTCACCTTCGGTGCTAACCAGATCGCAGGTAAGGGATTATTCTACGGCGGCGGCTTTAAACAGCTTGGTTTACAGTTCCTCGGTCTTTTCTGCACTGCAGCCTGGACTGCTGTAACTATTACTATTTCATTCCTTGTAATCAAAAAAATCTTCGGACTTCGTGTTTCTGAGGAAGAGGAAATCATGGGTCTGGATTCCTGCGAGCATGGTCTTCCTTCTGCATACGCAGGCTTCAGTATTATGGATATTTCAAACACCATGACCATGGAGGAAAATTCCAACACAAGCCTTGGTACCGATTCCTACGAGAATGCTTCTGCAGCGGTTAAAAACGCTTCCGTAAAGGTTGTTGCTGCTCCGGCTTCACCGGATACCGGTATTCATAAGGTTGTTATTATCGCAAAGCTTTCCAGATACGATTATCTGAAGAAAGCCATGAACGACTTGGGTGTTACCGGCATGACCGTTACACAGGTTATGGGCTGTGGTATCCAGAAGGGTGCCGGTGAGAAATACCGTGGCGTTGAAATGGATGCAACCTTACTTCCTAAGGTTAAGGTCGAGGTTGTTGTCAGCAAGATTCCTGTTAAGGATGTTGTTGAAGCTGCCAAGAAGGCTCTTTACACCGGTCATATCGGTGATGGTAAGATCTTCGTATACAACGTTGACAAGGTTGTAAAGATTCGTACCGGCGAAGAAGATTACGATGCACTTCAGGATGTTGAGTAATCTCTTTACATAGCTCCTATAAAATGTTGTTGTGGAAAAGGCCGCTGCCTCCGTAACGGAGCAGCGGTCTTTTACTGTGCTGTCCTATTTTTCTTTCTCCCGGAACATTTCCGCTACTGCTTTCTGGATCTGCTGCGCCTGCTGCAGGGTAACGCTTCCTCCATCCATCCCCCAGGTATGGGATACCGGAACACCAAGTCCCTCCGGTGATTTCCGGAAGATTACCTCATACAGCACACAGGCCGCAATATAGTTTCCGATATTGTTCTGATGCCCACAGTCTCCGCACTCTGCCCCCGGCTTAAGGTAAGGATTTACCTGCTCTCCGTAAGTAAAATAAACCCGGTCGTAGGCTTCTCCCACAGGAAGCAGCTCTGCCCGGTCTCCCAGCTTTTCCACCATATCCTGATACCATCTGCGATTTTCCTGTGTCATTTGCTGATGGGATAAGGTGAGCACATATTCTTTTCCGTCCCGCTGATAAACCTCTCCGACCTTTCCTTCTCTCCATGGCTTCATTCCCATATCCTGAAAGAATCCATATTGATAAGCATGCGGAACCCATAACAGCAGCCTTGCCCCCTTCCCGGTAGCTTTCTGATAAAGAGCCTTGGCACCCGTCAGCATGCCTTCTCTCTGCCGGTAATCGACTGCTCCTGCTGTACTGCTATCCGTTTCCAACGCTTCATCACTGTTTCCTGCCACACAGATATAATCATAATATTCATTAGCATTCAATACCTTCTGTCCCTGTGTGGCTCTCTCCTTCTTTTCCGAGGCAGCTCCTCCATATGCTGCGATCCCGGTTCCACCCCAATAGCTGTAAGCAACCTGGGCATGAAAGCCGCCCATTTTTGCAAGCTCCCGGAAATAGTAATACGAGCTGTCCCATAGCCCGGTAAAGCTATGTCCAAGGAACGCAATCCGTGGTCCCTTTAAAGGAAATGTGATTTCTACTCTTGTATCCATGTCCCGGAATGGAAACTCCAGTTTCCTTCTCCATGCCTCTTCCGGAGTATCCTCCGGCCAGACAAGCACATGATGTGGTTCTCCCTCGTAAATTCCGGTCTCTTCACAAAACTTTGCCCGATCAATTACCTGCTCTTTTCCTTCATAAAAACCTACGGAATGAAAAGCAGAATATTTCCTCGTCTCCTGCCCTTCTTTCCAGCTGCCATATGCATCGATACTGTTCACATGATAGTTCTTTACTTCCCCTGCCCGGTAAATGCAGATATCAAGTTCAAGAATCCGAAACGGATTCTGATTTCTGACCTCCACAATCCCCTGATTTTCTTCTACTAAAACCGGATTATTCTTCTGCTGCATCCTTATACACCTCCCCATCACTGAATAAATCGCACTTCCGGATATATTTCCTGCTTAATCCGTTCTTTTCTGGTATGAAACGAAATCTTGTTGAGTTCAAACAGATTATTGCCCCTTGCATCAATAGAGACGATTAACGGTCCCAACTCCTTTACCCTGCAGTCCCACAACGTCTCCGGCATTCCCAGTTCCTCCCAGTAATGCCCTTCGATACACTGCATTTTTGTTGCAGCAACCACTGCGCAGCCTGCCGGGAAAACACAATGCAATGCTCCAAAATCCCTGCATGCTCTTTCTGTCTGCTCTTTCATCCCACCTTTGCCAATCACAAGCCGCACTCCCGTCTGACGAATAAATTCATACTCAAACTTCTCCATCCGCATGGATGTTGTGGGACCGACTGAAACCATCTCAAAGCCTGATGGTGCCTTAGGATCCTCCTGTACAATCGGTCCTGCATGGAAAATTGCCTGATCCTTTATCGATAAAGGGAGCTCCTTCCCATATTCCACAAGCCGTCTATGTGCGACATCCCGACAGGTCGTGACCTTACCATCGAGCCAGATCACATCTCCGATCTGGATATCCTTCAGATCTTCCCTGCTGATCGGCGTAATAAGTACCTTTTTTCCATTTCTGATTTCAACCATATAAGCTTCCCCCCTATACTTCAAATGTCATGCCCGTATGGGTATCGCATACGGCATGCAGATCTTTATCAAAAATAATATGTCCACGGCGATGAGACCAGCAGCCTACATTGACCGCAACCCCAATTACGGAAGGGTGCCGGGCTGTATGCTCAATATTCACGCCCATCACAGAATGCTTTCCACCCATTCCCTGCGGTCCGATCCCGATCTTATTGATTCCATCCTCCAATAGCTTTTCCAGCTTCGCTGCGCGTTCATTACTGCTATAAGATCCAACCGGACGTAGTAATGCTTTCTTTGACAAAACGGCTGCCGTTTCTACCGAGGTTGCGATTCCGACCCCGACAAGCAGCGGCGGACAGGCATTGACGCCATATGTGGTCATCTGATCCAGTACAAAATCGACCACACCTTCATATCCTTCTCCCGGCATCAATACAGCTGCCTTTCCCGGTAACGTACAGCCTCCTCCTGCCATATAAGCATAAATTTCACAGGAATCCTCATCCGGTACGATTTCCCAAAATACCGTTGGAATGCCGGTTCCGACGTTTTCCTTCGTATTGTATTCATCAAAGGTTTCTACCGCGTTATGGCGGAGCGGAGCCTCCTTGGTTGCTATTTTTACCGCTTCCTTTAATAAGCTCTCCAGTTCATTGATCAGTGGAAATCCGGTCCCGCATTTTACAAAAAACTGCAATGCCCCCGTATCCTGACAGCTTGGCCTGTGATATTGCTTTGCAAGCTCTTGATTCTTCTCCATCGTTTCATACAAAATCCTGGGAAGTTCGTCTCTTTCTCCCTGTGCCAGCTCTTTTAATTTCGCAATGACATCATCCGGGAGCACACTGCTGATATAGGTAAGAAACTGCACCAACCTTTTCGTCATCCGGTCTGTCTTTTCCGTTTTATCCATATTTCTTCGTTACTGTTCACTCGTACCTCGTTTCAGTATCGATTCGCAGGCTCATTTAAAGTTTTGCTTTGCAAAAGGAGCCTGCTCACTCCTGATTCATGTTCTTACGCAGCCTGACAGCAAGTGTCTGGCTGCTGTGTGAACAATAACGTTCCCTCCTTTCCATTTTCTATTTATTTTTGCAGATTTCCGTTGCACATTCTCCTTACTTTCACTATACTGATTCCATAAAGATAAATCTATTTAATGTTTTTTATGTTGTCATTAATTTTTCTTATAATAATGATTAATAAACGCTACACTTTATCAATGGGTATTATATAAAAGGAGAATCTCCATGACGTTAAATCAGCTTCGCTATTTCTGTACCGCATGCCGTACTCACAGCATCACCAAGGCTGCAGCCGAGCTTTATGTCACGCAGCCTGCCGTTTCGCTTGCAATCCGGGAATTGGAAAATGAATTCGATGTTACACTTTTTTATCGTAACAAAACACCGCTCGAACTGACCGATGCCGGAAGACAGTTTTATGAAAAAGCCTCTTCCTTTTTAAAAGAAGGGGACGAATTGCAGCGGCAGCTTCAAAAGCTGAACGAAGTACATCCGGTACTGAAGCTGGGCATTCCACCGATCCTAAGTACCATTTTCTTTCCGGCGCTGTGGAATGCCTTTCACGCAAAATATCCAACGATTCCTCTGGAATTGCATGAATACGGTTCTGTCCGGGCCTGCCAGCTTATACGGACGGAGCAGTTGGATCTCGGTCTGGTTAATATGGAGCAATATGATATTGATCAATTGGAAAGTATTCCCCTGATACGGGAACAGCTCCTTTATGTGGTGGATCCTTCCCACAAAAGAGCTTCGCAGAAGGTTATGAATATGGAGGATTTTAAAGAAGAACAGTTACTTATGCTGAACGCAGACTCAGTCCAGAATGAGCTTCTGGGCATGCGGTTCCAGCAGCTGCAGATCTCTCCCACCATTCTTATGAAAAGCAGTCAGATTTACACTATGTTGAAATTTATTCATCAGGGAAACTGCGGCGGTTTTCTTTACGAGGATCACCTGCCGCAATTTCCTGACTGTGTTGGACTTCCTTTAAATCCTCCCCTGTATGCCCAGATTGGCATCGTCTGGAAAAAGGGATTGTTTCTCCGGGAGGAAATGCAATGCTTTATTGATTTTATGAAGGATTATGACTTTCCTTTTACAGTGCCTTAATCCGGCGTACGGCTTCCTTCGTGTTCTCATGGCTGCCGAATGCGGTCAGACGGAAGTACCCCTCTCCGCTCGGTCCGAAACCGGAACCCGGAGTGCCGACCACATTGGCTCTTTCCAGCAGATAATCGAAGAATTCCCAGCTCGTCATGTCCTTCGTGGTCTTTAACCAGATATACGGTGCATTCACGCCACCCGATACCGTAAAGCCTGCATCAGCCAGCTCTTCGCGGATATAGGCGGCATTCTTCATATAATAAGCGACCTGCTCCTTTAACTGCTGCTTTCCTTCCGGAGAATAAACCGCTTCCCCGGCGCGCTGTACAATATAAGGAGCGCCATTGTATTTCGTTCCATGTCTTCTTGCCCATAAGCCATGCAGGGAAACGTCACCTCTTGTCAGCTCCTTCGGAATGACCGTATAGCCCAGACGGACTCCTGTAAATCCGGCATTTTTCGAGAAAGAATGCATCTCGATTGCACAGGTTCTTGCTCCTTCACATTCATAAATGGAGTGAGGAATATCTTTTTCCGAAATATAAGCTTCATAAGCAGCATCATAAATAATAACGGATCCGGTACGGTTTGCATAATCTACCCATTCCTGAAGCTGCGCCTTGGTAATCGTTGCGCCTGTCGGATTATTCGGGAAGCACAGATAAATGAGGTCAGGCACTTCCTTCGGAAGCTCCGGAGCGAAGTTGTTGGAGGCTACACAGGGCATGTAGATCACGTTGCTCCAGGTTTCGGACTTCGGATCGTATTCGCCGGTTCTTCCAGCCATTACGTTCGTATCCACATAAACCGGATATACGGGATCGCACACTGCAATCTTCGCATCCGCACTGAAAATCTCCTGAATATTACCACAATCACACTTTGCTCCATCGGAAACAAAAATTTCGTCTGCATAAATCTCGCAGCCGCGATCCTGATAATCGTTCTTTGCAATCGCATCTCTTAAAAATTCATATCCCAGATCCGGTGCATAACCATGAAAGGTTTCGGCATTTGCCATCTCATCCACAGCCTTATGAAGTGCCGTAATAATGGCCGGGGCTAACGGCTGGGTAACATCCCCGATCCCAAGACTGATGATATTACTGTCCGGATGTGCTTCTGCAAAAGCCTTACGCTTCTTTCCAATCGTGGAAAACAGATAGCTTCCGGGAAGCTTCAAATAATTTTCATTCACACGTGTCATTGCTTTTACCTCTTTTATTTATTTTTAAGCAGCAGTATCATCTGCGCTGTTTCAAACAGATTTCTGCCGCTTTGCATACTGGTTCTTAATAGATATTTGTGTGCTTCATCCTCAGATATATGATTACTCTTCATCAGAATATCCTTTGCCTGCTGAATCATTGCACGTTCCTCCGGACTTCGCTGCCGTGGCTGCTCTCTCCGTTTTCTCCTGCGTCTTGCCGCATCCTCCTCCATGAAATGAATGGTCTGGATCAGCTCCTGCACCTTGAGCGGTGTTTCCATATGCGTCACATCCGTAGAAATCGCTCCTGCCATAACACTGTTCGACGCAATAAGAAGCATCTGAAAGCCGGCCGGAAGATCCTCTTTGAGCTGCATATACGCCATGTCCGGAAGACGGTATCCACAGATGACCACACCACTCTCTAGCTGATCGGCCATGGCAAGGGTTCCGGCTCCTGATGTACAGATATTCACGTTGCTCCATCCGTTTCGGACAAGGATATTCTTAATATTCTGAGCATCATTTATCCTGAGAAATGTAATAATGATATTACTCATCTCCGGATCTCCCCTCTAAAACTGGTTCAGATATTTCTTCGTCTCCCAATCAGTAATCTGCTCGCGGTACTCCGCCCATTCCTGCTTCTTCACTGCCAGATATTTCTTCGCAATATGCTCTCCCAGAATCTGCTGTATGAAAGCATCCTTTTCAAATTCCTCCATTGCTTCATCCAGCGAATCCGGTACGGCTTCAATATTCTTCGCTTCCTTCTCTTCCTCGCTCATGGCAAAAATGTTGCAGTCCACGCTCTTCGGAGGCTCGATCTTCTCAACAATTCCCTGAAGTCCTGCTTCCAGACACACGGCAAGCGCCAGATACGGATTGGCTGCCGGATCCGGGCATCGAAGCTCAATACGGCTTCCGGCTCCTTGTGCAAACGGCACACGCACGGCAAGACTCCGGTTGCTTGCACTCCACGCAATATAAACCGGTGCTTCATATCCCGGCACCAGTCTCTTATAGGAATTTACAAGTGGATTGGTAATTAAGGTCATCCCCTTCATATGACGGATGATTCCACCCATAAAATAATAAGCTTCTTTACTTAATCCCAGTTCATCGGACGGATCGTTAAAGATATTCTGTCCGTTACGGTTCAGGGACATATTAATGTGCATACCGGAGCCGTTAATGCCGAACTTCGGCTTAGGCATAAAGGTGGCATGCAGCCCATGCCGCTTTGCAATCGTCTTAACCGCCATTTTAAAGGTCATCAGATTGTCCGCTGTCAAAACTGCCTCATCATATTTCAGGTCAATTTCATGCTGGGCAGGTGCTGCCTCATGGTGGGAGGCTTCCACAACAAGGCCCATATCCTCTAAGGTTAAGACCATGTCACGTCTTGCATTTTCACCGATTTCCTGCGGATCCAGATCAAAATAGCCTGCCTGCTCATAGGATTCCGTGCTTGGTCTTCCGTTATCATCTACATTAAATAAGAAGAATTCACACTCAGGACCCACCTCAAACTCATAACCCAGCTCTGCCGCATGTGCAACTGCCTTTTTCAGAATGTGTCTCGGATCTCCCGGAAACGGTGTTCCGTCGCTCCGGTACACATCGCAGATCAGTCTTGCTACGGTTCCCGGCTGTGGTCTCCATGGCAGAATTGTAAAGGTATCCAGATCCGGATAAAGATACATATCCGATTCTTCAATTCTTGCAAATCCTTCAATCGAGGATCCGTCAAACATACACTGATTGTTCAGTGCCTTCTCTAACTGGCTCACCGTAATCGCCATGTTCTTCAGGCATCCGAACATATCGGTAAACTGCAGACGGATAAACTCCACATCCTCTTCTTCTACCATTCTTAAGATGTCTTCCTTTGTATAACCCTTCTTCATAAGCTGTGTCCTTTCCATTTGTTTTCCTTGTAAAATTTCCCTGTAAAAAGGCAAAAGCACCCCTATATCCAACGATTTCCATCGTGCATATAAGAACGCCTTTGTTCTAAGTTATTATAAACAGTATATCGGTTTCTTGTCAATATGGGATCCTCCTGGAC
>CAVERH010000076.1:0-12340 GCA_963618065.1 bacterium | reverse complement strand
GCTTGCATTCAAGCGGACATATGCCATGATTTATATGGCGAAGTAACCACATGAAGTAAACTACGCTGCCTTAGCAGCGGCTTTACGAATGGGGTTCTGAATAGTTACCATAAAATATACAACCATTCAGGGCCATGCGAATCATGTACTAAATAATTACATACCTTAGCGAACCCCAACTCCCCTACATCTCCAGCTTAGAAGAAAGATCCCACAGCGCCCGCTGGTCTTCAAACTGCTGGTTCAGATACACCACAGCTTCCTTTAATCCATCCTCTGAAAAAGCAAAATCCCTACGCTGCTTCTTCTCTTCTTCGGTCCTGGCATATCCATACGGCTCGGGCCAGATGATGACCTCCAGATAGGTCTCCTCCTGATCATCCTTTGGCACGACCTTCTTTTTCAGCATGTAGCGCATACCGTTCATGCTGCCGGTATATTCTTCCTTCTTTACATAATTGAGTACATGAAAGTGGTCATAATCAATCATCCCTACCTCAGCTCCCTCCGCGTGATATGTACAAGCAATTCCACAATCTTCTCCATGGATTCCACAGCGCAATACTCAAATCTGCCGTGATAATTATGTCCGCCGGTACAAAGGTTCGGACAGGGAAGTCCGAGGAAGGATAATCTTGCGCCGTCTGTACCGCCCCGGATCGGCTGGATCTTCGGTACAATGCCCAGCTCTTCCATGCAGGACTTTGCATTTTCAATGAGGAACAGATTTTCCGGTTCGATCTTTTCTTTCATGTTGTAGTAAGAATCGGAGATCTCTACCTCAACCGTTCCTTCTCCATACTTATTGTTCATTTCATTTGCAATATGACGGAACATCTCCTTCTTTTCATGGAAGCGTTCCTTATCATGGTCACGGATAATATAAGAAAGGGTTGCCAGTTCTACGGTTCCCTCGACATTCGTCAGGTGGAAAAATCCCTCATAGCCTTCTGTACATTCCGGACGCATCGTTCCGGGCAGCATCATCTGGAATTCCATCGCATACAGGGAAGCGTTCTTCATCTTATTCTTCGCCTCTCCCGGATGCACATTCACACCATGGATAATTGTCTTGGCAGATGCCGCATTAAAGTTCTCATATTCCAGTTCTCCAATTGCGCCGCCATCTACCGTATAAGCATAGTCTGCACCAAACTGACGGATCTTAAAATGATCCACGCCATCGCCAACCTCTTCATCCGGGGTAAATCCGATCGCGATCGGTCCATGCTTGATCTCCGGATGCTCTAAAAGCGTCTGTGCCATCGTCATAATCTCTGCTACTCCTGCCTTATCATCGGCACCAAGCAGCGTAGTTCCATCGGTTACAATAAGCGTCTGTCCTATATAATGCTTTAACTCAGGAAATACAACCGGACTTAATACAATCGCTTTCTCTTCGTTCAGAATTACTTCTTTGCCATCATAGTTCTCTACAAGTCGCGGCTTTACATTCTTTCCGGAGCAGTCCGGCGAAGTGTCCATATGTGCAATAAACCCAAGTGTCGGGTAATCGTCTTCCTTTGCAGGATCGTTACCCGGAATCTTAGCATAAACATAGCAGCGTTCCTCATCATAAACGACATCCGATGCTCCCATTTCCTGAAGCTCTTTTGCAAGGAGCATTGCTAAATTTTTCTGCTTTTCGGTACTGGGAAAGCTTTCTGCATCCTCCTTAGACTGTGTATCAATCTGTACATATCTGAAAAAACGGTCGATTACCTTTTCCGCCATCTCTCATCCTCCATATCATATATTGTCTATCCAGAGCCATGCCAATCATGGCAATATAGACAGCGAATGCTCGCATTCGTAAGTACATTTGGCATAATTTATAAGGCTCATTATACACTTTTTTGCATAAAAAAGGAACTGCAAAAAAGCAGTTCCTTTCAGCTTCTCTTTCTCAAATTGCTTCAAAATTATTCTGCAATATCAGCATACATGAAATACCAGTATCCATAAGGTGAATGCCAGGATCCGGTAATCTTGTCACTCTGTAACCAGAAGTCATTGTAGTATGCAACAGGAATACATCCGGTTTCTTCCATCAGAACATCTTCTGCGGTATGAAGTGCCTGAGAACGCTCTGCAGAATCAAGTGTTGTTCTGGAAAGATCGATTGCTGCATCAAAGTCTGCATTGCTGAACTTACCATCATTGTTACCGTTGGTTGTGTAGAACAGTTCAAGCATGTTGGAAGGATCGCTGTAATCTCCAACCCAGCCGTTACGTGCAATATCATAATCACCGTTACGACGCATCGGTGTGAAGGATGCCCATTCCACGATATCTACCTGAAGGTCGATACCAAGCTGTGCCCATGCCTGCTGTAAGTATTCAGCAACTACTTTATGATAACCCGAATCATTGGTTGTATAGGTGATAGACGGAAATCCTTCGCCATCCGGGTAACCGGCATCTGCAAGAAGCTGCTTTGCTTCTTCTAAATCTGCTTCGTAATTGTTTACATCAATATAAGACTGACCACCGTTTGCATTATCCTTGAACTGCTTGCCATCCATGTCGATCCATCCGGGTCCCATGAAGTTATCGGCAGGTGAGTAAGTTCCCTGCATTAAAGTGTTAGCAACATAATCACGGTCAATTGCAAGGCTTAATGCTTTACGTACTTTTGCATCCTTGAATGCATCTCTTTCAAGATTCATGCTGAGATAGTAAGTCCCGATAATCGGATCTACATGGAATTCAGCATTATCCTTTAAGGAAGGAATTTCTTCTGTAGGAACATCCTTAATCATCAGAACTTCACCGGTCTGATATGCACTGTATGCAGCGTTGGAATCCTCGATAAGATTCCACTTAATACCATCCAGCTTGATAGCATCTGCATTCCAGTAGTAAGGGTTCTTGCTCATTAAGATATAAGAACCGGGAACCCATTCAGATACATAGAAAGGTCCGTTGCTGATATAGGTCTCTGCGCTGGTTGCCCATGCATCACCATTTGCAGTAACAGTTGCTTCCTGTACCGGACTTAAGGTTGCGAAAGCTGCAAGGCTTCCAAAGTAAGAACAGGGAGCATTCAGAGTTACAGCAAGTGTGTTGTCATCCTGTGCCACGACCTGAAGTGCATCAAGATCACCCTCGATGGCCTTGTCATAACCTTCAACCATGGAAAGTACAGTTTCAGCATAAGGAGCTGCTACCATAGGATCGCATACTCTCTTCCAGCTGTAAACGAAATCATTTGCGGTTAAATCAGATCCATCGGACCACTTTAAACCATCTCTTAAATGGAAGGTCCAGGTAAGACCATCCTCCGATGTCTCCCAGCTTTCTGCCTGTCCGGGAGCAAGCTGACCATTCTCATCTACTGTCAGAAGACATTCAAAGGAATGTAATAACATGTTACCACCATCTACTGCACTGTTTAATGCAGGATCAATGGTTTCAGGATCAGGTCCTACCTGTACGGATAAGATCTTCTCTCCTGTGGAAGCTGTTGCTTCTGTTGCGTCTGTTGCGTCTTCTGCAGCCTGATTGTCACTGGATTCTGTTGTGGTTTCATCTGTTGTAGATGCAGCATCATTGGAAGTGCTTCCGCCACAGGCAGCTAATCCAACAACCATAGCGGCTGTAAGGACAAGTGCAAGAACTTTCTTTTTCATAATATTTCCTCCTCTGAAAATTTTATAAACAAAATACAGGCTGTCATAAAACCTTGTTTCGATACCTGTATTGTTTATTCTAAAAATTATTACCACATTTAGTTACACTTGTCAATATGGTGACATGCAGCAAAATGTCCTTTTTCGATTTCCTTCCACACTGGAACCTTCGCTGCACAGGTTTCATCCGCATAAGGACATCTGGTTCGGAAACGGCATCCAGACGGCGGATTTAAAGGACTCGGAACATCTCCCTCAAGTACAATACGCTTACTTTCCCTGGCTTTATTCGGATCAGCAATCGGAATTGCGGAAATCAGACTCTTCGTATAGGGATGAAGCGGACGCTGAATCAGCTCATAGCTGTCTGCAAGCTCTACCATTCTTCCTAAATACATAACACCGATCCGGTTGGAAATGTGTTTTACTGCGGAAAGATCATGGGCAATGAAAAGATAGGTCAGTCCCATCTGCTCCTGTAAATCCTCGAACATGTTAATGACCTGCGCCTGAATGGAAACATCCAGTGCAGAAATCGGTTCATCACAGACGATAAACTCCGGATTTACCGCAAGTGCTCTTGCAATACCGACTCTCTGGCGCTGTCCTCCGGAAAACTCATGCGGATAACGGTTGGCATGTTCGGAGTTCAGTCCGACACGACGCAGCATCTCAATAATAATATCGTATCTTTCCTGTTTATTGGCTGCAAGCTTATGCACATCAATGGCTTCCCCGATGATATCCCCAACGGTCATTCTCGGATCCAGGCTCGCATACGGATCCTGAAATACAATCTGCATTTTCTTACGATAAGGAAGCATTGGTGCGAAAATCTTCTTTTCGACATCAAATACGGTCTCACCGTCATAAACGAACTTACCACCGGTCGGCTCGTACAGACGAAGCAGGGTTCTTCCTGTGGTTGTCTTGCCACACCCCGACTCTCCGACAAGTCCGAGGGTTTCACCACGCGCAATCGTAAAGGAAACATCATCGACTGCCTGAATATATTTCTTATTCTTTCCGTATCCGCCTGCCGGGAAATACTGTTGTAAATGTTCCACCTGAACTAATGTATCACTCATTGGCTGCTCCCTTCTCCATCTCCTCTTTCTGATTCAGCCAGCACTGTGTGTAATGAACTTCTCCAAAATTCGTTACCGGCGGCATTTCGCGAAGACAGATTTTCATACAATTCTCACATCTCGGTGCAAAAGGACAACCCTTCGGCGGATTTAAGAGATCCACAGGAGATCCCTCAATAGGAACGAGCCGTTCATGCTCCTTTGTATCAATTCTCGGAATGGAACGGATCAGTCCCTTCGTATATTCATGCTTCGGCTGATAGAAAATATCCTCTGTGGTACCATACTCTACGATTCGGCCGGCATACATAACGGCAATCCTCTCACACATGCTGGCAACCACACCAAGGTCATGGGTAATCATAATGATTGCCATACCAAGACGATCCTTCAATTCCATCATCAGTTCTAAGATCTGTGCCTGAATGGTCACATCCAGCGCAGTAGTCGGCTCATCCGCAATCAGAAGCTTCGGTTCACAGGCCAGAGCCATCGCAATCATGACACGCTGTCTCATACCACCGGATAATTCATGCGGATATTGTTTTAAACGCTTGTCCGGCTCATTAATTCCTACTAAGGTAAGCAGCTCTCTGGCACGTTCCTTTGCCAGCTTTTTATTCTTATCGGTATGGAGCAGGATTACCTCCATAATCTGATTTCCGATCGTGTAAACCGGATTTAAGCTTGTCATGGGATCCTGAAAGATAATGGATACTTCATTTCCACGGATCTTTCGCATTTCCCTTTCACTCATCTTCTCAATTTCATGTCCGTTAAATTCCAGTGTTCCATCGATCAGCTTTCCGGGATATGCTGTCAGTCCCATCAGACTGTACGCAGTTACGGACTTACCCGAACCACTTTCTCCAACGATTCCAAGAACTTCGCCTTCCTTTAAATGAATGGAAACATCATTTAATGCCTTTACTTCACCGGCAGGGGTAAAGAAGGAAAGTCTTTCGTTTTTTATATCAACAAGATATTCTGACATGATTCTCTCCTCCTTAATTCTTCAGCTTCGGGTCAAATGCGTCACGCAGACCGTCACCTAACAGGTTAAAGCTCAAAATAATCAAACTGATCAGTAATGCCGGAATAAACAGCAGATACGGATAGGTATTCATACCGTTGATCGCATCACTGGCAAGGCTCCCAAGGGAAGGAAGCGGAACCGCAACACCCATACCTAAGAAGCTTAAAAAGCTTTCGGTAAAGATGGAAGACGGAATCTGCAGTGTTGTGGTAACGATCAGGGTTCCGATACAGTTCGTAAGCAGATGCTTCTTAATGATCTTCGCATTGCTGACACCCAGTGCTCTTGCAGCTGTAACATATTCACTTTCCTTAAGCATCAGTACCTGGCTTCGTACCATTCTCGCCATTCCTACCCAGTAAAGAAGGGCGAACACAACGAAGATACTGATCAGGTTTTCCCCTACAACACCGACCCAGGCAAAGCCGGGAGCTTCCTTTAATTGTGCAAGCGGTGCTTTCAGTGCAAAGGATAGTAACACGATCAGCAGAATATCCGGGATCGTATAAATAATATCGACAATTCTCATCATCACCAGATCGACCCAGCCACCAAAGAATGCAGCCACCGATCCGTAAATAGAACCGATAATCAGGATAATACCGGTTGCGATCAGACCAACGAGAAGGGAAATACGGCTTCCCATCATCACACGGATGGCATAATCACGTCCCATCTTGTCGGTACCAAAGATATGGGGAAATACTTTTTCACCGGCATCAATTCTCGCCAGCTCCTCTTCGGAATACTGCATCGGGCGAAGATTATTGGCTCCCTTAATCTGATCCTTGTAATTATACGGATAAAAAGAAGGAACGATAAAGGAAAAAATCATCACAAGGATAATCACCACAAGGCTTACCATTGCTACTTTATTCTTGCGAAGGCGGCGTGCTCCGTCCTTCCAGAAGCTCACGCTCTCACGCATAATGACCTGACTCTGCTTCTCTTCCTCGGTTGCCGGAAGAAAATCTTCAGGTTTTAATTTTAACTGAAAACTAATTGGATTCTCTTTCATGGACTGACTCCTTACTTTAATTTAATTCTGGGATCCACAATCTTGTATACGATATCAACAATTACATTCATAATGATAATCAAAGTTGCAAGGAAAATGGTTGTTCCCATAATCAGAGTATAATCACGTCCGTTAATTGCAGAAATAAACTCTCCGCCAAGTCCCGGAATTGTGAAGATCTTCTCAACAACAAAGCTTCCTGTTACGGTATAGGCAAGTAACGGCCCTACGTAGGTAATGACCGGAAGAATAGCATTTCGTAACGCATGCTTGAACAGAATCCTGCCGCCCGCAAGACCCTTGGCCTTCGCAGTACGCATGTAATCCTGTCCGAGGACATCCAGCATGGAGGATCTCATCAGACGCATAATATATGCGGTCGGATAAAAAGCCAGCGCCATAACCGGCATCACATAATGTTTCCAGGAAGTAAGTCCCATGGTCGGCAGAATCTGCAGCTTTACACCAAAGAAGTATAAAAGCAGTGTACAGATTACGAAGCTTGGCACGGCAATTCCACAGGTGGAAACGACACTGATCAGATTATCAAGAAGCTTTCCTCTCTTCAGTGCGGCAATACATCCCAGTGGAACACCGAGCAGCAATGCGACCAGCACGGACACTCCTCCCACGCGGGCTGATACCGGGAACTTCATGGTAATGATGTCCATAACGGTACGTCCTCTCTGCTTTAAGCTGTCACCGAAATCACCGTGACAGGCGCCTGCCATATAAGTCAGGTACTGCTGCCACAACGGCTTGTCCAATCCATATTTCGCCTCTAAAGCGGCTGTTGCCTGAGGGCTGATGGCCTTTTCGGAAAGAAACGGTCCTCCCGGAACAAGATTCATCAGGAAGAAGGTCAGCGTTGCCACAGCCCAGATGGTTACTATGGCAAGTAATATTCTTTTGAGAATATATTTCTGCATTTTTGTCACCTCATTAATTTGTTACTATGCTAAAGCACCCCACATAA
Organism: bacterium; assembly: GCA_963618065.1. Lineage (GTDB taxonomy): Bacteria > Bacillota > Clostridia > Lachnospirales > Lachnospiraceae > Suilimivivens. The sequence continues at coordinate 4,590 of CAVERH010000076.1, read as the reverse complement.
TGCCTAATGATATCACATTCTCATTCACTTTTCCAGCCTTAAATCACAGTTCCGGCATTTCCCTTGTACGAAATTCAATACAATTTTATGCTTTGATTAGTATTTATGCAAAATTTTACATCATTATACAAAATCAGGCATCTGCCATTTCCGACAAACGCCTGATTTTTAATTTGCAGACTTTTTATTTATTCTAATTCAAATGCGCCGGTATAGAGCTGATAATAGGTTCCCTTTTTCCGAATCAGATCCTCATGACTGCCACGCTCAATAATTTCTCCATGATCCAGTACCATAATGACATCGGAATTCTTAACCGTAGACAGCCGGTGTGCAATGACAAACACCGTTCTTCCCTCCATTAATCGATCCATGCCCTGCTGTACCAGTGCTTCCGTTCTGGTATCAATGGAGGAAGTGGCCTCGTCGAGAATCATCACCGGTGGATTGGAAACGGCTGCTCTGGCAATCGAAAGTAACTGCCGCTGTCCCTGTGACAGACCGCTGCCGTCTCCCTGTAAAACCGTGTCATAGCCGTCTGGCAGCATCATAATAAAGTTGTGTGCATTGGCAAGCCTGGCTGCTGCAATACAATCCTCCTCCGTTGCGTTCGGATTTCCGTATTTGAGGTTTTCCATAACAGTTCCGGTAAACAGATTCACGTCCTGCAAAACAACTCCCAACGATTCTCTTAAGTCCTTTTTCTTAATTTTATTGATATTAATGCCATCGTAACGGATCTTTCCATCATCAATATCATAGAAGCGGTTAATCAGGTTCGTAATCGTGGTCTTGCCTGCACCGGTTGCTCCGACAAAGGCAATCTTCTGTCCCTTTTTTGCATAAAGGGTAATATCCCGCAGGATTTGCTTTCCCGGTTCATATCCAAAGTCCACATGATCCAGTACAATCTCTCCATTCAATCTCTGATAGGTAAGGGTCCCGTCTTCATGCGGATGCTTCCACGCCCAGAGTCCCGTCCGCTCCGGCACCTCAACCAGTTCTCCGTTTTCTTCTTTCACATTCACAAGCGTTACATAACCATTGTCTGCTTCCGGTTCCTCATCGATCAGCTGGAAAATCCGGCTGGCTCCGGCAAGCGCCGTCACGATGGAGTTAAACTGGTTAGAAAGCTGGGCAATCGGGTTGGTAAAGTTCCTTGAAAGGGTTAAAAAGGAAGCGATCATACCAAGCGTTACGGTGTTCATCCCGACAAGTGTAAGGTTCCCTGCACCTGAAATGGCCATCCATGCCCCAACCACGGCAATAATAACGTACTGCACATAACCAAGTGCATTCATCATCGGCATCATCATGTTCGCATAGCCGTTTGCATTGGCCGATGCGCTTTCCCATTCTTTATTCTTCTCCATAAATTCCTGTCGTGCAGCCTTTTCATGACAAAACACCTTGATGACCTTCTGCCCGTGAATCATCTCCTCAATATAGCCATCCAGTGCACCTAATGTTTCCTGCTGCCGGATAAAATAATGTCCGCTTTTTCCCGCAACTCTTTTTACAATCTGTAAAATCAATGCAATCGCCACAACAACAATGGCTGTTAAATAAACGCTCTGATACAGCATACAAATAAATACCGCAACAATGGTGCACACCGAACTGATGAGCTGTGCCAGCGACTGCGCAATCATCTGGCGCAGGGTATCGGTATCATTGGTGTAACGGCTCATAATATCGCCATTCGTGTTGGTATCAAAATACCGAACCGGAAGTGTCTGCATCTTTGCAAACATTTCATCCCGGATAGTCTTCAGGGTTCCCTGCGCAACCGTTACCATCAGGTAATTATAGACCCAGGACGATACGACACCAATCAGATACACCACGCCCATGATACAAAGCGCTTTTAAAAGCCCTGTATAAACCGGCTGATCCATAAGCAAGAGCGGTGCGATATAATCATCAATCAAAATCTGGATAAATACGGAGGAAGCGACACTTGCAACCGCACTCACCAGGATACAGATTACAACAATCGTAAGCAGCCCTTTATATCTTCCGATATAAGACAACAGACGCTTTAAGGTTTTGTAATCTCCCCGTTCTCCTGTCATTTTCTTATTCATGCTGCTCTCCTCCTTTCTGCTGGGATTCATAAACCTCCCGATAAATCGAACTACATTTGAGAAGCTCCTCATGCGTTCCTACGGCATCAATTCTACCATCATTCATAACAACAATCCGGTCAGCATCCTTTACCGAAGAAACGCGCTGTGCAATAATAATTTTCGTTGTATTCGGAAGAAAACCTGCCATACCCTTCCGGATCTTCGCATCGGTCTTCGTATCCACGGCACTGGTTGAATCATCCAGAATCAGTATCTTCGGTCTTTTCAGCAGTGCGCGTGCAATACATAGACGCTGCTTCTGTCCTCCGGAGACATTGCCGCCTCCCTGCTCCAGATAGGTGTCATAGCCATCCGGCATACCTTCAATAAATTCATCTGCGCAGGCAAGATAACATGCTTCCTTAATCTCTTCCTCGGTCGCATCTTCTTTTCCCCATTTCAGGTTATCCCGGATCGTTCCCGAAAACAGTTCGTTCTTCTGCAATACCATGGCAACGGCATTTCGCAGAACCTGTAAATCATAGTCCCGGACATCCACACCGCCAACCTTTAAGCAGCCCTGTGTCACATCATAAAGCCGTGGAATCAGCTGTACCAGAGAGGACTTCGAGGATCCGGTTCCCCCGATAATTCCAATCGTTTCTCCGGACCGGATGGTCAGATTCACATTCTGAAGCACCGGTTTTTCTGCCTTTTGACTATATACAAAACCCGCCTGTTCAAAGCAGATACTTCCGTCCTTCACCTCAAGGCAGGGATTTTCCTTCTGTATAATCGTCGATTCTTCTGACAAAAGCTCTGTAATTCGTTCCATGGAAGACCGGGAAATCGTAAGCATTACAAACACCATGGACAGCATCATTAACGAGCTCAGAATCTGAACAGAATAGGTAATGAGTGCCGTGAGGGATCCCGTAGTAAGTCCAAGGGCTGCATCATTCCCGCTTGCGACAATGGCCTTCGCACCGATCCAGGAAATCAGCAGCATACTTCCATACATAAAGAACTGCATCAACGGGGAATTCAATGCCAACAGCCTTTCTGCTTTCGTAAAATCACGATAAATGTCTCCCGATACCTGTCCGAACTTATCCACTTCCTCATCCTGCAGGTTAAAGGACTTAACGACACGCATTCCCCGGACATTTTCCTGCACAATATTGTTCAGATGATCGTATCTGTGGAATACTCTTTCAAATACCGGATGAACCACGCCCTGGATCACATATAAGGCCGCCCCGAGAAGCGGGATCAATAACAGGAAGATCATGGCGATCCTAACATTAATCCGGAACGATACAATCATGGAAAAGACAATCATCACCGGTCCACGGATCGCCATACGGATCAACATCTGATAGGCATTCTGGATATTGGTCACATCCGTTGTCAGCCTGGTTACGATCGATGATGAAGAAAACCGGTCAATGTTGGAAAAGGAAAAGGTCTGGATCCGGTCATACATATCCTGCCGTAAGTTGGCTGAAAATCCGGTGGACGCCTTTGCCCCAAGGATTGCGGATGCCACACCCGTAATCAGTTGTAAAATCGCAAAAATAAGAAGATACACTCCATAACGGACAACCGCCGGCATTTCACCTTCTTCAATTCCAAAATCAATCAGATTCGACATGCAAAGCGGAATCACGATCTCGAAGACCACTTCCAGCATGGAGAGCAGAATCGTATAGACTGACATTTTCTTATACTCTCTTAAACTCTTTGCTAAAATTTTCATAAATACCTCCTTTGCTTTACTTGTAGCATGCTACATATTTATCTAAAAAGAAAGAGTCCAGCCAGACTCTTATTTTTGCTCTATTCCTGCAGGTTGCGGTACACCCTGTCTAAAAGACTGCGCAGCTCCGCAATTTCCTGCTGTGACATGTGGTTCAGCAGCTTCTGTTCCGTCATGATTCTTCCCTCTGCCAATTCATTTCCAACCGAGAATGCTTTCTCAGTCATGCACACGATCTTATTTCGCTTGTCCTCCGGATCCATATGACATTCCAGGAAACCGCTTCGTTCAAGCCTTGACACGATTCCAACCACCGTCGGATGTGACACCCTCAGATACTCCTCAATACTTTTCTGTGTCACCTGACCGCCTTTCACATCCACGAATTCCATGAGACGAGCCTGGGAACTGGTGAGATTATTTTTCTCAAAAACAGCATCCGCAGACATCTTCAACCGGTCATGAATTCTCTTAAACAAATATCCGATATCCTCATTCTCCATCTGCTCTTTCATTCTGTTCTCCTCATTCCCTCTACGCAGTTCCTTCATTCTGCTTGTTCTGATTGCATATTTTACTTCATACTTGCTGCAGGTGTTTTTTCATTCTGTAGCACGCTACAATTTTATCCCTTATTTTCTAATTTGTCAACAGGCATTTTCATCCCTTTGGGGCACGAAATATCAATTTGTAACAGTTCAGCCATGCAGATTGATGATACCGGGGATTGGACATAAAGAGCATATGTGAACGTTATATGTC